>UBTA01000086.1 GCA_900468065.1 Hyphomicrobiales bacterium | reverse complement strand
CGACGGCGGCTGCAGCCTCCTCGGCGAGCGCTGTGGTCAGGACGGGATTTGACGGATTGGCAACAAGCGTGGCAACGAAGGCCATGATGAAAAACCTTGAGATTGGACAGGACGCAATCCTGATAACCGGGCCGACTGCCAGCGGCAAGTCCGCTCTCGCTGTTGCGCTGGCCAAACGGCACAATGGCGTGGTGATCAATGCCGACAGCATGCAGGTCTACGACACCCTACATGTGTTGACGGCGCGTCCGTTCGAAGCGGATATGCAGGGCGTTGTGCACCATCTCTACGGGCATGTTCCGGCATCGCGGCATTACTCCACCGGTGAGTGGTTCCGCGACGCCGTCGAGCTGTTGCAGATAGTTCGCAGCGAGGGCAAGATCCCTGTCTTCGTCGGAGGTACCGGGCTCTACTTCAAGGCACTGGCCGGTGGCCTGTCGGATATGCCGGCCGTTCCTGCCGTGATACGTGACGATGTGCGGGGACGGTTGCTTACGGAAGGGGCGGAGGCTCTGCACCTGGTCCTGTTGCAGAAGGACCCGGAAACGGCGGCAACGCTGCGGCCGGGCGACGGGCAGCGTATCGCACGTGCACTGGAGATATTTGAGGCGACCGGCCAGTCCATTCGCGTCTTTCAGGCGCGCCAAGGGCCTGTCGCCATCGATCCCTATCGCGCCATGAAAATCGTCGTGCTGCCGGAACGGGCGTTGCTGCGCCAGCGGATCGACCGCCGATTTGCCGGGATGCTGGAAAGTGGCGCTGTCGAGGAGGTGAAGGCTCTTCTGTCGCTTGACCTCAAGCCGGAAATGCCGGCGATGAAGGCGATCGGCGTGCCGCAGATTGCCGCCATGCTGTCCGGCACGATGAGCAAGGCTGAGGTGATCGAAACGTCCTCGGCTGCGACGCGGCAATATGCCAAGCGGCAGATGACCTGGTTTCGCAATCAACTGGACGATAGCTGGCTGCGCTTAGACCCGGCCAGCGCCTGAGATCGCCGGTATTCGCACTACTTACGAATGATGCTGCTCAGCGGCTTTTTCAGCAGGCTTTCGCGCAACGACGGCCGGGGTTGCTCCGGATTGGGCTGGGCAAAACTCGGCGCGGTGCGGGCCGGGCTCCGGTATGGATCAGGCCGGGGTGGGGTCGGCGATTCATCCGACAACAGCTGACTGCGGATCTGGTTGAACCGCTCAAGCTGCGGATTGGCTAGTTCCATGCGTGGCAGCATGGCGGGATTGTAGGGTTCGACAGCCGATTCAGAGGTTTCGTCTGCAGGCTCGGGAGCGGTTCGGTCAAACCTGCTCGGGTCGCTGAATGTTTCTTCCATCGGCGCGTTATTGCTGTCGAACCCGCCGACGCTTGCCGTATAGGCGTTCTGGAAGCTGGAAATATCCGGCCCATTCATGGCGCGCATGCGCGAGACGACGTTGCGCAGATCGACGGTGTCGGGGGTTTCGTCCGTCACCTTGACGGCGACGCCGTTGGCTTTTGGCAGGCTCTTTTCATCGACGCGGGTAAAGCGCATGCGCATCGGCACAGCCACGGCCTCACCGAAGGCGATTGCCTCGCCATTGCCGATCGACGAAATGAAACTGGTTGTCGAGATCGACGAATTGGGGATCGCCGAACGGATGATTTCCTGGTCGCGGTCGTTGGAGAGCCGCATGGCAAAGACTGTCGAGCACTGCGACAGGATGGTCGGATCAAGCTCACCTGGACGCTGGGTGATGATGCCCAGCGAGACGCCGTATTTGCGGCCTTCCTTGGCGATGCGGGCAATGGCCTGGCGGGTCGGCACGAAACCGAGGCTCGCATCGGCCGGAACATAGCGGTGCGCTTCTTCGCAGACGACCAGCATGTGAACGCCGCCATTGCTCCAGAGCGCGATTTCAAAGGCCATGCGGCAGAGCACGGAGGCGACCGAATTGACGACCTCCGACGGAATGCCGGCAAGCTGAAACGTGGTGATCGGCCGGCCTTCGCCTGGTATCCGGAAAATCTTCGCGATCGTCTCCAGAATGGTATCGGTGATCGTGTTCGACGAGAACATGAAATTGTAGCGCGGATCGTTGATCGCGCCGATCACCTTCACCTTCAGCGACCGCAGATGCGGCTTGTCGGTGCGGCCTTCCAGGCGCCCGATGCGCTCGTCGATCATCGCCAAGAGATCGGCCATGCGGTAGGGAACCGGCGTATCGGCAGTGATCGAGCTCTTTTCGCTGGTGCGGCGTGCCAATCCGGAGTCTGCCGACCCTTTGAAGGCCCGTTTTGCTTCCGGAATGACATCGCGCAGGATATCGAGTTCTTCAGGAACAGGCGGCCGGCCGCGGAAAACCACCTCGGCGAATTCCTCAAGCTTCATCAGCCAGAAGGGCAGATCGAGATTGTCGGTGTCGATGACAACGGCGATGTCGGGAAAGGCGGCGGCGAATTCATTGTGCGGATCAAGGATCAGCACCCGCAGTTTTGGATCCGAGGCGATGGCCTTGTGCAGCAGCAGGCTGACAGCCGTCGATTTGCCGACGCCGGTGGTGCCAACGATGGCAAAATGCTTCGACAGCATCGAGGGCACATGGATGGCGGCGTCAAGGCTATCGTCCTGGGTCAGCTTGCCAATGACGCATGTGTCATTCTTGCCGGTATCATAGATGCGGGCAAGGTCGGCCGAGCGGATGCGGTGCGCAATGGCGCCGAGATAGGGGTATTGGGTAATGCCGGCGGAGAATTCTTCGCGGCCGTTCGGGTTCAGATGAACTTCGCCCATCAGTTCCACTTCGATGCGGAACTTATTGTCGATTTCTTCGCCCCATTCGTTGGTGGCCGTCTGCATCGAGTAGACGAGAGCAACGACACGGTTTTCGCCGACCGTGATGGAAATAAGCCGACCGACCGACCACAATTCGGTGAGCGAGGTTTCGCCGTTTTCGGCAATGGCTGCAATCGTTGCCCTCGAACCACTGCACGCAACGACGCGGCCGAGGAAACGGTTGCCCCGTTTCAGGGTATCCCGTCGATCCTGCTCTCCGGCGCTGATCGAAGAATGGAGCTCATTGTTCAGCAATAGGAAACCTCTGATCACGAATGCGCCATATTATCGGAAGGGATTTAACAAGTTGTTTCGCGGACTTGAGCGTGTTTTGTTGAATTAAACGCGTTATGGTTGTTTTCGGGAAAGACGTTGACGGAGCGGATATTTCTGTTTATCAATCCCGCCCATGATCAATATCGCAGTTATTCTTGTGGTGGGACGGCGCATGGGCAGGATGGTGTAACCATCCGGCGATAGCCACCCATGCGCAAAACACCAGGCCCTCAAGGGGCCTTTTTTTATGCCTTCAAACAAGATACAGCCAAAGCGCGAACATGGACGGAAACAGGCCAATGAGCGGTACAGACAACCAGACGGAAGCAAACCAGATGACAGGGGCGGAAATTGTTCTTCAGGCACTGAGGGACAATGGTGTGGAGCATATTTTCGGTTATCCGGGCGGTGCTGTTCTGCCGATCTATGATGAAATCTTCCAGCAGGACGATATCCAGCACATCCTCGTCCGCCATGAGCAGGGCGCCGGCCACATGGCCGAAGGTTATGCCCGCTCGACTGGCAAGGTCGGCGTCATGCTGGTGACTTCCGGTCCGGGCGCGACCAATGCCGTCACGCCGCTGCAGGATGCGCTGATGGACTCAATTCCGCTCGTCTGCCTGACTGGCCAGGTTCCGACATCGCTGATCGGCTCCGACGCTTTCCAGGAATGCGACACTGTCGGCATCACGCGGCCCTGCACCAAGCACAACTGGCTGGTCAAGGACGTCAACGAGCTGGCCAGCATCATTCATGAAGCGTTCCGCATCGCCCAGTCCGGCCGTCCGGGCCCGGTTGTTGTCGATATTCCGAAGGACGTTCAGTTCGCCACCGGCACCTACACGCCGCCTTCTGCTGCAAAGATCCAGAAAAGCTATCAGCCGAAGCTGCAGGGCGACATGCGCCAGATCGAGCAGGCGATCGAGCTGATGAAAACCGCCCGCCGCCCGGTCATCTATTCCGGCGGTGGCGTCATCAACTCCGGCCCGGAAGCATCCAAGCTGCTGCGCGAACTGGTCGAGCTGACCAATTTCCCGATCACCTCGACGCTGATGGGACTGGGCGCCTATCCGGCATCGGGCAAGAACTGGCTGGGCATGCTCGGCATGCATGGCACCTTCGAGGCCAATATGGCGATGCACGACTGCGACGTGATGGTCTGCATCGGCGCCCGCTTCGACGACCGCATCACCGGCCGTCTCAATGCCTTTTCGCCGAATTCGAAGAAGATCCATATCGACATCGATCCGTCGTCCATCAACAAGACCGTTCGCGTCGATGTTCCTATCATCGGCGATATCGGCAATGTTCTGGAAGACATGGTTCGTGTCTGGCGGGCTTCCGGCAAGGATGCCGACAAGACACGCATGGCCGAATGGTGGGAAGGCATCGTCCGCTGGCGCGGCCGCAATTCGCTGGCCTACAAGATGAACGACGACGTCATCATGCCGCAATATGCCATCCAGCGCCTGTATGAGCTGACCAAGCATCGCGACACCTATATCACCACCGAAGTTGGCCAGCACCAGATGTGGGCGGCCCAGTTCTATGGTTTCGAACATCCGAACCGCTGGATGACCTCGGGCGGCCTCGGCACCATGGGCTACGGCTTCCCGGCGGCGATCGGCGTTCAGGTCGCCCATCCCGATGCCCTCGTCATCGACATTGCCGGCGATGCCTCGATCCAGATGTGCATCCAGGAAATGTCCTGCGCCGTGCAGCATAATCTGCCGGTCAAGATCTTCATCCTCAACAACCAGTACATGGGCATGGTCCGTCAATGGCAGCAGCTGCTGCATGGCAACCGCCTGTCCAATTCCTACACCGAAGCCATGCCCGATTTCGTCAAGCTGGCCGAGGCCTATGGCGGCGTCGGTATCCGCTGCGACAAGCCGGCCGATCTCGATGCTGCCATCCAGCGGATGATCGACAGCCCGGCGCCGGTGATCTTCGATTGCCGCGTCGCCAATCTCGCCAACTGCTTCCCGATGATCCCGTCGGGCAAGGCGCATAACGAGATGCTGCTGCCGGACGAGGCCACGGACGAAGCGGTCGCCAATGCGATCGACGCCAAGGGCCGCGCACTGGTTTGATGGAATAGGAAAAGGACACGATCATGAACGCACATCTTCAGCCGACCGGCTCCGCCTATTTCATTGCCAAGGAAACCGAGAAGGCGGAAAACCACACGCTTTCGGTTCTCGTCGACAACGAACCCGGCGTCCTAGCCCGCGTTATTGGCCTGTTTTCCGGCCGTGGCTACAATATCGAAAGTCTGACGGTTTCGGAGACCGAGCATCAGTCGCACCTGTCACGCATCACCATCGTCACGCGCGGCACGCCGCACGTGCTGGAACAGATCAAGGCGCAGCTGGAGCGCATCGTTCCGGTCCACCGCGTCGTCGACCTGACGGTTCGGGCTGCCGAACTTGGCCATGACCGGCCGATCGAGCGCGAAGTGGCGCTGGTCAAGGTCAGCGGCCAGGGCGAAAGCCGGGCAGAAACGCTGCGTCTTGCCGACGCCTTTCACGCCAAGGTGATCGACGCGACGCTCGAGCATTTCATTCTCGAAATCACCGGAAAGTCCTCCAAGATCGACCAGTTCGTTGCGATCCTGAAGCCGCTCGGCGTTCTCGAAGTCTGCCGCACCGGCATCGCGGCGATGAACCGCGGCCCGCAGGGGATGTAAGGCAGTCAGCAGTTTGAATGACGAAAGGGCGCCACGAGCGCCCTTTTTCATGTCTGATGACGGTTTGTTCAGATCATCTCCAGCGGCATTTTTCTGCCTGGAGGAGGGAAAGCTCTGTCGAGGATGGCGAGATCCTCAGTGGTCAGTTGAATTTCCACAGTTGCCCGGTTTTCACGCACCCGTTCCGGCATCGCGGTCTTGGGGATGACGATGACGCCGGGGTTTCGGATCAGGAAGGCCAGCGCGACCTGGGCGACGGTTGCCTGATGGGCCTTGGCGATGTGGATGAGATCGGGGTGGCGCATCAGCCGGCCCTCGTCGAGTGGCGAATAGGCCATGATCGGGATGCCGCGCTTCTGGCTGTCCTTCAGCAGGTCATATTCGATGCCTCGGCGGGCAAGGTTGTAGAGCACCTGATTGGCAGCGGCATGGCCACCATCGGGGACCGCGAGCAGCTCTTCCATGTCGTCGGCATCGAAATTGGAGACCCCCCAGGCACCGATTTTGCCGGATTGGCGCAACCCCTCGAAGGCTTCGACCGTTTCCGCCAGGCGGTAGCGGCCGCGCCAATGCAGGAGATAGAGGTCGATATGATCGGTGCCCAGCCGTTTCAGGCTGGCTTCGCAGGCCTTGATCGTGCCGTTCAGGCTGGCATTGGTGGGGAGTACCTTGCTGACGACGAAGGCATCATTCCTGCGGCCCTTGATGGCTTCGCCAACGATCCGTTCGGCGCCACCATCGGCATACATTTCGGCCGTGTCGATCAGCGTCATGCCGAGATCGAGCCCATGGCGCAGGCATTTTACTTCCTCGGTGGCGCTCGCCTTGCGTTCGCCCATGTGCCAGGTTCCCTGGCCGATCACGGGGACGGTCTTGCCGGAGGGAAAGGATGTGTTGGGAATGGGGAGTTGCATGCCGGACCTCTCACTTGCCAATGACCGTTATATTGTTCATATGCCTGCGTCGTGATATACACAGTATATCATTGAGGCGCGGGCATGACCAAGGTCACAATCTCGAAATGGGGTAACAGTTCCGCTATCCGGTTGCCGAAGGCGGCGATGGATGAACTTGGCCTGGTGGATGGCGATACCGTCGATCTCACGGTTCGCAATGGTCAGGCCATCCTTGAAAAGAAACGGCTTAAACTGGCTCCGCCGCTGGCGGAAATGGTGGCCGAAATGGACCGCATCGGGTGGGAAAACGAGCCTAAGTCTGTCGATTGGGGACCTGATGTCGGGTCCGAGCGCATTTCCGATCATGACTGACAGGATTCCTGCCGCCGGAGACATCTATCTTGCCGATCTCGACCCGATCAGAGGGAGCGAGCAGTCCGGCATTCGGCCGATCCTGATCATCTCATGCAATCTCATGCATGAGAAATCACGGCGGGTGATCGTCTGCCCGATCACAAGCAATATGCAGGTCTGGGCAACGAAGGTGGCGTTGCCGGATGGCTTGAAGACGCTGGGCATGGTTCTGGCCGATCAGATCCGGGCAGTGGACAAAAGCGAAAGACTTCTTCGGCATGTCGAAACCGTTCCGGCGGATTTCGTCACAATCGTTCGCAGTTATGTCGGCCGCTTGCTCGAACTCGAAGTTCCTCCGTATGCACGCTGAGTGCTTCTTGTCACCATGACAAGTTTCAGGTGGTCTTTGACAATAGGTCAATTAACCTGACCTAAATATCGGGAGGACTCCATGCAGGCTGAC
Source organism: Hyphomicrobiales bacterium (assembly GCA_900468065.1). Classification (GTDB taxonomy): domain Bacteria; phylum Pseudomonadota; class Alphaproteobacteria; order Rhizobiales; family Rhizobiaceae; genus Pararhizobium. The sequence continues at coordinate 56,326 of UBTA01000086.1, read as the reverse complement.
ACGCTTTTGGCGCTGTTTCTTTTTGCTTTCACGACATCCATCACGCCGGGCCCGAACAACATGATGCTGTTCGCCTCGGGCGTGAATTTCGGCTTCGCCCGCACCATTCCGCATATGTTCGGTATCGGTGCAGGATTTCTGTTTCTGCTGATTGCCGTCGGCCTTGGGCTCGGCGCGCTGCTGCATTCCGTGCCGATGCTTTATACGGGGCTCAAATTCGCAGGCGGTGCCTATCTCGTCTGGATCGCCTGGAAGATCGGAACGTCGCGGACGTTGTCGGAGGGCAAGGCGGGGGCGGTGCCGATGACTTTCCTGCAGGCGGCGGCGTTTCAGTGGATCAATCCGAAGGCCTGGGTGATGGCCGTGACGGCGATGGCGACCTATACGACCGAGCAGAGCTATCTCACGAGCGTGTTCATCGTTGGCGCCAGCTTTGCCATCGTCAACGTTCCCAGCGTCTCGACCTGGGCGGGTTTCGGTTCGGCGCTCCGGCAATGGCTATCTGAGCCGGTGCGGCTCAAATGGTTCAATATCACAATGGCGGTCTTGCTCGTTCTCAGTCTTTGGCCGATGCTGAAATGATCAGGAAAAAGGGATCAGCAACATGACTTCCCACTCCGACGACGGCGATCATCACGATCACGACCACCACGACAATCATTTTTCCGCCGTGCAGGCCCGGGTGAAGGCGCTCGAAACCGTTCTGACGCAGAAGGGGCTGATCGATCCGGCGGCGATTGATGCGATCGTCGATACCTATGAGACGAAGATCGGTCCGCGCAATGGCGCCCGCGTCGTCGCCAAGGCTTGGAGCGAACCGGACTTTGCCGGCTGGCTGCGCAGCGATGCGACGGCGGCGATCGCCAGCCTTGGCTATACCGGGCGGCAGGGCGAGCATATGCGCGCGGTGTTCAATACGCCGGAGACCCACAATCTCGTCGTCTGCACGCTCTGCTCCTGCTATCCGTGGTCCGTGCTCGGTCTGCCGCCCGTCTGGTACAAGGCGCCACCCTATCGGTCGCGTGCGGTCATCGATCCGCGTGGCGTGCTGGACGAATTCGGCGTGACGCTGCCCGACACCAAGAAAATCCGCGTTTGGGATTCGACGGCGGAGCTTCGCTATATCGTCATCCCTGAACGCCCCTTCGGCACAGAAAGCCTCGATCAGCAGGCGCTCGCCGATCTCGTTACACGCGATTCGATGATCGGCACGGGACTGGCAAAATCGGCCGGAGAAGCGCGATGAACGGCGCGCAGGATCTTGGCGGGCAGCATGGCATGGGGCCGGTCGCGCCCGAGAAGGACGAGCCGTATTTCCATGCGGAATGGGAGAAGAGGGCGCTCGGCCTGACGCTTTCCTGCGGTGCCTTCGGGGCCTGGACGATCGACGAGAGCAGGCACGCGCGCGAAAGCCTGGCGCCGGCCACCTATCTGTCGGCCAGCTATTATGAGATCTGGATCCGCGGGCTGGAAATCCTGTTGAAACGGCATGGCTTCATCTCGGCCGCTGAACTGGCGGCAGGCCAGATGCTGGACAATGGCAGGGAGCCGAAGCGCATTCTGACGGCAGATATGGTGCCCGGCGTGCTGGCCAAGGGTGGGCCGTGTGACCGGCCAGCACCAGACCAGCCCCTCTTTGCCGCCGGAGACCCGGTGCGCACGAAAAACTTTAATCCCGAGACGCACACGCGGCTGCCGCGTTACGCGCGCGCAAAGAAAGGTTTTATCGAGGCGGTGCAGGGCTCGTTCGTGTTTCCCGACGACAATGCCCATGGCAAGGGTGAAAATCCGCAATGGGTCTACACCGTGGTTTTCGACGGGGAAGAAATTTGGGGCGAGGGCGCCGATCCAACGCTGACCGTCTCGATCGACGCCTGGGAGAGCTATCTTGAACGCGTTTGAACCTTTGCTGGCAGGATCGCCCGGGTTGCCGAAGTCGAACGAGGGTGACCCGGTTTTTGCCGAGCCCTGGCAGGCGGAGGCCTTTGCCATGACAGTCCGCCTGCATGAAAAAGGCGTGTTTTCGTGGAGCGAATGGGCCGAGGCTCTGTCGCATGAACTCTACAAGCCAGGCCGTAAGGCGGATGCGAGCGACTATTTCGATTGCTGGGTTGCAGCCCTCTCTCGCCTCGTCACCGAACTGTCGATCACCTCATGGGACCATCTTGATCACCTGACGCAAAGCTGGCAAAGGGCCGCGGAAGCGACGCCTCACGGCAAGCCCATCCTCTTGGAAAACGACCCGCAGCGCTGAACATCTGCCGATAACGGCCTCGTGTCAGGTTTCGAACTGCCGGTAACATTCCTCGGCGATTTGCTGCAGCTTGGCGCGGCTGACTTCACCAGTGACGGCGTATCCGATGCTGCCGTCGATCCAGTAGAAGGTTTCAAGCGAGCCCGCGGATTCGAAGCGGAAGCTGGTTTCGGCGTTTTCAGGGTTTTTTCCGAGAAGAACCGTTAGCCGCTGGCCGGCCGTATCCTGATACATCAGCATCGCCCCCGCCTTGCCGTTGACGGGCAGGAGCCTGCCGCCGACGAGGGAGAATCCGAGGCTTTTAAGGTCCGGTGCAACCAGCTTGTAGTCGAGGCGCTTGCCGAGCCAGGTGACCAGATGGTCCTCCTGATCGGCACCGACCTCGACCGGGTGGCGCTTTTCACTGGCATAAACGAGGAATGCCGTCTTCGATTGACCAGGCAGGCTGTCGATCGCCGCGGCTGTTTCGATAGGGGTGGACTGGTTGAGCAGGCGATCGCCATAGACGCCGGCCGCCGCGCCCGAAACGAAGAGCGTCAATGAGGCGGCGATGAGGGCTGCCCTTCGCCACCACGAGGGTGACGATGTGGTGGCGGTCCGAGCGTTCAGAAGTGTACGGTCGCCTTCGCTCGCCTGCGCATAGCCTGCGAACGAGGTCTGCAGCTCGGCTGCCTGTGCCTGCCATTGGCGGACTTCGGCTTCTTGCTCCGGGTGGCCGCTTAGCCAGAGTTCGACGTCGCGCCGGCGTTCCTCGTCGAGAAAGCCATCGACATAGGCGTGCAGATCAGCTTCGGTGACCGGTTTGTGGTGGTCTGTCATTTCGGTCTCCGCAGTGTCACGATGTTGTTCTCGGCAAGATGCGCTGCCATTTGACGGCGCGCGCGCGACAGGCGGGACATGACGGTGCCGATCGGGATCGCCAGCATGTCGGCGACATCCTGATAGCCGTAGCCCTCGATGACGACGAGCATCAGCACTGAACGATGGTCTGGGCTCAGCGCGTTCAGCGCATTTTGGAGCCGGGTTTTTTGCAATGGGTCGCCCGAAACGTCTTCGGCCATCAAGCCGAGCGTATCATTGAACTCGACTGATGGATGCTGGGTAAAGCGGCGATGCCGGTCGCGGTAGAGATTGGTCATGATGGTGAACGCCCAGGCACGCAGGTTGACGCCGCGCCATTGGCCGCGGCGCACAAGCACTTTTTCGACGCAGTCCTGCAGGAGGTCTTCGCCGTCGCTGTCGGATTTGGCCAAGCTGCGCGAGTAGCGCCGCAGCGACGGCACCAGCGACAGAATCTGGTTTTCGAACGTATCCGCGGAAGGGGGATTTACCCCCTTCACGCGGGCGTCCTGATCAGGGGCGTGCGGCATCCCAGACCTTTCCAACACCGTCGCCGGTGGCGTCGCCCTTTTTCGCGTCCTTGACCCAGAAGTAGAGCGGCATGCCCTTGAGAGCCCATTGTTTCTTGCCATCCTTGCGATCGACAAGCGTGTAGTCGCCTTCGGCCTTGGCGGATGCATCGCCGAGATAAGGCGGCCAGTTGGTGGCGCATTTATCATAGCAGTAGGATTCGCCCTTTTCATCCTTCTTGTAGGTGTAGAGCGTCATGCCGTTTTCGGCGGCGACGACCTTGCCTTTGTCGGTCTCGACGGTCTGAACTGCCGGGGCGGCGAAGGCGGAGGCGGCGGATATCAGGGAGAATGCGGTAACGAGCGGAAGAAATCTCATGGGATGTGTCCTCTCTGGAATTGTCTGAACGAACCGCCGTTTCAGCCGGTTCAAACATAAGACACATGAGGAGCGCTTCTTATTCCCAATCTGCGCAAAAACTTATCGCGGCAATATCGCTTTTGACGCGACGAAGCGGGCAAGCGAGGGACCGATCGCCATGATCATCAGCAATCGGGCCGTCTGCAGCGCCATCACGAAGGGCACGTCGACATTGCTGGATGCGGCGATGATGGCGATTGAATCCATGCCGCCAGGGCTGGTGGCAAGATAGGCCGTCAGCGGATCGATGCCGGCGGCGTGCACGAGGATATAGGCAAGCAATCCCGAAAAGCCGATCAGCACGAGAATGGAAATGATCGTCGGGATCAGGGCACGGCGGGCATGGGCAAGGATCGGACGGGTGAAGCTGAGTCCGATGTTCCAGCCGAGCATGGCATAGCTTAGCGCCAGCAGCCATTCGGGGATCTCGATGACCAGCAAACCGCTGACACTGAGTGCGGAGCCCAGCAGGAACGGCACCAGAAACACGCCCGCCGGTATGCGCAGCCATTTGCCGAGACAGCCGCCGGCAAGGGCAAGCGCAAGGGTCTCGAGGAACGGAACAAGGTGGATCGGCCCGAACCAGACGATTTCGGGTCCGGGGCCATCGATTCCGGCCCAGTAGCGCGCCACGAGCGAGGCTGCGGCGGCGACGAACACGACACGCAGATATTGCATGAAGGCAACCAGCCGGACATCGGCGCCATAGGCATCGGCCATGACAAGCATCGAGGTGGCGGCACCCGCCGACGAACCCCAGATCGCCGTGGTGCCGGGCAGGATGTTGAGCTTGCTGATGACGAAGCCGCTGAGCGTGCTCATGGCAATGACCGACAGCACGATGGCGAGGAACAGCGGCCAGTTGGAAAAGAAGGTCGTCAGAATGCCGGGACGAATGGTCTCGGCGATCATCGTGCCGATCAGCGCCTGGGCACAGAGAAAGGCCGGGCGCGGCAGGCGGATGGTGCCGCCATTCATGCCGACGATGGCGCCGGCGATCATCGGCCCCATCAAAAGGGCTGCCGGAATGCCGGTCAGTTCGAGTGCGGCGGCAAGGACTGCGGAGATGAGGAGCAGGAAACCCCATTGCATCGGGGAAGACCAGCGGCCGATACCCGAGGCCACGGGAGCGGACGGGTCTTCGGAAGGTTCAGGCGTCACGTTGGGCACTTTCGAATTGCAGAAGAGGCAGCGCTTGGGAGGCGGGCGGAGAAACTATTATCACGGGTTGTGGCCCCGCGATATGCGATAGGTGTGGCAGTTTCTTGCGGTATCCAGCACTTGCATGCAAAAACGTGATGCGGACGGCGCGACCGCGAACCGTCGATCAGCGCTGCAAGACGCGACAGGCTGCCCCGAATCGGGCAATAGAACAAACATGGAATTCGCACCGCAACAGGATGAGGCCCTCAAGGCCGTTTCGCGCTGGTTGAAGGAAGGGCGTTCGCCGCTGTTCCGGCTGTTTGGCTATGCAGGGACCGGAAAAACGACGCTTGCCCGGCATTTCGCCGAGCATGTCGAGGGCGACGTGCTGTTTGCCGCCTTCACCGGCAAGGCCGCACAGGTCCTGCGCTCCAAGGGCGCAAAGAACGCCCGGACCATCCATTCGCTGATCTACCGGCCGCGCGGCGAGGAAGAGGTGTCGGACGAAGAGACCGGCAAGACCTCGATCGCCCCGATGTTTTCGATCAACCGGCAGTCACCCGTCGCCAAGGCGGCGCTGATCATCATCGACGAGTGCTCGATGGTGGACGAAGCGCTCGGCCGGGACTTGATGAGCTTTGGCACGCCGATCCTGGTGCTTGGCGATCCGGGCCAGCTTCCACCGGTCTCGGGTGGGGGTTATTTCACCAATGAGGAGCCGGATTACCTGCTGACCGACATCCACCGTCAGGCGCGCGACAATCCGATCATCCAGCTTGCCATGCATGTGCGCGAGGGCAAGGAGATCATGCACGGCGATTATGGCTCGACGGCCAGGATCATCTCCAAGAACGAGGTGACGCAGAGCCTGGTGCTGGACGCCGATCAGGTGCTGGTCGGCACCAACAAGACCCGCCGCCGCTACAATACGCGCCTGCGTGAACTGAAGGGCTTTACCACCGAATATCCGCAATCGGGCGACAAGCTCGTCTGCCTGCGCAACGACCCGGCCAAGGGGCTTCTCAACGGCTCGCTCTGGCAGGTGATGACCTCGTCGAAGGAAACGGTGAAGCCCGGCATCAACCTGATGATCCGTCCGGAAGATGACGACATGGATCGGGGTGCAGCCAAGATCAAGCTGCTGAAAACCGCGTTCGAGGATGTCGAAGGCGAAATTCCCTGGTCGACCCGCAAACGTTACGACGAGTTCGATTATGGCTACGCGCTGACGGTGCACAAGGCGCAGGGTTCTCAGTGGAACAATGTCGTTCTGTTCGACGAGAGCTGGGCTTTTCGCGATACCCGCGAGCGCTGGCTCTATACCGCGATCACCCGCGCGGCCGAGACGCTGACGATCGTGCGCTGACGCCTATTCCGCAGATACAAATCCCAGAAGCACGGCCTTGGCGACCGCCTGGAAGCGGTTGTGGCCGTTGAATTTGCGGATGATGTCGGATTCAAGCGTCAGGACGGCGGTGAGATCCATATCCATCATCGTGGCGATCCGGTTCGCCGGGTAGCCTTCAGCCATGAAGACGAGGCACTTCGTCTCGATCGGTGAAAGATGGATGGGCGGCAGAGCGATGCGCTCCGGGTTGTCGCCTTCGGCCGCTGATTCCAAGAGTTCGCTGATCCGCTGCATCTGGCGCCGCAGGATGGATTGCTGGGCCGCGAGTTCCCGTTTTCGCGCATGCAGGGCATCTTCGAAAATTCGCGCTGCATCCTGCTGGCTGACAGCCGCGCTGAGGGCCGCCATCAGATCCTGGATGGCGGCGATCGGCATGTCGATCTCGCGGCAGGCATTGATGACGGTCATGCGCCGGATGTCTTCCAGTCCGTAGACCCGCATCGGCCCCATTCGATCCGCCGAAAGCAGGCCCTTTTCCTCGTAGAAGTGCAGGGTCCGGTGGGTGACGCCGAAAGCATCCGCCATGTCCGCGATGCCGACATGGTTGTTAGCTATGGTTCCCGGCAAGGGTAGGTGGGGAATAAAGCCGGACGATTGCCGGTGACCCGGTTGAGAAGGATGTGTCTGTCCCTGTTCTGGCATTTTGCGAAATAGCCCCCCGCTGTTTGGCCGTCGCTAAGAAGACCTGGAGACGGCATCCGCTGCTGACGCTCTAAAACGCGGCGCTCGTCTCCCTAGGGCTGCTCTTCAATGCCATGCACGCCATCCAAGAGGGACGGATACTCAAGACTATTGTGCCTGCTTGATGAGCGACCAAGCCTTTTCCACTTGCAAACTGAGAATACACGCCGCGCTTCATGCTGAATAGCTAGTAACATTAGGGATAAAACTTGGGAAATCTCTGCTAAATCACAGGTTTCTGGCCGAAATATAGTGTTCTTAGCAGCGATTTCTTGCCGTTCCGGCCATTGAGGCCAAAAAGGCGAAAACAGGTTACCGGATAAGTGTCAGCGGTAACGCCCCGGCGCTGATAACGAATTTCAACTTCTGCCTATGCTCGACCGACAGCTTCTCCTGGCACGTCTTGGCCTTCTGAAACGTCTCGCGGGTCTGCTGGTACCGGTAGGCATCCGTCATCGTCATGCATTTCATCAGCGGGCTATCGATGTCGGCTTCGCTCGCATAACGAAAGATATCGCCGTCCGTCGATAGGATCTTTGTGGCGAAGGACAGGCTTTCATAGAGGACATCGGCTTCGCTTGCCAATTTCGATCCGTCGATGAAGCGATCGTAGAGCGTGTCCGAAGACACATCGTTGGAGATCAGTACCCGCAGGCCGGCGGGTGATTCCTGTTCCACCACGGAAATGGTGAAAGCCAGCGGATACGTTGTCGTTGGCGACGCCTGTAACCTGCTTACCTTGCCCGGCATTGCCGCAACGGTCGGGTAGTGCGAGGAGGCTGTGCGCAGCGCATCGGCAAATTGTGCTGCCTTGCCGGTGCGTGGCCATTGCGCGCGCACCGTTATCTTCGGCAGGTCGTCGGCGAACCGGCGCTCCAGAACGGCGCCATGCAGGCGCGTTTGCGCCGGGATGTTGACGCTCATCGCAGTCGATGTCAGGGGCACGAAGATCAGCAGCGGCAGGACAGAGAGCACAGCCAGCGGCGAGGAGAGGGGCGCCGGCAACCAGGAGAAGCGCCTGTTTCCGGCGCGGCGCGGCTGCACTGGTGGCCGGGCCGACGTTGCTGTGTCGGGAGAGACGCGCTGGCGCCGGTATTCCGGCACATAAGTGCCCTTCGGTATATCGATGCGCCACTCGTCCAGGGCGCCTTCGGTCGCGTAGTACGTTGCCAGCAGCTTTCTCAGCTTGCCGGCATGGACGCGGACCAATGGATCGCTGTCGGCATTGAATGCCTGTGGCCGGTCGAACACATCAATGCCGATCGTATAGCCCTTCAACTGGTGACCAGTGCCTTCGATTTCCTTGTCGACGACATATTTCAGAAAAGCACGCAACCTTTCGGAGCGCGAGAAAAGAGCGCTCGACAAAATGCTGTTGAGGGACTGACGGATTGCGTGGTCGTCAGGTCTGTCGCAGTTTTGCATCAATGTGCCTTACCCGAAAAATCTCTCGAAGCCTGCATCGCGGCGGCGCGAGCAAGGGGCGATTCGATGAAGTCGAGGCAAAAACGAGGGTTCATTGGTTCCGGTTCGGTCGTTTCGTGAGGTTCCAGCACAGCCGCTCACTGTTTGGGAGCGCATCATTGTACTTGAGTCTCCATTAAATCGAAGTTTTTTTGATTTGTCAGGTCTTGGTAGCATGAAACGTGAGATTTGTCTGAAATAAAGCCGGGTGGCATGATCTTATGGTTTATTGTCACGGAGACACTTTCGCTTGCGCAGGTTTGTTGCGGGCTGGCGGAGTTGTCGCTAGAAAGGGCGCCGTAACGACGGCGGTATCCTTGGAAGGTGCTGAAATGGCTGCGAAACTCTCCGTGAACCTGAATGCGATCGCGATGCTGCGGAACCGCCGCGATCTCCCCTGGCCATCCGTTACCGGACTTGGGCAGATTGCGCTAGAGGCAGGTGCGAGCGGCCTCACCGTGCATCCACGTCCCGACCAGCGCCATATCCGTTTTTCCGATCTGGCGCCGATCCGCGCGCTGATCGACGATCTCTATCCAGAGACCGAATTCAACATGGAGGGATTTCCGAACGAGGAGTTCCTGCAGCTTGTCGAGCGTCATCAGCCGGAGCAGGTCACGCTGGTGCCCGACGATCCGGCCCAGGCGACATCTGACCATGGATGGGATTTTCGCAAGAACCACAATCTGCTCGGCAATGTCGTCGGACGATTGAAGAAGGGCGGCTTTCGCGTGTCGCTGTTTGCCGACGGCGATCCGAACCTTGAGGCACTGACGATTGCCAAGGAAACCGGCGCTGACCGGATCGAGCTTTACACTGGCCCCTATGGCGGCTGCTACGACGATCCCGAGCGCGGTACAGTTTTGCTTGAGGAACTCGGCCAGACCGCCGATCTCGCCGCAACCCTGGGGCTTGGTGTCAATGCCGGACATGACCTGACGGTTGCCAACCTGCCGGCGCTTGCGGCGCGGCTTTCCAATCTCGCCGAAGTCTCGATCGGCCACGGTCTGACTGCGGATGCACTGGAGTTCGGCATGGCGGAAACCGTTCGCCGCTTCTGCCGCGCCTGCGGGCAGGACGTTTGATATCCCCTGAATAGAAGGCAGAAGGGCTCCGCCAACGCGGAGCCCTTTACCGTTTACCCGAGCAATACCGCTTTGCTGGCAGCTAAAAAATCTTCGAGCGTGGTCAGTGCCTGACCCGAAAGCTTGCCCGCATCGGCCGTCACCAGATCGATATGGCCTTCGCGGGTGTTGGTGTCGAACGAGACGACGACGGGGATGATGAAGTCGGGAAGGCCCGCGCCTTTCAGGCCGCCTGCCAGTTGCTCATCAGTGACATGGATGACCTCAAGCGGCTTGCCGGTGATTTTTGCGACAAGGGCGGCGACCTCGTCTACCGTATGCTTCGTTTCACCGGTCAACGTGTAGGTCTTGCTTTCTGTCGAGCCCGACGCAAGCGCGCTTGCGGTCGCCTTGGCGATGTCGGCGCGGGCGATATGGGCCAGCTTTCCTTTGCCGGATGCGCTGTACCATTTGCCTTCGGACAGCGCGTGCGGCAGGGCCATGAACAGGTTTTCCATGTACCAGCCGTTGCGCAGGATGGTGTAGGCGATGCCGGTTGCCTTGATCGCATTTTCGGTGCCGAGATGGTCCGGCGCGAAGGGAATGACCGAGGTTTCCGGGTTCGGCATCGAGGTGTAGACGATGTGCTTGGCACCAGCCTTCTTGGCGGCTGTGACGGCTGAAAGATGCTGGCGCAGGCGCTTGCCCGGTTCGTCGAGAGCATCGGTTGAGATGATCAGGATACGGTCGGCGCCCTTGAAGGCGGCATCCAGCGACGCGGAATCGTCGAAATCGGCAGCGCGGGTCTGCACGCCCTTGGCGGCGTAGTCTGCGAGTTTTTCCGTATCGCGGCTGGTGGCGATGATATCGGACGGCGCGACCTTGCCTGCGGCCAGCAGTTCGTCGAGGACGAGGCGGCCGAGCTTGCCGGTGGCACCGGTGACGAGGAGGGTTTCGGACATGGTGGTTCCTTTGTTTGTCAAGCGATGCCGGCTTGTTGCCGAAGCATCTCGTTTGAGATATGGTTCCTAAATGAGACCTTCTCTTATTTCGTTATCTGGAAATGGATGTAAAGGAGGCAGTAATTTCTGCGGTGGTTACGTGAAGGGAACCGGCCTATGAACAAAATGGCAGGCAAGACCGAGGGCGAGCAGGTGACTGTCTTCGCGGGCATGACGTTCACGGGGCAGGATTGCCCGGTCCGAGACGTCGTCGATAATATCGGTGGCAAGTGGAATACGCTGATGATCCTGGCCTTGGCCGATGGCCCGATGCGGTTTTCCGCGTTGCGGCGGCTGATCCCGGACATTTCCCAGCGCATGCTGACCCAGACACTGCGCGACCTGCAGCGCGACGGTTATATCGGCCGGCAAGTGTTTCCGACCCAGCCGCCCAGCGTCGAATACAGTCTGACGCCGCTCGGCCAGTCCTTTCTCGTTTTGGTCAAGGGGTTGGTTGATTGGTCGGTCGAGCATCATCAGGCGATCCGCTCCGCCCGTGTCGAGTATGACGCAGCCGCGTGACGCCGTGACGGCCTTTATCGGCTGGACGGTTCGTTGCGCCCGCTGGTAGAGATGCAGCCGGGACGATATCCGGATAGGCATTGATGAAACAGCTCGATATTGGCGTGGTTGGAGCGGGGCCTGCAGGACTGGCGGTTGCCCTTTTCCTATCGCGCGCCGGTCATCGCGTCGAAATCCTCGAACGTTTCGATACGCCGGCGCCCGTTGGCTCGGGCCTGTTGATGCAGCCGGCCGGGCTCACTGTTCTGGCCGCTCTCGGCCTGTTCGATACCATTCAAGCACGCGGAAACCGCATCGACCGGCTGCACGGCGCCGATGCGGTCAGCGGCCGAACGGTTCTCGACGTGCGCTACGACGCGGCACCGGGCGGGCGCTATGGGCTGGCGGTGCAGCGGGCGGCTCTTTTCAATACCCTGCACGATGCGGTAGTTGCGGATGGCATTCCGATCCGCACCGGGATCAACCTTGCCTCGACTGTGCAGCATGGAGAGCGCGTCATATTGAGGGATCAGGCGTCAAGGGTGGTCGGCGATTACGATCTGGTCATCGATGCGAGCGGCGCGCGCTCGCTGCTGGCGGCGGGATCCACCTCGGCGCCAACCATACGTGATCTGACCTATGGCGCGTTCTGGGCGACATTGGATGGCGCGGGCGCGGCCCATGATCGAACCGCGCTGTTGCAGCGCTACGACAAGGCCAAGGTGATGATCGGACTGTTACCCGCCGGTCGAGCCACTGTGGGCGATCCGGACAAAGTGGCATTCTTCTGGAGCCTGAAGATCGCCGATGTCGAGGCGGTCAAGGCGGCCGGTCTTTCGCGGTGGAAGTCGGTCATCCTGGATTACTGGCCGGACTGCCAGCCGTTTCTCGACCAGATCGGCGATTGGGACCAGCTGACGCTCGCCCGCTATGCCCATCGCACCGCGCTACCACCCTTTAGCGGCAACCTGGTCTTCATTGGCGACAGCGCCCATTCGACCAGTCCGCAACTGGGGCAGGGAGCCAACATGGCCCTGCTCGATGCGGCGGCGCTCAGCCATGCGCTGAGTACGTCCGGAGATATCCCCTCGGCGCTGAAGGCCTATGCCCGTGCCCGGCGCAATCATGTGCGGCTGTTCCAGATGCTGTCGCTCGCCTTCACGCCGTTCTACCAGTCGGATTCGACCGCGATCGCCTGGGTTCGTGACCGGCTGGTGTCCACCATTGCCAAAGTGCCGCCAATGCCGGGTTTTTTGGCTGCGATTGTCGCAGGCACGGTGATCGATCCCTTCAAATCCGCCGGTTTGACGGAGCATGACTGGCTTTCACAGCGATCTCAGGCCGACACGGCATTGCCGGAGGTTAATGCCGCCAGATCCAGCGCCCAGATCTGACCCATCAAATCCATGCCGAAGGAGTGGTGCGCCTCCTCATTCTCCAGCGTGAACCCGGCGGCGACGTAGATGCGGCGTGCCGAGACGAGGATATCGTTGGTCCACAGTTCGAGCCGCCGGTAATCGGCGCTTTTGGCAAAGGTAATACATTCATTGACAAGCTTTGAACCGAGGCCTTCTCCACGCGCGGCGCTGTCGACGTGAAGAAGGCGCAGTTTTGCCGTCCCTTCGGTGCTGCCCTTGACGAGAAAAATGCTGCCGAGGAATGTTCCGTCGCGTTCGGCGATCCAGCAATGTTCGCGGGCGGGGTCGAAATTGCGGATGAAAGCGGCGCAGATTTCCGCGACCAGTGCTTCGTATTCACCGTTCCAGCCGTAGGTTTCGGTATAGGCCTTTGCCTGGCTGGAGATCACCAAGCCCATGTCGCCGATCCGGTGCGGCCGGATGGTGATGGGGGCTGTGCTCTTGCCGCCGGAGAGCAGCGTCTGCACTGACGCCATGGCGGCGCCGAGATCGCGGCGGCCGTCTTCGGACATTGGCTCCAAGAGAGCGGCGATACGCTGGCGCGACCGTTGCGCGAGGTCAGTGGCAACGCCCCGGCCGCGTAGCGTCAGTTGCAGCAGGCGGCCACGGCCATCGGCCGGATCCCTCGTGGTTTCGAGCAGGCCGGTATCAGTGAAGGATTTGAGCAGGCGGCTGAGATAGGCCGGATCGAGCGAAAGCTCTTCCGTCAGACGGGATGCCGACGTCGTGCCGTGCGCCGCCAGTTCATAGATGACGCGCGCTTCGGTCAGCGTATAGGGCGTGTCCATGAAGGCGCGGTCGAGGACGCCGATCCGGTTGGTGTAGAACCGGTTGAAGGCGCGGATCTGCTCGATCTCGTCGTCGCCGATTTCGGCAAAGGCCGGATGTGGCAGTGTTTGGTGTGACATGGCATTCTCCTATGAATGCCATGATCGCAATTTATTTGACTGAGTCAAGTATTATTGAGCTGCCTTCAGGCGGCCTGCTTGCCGCACTGCGACACGCCTTCAAGCGCAAATTCAACCGCTGCGTCTGCGTGGATGGCTGTGGAATCGAAGCCGGGCAGAGGCAGGTTTTTCGGGTCCAGGATCAGGCAGATTTCGGTGCAGCCGAGGATGATGGCGTCGGCGCCCTGGTTCTTTGCCCGCTCGATGACGGCCATCAGTGCCTGCCGCGAGCTGTCAAGGATGGCGCCGGCGCAGAGTTCGTTGAAGATGATGTCGTGCACGAGGGTTCGATCCTCGGCATTCGGTACCATGACATCGACGCCATCGGCAGCCATGCGGTTGGTATAGAAGCCGTGCTCCATCGTGTAGCGCGTGGCCAGCAGCAGCGGACGCTTGATGCCAGCGGCCTTCATCGAGGCAGCCGTTTCGTCGATGATGTTGATCAGCGGTACGGCAATCGATGCCTGAACTTCATCGGCGATCAGGTGCATCGTGTTGGTGCAGATCAGCACGCAGGAAGCGCCGGAAGCTTCCAGCCCCTGAGCGACCTCGGACAGGCGCTTGGCGGCATCGTCCCAGCGGCCGGCCTTCTGCATGTCGACAATGGTCTGGAAGTCGACGGAATGCAGCATGACTTCGGCGGAATGCAAGGCCCCGAGGCGTTCGCGCACGGCCTCGTTGATCATCCGATAATAGACTGCCGAGCTTTCAAAGCTCATTCCACCGATGAGGCCGATCTTGCGCATGATGCTGTTCCTGTTCCGCTGTGTTTTTTGATGCTGTAATTGTCACCGATGTATGGCGGAAAGAGTTCGCTTTGTTGGGTGACATAATGATTGTTTGCGCGTATTTTTTGCATGAATTTAATTTTTGACGCAAATATTTCTTGAGTACTTCAACGAAGTGGGGAGAGCAGGGCGTGCTGGATGAACGAGACCGGAAGATTCTGTCGTTGTTGCAGGAGGATGCCAGCCTGTCGGTTGGCGATCTCGCCGAAAAGGTCAGCCTGTCGATTTCCGCCTGTTCGCGCCGCATCCTGCGGCTGGAGGAGACCGGCTATGTCGCCCGAAGGATCGCGGTTCTCGACCGCGACAGGATGGGGGTGCCAACCACGGTCTTTGCGCTGATCAAGACGGCACACCATTCCGACGACTGGATCGACATCTTTCGCAAGGTGATCGCCGATATTCCCGAGATCGTCGAAGCGCACCGGCTGACCGGCAATTACGACTATATTCTCAAGGTCGTGCTGCCGCGCGTCGAGCATTACGATGTCATCTACAAGCAGATCGTCCGCAAGGTCGAACTGTTCGATGTCTCGGCCTCGATCTCGATGGAAATCCTCAAGAGCGGCATGTCGGTGCCGGTGGAGTATGCCCGGTAAACGCAGATACGATTGCCCGTCCAGACAATGCACGGGTGCCATGCCGAAAGCGCAATTGTCTATCTGTGCCGATGCGTAGAAGTTGTACTCAAAACAGGAGAAACGATCATGCCACAGGATAACCCTCACCATGTCGTTGTCGTCGGCGGCGGATTCGGCGGCCTGCAGCTGGTCAAGGATCTCAAGGGCGCCCCCGTCAAGATTACCCTGATCGACCGGCGCAATCATCATCTCTTCCAGCCGTTGCTCTATCAGGTCGCCACGACGCTTTTGGCAACATCCGAGATCGCTTGGCCGATCCGGCGGTTGTTTCGCGACCGGCCGGAGGTCACCACGCTCCTGGCGGAAGTCGATAGCGTCGATCCGGTGGCCAAGACCCTGGCGCTGGATGGCGGTGAGGCCATCGGCTACGATACGCTGGTGCTGGCGACGGGCGCGACGCATGCCTATTTCGGCCATGACGAATGGGAGCCTGTAGCGCCCGGACTGAAGACGCTGGAGGATGCCACCACGATCCGCCGGCGTCTGTTGCTTGCCTTCGAGCAGGCCGAGATGGAGGCCGATCCTGACGCACGCGCAGCACTCTTGACGTTTACCATCGTCGGCGCGGGGCCGACCGGCGTCGAGCTGGCCGGGATCATCGCCGAACTGGCGCATGTCACCCTGCCGCAGGAATTCCGCAATATCAATACGCGCAAGACCCGGGTGATCTTGGTCGAGGCGGGCCCGCGGGTGCTGGCGAGCTTTGCCGAGGAACTGTCGGTCTACGCGCAGAGCGCGCTCGAAAAGCTCGGTGTCGAGGTGCATACCGGCGAGCGGGTGACGGAATGCACGGCGCAAGGCGTGATGATCGGCGAGCGTTTCATCGGCAGCCGGACGATCGTCTGGGCGGCCGGTGTTCAGGCCTCTCCCGCTGCAGCCTGGCTTGGCGTTCCGGCTGACAGGGCAGGTCGCGTCGTCGTTGAAAAGGACCTGAGCGCGCCGGGCCTGCCAGATGTCTTTGTTGTCGGCGATACCGCGTCTGTCATTCAAGACGACGGCAAGCCGGTGCCGGGCATCGCGCCTGCTGCCAAGCAACAGGGCGCTTATGTGGCAAAGGTCATCAAGGGACGGCTGGCGCAGAAACCGGTACTGCCGCCCTTCCATTATCGTCATCAGGGCAGCCTAGCGACGATCGGCCGGCGGTCGGCGATCATCGATTTCGGCCGGTTCAAGCTGAAAGGCGCTTTGGCCTGGTGGATCTGGGGCATTGCCCATATCTACTTCCTGATCGGCACGCGCAGCCGTTTCGTCGTCGCCTGGAGCTGGCTGTGGATCTATCTCAGCGGCCAGCACACCGCCCGGCTGATTACCCAGAAGGAAACGCTGCAGGTCGCTCCGTCGGATGGCGATAAGGCCGCGTAACCGCATCACTGATGGGCTGCAGCATTTTCAGCCATCCGGTACCAGATGGTTCAGCTTGCTGACACAGTCAATTTCTCACCATTTTGCAGTATTTCAGAAACTGTGAGATTGCCAAACTCTCCATCATTCCTGTGCCTGTCANNTGGATCCCCGCCACAAGGGCGAGGAAGACGGAGAGTGGGGTGCGATTCTCTTCAGACAATGGTATTCAGGGTTTGTCAGCAGCCATCCGGCACTGCTGAGTCGAAGCCAGCCGTTCGATTACGGAATGATCCGCTGGGCGCGCATCTCGCGAAACACCGACAGGAACATCTCGTCGGTCTGCACATAGTCATGGAATCCCAACCGCCGTGCCTTGGTGCCATCGGCGAAGAAGTCATAGTTCCAGCTGAAAACCGCATCGCCGAAACCCCAGGAGGAGACGGATTCATACGGATGGTCGGCGAGCCCGTATTTCTCCTTCATCTTCGACCAGAGCGCGGCCTTGTCGGCCATCACCACGTTGAGCGACATCGGCAATGGTGCTGCCATTTCCATTTCGAAGAAGTGGGCGATCTTCGGCCACATCTCGTTCCAGCGGAACAGGTCGCCATTGGTGATGTTGAAGGCCTGGTTGGCGCATTGTGGATTGGTCGCCGCCCAGACGGTTGCCCTTGCCAGAAGGCCGGCATCGGTCATTTCGAGCAGCGTGTCGTAGGCGCCGGGTTTGCCGGGAAAGCGCAACGGTAGCCCGAGTTCCTTCGACATAGAGGCATAGAGACCGATGACCATGGCAAGGTTCATCGGATTGCCGGTGGCAACGCCGATGACGACGGAGGGGCGTAGCGCCGACCAGGTCCAGGATTTGCCCTGCTGCTGACTTCGCAGAAAAGCCTGCTGGTCCATGTTGAATTCCGGCGGCATGTGATTGTCTTCGTCTTCGCGCGCCGGCGTCTTGAAGGGGCCGAGATGGGCGCCATAGACCTTGTAGCCTTGCATCAGGCTGACATGGGCAAGTTTCGGCGCCACCCGCTCGACGGCGGTGACGACATTGACCAGCATGGCCAGATTGGGCTCGACCAGCTCGGCCCAGGTCGGGCGGTCCTGATACGCAGCGTAGAAAATGTGAGTCACTTCCGTGAGATCGGCGAGTTTGTTCATGCTATCTGCCGGGTCGAGCAGATCGACGGATATGTGCCGGATCTTGTCCGTCGAGGTGCCGCCGCGCCGGGAAAGGCCGATGACCGACCAATCCTCCAATGTTTCGAGATGGCGGGCGAGATTGCCGCCGATGACGCCCTGGGCGCCGACGATGAGGGCGGTTTTGTGCCGGTTGTCCATGATGGTCTCCTGATGTGTCGATGCATCAGATATGGACGCGCGCCGATTTGAGAACTAGACAACGATAAGGCATAGGATTTGTGAGGCGAGGGCACAATGGCGCGGCTGGATATCAATCGCTCCGGCGAGATGGAAGTGTTCGTGCGGGTGGTCGATCTCGGCGGATTCTCGGCAGCTGCCCGTGATTTCGCTATGACGCCCTCGGCGGTCAGCAAACTGGTGACCCGGCTGGAAAGCCGTCTGAATGCGCGGCTCGTCAACCGCTCGACGCGCAAGCTGCAGCTGACGCCGGAGGGCTGCCGCTATTACGAACATGGCGTGCAGGTTCTCGCCAATCTCGACGAAGCGGAACGGGCGGCCGCGGCTGCGGACAGCCCGAGCGGGCGCATTCGCGTCAGCACCAACGTGCCGTTCGCCCGCCACCTGCTTCTGCCGGTGCTGCCGGATTTCATGGCGCGGTTTCCCGATGTCTCGCTCGACCTGTCGCTCACCGACCATGTCGTCGATCTCCTCGACGATCGCACCGATGTCGCCGTAAGGGCTGGGCCGCTCAAGAGTTCGGCGCTGATGGCGCGCAAGCTTGGCGCCGTGAAACTGCATATCGCCGCTGCACCGGACTATCTCAAGCGCAAGGGCGTGCCAAGACATCCGGATGATCTGGCCGGGCACAATTTGCTCGGAGCCAACTATGTCCGCGCCAGCGGCGGCTGGCCGTTTTCCGTTGATGGCGTGGATGTGACGATCAAGCCGGTCGGCAGCGTCCAGGCGAGCGACGGGGAAGCATTGCGGCAACTGGCGCTCGCAGGCGCGGGGCTGGCGCGGCTTGCCGATTTTCAGGTGCGCGGCGATTTTGCGCGTGGCGCGCTGGTGCCGGTGCTGGAAACATTCACTGCATCAGACGGTGAGGAGGTCCACGCGATCTTTCTCGGTCAGGGCGGTCATATGCCGGCGCGGGTACGGGTGTTTCTCGATTTCCTCGCCGAGCGTTGCCGTGTCAGCTGAACCCTATTGCGGTGCCGACAGGTTGCCGTCGTTTTTGCATTTTCAAATATCCGTACAGATAAAGCTTCAGAAGATCGGTCGGATCATGAGCGGGACGCCCCGCTCCCCTGGGCTCTGCGCGTGTAAATCCAGCCGCTTACAAATCCAGCCCATCGATGAAAGCCTCGACGGACCGAACCGGATTGTCCGACCCCACGTAATTGTCCACCGCTTCGGGTAGAAGCAACATTTGCGAGCGGTCTGTTCCTGATAAATGTACCATGGCAGAAAGCTATCGTGGTTTTAAAGTGGTCGGAAAGGCCATTATAGTTATCGCGGTCTGCGTGTCGGAAAAGTTCAAAAGGATTTTGCGATGAAGCCTATAGTGCTTGTGGCCGCAATGGACGCAAGTCGTGCTATCGGAAGTGGCAACGATATTCCATGGCGTATCGCTGGCGAGCAGAAACGGTTCAAAGATCTCACGATGGGAAATGCACTCATCATGGGTCGCATGACGTATGAGTCGATTGGCCGTCCTCTACCGGGCCGACATTGTATTATCCTTTCGCGCTCAATCAGGAGATACCCGCCAGGAATACATCCTGTTTCGACGATGAGCGACGCTCTTCGCGTTGCTGAGGATTTGCCGGGATTAGAAATTGCCATTGGGGGAGGCCAACAAGTCTACGAACTGTTTCTACCACTGGCCGACCGCATTCATCTCACTCGGATACAGGCCGATTTTGGCGGTGATCGCCACTTTCCGCCGATCGTTGAAAACGAATTCACGTTGTCTTGCTCAGAAGAGATCGACGGGCTAATTCCTTACACCTATCTAACTTACGAACGTCGCGTCTCCTCAGAACTCTCACGCCAGGGGTTTTGACACAGTCTGAGGAGTGTTGCGATGGCGAGCTTCACGGGTAAGTCCTTTGCCTTGCAGCAGCAGAAGTTCAAGGTTTCAGGCGCTTGCAATCAAACGTGTCGCCGCTTGCCATCGACAACCATTGCATCGACGTTTTCGTGACGCTCGACAGGCCGATCTGGTAGTTGTCGTCGAATGAGAGGATGTAGTTGCCATCCTCCTTTTCGACCTTGCGGATCGGCATCGGCCCTTCGCCGGCATCATAGGTGTCCTTGGTGAAGCTGAAGGTGGCGACGCCACAATCCCAGCTGCCAGTGTAGGGCGTGTCGCCGGCGGCAAGGCCTGGCGTTGCCGTGGCAAGAGCAATGATGGCTATCGACGCAATGACATCAAGACGCATGGCTTTCTCCCCTGCCGATTAATTGTTGATGCTGATCACGGCCCAGTGGGAGGAGCTGCAATCGCCATTGTCGCAGACATTGCTCATCCAGACCGCACCGTTCGCCAGCATCACGCCGTCGCTGTTGACGAACAGCTGGCTGAAGGTTTGGCCGGCAACGGCATCCCGTGTGTCCTGCGTCACCAGGGTGTCGAAATTCTCGATGAAATCGTCGGCACTTTGTATCTCGTAACTTTCGCCATTGGCCGCGACCCGCAGGGGATATTCGGCAAGTCCGGCGATCGTCGCCGCGTCGCTGTTACCCATCGCTTCCACCAGGCTAAGCAGTGGCTCGCTGAGGTCCCCGGCGTTGCCATGCAGGGATTCGATCCGGTTGTAGACGTCCTCATCGGATTGAGCGGCAGCAGCCATGGGGAAAAAAGCAAGCGTGGCGGACAGGAGCAGGGCAAGGGTACGCAGGCGGGGCATGAAAACTCCGGGCTAGGGGTGTCTGAAGCCCACACTAGCCGACCCCATCCCGAAACGGAACGGGATCGGATTGCGTGGACGTGTCCATTTTTGGTGCTGGTGGCCATTATCCTCTCTACGTTTGGCGGTCTGTTTTTATTCGCGATGACGAAGGTTTGTTTGCGTTCGATGTGGTGTCTCAAAATCCTTCACCAACAGGCTTGACCGCTTCCCAGCTTTACGGCATAAGCGGCGAACCGTACCGTACGGTACTGTTGATGGAGATGATGTGTTGCAGCTTGCCGCCTACCCGCACCAGCCGGACTATTCGCCGCGCCAGAACGATGTTCTGGACAGCGCGTTGCGGCTGCTGGTCGATGGCGGCGAGAAGGCTTTGACGACGGCGGGTGTGGCGCGGGCAGCCAATTGCTCGAAGGAAAGCCTGTACAAATGGTTCGGCGATCGCGACGGTCTCTTGTCGGCGATGATCGGCTTCCAGGCCAGCAAGGTGCGAACCTTCGACGATACCGCCGAAACGCTGACAGCAGTGACGCTGCAGGAGCACCTGGTGCTGTTTGCCCGCGACCTGCTGGAGGTTCTGGCTGGCGACGTTTCGCTGGCGCTGAACCGTTTGGCGATCGGGCAGGCGAGCCGCGACGGCTCCAAGCTCGGCTCGATGCTGCAGGAACGGGGCCGGCGGCAGATCGGCAAACGCGCAGGCGCATTGCTGGAGGCGGGACGCGATGCCGGGCTTCTGGTGTTCGGCGACCGTGACGACGCCTATGATACGCTGTACGGCCTGATCGTATCCGACCTGCATCTGCGCATGCTGCTCGGCGAGGATAGTGGCCGTTTGGTCAAGGATTTCGGCCGTAGGGGAGAGAAGGCGGTGTCTGCTTTCCTCCGTCTCTACGGCAGTGAAAAGAGTTCGGTACAGTCCTGAGGACGGCCGGAAGAGTTTACAGAGACAAGCAAAGGGAAGGAAATTACAATGCGCGTCTATTACGATCGTGATGCTGATCTCAACCTCATCAAGTCCAAGAACGTCGTTATCGTCGGTTACGGTAGCCAAGGCCGCGCCCATGCGCTGAACCTGAAGGACAGTGGCGCGACCAACGTCGTTATCGCGCTCAAGGCCGGTTCCGCCACGATCAAGAAGGCCGAAGCCGATGGCTTCAAGGTCATGACCGTTGCAGAAGCTGCCAAGTGGGGCGACCTGTTGATGATGGCGACGCCGGACGAACTCCAGGCCGACATCTATCGCGATGAAATCGCCGGCAACATCCGCGACGGTGCTGCGATCGCTTTCGCACACGGCCTCAACGTGCATTTCGGCCTGATCGAGCCGAAGTCGACACTCGACGTCGTCATGATCGCACCGAAGGGCCCTGGCCATACGGTTCGCGGCGAATACCAGAAGGGCGGCGGCGTTCCCTGCCTCGTTGCCGTTGACAAGAATGCGTCCGGCAACGCGCTTGATCTCGCGCTTTCCTACGCCTGCGGCGTCGGCGGCGGCCGTTCGGGCATCATCGAAACCAACTTCAAGGAAGAGTGCGAAACCGACCTCTTCGGCGAACAGGTCGTTCTGTGCGGCGGTCTCGTCGAGCTGATCCGCGCCGGTTTCGAAACGCTGGTCGAAGGCGGTTATGCGCCGGAAATGGCTTATTTCGAGTGCCTGCACGAAGTGAAGCTGATCGTCGACCTGATCTATGAAGGCGGCATCGCCAACATGAACTACTCGATCTCCAACACGGCCGAGTGGGGCGAATACGTCTCGGGTCCGCGCATCATCACGGCTGAAACGAAGGCTGAAATGAAGCGCGTTCTGACGGACATCCAGACCGGCAAGTTTACCTCCGACTGGATGCAGGAATACCGTTCGGGCGCTGCCCGCTTCAAGGGTATCCGCCGCATGAATGACAACCACCAGATCGAAGAAGTCGGCGCCAAGCTGCGCGGCATGATGCCTTGGATCGCCAAGAACCAGCTGGTCGACAAGGCTAAGAACTAATATTGCTGCATAGCAAAATTAGCGTATTGCACTTGCGTAATACTGAAGAGACCGGGAGATATCTCCCGGCCTCTTTCGTTTTTACGCGTAATATTTGGAGAATTACCGGTTTTGGAGTATTCTATTCGCCAGGAGGATACTGCAATGACAACGTTCTTCTATCATTTCGCCATTTTCGATGCTTTCATCGTCGGTGCCATCGTGCTCCTCGTTGGTTTGAGCATGTTCGGACATCACGAAGCCTGACAGGTGGCTTGCGGATTGGATGGCCTTTCGGAAGGCGGTCCTAAAAGGCAATGACGAAGCGGCCGGCAGCCTTGCCCTGGTCGAGTTCGCTCAACGCGTGCGACACGCCGTCAAGCGTGATCGGCACGATGTCATTCTCCAGCGGTTTTGCCGCATGTAGCTCCACGACTTCGCGCATTTCTGCGCGTGTTCCCACGCTTGTTCCTGTGATGATAACGCCGGTTGCCGTCAGCCATTCCTGGCTGACCGGAACAGGGTCCGGCACCAGTGCAGCCGCGACGATACGGCCCCTTGGCCGGATGGCGGCGATCATCGGCGCCCATGTCGCGGCAGTGGGGGCAAAGTTGATGCAGGCATGGCTTTTGTAGGGGGCGGTGCCCAGCGTTTCCGTCAGCGCGCCGTCGGCGAGCACGGTCAGTGCAGCGCCGTAGCGGCGGGCAAGTTCGAGCTTGGCTGGATCGCGGTCAACGGCAACCACGCGTGCGCCGAGCCGGGCGGCAATCTGGACCGCGTAGAGGCCAAGTCCTCCACAGCCGAAAATGGCGCAGGTTTCGCCCGAACGCAAGCCTGAGCGTTTGACGGCGCCATAGGCGGTCACACCGGCGCACATGATCGGTGCCAGCCCAACTGGATCGAGACCATCCGGCAAAGGGACCGCGTAGGCGGCATCAGCCACCACATATTCGGCAAAGGCGCCGGGCACATTCAGGCCATGCGCCCGCTGGTTCTGGCAGAAGGATTCCATGCCATCTGCGCATTCGTCGCAGTGGCAGCAGGTATCGTGCAGCCAGGGGACACCGGCACTTGCACCGATTTCCCAGCTTGTCACATCCGGCCCGATGGCAACGACCGTGCCGACACCCTCATGGCCAAGGATGAAGGGCACGGGATCGGATGGCGGGCGCACATGCCCCTTCCAGATATGCACATCCGAGTGGCAGACCCCGCAAGCCTTCAGCTTGACGAGGATCTGGCCGGGGCCGGGTTTTGGGACTGGGACTGTGCGCTGTAGCAGCGGTGCGTCGTAGGTTTCAAGCACCGCCGCGTTCATGAAATCCTGAATGATGCTCACGGCTGAAGCCCGAGAGCGGCCTGAACTGCGGGAAGGGCGGGCGCGCCGTCGACCGTTGTGACGCCGGCAAGCCAGCTGTCGAGCTTTTCCGGGTGATCCTTCATCATCTGCTTGGCGGCGTCTTCGGCAGACAATCCCCAGTTGGAAATCATGTCCATGCCGATATTCTCGTAGTTCAGATCGAACACCAGATTGGCAAACAGCCTGGCAGCATTCGGGCACTCCGCCGTGTACCCACCACGGGCAATGGTGCGCACCGTCGCGCCACCGAAATTCGGACCATATTCCTTGTCGCCGCCGGAGAGGTAGGTGAGCTCGTACATCAGGTTCATCGGGTGGGGTTCCCAACCGAGGAACACGACCCAGTCCTTGGTCTTCGTTGTTTTCGCAATCTGCATCAGCATTGCCGCTTCGCTGGATTCGACCACTTCCCAGCCGGTAAGCTGGTGGTTGCCGGCGGTAATCATGTCGAGGAGGGGCTGGTTCGATCCCGGCTCGATACCGTAGATCTTCCGGTCGAACTTGTCGGCATGGGCGGCGAGATCGTCATAGGATTTCACGCCGGCCTCTGCCACATAAGCCGGTACCGCAAGGGTGAATTTGGCGCCTTCGAGATTGGTGGCCAGCGGCTCCACCGACTTGTCGTCGAAATAGGCCTTGAACTGTTCGTCCTGGACCGGCCGCCAGTTGCCGAGGAAGATATCGAGCTGCTTGCCCTTGAGCATTTCATAGGTGACGTTGAGGCCAAGAAGCGTCTGCGTGGGCTGGTAGCCGAGTGCTGATAACATCACCGCCGCCGTGGTGTTGGTGAGCGAGATATCCGTCCAGCCAAGATCCGACATGCGAACAGTGCGACAGGATTCCGCATCCGTGGCATTGGCCGTCAGCGGCAACAGGGTTGCGCCGAGCGCGGCGAGAGCAAACTTGCATGCGTTCATATCCATTCCCCTTTTTTAGCTGTTGATGGAAACGATAGGTCAACAATATTTTTTGTCAAAATAAAAATTTGTTAGAGCGTACAAAAAATCTTTCAGGTATTGAAAACGCATGAGTGCACAACCGAAAAAGCAGAAGAAACGCATCGAGGAAATCCGCCGGATCGAGCTGATCGAGGCGGCCTACCGAATTTTCATCAAGGATGGGCTGAAGGGGCTGACGACCACGCGCATATGCCAGGAGGCCGGCATGTCGCAGGGGATTCTCACCTATTATTTCAAGGACAAGGACGAGGTGCTGTTCGAAATGGTCCGCCATGCGAACCGTATCCTGATGGACGATGTGGTCGTGCGGCTACGCGGCGCCGCTAGCCGCTGGGACAGGATCATTGCGGTGATCGACGGCAATTTCCCCGAGAGCCGCTTCGAGCGCAACACGGCCAATGCCTGGATCTCTTTTTATGCCGAGGCAGCGCATAACGAGCGCTATGCCCGGTTGCAGCGGCTGTTCTACCGGCGCCTTCACTCCAACCTTGCGTCGGCGCTTTTGCCAGCTGTTGAAAGGGCCGCAATCGATTCGTTCGTGCTCGGTTTTGCCGCTATGCTCGACGGAATCTGGCTGCGGCGCGGGCATTCTGATGCGGATATCAGCCTGTCGCAGGGCAAGCAGTTGCTTACGCGTTATACGGAGAATAGTCTGGGGACAGCCATCGTCGACCGCCTGAAGTCGATGCCGGTGGCCGGATGATGGCGGAAAATGCATCTTCGCACCAAAGTATAGGTCAGTATTATTGACTTAATAAGCGCGGCGTGATGTGCTCCAGAAAAAGCATAATCTGAGGAAACGTCCATGCTCGATTGGGAAAATATCTTCGCGACGCGGTCTTCACGGATGCGCGCCTCGGAAATCCGCGAACTGCTGAAACTTTTGGATCGCCCAGACATCATCTCGTTTGCCGGTGGCATTCCGGATCCGGCGCTGTTTCCGGATGAGGAATTCAAGGCGGCCTATGCCGACATCTTCGGCGGCCCGACGGTGAGTGCCGCGCTGCAATATTCGGTCAGCGAAGGTTATCTGCCGTTGCGCCAATGGCTTGCCGGCCGTATGGCCGCCATCGGCATCCCGTGCGAACCGGAAAACATCCTGATCACGTCGGGCTCGCAGCAGGCGCTCGATTATCTCGGAAAACTGTTCCTGTCGCCCAACGATACGGCTCTGGTGACCTGGCCGACCTATCTTGGCGCACTGCAGGCCTTCAATGCCTATGAGCCCTCCTATGATCAGTTGTCGCCTGCCGGCAACCGCACGCCGCAGACCTATCGCGATGTCGCGGCGGAAGCGGGCGGCCGGGTGAAGTTCGCCTATATGTCGGCTGAATTCGCCAATCCGACCGGCGAAACGCTCGATCTCGCCGCACGCGAAAAGGTTCTCGATCTGGCCGACGAACTCGATATCGCCGTGATCGAGGACGCCGCCTATCAGTCGCTGCGTTACGATGGCGAGGCCGTTCCGCCGATGCTGGCGCTGGAAATCGCCCGTAAGGGCTCGATCAACGAGGCGCGGACGATCTATTGCGGCAGCTTCTCCAAGACTTTGGCGCCCGGCCTTCGCGTTGGTTTCGTGGTTGCGGCCATGCCGATCATCCGCAAGCTGGTATTGATGAAGCAGGCGGCCGACCTGCATTCGTCGACCATCAACCAGATGGCCATCTGCCATGTCGCCGAGCGCGGTTTCGATGCGCAGGTCAACAAGATCCGCGCCGTCTACAGCAAGCGGCGCGATGCCATGCTGGCAGCGCTCGGGAAATATATGCCGAAGGGCGTCAGCTGGACCGTTCCGGAAGGCGGCATGTTCGTCTGGCTGACCCTACCTGCCGGCATGGACGGAGCCGATCTGCTCGCCAAGTCGCTGGTGACAGCAAAGGTCGCGTTCGTGCCGGGCAAGGCGTTCTTCGCCGATGGTTCCGGCGCCAATACGCTCCGAGTCAGCTTCTCCTGCGCCGACGAGGCGATGATCAAGGAGGGTATTTCCCGCCTCGGTCACCTGATCAGCCAGGAAGCGGCAGCGATTGCGGCCTAGTCATCAGAGGCGTTGCGGCCTGTTGAGGCTGGATATCGGATAAACAACTAAAAGCCGTCGCGTGACCTTTTTTAGCCGCGCGGCCCTTCTATGAGCCGGATTCGATACCCCACAATTTGTCACGCAAGGCTTGATCGGACAGAATTGCGTCATTCAGCCGGTCGAGGCCCACTTGACCGGCAAGTGTGGTGTGGCTTGACAGAAGCGAGACACCGAGTCCTGCCTTTCTATCCGGAAGCATGTAGCCGAGAGCCTCGAGAATCGTCGGGTAGGTATCGACCATTGTCGCTGCGGTTGCACTCAAACTCGGAGAGAGCCCGTCTTTCAAGATAATAAAGGTATTTCTACGTTCCTTGCTCTTCAACTGACAGAAAATCTGGTTTCGCATGGCAAGATGGTCGCTCTGTACAACGACAAGGGTATTCTTGAGAAGGCCAGCCTTGGCCACCTTGCCGATGAAAGCCTCCGCGAGCTTGTTCGTGCAGTAGAAAGCTTGCAGTGTTCGATTTGGAAGCGACATGACGTCGGCATCGGCGAGACAACTGCGGGAGATGAAGCCTTGAGGGCTATGCCCGCCAATTGTCGTCATCGTTAAGCTAAAGGGTTTTTTGCCGCTAGAAAGAGCAGTGATTTCCTTGAATGCGGCATCGAATAGATCCTCGTCGTCGATTCCCCATGGATTGACCCGCGTTCCGAATGCGGTGACGGGAGATGGATAATTTGCACCGATTTCTCCGTATCCAATACCCTTGTGATAGCCGTGGGCGGCCACAAAGCCATCGGTTCCGGCAAACTCCAGCATTGCGCCCTTCATGAATGTCAGCGCATAGCCATCGCGCGCGAGAATATCGCTGAGGCACACTGCCTCTGGTAGCAGGGCGTTGACGTGGGCGAAGTCATGGCGGCCGGTCGTGCCTAAGCCGAGCAGAGGCGTACCACAATTGCTGGCGATATGGCCGGCGAGCGTCCAGTTTGTTTTTTCCGATTCAGCGATGCCGGTCGCTGAGAACCCATGAGATTCCAGACGCTTCAAAGGCGCAGCAGTCTTTCCAAATAGGCTCTCATCCCAAAGGGTTCGTTCAGTACTTTCCAGATAGATATGGATTAGATTCGGTTGCAGGTCTTGCGGCTTCATTGCCACCGATGGATCGCTGAAATGGCGTGTGAGGTCCAATTGATCGGAGGCGTAAGCGCGCATCACGTGATTGCCAATGCCGAAGGTAAAGGGATTGAATACAAGAAGTGGAACGGCCAACAGACCCCCAAATGTCTGCATTCGCCGATGACCACGCGCAGCCCGCCGCCAGCAGAAAAAAAGTAAGGGGAAAGGAAGCAATTCCATCGCGACCTGAAGAGCAACCGAGCTCATGACGCCGTTTGATTCCATCTCATACTGAAAATGAAACAGAATGGGTGCGAGGGAAAAGTGGCCGAAAACCTGGATGAAAACGCACCAGATCATCAGCATCGCTAATGGGATAAGCGGAAGCCACCATCCCTTGGTCGGCTGTCCGTTTGCAAATCGGCGGCCAAAGCCCAGAGCGAGCAGGATCAAGAAAAAGGGTGGGAATCCGTAAAGGATCAGCTTCGGGTCTTCGTCGACGATCTTCACGGCGATGTTCAGGATGGTGATTGCAAAAATTGCAGCCCAGATCATCCAATATGGACGTGTTGGTTCGGATTGATCTGATTTCCACAGATTGAGCATACTGAAACTCTCCGCAATTTGGCGTAGTACCAAGGCTGCTGAGATGTATAATACGAGTCCTAATGATAGGTTGAAATTACAACCGGAAACACATCCTCGCCGGAAGAATAGTTAAAAAAAAGTGTTGCGCGCATGCCAACTTCCATGAGGCAGATATGGTAGGTGGCTTTGCGCGGCCTGTAATGCCGATTTCAGTTTATCAAGTTTCTCTGAGCGTGATGCGCCCATGCTGGACGAGCAGGCTGCTGCCTCGGTGGCCTGCCCGTCGCGAATCTTCTGCGGTTGTTTAACCTTCATCTGCGAGGCAGGCGAGAGCCGCCTCGTAGATCACGTCGGGCAACACCTCGAACGTATAGGGCATGTGGACGCGTTCCCATTTCTGATGGTAGTCGCGCCCCCAGGGGCCGATATTGACCACCGGATAGGACAGCAGTCCGTCCGGTGCTTGATCGACGAAAGCCGAGCAGGGGGTGTTTTGGGACAGAAGCTGCGTCTGTCCTGCCGCCGGGCGATGTCCGAAAAAGCTCATATCCGAAATGCCGGCGAAGAACTGCTTTGCCTTGATGTTTGTCCCATGCCGTTTCGCACATATTTCGGCGGCGGCCATCATGTTGCGTTCGAAGGTTTTTCCCTTATCTCCGGCGCTGTCCAGATGCACGCGCGGATAGTGCAGTGTCGAGAAGCCGACGATGACAAGCGGACCTTCGAGACCAGCCTCGGCAAGCGTCGCCGCAACGATCTGGCGGGTGATCGATAGCGGGTCTTCGCCGCCGGACAGGGATTGATCGAGCGTTTTCAGCCTGCCGGCCGCCGCCTGCCCGCCATGCGAGACAGCAAGCGCGTGCAGTTCGGCGTAGGTGAGAACCTGTCCCTCATGGGTTTCTGCGCGGCCTGAACCCTGACGTTCAAAGAAGGCTTTTGCATTCTTTGTCTGGGCATCCAGCGCCGTTCGCATGGCCGCCGCGGCAAGCGCGCGAAATTCGGTCAGAACATCTTCCGGTGTGCGTCTGTGTGTCAGCCAGTTGAACGACAGCCAGACATGGGCCGGCGTCGTCACCTCGTAGCCGTGACGCACATCCTTGGCTTCGAGGCAGACCGGTGCCGGCGAAACCTCGCCATGCGCCTCGTCACAGAGAGTGCTGTTCATCTCCATGGCGCGCATGATCTCGGCACCGATCAAATGGGCACTGACGCCGTCGAAGGCATAACCGGCATGGGTGGGGCGGCCGGCAACGAAGGCGAATGGCGAGAATTTGCCGACGGAGCCGAGATAGACGGCGCGGCCTTCCTCGCCATCGCCATCATCGCCGCTGGCATCGAGATTGATGCCGCCGATAATGTCGAGGTCGAATGTCTTGGCGATGCCGGGCAGGGCGTCGCGCAAGGCGCGCATGCCGCGCGAGCGGTTTTCTTCATCCGGCGTCGCGACGAACAAAAGGTTGCCGGGCGGCTCGTCGAGTTCGGCAAAATGCTCCAGTGCGGCGATGCCGGCGGCAAGGCCGCTCTTCATGTCGAGCAGCCCGCGGCCAGCGAGAAAATTGCCGGTCATCAAGTCTGCAAGCGCCTTGTCTTCGGCAGGATTGCGGGTTTTGGCCGTGAGTTCCTCGATCAGTGCCTGGGTCAAGGCCTCCGGCTCGCAGGCAAGCGACACCAGCGAACTGTAATTGGCGATCGAGACGGTATCGAAATGCCCCGCCAGAACCAGGCAACGCCGGCCCTTGCCACGCACCAGCGCCAAAACGTTCTGCCGGGCGGGCGTACCGTGGCTATCGAGTGCCAGCAGGTTTTCCGGGTGCCGGTGGAAATAGGGCGTACCGCCGAGAAGTTCCATCAAACGGCCTGAGAATGCGGCTTCGCCATCGCTTTCCGTGACACTTGGCCACCGGGTCATTTCGATGGAAAGCTCGCCGGTGCGCGACAGGGAATTGCGAAGAGATGGACGGTCGGCAGACGGCATTTCGGGCGATCCTCTCGCGATTCGATTGAGCCTCCGTGATGAGGCTGGCGAACTCTACCGAGCGGCCGCATAAAGCGAAATGGCAATTTTATGGAAATTTGCTTGATATTTTGAGCAAAATGACAGGGTATGTTGGCGTAATGATCAGAGGCCGCTTATCATGGACAATACCGACCGGCGTTTGCTGGCAATTCTGAGAACCGATGGCCGGGCCTCGATTTCGAAACTGGCAGAACTCTTGAAAATATCGCGTGGAACGGTGCAAAACCGGATCGACCGGCTGACCGCCGATGGCGTCATCGCCGGCTTCACCGTGCGGATCGCCGCAGCGGAGGACCCTCATGCCGTTCGCGCCGTCATGCTGATTGAAATTACCGGTCAGAAAACCATCTCGGTGGTCAAGGTGCTGCGCGGCATCCCGGAAATTCGCGCCTTGCATACAACCAACGGCGCCTGGGACCTCGTGGCCGAAATCGAGACCGAAAATCTTGCCGAGTTCGATCGTGTCCTGCGCCATGTCCGGGCGCTCGAAGGCGTGTCCAAGTCGGAAACGAGCCTATTGCTGACGACGATTTGATAAGTGCATGTATTCCGCCGTCACCATCGGCGAAATTCAGCGTGGCATTGAAACAACCCGCGAACAGGACGGGGAGCGAGCCCGGACAATCGAAACTTGGCTTGGTCAGATGATGGACAGCACCAGCGTTTTGCCACTGGACGGGCCATGCATGATCGCCTGGGCGAAACCCATGCACCGGCAGGCGCCGCATCTGATTGTTGACGCTATGATCGCTGCCACGGCAATTGTTCACGGTCTGACGGTGGTTACGCGAAATGTCGGGGATTTCGAGCACTTTCCTGTCGCGGTCCTCAATCCATTCGAGTTTCGATAGCCGTTCCGCCTATGTATGCGGCCCGAGCAGCGACAGGTCGGCTTCTCCCAGCCGGTCCTTGGCTGTGCGGACCTGATGCCAGTAGGGGTAGAGGATCGGCGGCGCGCTGACGTCGTCGAGACGCTGGCGCTCTTCGGCCGTCAGGACCAGTTCGGCGCTGGCGAGATTGTCCTTGAACTGTGCTTTGGTACGGCCGCCGATAATGACGGAGGTGACGGCCTTGCGGCCGATCAGCCAGGCCAGCGCCACCTGGGCTCCGGAGACATTGCGGCTTTCGGCGATCTCGACGAGGGTATCGACGATGTTCCAGAGGCGGTCTTCATCGCGGATCGGCGGCTCGTCCCAGCCGGCCAGCTGCCGCGAGCCTTCCGCCGTCTTGTTGCGCCGGTGCTTGCCGGAAAGCAGGCCGCCGGCCAGCGGGCTCCAGACGAGTACGCCAAGACCCTGATCTATGGAGATCGGCAAAAGCTCGTATTCGGCCTCGCGGGCTTCCAGCGTGTAATGGATCTGCTGGCTGACGAAGCGCTGGCGATGTTCGGCGGCGCTGATGCCGAGCGCCTTCATGATGTGCCAGCCGGAAAAATTCGAGCAGCCGATATAGCGGACCTTGCCCTGGCGCACGAGCATATCAAGCGCTTCCATCGTCTCTTCCAGCGGTGTCTGGCCATCCCATTCATGCAGCTGGTAGAGGTCGATGACATCGGTCTTCAGGCGCTTCAGACTCGCCTCGCAGGCGCGGATGAGGTGATGGCGCGAGGACCCCGCATCGTTCGGACCATCGCCCATCGGGAAGCGGGCCTTGGTTGCGATCAGGACGCCATCCTTGCGCTTGCCGCCAATGATCTCGCCGACGATTTCCTCGGACACGCCCTGCGAATAGACATCCGCCGTATCAATCAGGTTGACGCCGGCGTCGAGAGACATGTCGACAAGTTTCTTGGCCTCATTGACGCCGAGGTCGCCGACGGTCTTGGCCCAGCCCTTGCCGCCAAAGGTCATGGTGCCAATGGTCAATGTCGAAACCTTGAGGCCGGAGCGGCCGAGAAGACGATATTCCATGATGATGTCCCGATTCGCTTGACGTGCGCAGCCTAAGCTAGTCGCGGGCCATCAAAAGGAAAGGGGCGGCCCGGTGGCCACCCCGATTTTGCAGCCTTCGTTCAATCCTTTGCCAGCACGATGACGCGGTCGGCCGCGCTATAGAGCAGCTTCTCGGATTTCGACGGATTGACCGTGACGCCACCAAGCCGGCGCTGGTCCGGGCCCTCGTTGCGCTGGCGGCGGTAGCCGATCGCCACCTCGCCGCGCCGCAGGGCGGCAAGGCAGATCGTGTAGAATGTGACCGGCTCGTCGATGGCGACATAGTCGCTGACCGGGCGCATGTAGATTTCCGACCCGTCCTCATCGAGAAGTTCGTCGAAGATTGCAGCCATCCGCTCGTTTTCGGAAGCCTGTGCCAGCATCAGGCTGACCAGTTTGTTGCTGACGACGAAATCGTCGGCGCGGGTGACTTCCGCGAGTTCCCGGTTGCGCACGTCGGTCATCTCGCTGACGACACTGATATGGCGGCCTGCCTGTTCGGCGATCTTGCGCAGCTGCAACAGGGTGACCAGCGTGCGGGTGTCGGCGGGCTGCGGCGCCATATGGTCGCTGTAGCCGAGAACGAGCACGTGATCGTAACTTGGAATGTCCAGCGCATCGAGCTCGGCGCGATTGCTGGTGTCGATGACGCGGTAATCGACGGCCATGTTGCCGTTGGCGACCTTGAGGGCTTCGATTTCATCCTCAATCTCCGGCGTATCGGCCGCAATCGTCAGTAGCGAACCGGGCGCGACGTAACGCGACAGTTCGAAGGTGATGATCGGCCCACGCCGGTTCCAGCCAAGCAACAGCGTCCGTTCAGGCCCTTGCTCGCGCACCTCCGCCGGAAGGATGGCGTCCTTCTCGATATGGATGTCGTTGCCGCCGGATTTGATCGCGGCATCGTCCTCGGCGATGATGACGGCACGTTCGCCCGGCTTGAAGATACGGCCCGGCGGTGGATTGAGATGCACCTTGCCGTCCTCCTCGCAAAGGCCGATCAGTGTCGATGTTTCGTAGGCCATCACGGCTGCCGCAAAGCTCTTGCCGGTGATGTCAGGCTGTTCCAGCGTGTAGATCTCGCAGCCGTCGAAATCGAGAAGTTCGGAATAGACGGCGCTGAGGCCCGACTGGCGGCTGGAATGCACGACGATGCGGGAAATCAGGTCGTCGGCCAAGATCAGCTGCAGCTCCTTGCCGCCGACGATGCGGGCAACTTCGGCGTTCTTGCTGTCGCGGATTTCTGCGGCGATCTGGTAGGGCTTTGCGCGGCGGCCGGGGGCGTTCACCAGCGCCAGCACGCTTTTGATTACCTGTGAGTCTGGGTCGTCACCTTCGGGCGATAGCACGATGACGGAGCGCGAGGTTTCCGGATTGACGATGTTCAGATCATAGAGGTCGGTCGGATCGCCGCTACGGCAGATGATCTTGGTGTTCTTGAGGTCGGCCACCTTGGTGGCGATCTCGTCCTCCATCTCCACCTTGTCCTTGCTGGCCATGATGACGATGCGCGGCTTCTTGCGGCTGGTATTGGCGATGACCAGTTCGGAAATGACGTCGAAGATCGAGGGCGACCAGTTGAGGATGATCGTGTGGTCGTTTTCCAGCACCTGAGAGCGGCCCTTGCGCAGTTCATCAAGCTTGTTTTCCAGGCCGGAACTGAGCACGCCGATCAGGGCCGAGAACACGAAGATGCCGGCCAGCGTGACGAACAGGGATACGCCGCGAAAACCCCAACCGGTGTCGCCACCCATCGTGCCGGCGTCGAAGGTTCGCATCAGGGATTCCCATGTGCCTTCGATGAAGCTGACGGGCTCGCCACCTTCCGGTGCGATCTGGGTGATGGCGAGAAATGCGCCGGCGATGACGATGACGATGAGCGAAATGACCGTCAGCCAGCCGATCAGCGCGATTGCCCCCCCGGCCATGCTCTTATCGAACTCATAGCGAAGCCGTGCGCTCCATGTCGTACTCTTGCTCATCGATTTTCCCTTGGCCCCGCCATATACGTTTCGCTCGGATCGCAGATATTACTAATAAATTCAACAGGTTTAGGTGGTTGAGTGCCAATGCACCCAGTAATGTTCATCTGGTTATCCGGTTATCTATCCACATCACGCTTGTGGGTGGCTGTTTATTCTCCGCGTGCTGCGCTGGCAGTGTCATATGCCTGTCAATTGCCGCCACTATCCATCGGCCCATCTGTTCACTTGGGATGAAGACCGATGAAAACTTTGCTTGGCGCGTTTACCGCGCTCGTTGCCGCCAGCCTGCTTGCCGTTTCGGCCCATGCCGAGAATCTGGTGCTCTATACCAGCCAGCCGAACGAGGACGCTCAAGCGACCGTCGATGCCTTCAAGGCCGCCAATCCGGGCGTTGACGTCGAGTGGGTGCGCGATGGCACGACGAAGATCATGGCCAAGCTGATGGCCGAGATCGAGGCCGGAAACCCGGTTGCCGACGTGCTGCTGATTGCTGACACCGTGACGCTGCAGCGGATGAAGGAAGCAGGCCAGCTCCTGGCCTACAAGTCGCCGGAGGCCGCCAACTATGACGCAGCGCTCTATGATGCCGACGGCGCCTATTATTCGACCAAGATGATCACCACCGGTATCATCTACAACACCGCCGCATCGCTGAAGCCCGCCGGCTGGAAGGATCTGACCAAGCCGGAAGCCAAGGGCCTGGTGACGATGCCGAGCCCGCTTACCTCGGGTGCCGCACTGATCCATGCCCAGACGCTGACAGGCATCGACGGTTTCGGCTGGGACTATTACAAGGCGCTCGCCGAAAACGGCGCCACCGCTTCGGGCGGTAATGGTGGCGTGCTGAAAGCGGTTGCCACCGGCGAAAAAGCCTATGGCATGGTGGTCGATTTCATGGCTATCCGTGAAAAGGCCAAGGGCGCACCGGTCGAGTTCGTCTTCCCGGCCGAGGGCGTCAGCGCGGTGACCGAACCGGTCGCCATCCTGAAGACCGCCAAGAACGTCGACACGGCCAAGAAGTTCGTCGATTTCCTCCTGTCCGAACAGGGCCAGCAGGTTTCCGTCAAGCTCGGCTATATCCCGGCCCGCAATGGCGTAGCACTTCCAGAAGGTTTTCCGGCGCGCGACAGCATCAAGGTTCTGCCGATCGATGCGGCCGCAGCCGTCAAGAACTCCGAAGGTGACCTGAAGACGTTCTCCGGCATCTTCGGCAGCAACTGATCGCTTCCCATGCCCAGACTATCTGCCAATCGAAGCAGCCAGCCTGCCTGGCTGCTTCCTTTCGTTATCATTGTCGTCTGCCTGCTCAGCGGGTTGCCTCTGGCACGGCTGCTTTATGCCGGCTTGCGATTTTCGCTTGAGGGGAAAGCCACCGGCCTGTTTTCGGAGCCTTCTACCTGGTTTGCCATCCGCAACACGCTGGCGACTGCGACCGGTGGCATGGTGATTTCCCTGCTGCTCGGTGCAACCTTTGCCTTTGTCGTGACGCTCACCGATATCCGCGCAAAGGGCTTTTTCAGCTTTGCCTTCGTGCTGCCGATGATGATCCCGCCGCAGGTGACGGCGTTGGCCTGGGTGCAGATGTCGGGTCCAGCCAGTCCGCTCTTGAAGACGCTCGGCATCGCGCCGCCGCTCGGCAGTCCGCAGCCGCTCTATTCGCTTGGTGGTATCGCGCTGCTGCTGGGTGTCCAGCATGCACCGCTGGTGTTTCTGGCGCTGAAGGCGGGGCTTGCAGCACTGCCGCGCGATGGCGTCGAGGCGGCGCGTCTGGCGGGGGCCTCGCCGATGCGGGTATTCCGCGATGTCATTTTTCCGCTGGCGGTGCCCGGCCTGATCGCCGGGGCTGCGATTGCCTTCGTTTCCGGCGTCGGCAATTTCGGCATTCCGGCCATTCTCGGTATTCCGGCGTCGATCTTCGTGCTGCCGACGTTGATCTACAGCCGCCTCTCGAGTTTCGGGGCAGGCACGTTCGCCGAGATGTCGCAGTTGTCCATGGTGATTGCTGTTATCGCCGGGCTCGGCCTTGTGATCCAGCAGCGGGCGCTGAGGGGCAGGGATTACCGCATCATCGGACTGTCGGGACAAAGTGCGGCCTTCTCGCTCGGCTGGCGGCGTTGGGTCTCAGAGGCTGGTTTTTCGCTGGTGCTGTTCTTCGTTCTCGTCGCACCCTTGGCTGCCCTACTTGCCAGTTCGCTGGTTCCCGCCTATGGCGTGCCGTTGAATGTCCAGACCGTGTCGTTCCATGCCTATAGCGAAATCCTGTTTCGCCAGTCCGTGACGCTGACGGCGTTTGCCAATTCGCTGTTCCTGGCGGGGACGACAGCCTGCGGGCTGCTGCTGTTCACCGTTCTCACCGCCTATCTGCTTGCCCGCCGCCCGGGAAAGCTGGCCAACATCATCACCGGCCTGATCGAGATTCCCTATGCGCTTCCGGGCATCGTGCTGGCCGTTGCCTTCATCCTGCTGTTTGCCGCACCGTTGCCGTTCGTGAACGTGTCGATCTACGGGACGATCTGGATCATCCTGATCTCCTATTTCTCCAGCTTCTTTGCCGTCAGCCTGAAGCCGGTGGCCAGCGCCTTCCTGCAGCTCGATCCTTCACTCGAAGAAGCCGCCTGTCTTTCCGGTGCAGGCTTTGGCCGCCGCATGCGCGACATTCTCGTTCCGCTCATCGCACCGGCGGCGGGCGCTTCCGTCATTCTTGTCTTCCTGATTGCCAGCAGCGAATTGACGGTCTCGGCACTGCTCTGGTCGGCTGGCACCCAGACCCTCGGGGTAGCGATCTTCAATCTCGACGACAGCGGCAGTTCCGATCTCGCCTCGGCCCTGTCCGTCCTCGTCGTCATCATGGTGGTCATCCTCATGCTGCTCCTGGAACTGCTGGCGAAACACCTTCCGAGAGGCGTGCTGCCATGGCGCAATTGATCCTTAATCATCTCAGCAAGGATTTTGGTACCGGGCGGCCCGCTGTCTCGGATGTATCGCTCACCGTGCGCGAGGGCGGCTTCCTGGCGCTGCTCGGGCCATCCGGTTGCGGCAAGACGACGGTGCTTCGCATGATCGCCGGTTTCGAGCAGCCGACGGATGGCTCAATCATGCTGGGCGAGCGCACCCTTGCCGACGCAAGTGGCGCGCTGCCGCCGGAAAAGCGCAACATGGCAATGGTGTTTCAATCCTATGCGCTCTGGCCGCACATGACCGTGGCTGAGAATGTCGGGTATCCGCTGAAGGTGCGCGGCATCACCGGTGCCGCGTGGCAGGCCCGCGTCAAGGATGCGCTTTCGGTCGTCCAGCTCGAAGAATTCGCCTATCGCCGTCCCGCCGACCTTTCCGGCGGTCAAAGGCAACGCGTGGCGCTCGCCCGCTGCCTCGTCACCTCACCGGACGTGGTGCTGCTGGATGAACCGCTGGCCAACCTCGACCGCCACCTGAAGGCGGCGATGGAAGAAACGTTTCGCGCGTTCCATGCCCGGTCCGGGGCGACGATGATCTACGTGACCCATGACCAGGGCGAGGCGATGGCGATGGCGACCGACATTGCGGTTATGTCCGAAGGGCGGCTGATGCAGATCGCATCGCCACCGGAGATCTATGCCCGGCCCGAAGGCAGGGTTGTCGGCGGGCTGGTGGGGCAGGGCGCCATTCTTGATCTGGCACTGCCTGACCACGGGCCGCGCCTGGTGCCATGGCCCGTGCTGGAAATGGCCTTCAGGCAAGCGGCGGGGCCGAGCCATCCCGTCCTCGTGCGCCCCGAACACGTGGTTGCCGATCCCACAGGCATCCTGCTGAAGGTGACATCCTGTGTGTTCGAGGGAGAGCGGTTTGCCCTGTCGCTTCGCACGGCAGGCGGACAGCATCTCAAGGCCTATTCCACGCATGCTCTGGACTGCGGTGTTCTGCGGCCGTTCGTTATCCGCCAGGGGTGGCTGCTCTGAGGTGTCAGTTCGCGCCGGAGCATTGCCAGCGGATCACCCGGCAGCTGTCGGAATGGTTCGAACAGGATGCGAGTGCTGCGCGTTGCGCCTGCCTGCGTCCCCTTGCCCAGTTGGCGCCCCAGCCGCCATCGGCCCCGCGTGCCACCGCTCCGCAGCCATTTTTGAACCAGATGGCGGTGCGGCAATCGTCGGCATTCCTGTCGCAATGCGACCGTGCCACCTCTTCAGCCTCCCAGCGTGAGCTATAGTCGTGCGACCAGCCGGTGGCCCCGGTCTCGGGCGACAGCGAGATCGCCCCGAAACTGTCGGCATGGGCCATCACCGCGCTGACGCCGAGGAAGGCCAAAGCCGATATCGCCGCTTTGGCATTGCGTTTCCAGTTTGACATTCCATTATTCTCCATAGGGCGGGCGCTTGCCGGCCGATCTTGCGCAGGGGAAACGGCCGATCAAGATCGATTATTCGCAAGGATTGGATCACCCCAAAAATGGCGCCGAAGCAGCCGGTTACGCGGCAAGGATCAGATGCGGAGAAAGGCATTCGACTTTTGCTTCCGTTTAAAGATGAAGCGCTCTAAAGTCGCGCCGATTGCATACGGAAACTGCTGATGACCCTTCGCCTTGCCACCTTCAATATCGAGAACCTGATGAGCCGGTTCGATTTCTCCGGCTTTCGCAACAACCTCAAGCAGGATCGTGTTCTCAGGCTCTTCGACGTCAAGAACGAGGCGGAATACCAGCGGCTGGAGGAAGCCCGCACCATCGCCTATACCGATGATACGCGGCAGATGTCGGCGCTCGCCATTGCCGATTGCGACGCCGATATTCTTTGCCTGCAGGAAGCCGACAATATGGCGGCGCTGCAGGCCTTCGAATACGGCTATCTGTTCCGCATGGTCGGCAATGGCTACCGGCAGAAATACCTGATCGAGGGCAATGACAGCCGCGGCATCGACGTCGCCGTTCTGGTGCGCGAGGAGACCCGCGACGGCCAGAAGATCGAATGCGTCGATGTCAAATCGCATGCCGGCGTCACCTATGCCGATTTCGATCTGTTCAACGATGCCCTGGCTTCAACCAACGTGCCCGGCGACCGCATTTTCAAGCGGGATTGCCTGGAACTCGATTTCCGCATCGGCGGCCGGCCGTTCACGCTGTTCGTCGTGCATTTCAAGTCGATGGGGCCGGCGCGTGACGGACTGGACGGGCGCACCGCAACCATGCAGGTGCGAGCAGCCGAAGTCGCCGCCGTCCGCCGCATCATCGAAAACCGTTTTGGAGCGGATAATCTGGATAGCAAGATGTTTGCCATCTGCGGCGACATGAACGATTATCAGGAGCGTGTCGATGTGCTGGGCGACCGGCGCAACGGCTATAGTTTCGTGCCCCGCCAGGAAGCGGCAAGCGCGCTGGATGCGCTCAGCCGCGACGGCTTCGTCGAAAACGTCATGCGCCGGCGCCCGGAGCTCGACCGCTGGACCCTGTTCCATAGCCGGGGACCGGAGGAGCGGCACCTTTGCCAGCTCGACTATATCTGGCTGTCCAAGGCGCTTGCCGAGCGTAACCCGGCCAGCGTGCCGGAGATCATCCGCGGTGGCCAGCCGTACCGGACGATCTTTCCGAAGGGCCAGGACGTCGAGCGCTATCCCAGAACCGGCTGGGACCGGCCGAAAGCCTCCGACCATTGCCCGGTCGTCATCTCCCTCAATGTGTGAGCCTTCCCATGCCTGATTCGCTGTCTCGAATGACCAGCAACATCTCCGAATGGCCGGATGAGGATGTGATCTTTCCCGTCGGCCGCATTGACGTGCGGGTGGTCGATACACCGCATCCCTACTACCTTTCCCACAGGGCCGAGGTTGCCGCGAACTGGGAGGAGGAGGTTGCCGCCAATCCCGCCTTGTATGATGGCCGGATGCTTCTGGTTCGAGCGCTGCGGATACGGGACGGAAGAATTTCGGGGGAGTGCCATGCCGTTCCGTTTTCCGCTCTCCTGCTGTGGCGCAAGACCCGGCCGGCGGGCTCCGCTATTCATCTTTTCGGCCTGCCGGTGATCGTTTCATCCGACGGCGCCGTAATCGCCATCCGCATGGGGCTGCACACAGCCAACCCGGGCCGTGTCTACTGCGCGGCGGGCTCGCTCGACCCGGAGGATATCCGCGACGGATATTGCGATCTCGACGGCAACATGGCGCGCGAGGTGTTGGAGGAGACCGGTTTATCGCTGTCTGATGCCGTGAATGTGTCGGGATACTACGGCCTGCATGATCAGGGCATTGTCACGGTTTTTCGTCTCTACCATTTCGCGGCGACTGCTGCGGAATTGATCGAGCGGATCGCAGCCCATATCGCTGCCGATCCTGAGCCGGAAATCGATACAGCGCTGGCTATTCGCACTGCCGACCCTGAGCAATACCATTATCCGCCCTTCATGCCGCCGATCCTGGAATGGGTTTTCAACACCATGCGGTGACGCTTTTGCGCTTGCCGCCAGCTATCGGCCATGCAAGGTCTGAGGACGGAAAACAGCAAAGGGAGATCCTCGTGGCGCGTCGCTATGCAATCTACGACGTTTTCACCGCCAACAGGCTGGAGGGAAACCCGCTCGCCGTTGTCTTTGATGGCGATGGCCTGAGCGATGCGGCGATGCAGGCGATTGCCGGCGAGTTCAACCTGTCGGAGACGGTATTTCTGCAGCGGCCACAAAAAGCGGGGCATGCCGCGAGGCTGCGGATTTTCACCCCCGGCTATGAACTGCCTTTTGCCGGTCATCCGACGGTGGGTGCTGCGATCGCGCTGGCCGAGGATGGGCGTTCCTCTGACAGCGAAGACTATGACCTCGTACAGATGCTTGAGGAAAATGTCGGCCCGGTGCGGTGCGCCGTGCGGGGCAGGTCCGGGGAGGCAACCTTCGCCGAATTCGACGTGCCGCGCAAATCGATGCGGCTCGATGCCAAATTCGAGCGGCAGGCGATTGCCGACGCGTTCAGCCTGAAGGCAACGCAGATCGGTTTTGAGAACCATGTGCCGTCCTTCTGGAGCGCTGGTGTGCCCTTCGTGATGATCCCGGTTCACGATGTCAGTGCGGCCGGTGCCGTGGAGTTCGATGCGGCGCTTTGGGAGCAGATAACCCCGATCGCCGAAGGGCGGCTCGCCGCCGCCTATATCTACTGCCGCGGTGGCGTCAATCATGTTGCCCGCTTTCATACGCGCATGTTCGCCCCCGCCATGGGGATTGTCGAGGACCCGGCGACGGGCGCTGCCGTCGCGGCCTTTGCCGGCGCCATTCACTGTTTCGACCAGCTGATCGACGGGCATCATCCGTTCCTGATCGAGCAGGGCGTGGAGATGGGGCGCCCGTCGCTGTTGCACCTCCATATCGACGTCTCCGGCGGTGAAATCGGCACGGCCCGGATCGGCGGACAGGCGGTGAAGATCGCGGCCGGTGAACTTTATCTTTGAAAAACAGCCTCTAAACAGCCCACACACATTTTTTTGACAAATCCGAAAGAAAATCACCCGAGGAACTAGACAAGCCCGGCGAACCCCATTATACGCCGCATCACACCACAGCAATGTGGTTCTAGAGGCCGCAAACGAAGCGGTTCTGGCGGGTGATTAGCTCAGTTGGTAGAGCAGCTGACTCTTAATCAGCGGGTCGTAGGTTCGAACCCTACATCACCCACCATTCTTTTCAAATACTTACATCGGAATTGGTGAATTGGGGTTTCCAAGCAATTGGAAACGGTTTCCAATTCACGTTCCGTTCTTGTTCCTGAACGCGGCTGGTTCGATCTCGCTCCAGCGCTCTTCCATGAGCTTCATCGCGTCCTTGGCGAGGGTCTTCAAAGCGACCTCACGGCCATAGTGCTGCACCATCTGGGCCGACATATTACAGATCGCTCCCGCCTGGTTCTCAGTGCACCCAACCTCCAGCAGATTGATAATCGCGTTCTTTCGCAGCCCGTGAAACACGATCCTGTTTTCGCGGAATCGCTTGAACTCTGCCTTGTCCATCATCTTTTGCCATTCGTTACGAAAGCTGTCGGCACTGGCATAGGCGTGGGTACGAACCCCGGCGTGCAGCATGACGCTGTCGCTGGTCGGCACCTTCTCGATCCACTTCCGATAGACCGTGTGGATAGGTATCCAGACGGTCTTTTTCGTTTTCTGGGCTGTGACCGCGATGACGTTCTCGCCAGCCTTCGGCTTTACCATGGCCAGAACGTCGCCTTGGCGCTGGCCGGTGAAGAAAGCCGACATGCAAATCATCTGCATGTGAAATGGGGCGTGCTCGAATATCAGCTCGAAAGCCCAGTTCGGCCACGGCACCCAAGGGTCACCGCCGGGTATCTTCTCGGTGTGCTCGACCGGATTGGTCAGGCAATAGCCTCTGGGGATGCCCCAGGCCATCAGGCGCGAGAGGAAGGCACGAAACTGGTTCGCCGTCGCTGGCGTGTCGCCGAGCGTGTCTATGGCCTCCTGAGCGTCCACTGTCGTCAGATCGGCGGGCAGATCATCCCCCCAGGACGCGATAATCAGCTTTCCTGAAGCTTTGTATCCACGCTGTGTTGATGCCGAGAGCGACGACCAGAACGGATTCCTATCGTCTTGGAATGTCTCGACCAGAGACTTGAAGTCTTTGACGCCATCCCGGCCGCGACGGGCGAAAGCCTCGTGTGCCTTTGCCGCTTCTGCCCAAAAGGATTTTTCCTTGTGGCTGGGCAGGCGCTTGCCGTCCAGCAGCAATCCCTTGTCGTCGCGATCCATTGCCTCGCAATAGGCCAGCCGCTCGATGAACTCCTTTGTCATCGGGTCGGGCAGGGCGATCGATGGCCACGCGGCGGCCGTGTTCCGGAACTTTGTATAAAAGGTGTAGACCGTCACGCTACCGCGCTTGTTCGTCTTGGTGACGCGGTGAACGTGTTTCGGCAGTTCAACCATGCCGCTCTTGCCCGATCTTACCACGGAACTTTGCTCCCAATCCTGACGGCGCGTTCGGTACATTGATGTTCATCGCGCGGTCAAGATCGTCACGATACCAGAATTTTCGACGCGTGCTGTCCACAACGCGCGGGTTTGGATAGGTCTTGCCAACTCGATCGAGGAAGTCCTCAACGTGTTTTTCGCCGCAGTAGCCAGCCGCCATTTCCGCATTCATCCGCGGTGGCCAGCTTCCGGCGGGAACCTGCGCTGCTCGTCTGACCGTCATTCGTGCACCTCCCGCAGCATTTCCAGAGCTCGCCGGTACTTCTCGACCCGCTCGGTCACCTTTGGGTCGGACGGCAACCCGCGGCTTGGATCGAGGTTGTCGCGGATATCGGCGATCTTCACCGATCGAGCGATCGGGTTCGGCGCCAGCCGGCGGATGAAGTCGAAATAGTCCTCATCCTTCCCGCGAGTGAGCGCGGCAACGGCTTGGACGATCTCCGGTTTGAACCCGTGCTGCCAATAGAGGTCGTCGCAGGTCCATGCGCTGTCCTCGACCACATCATGCAGGACGGCG
This sequence comes from Hyphomicrobiales bacterium, assembly GCA_900468065.1. Lineage (GTDB taxonomy): Bacteria > Pseudomonadota > Alphaproteobacteria > Rhizobiales > Rhizobiaceae > Pararhizobium. The sequence goes on along the minus strand of UBTA01000086.1, from coordinate 12,467 downwards.
ACGATTCTTTCCTCGTCGGTCTTCATGGCCAGCATGACCCGGAGCGGATGAAGAATATACGGCTCGCCAGACTTATCGATCTGGCCGGCGTGCGCGTCTGTCGCGAGTTTGATTGCTGTGTCGAGGTTCATTGCTTCCGCTCCTTTGCGCCGACGAGGGCGTCGAGGCGCTTCAGTACGCCGTTGAGGGTTCCGTGCACATCCTTATCCACAACCTGATTGCTTTCGATGGCACCCATTGCGTTGCGGACTGAGTTGCGGATAGCGGCCAGCTCTGCCTGTAAGCTCTCTGCCTCCACGCCCTGTACTGCCGTTACCGCATTCTTTTGGAGCGCGGGGGTCGTAGCAATTGCGGTGTTCCAGTAATGCCAGCCAGCGTTGATCACCTCGTCCTGGTAACCGTCGTCGCATCGCACAAGGCATTCTGTGCGGATCTCGATTTCCAGAAATCCGCTTTCTTTCAGGCGCTCGACCACCGCAGTTTCGAACAATGCTCTCTGCTCGATGCTCATCGCTCAGGCCTCCACGCGAAAGGTTCCGGGATAGGCTCACCATCCTTCAGCGGTTCACCATCGGCGTTGACGTAGCTTTCCCGCTCGGGACCGCAGCATGCGGCGTGAATGTGGCCGGTGTCGTTGACATCCCAGTAAACCGGGTCGCCATCTTCGAGTGGCTCCTCACAGGCAATGCAGCACTCCTCATCATCGTCATCGGTCGAAACCTTCATGATAATGCCCGCTGCGATAGCCATGCCAACGCCGACGCTGATGCTGTCTGCCCCCTCCATTCCGAGGGTAGGCGCGTGGTTGCTCTCGGTAGATCCGATTAAGTTGATTTTCCCAACGTAGCCGAATGTGGCAATGTTAATTCCCCCGCACGACTGTTCGAAATTCGACTGTAAATCGGAGGGTAATACAGATGGATGAGAAAGGTCCTCGCGAGCGGGCGGCTCGCGCTTTATGTCGTTTTCACGGATTGCCCGAGAACTCGGAAATGTTTGACAAACCGATGTGGCAGTCATTTTTGGAACAAGTAGACGCGGTTCTTCAGGCCGCGTTTCCGGACGAGGATAAGGAGCGTCTTCGACCGAGAAAGTAGACACCACATGTTCTTGGGGTGATGGGGCGCCCATGGCGACAGATCCGATGTGTTCTTGCTCGGTCATGAACGGTCCCCCTGGACGTAAAGCTGGCGATTGGGCAGCGATGGCTTCGGCACTCGCTTGGCGGCCTTCTCGGATTTCTGGAATGGAGCGGATTTGATCGGCGCGGCCTTGCGGGCGAAGCCAAGGAACTTCGCTTCCCGACGCTTCGCCTCGGCAATCACCGCGACATCGACCTTTGTTTTTGGCGCGTGGCAGCACTCGACGCCGAGCAGCTTGCCGTCATCGACCGTCAGCTTCCGGGTTTTGTCGACCTGAAGCGCGTCGGGAATTGTGTGGTCGATATGATAGGGCTTTGCTCCGAGCACCAGGCCGCAGCCTTCGCAGCATATCCCGTGCTTCGGATGCAGAGCCCGCTTCACGATCTGGGCATAGACGGTTCTGGAGAATTCACGCCGGGCCATCAGATCCCCCACACCCAGGCAAAGAACAGCGCGACCGCAAGCAATACCGTGCTCGGGTAGAATAGCGTCACCGCGTCGTCGTATTCCTTTTTGCGCATCGCCAGGACAGTGGCGACGAGACCGCAGACACCGGGCAGGGCGAAACACAAGACCAGCGTGTAGGCGATGATGTTGCCGATCATGCTGCAGCCCTCCGGTATGTCAGAGTGAACGGCAGACGGCTGGACAGCACCCACATATGATACATGTCGGCCTCGTCGATTAGTTCCGACGACGGCGGCATGACCTGAACAGCGGTGGATTCCGCGCCGCAGATTTCGTTCTTGATGCGCTGCATATCGCGCCACGGGGGCTCAAGGTTCGATGCGGTGCGGATGGCGAGGTGGATCACTCCATTACCGTCATCGTCGAGAAACGGCCGGATCAGGACGACATAAAGGTTATTGGCCCATGTCTCGCGGACCTCTTGGCACCATCCGCCGACACGGCTGCCGGGAATTCCAGCGGGTAGCGGAGACTTGCGCCATTCTCCCCAATGACCGCGAAGGCCGCGACGTTCGAAGGATTTGGCAGCGAGGCGCTGTTGACGGCTGCTCATGCTGCTACCTCGGGCCACTGGCGGACGAGAAGGTCGGCCGGGATCGTTTCCTTCCGTGTCATCTGCTTCATGAAGAACGCGCGGCCCAGAGCGGCGCTTTGGTCGCGCAGGTAGCGGAAGTTGTCCGGGTCGGTGTGACGTGCCTTGTGAGAGCCCTGATCGGTCTCGCCGCCGGTGATGATCCAATCCGGCGCATACTTGTCGAGGATGATCCGGCTCAGAAGCGGCTCATAGCTGCCGAAGGTGAACAGCGGATCGAGCGAGGTCTTGACCTCCCAGAGCTTCACGCGGTCCCGGTCGTATTCCGGCTGGTTGGCGATCGTCGCGCCGACAGCAGCGTTGCGCGGGAGAGGGCGGCAACCGCGCTTCGGATCTGTCATCTTCATGACATTGCCGATACGCTTGGTCAGGAGAAGCCAGATCAAGTTCGGTGTGGCCTCGATCAGGTTCATGAGATCGTACCGCCAGACCTCATCAACTTCGTTGTCGAAGACGTCAGCGAGCGATGCGCAGAAGACATATGGGCGGGTACCAGCGGTCTTTGCTTCCTTGTCCCATGCGATCGGCTTCCGCCAGTTGGCGGTGCCCGTGCGCTGACGATCCTCGCCCGGTCCCCATGCAACCCGGCCGTACCGGTTCGCCATCAGGTTTTCCGCATAGCAGCCGTCACAGGCCGGGGAGACCTTGGTGCAGCCAATCCACGGATTGAAGGTATGGTCGGTCCACTCGATCTTGCTGTTCTCAGCCATTACTTGCTCCTCCGAACGCCAAGCGCTTCGTGAATGTCCTGGTAGTTTTCGGCTATGATCGGCTTCGTCGGCTTGTGCTGGCGACGGAGCGTGGCGATCTTCTGCTTTCGCTCGGCTACGGCCGGCAGGGCTCTGGCCAGCCGTCGTTTCGCGCGCCATGAGTTCCATGACTGGATTGCGATTAGCATGAGGCGGTTCATGACGCCCTCCGCTCTGCCTGCCGGTCGGAACCGGAGCGCCCGCGATCTTCTGGATTGGTAAGATAGATGCCCTGCGCCGAGTAATGCCGGTGGATCGCATCCAGATATTGCTTGCTCTGCGCCGTGGTCATTAGCCGGGTAACTGGGAAGTCGAGCGGCATCATCATGAAGGCCAGCTTCTGCTCGTAGGACAGCGGCTTGACGTGTTCGTCATAGGCTTTGCAGAACGCCTCATTCTCGGCGCGCAGGATTGGTACGCCCAGCATGAGCTTGCATTCGCCGCGCACTTCCTCGGCGGTCCGGTCGCCGAGCTGGTCGGCGATCTCGGTCATCCATTTCCGCTGAAGCTTGTTCTGCGGGTTCGTCCGGTGCTTGCCATCCGTCATCGTGGTCGTGAACGGGGGCTTCCTCGCCCGGATCAACCGGATGAGGATATCCTTGTCGAGTTCGTTTGCTACGATGCGGTTGACGGTGCCCATGATCAGCCAGCGCTCACAGTCGAGAGAGCGGAAAGGCGGCGGTCGCGGATAGCATAGGCCGCATCGATCATGTCGGCATGACCCTCGGTTTCAAGGACGGCCGGCGCGTCGAATTCGGTCCAGAGTTCTTCTACGTCGGCGTCATCCTTGGCACCTGCCAACGATGTCTCGATCTGATCGAGGAAGTCGCCGAGATTGAATTCGGCTTCGGCGGCTTGAGCGGGTTCGGCTTCAATGACCTTCGCTGAGGGCGGCGCAGGCGGGGCAGGAGGCTTCGGTGGCTGTGGTTTTGTGACCGTCGCCGCCGCTGGCGTCACGTCGCGCATTTCTTCCATATCGGCGATCTCGCGAACCTCGAACTCGTCGCGAATGCCGCCCAAGACGTCGCCGAACAGCTCTCGGAGGCAATAACCTGCCGCGCGCCATGCCAGCATGCGCTGGGGGAAACGAGCCCATGGCGTGTCGTTAGGGACATCCTTCCAGACTTGCTGATTATTTTCCCAGATCTTGCGGCGAACCGTCGGGCTGTTAGGCCACAATCCGGCGCGAACCGCGTCAGCCTGACTGAACTCGACGCGTTTATCTTCTCCGGTGTCGCTGCGCTTCGCTTCACACCAACCTATCATTTGGTCGTTGACCGTGTCGCAGCCGGTGCGAAGATAGGCCACCCTTCCGGATTGCCTGACGACGTTGATCAGGCCATCGCCGTAGAGCGCTGGCTTGCCGTTGATGACGGTGAAGCTCCGAAGCGAGACCATCGGTTTAAGGCCAAGTTCAGCGCCTGACATGATCGAGACTGCAACCGCGCTGATGGCGTCATCGTCGACGAGCTTGCCAATGAGGGCGGCCGGGGCGAGGCCCGCCACATAGACCGCCTTGGCAACACGCCACGTTTCCTCGAAGGTCTGCGGGATGATGGCCATGACCTGGCCGCCGCCGACGAGAGCGGGGATATGAGCGTTCATGCGCTTTCTCCTTCGACAATGGGCTCAGGCTCGACGACGCGAAGGATTTTCTTCTGCGCCTTGTCGGACCCAGACTTGATCTCCATGATCTCGACGGTGGTTTCACCGCGCGCCGTCTCGACGACGACCTTGTTGCCTACGGCAACGGTCAATTCGGTTGGGATGAAGTAGTCGTACGTTTTTTCATCCTTCTGCCACTTGAACTTGACGGCGGCGACGTAGAGGTGATCGGTCTCGGTCATCATGCAGCCCTCTGTTCGGAACGGATCGCCATGCCAGCCAGCTCGACACCGGACTTGGCGGCGCGGTTGGCAATGGTCTCGACCACTTCGCGGATTTCCTGCCGGTCCTTCAGCGCCATCAGGAGCGCGTCGAAATCGGTGATCTCAGCAAAGGTGAAGGTGCGGAGCGAGACCTTGGCGCCGGTCCGGCCCGCTGAAGCGTTGCGGGCCTGAGCGTCGCGGTTGGCCTGCGCGGCTTGCTCTTCCAGCCGTTCCGCCTCGGCGAGCCGGTTGTTGTGCTCGGCGATGGATACGGGATCGAAGGTCGGCTTTGCAGCCGCCTTTTCGGCCTCGGCACGGGCGGCGTCGGCTTCTCGCTGGATGCGATCGGCTTCGGCGCGGGCAGCGGCTTGCCGTTCACGTTCCTTGCGGGCTTCCTCCTGCAGGAAGGAATCCAGATGGCGCTTGAGCTTCTTGCTCAGCGCGTCCGGCTCTTCCTTGAGGTCGCGCCATTTGTTGTCCACGTTACGGCCAGCATCGAGATGCGGCTGCTTCTCGACCTTGTGCAGGTCGGTCGCCTTCTTGGCGATGGTCGCCAGCCGCTTCGACCAGATCGCCGACTTGTCGGCTTCGGCCTGCGTTTTGATCGGCGTCTTCATAAACGCCTCGGCCTGTTCCTTTTCGGCCGCGTACTCGACCTGGAGGGCTTCGAACGGATCAGTCGGCAGATTGTGGCCGATAGCAGGCGCAGGCGGCTCGTCGTCCCACCCAGCGCCGTCGATTGCCTTTTGATAGGCCTCGTAGCTGACAGGATGGGTCCGGCAGAAATTCCAGACTTCACCGGCGTCCTCGACCATGCGCTCGCCGCGCATCGCCTTCCACTCGCCGCCCTCGAACCAAAGAGCAACCGGCTCCCACTGGCCGTCCTTGAAACGGCTCCGATAGTATCCCTGTTCGGGCTGGCCCTCATGCATCGGACCAAAGCGTCCGGCGCATGCTTCCTGCCACCAATGCCAAAGGTTCAGTGCTGCGACTGCGTTCATTGCGATGGTCCTTTCGGGTTAAAGCTGAACTGCGACGGCCAAGCCGAGCGCAAAGGAGATCGTGGCTGCGATGGCCAGCCAGTTGTTCGGATTGCGCTGGCTGATTGCCAACGGCGTAAGCGGGATGAAGGGGCGGATGAGCGGATCGGGGCGGGTCATCGATCTTACTCCGCGGCCTGCAGGGCGGCCTCAAGGCCTGCCTTGCGGTTCATCAGGTCTGCGAACGCTTCAAGTCGAGGAGCCGGGAGCTTGATGATGAAGATGTCGAGGTTGTCGTTGAAACGACGCCACGACGAGTTGTCGCCGGTAGGGATCACGCCAGCCTTCAACAAATCGTCGAGGCTGGTGTTGGCGGTTGCATAGGCGAGGGCCTTGAGATCGGTCGCGTTGATCATGCCGCCACCTGCAGGGCATGGCGCTCAGAATGTGCCGAGATCAGCATCTGGATCAGTTCGGTATGGCGACCGAGCGTCCAGCCGGCAGGCTTCCTCGACGAGCGAACGATCGTTGCGCACTTGTCCTGATGAAAGCGGATGTTCTCTGCGAGGTAGATCGAAGCAGCGCCGGGGCTCTTCGTGTTCGCCTCGTCGATGATCTTCTGTGCTGCTGCCTGGATGTGCATGTCTCAACTCCGGTGAAGCGGTTTGTTGAGAATGAACGTACGTTATGTACGATGGTGTGTAAAGTACATGTTGTACGATTTGCGCACGGAATGTAATTTTTGGCGAATCAGCGAAAACGATTCGACTCTCTTCAGCCGTTCTGTTTTCATAGAACAAAAGGAGAACAAAATGGGCTATGCAGTTCTGAAATCAGCCGCGCCGTTCACGCTCCACATTCGGTGCGAGAACTGCCTTCGGGATAGTTTCAAGGTGGTGGAGATGCCTGTGGGCGACGACGTGCCACGCGATGCCGACGAGCTGATCGAGAGTGTTTATCTTGAGAAAATCCCTTTCCGTTGCCGACCCTGCGATAGCGTCATTGGCCGGCTAGTCGGAATCAGCGGAGGAGGAGACCCTTATGCGTACTGAGAGAGACGTGATTCAATACATCGTGGTGCCGCCCTTTGAGCAGCGCGATAGGGTCATCGCGGCGAAAGAACGGCTTGAACACTACCTGGGCGACCGGTTTCCGGGCAACTCGTTCACGGTCGCCCGGTTCGCACCAATCGGTGATGATGAGGAGTTCTGTGTGCTTCCGATCATGAATTTCGTCGGCGACGACGGCAAATCCTACATGTGCAAGGAGCCGAGGCGCTGGTTCATGCAGGAGATTGCGCAGGCTTGCAGGGAGTTCGACCTGCAAGGGCTACGCCATTTCGCGGCATAAAAAGATCCCGCCGGGTAGGGTGGAGCTTGCGCGAACAAAACAATATGTGATTGGTTTTGAGGCTTATTTTCCTATATCAGTGGCATAGGCGGGATACGCCGGAACTCTCTTGGGCTGCCCTGGTATAGGGGGTAGCAGTCGTAACTGACGGTCGTCCGATGGATGACGGCCTACCGCAGCCGATGGTAACAAGACCGGGGCCCGCCGCCTAAAACCTATAACCGTAGAAGCGGAATATTTGCTTCTGATCTTCAGTCAGCGGATTTTTCCAAGTGCTCCAGGGTAGAAGCTGCACCCCTTTGTTGGCGTGCCTGTTTTCAACCGAAGCAACCCGCGGCTTGAGCGCCTGCGCTGGGCGGGTATCCCAAGTCGCCGCCCGAGCGTGAGCCGCTTGATAAAACGCACTTGCGACAATATCTGCCATTTGCAGGCCGGCGTTTTGTTCGTGCTGTACAGCCTGAATCAGTTGCGGGTCGAGGATTGAGAAATCAGGGGCGCTGAAGCTCTGATAGAGTCTGCCGTTGCGCTTTTGGATCTCCAGTAGTTTGGCATAGGTTTCAACGTGCCTATAGGAATGACCGCCGCGTTTACTGAAAACAAGTTGCGCTTTTCTGGGCTCTCCGAATGTTTTGACCGATTTGATATGCAAATATTCGGTGACCCGCTCAAGCAAAATTCGTATGCAGTAGTTGTAGAAGTAGTCGTTTGGATGCTGCGATAGGGCTTCCGCCTTGGGGTTACGGTAGCCCCTCATCGACTGCTTGTTCGAGACCAGGACGAAAATGCGCACGTTCTCTTTAGCGAGTTCACTGCAAGCTGTGATGCGTTGCCAAGGCTTGAGGTTTTTATAGTGGATGTCGGGTCTCTGGAATGAGTTGACCTTTGCTCTGACTCTTCGAATATACTCGACGGGCTGGGTCTCGTTCTCAGCTTGGATTACTACGCACCCAACAGAGAACCATTCCGTGCCACCAACTGGATCAAGGGGCACCACGCGCTTGATGCCAGGATCGCCAGCTTCATCAAAATAGGCGATAAAGCTGAATGGCATCTCGCTCAATTGGTCGGCCCATCCAACTTTATCCGCTTCCACTCTTCCGCCGACAGCGCCCCTTCAAGTACCGCGTCCACCTCGGGCAGGAAACTCTCCCACATAGGGCGTCCTTCAAACTGAGTGTTTTCAGGCACTCCGTTGAAACGGCATAGGGCGCGGGCGGCGCGTTCGCGGGCGGGCTTTTCGGTCATCAGAACCCCGGCATTTCGTTCATGACGCGCCTGACGAGCGCGATGATTTCGACTGACACCCCGTCGTCAGCCTCGCTGTCATGATGCACCACAATCGGCTTGTGCTTGGGGTTCGATGACCGCGGGTGAAACTCCGCCCGATCATTGTAGAGCTCGATCTGCTTTACCGACCATTCGCGGAAGTGCCCGCTGTCCCGGGTCCGCTGCACCACGACGACCATGCCGTCGCGCAGCTCGACCTCGTGGGCCACGTCCTCGTAGGCAAGGCAAACCAGGCGGTCACCGGAGAGAATGGGGCGAGGGCGCAGCTCATTCAGTGAATCGCCGCCTACGTCAAACACAAGCTGCCTGGCGTTGGGGAACTTTTCATCGCGCGGCAGGAGGATCTCAACGGCCTGGGATTGATCGAACTCGTCGACCTCACGGAATGTCCCAGCTTCAACGGTGCCAGCCAGCCGGCCGGCGACTAAGCCAGTTCGCAATAGCGTGAGTTCCGGTGGCATGCGCGGAGGTGTAGAGCCGTCGTCGGCTCCATTTTCGCCGAAGAGTATCCAGCCCGCTTTTGTCCCAAAAAGTTCGCCGTACTTCTCAGCAGCCTTGCGAGAAATCGGCCTGTTGCCATTCTCGTGGCTGATGAGGGTGTTCTTATTGATATCGCGAGGGAAAGCGTTCGCCGCATCTGTTGGCGAAGCGAAGCCTGCGGTCGCCCGCGCTTCTCTCAATCTGGTTTTAGGTTCCGTCATTCGTACATTATGACCGACTTTCATCGTGCAATGTGTACGAATTGCTATTGCGTTATTGTCGTACCTTTTGTACGATACGGGAATGAGCAACTCACCCTCTTCCATTTCGGCCCTCATTGATCAGTGGCCCACCATCGCCGAATTCGCATCCGATGTCGGTTGCGGATACGAAGCCGCCCGCCAGATGCGTCTGCGGGAAAGCATCGCTCCGAAGCATTGGCCCGGCGTCATCGCTGCGGCGTCCGCCAAGGCGATCAAGGGTGTCGATTGGAAATGGCTGGCTGCTCGCCATGCATCAGCGGTGAGGGCATCAGCATGAGTGACGCACACGGTGTAGCCAGAGATCAGCTCCGCTCTTTCATTGAGCGGATCGAACGTCTCGAAGAAGAGAAGAAGACCATCGCCGACGACATCAAGGATGTTTACGGCGAGGCGAAGGGAACCGGTTTTGAGCCGAAAATCCTGAAAGAGGTCATCAAGATCAGGAAGATGGACCGCGACGAGCGCATGGAGCGCGAAGCGATCCTCGACACCTATCTCGCTGCTCTCGGCATGATCGAGCAGCCCCATTTCTTTGCTGGCGAGCCTGTCGCGTCGACCCCAACCAGATCGCCAGCAATGGCACTCCAATCCCCGCGCAAGGCGGCGGAGGCGGTATCCGAGAGGACCGCAATCAATCAGCCGGAAACGGCTGACGAGATGCAACACCCTGGGTCTCACCTTATTGGCAATCCGGAACCCGCTCTTGCAGCGGCCAACCGGCCCACCGGTGACGACGGTACGGTGCGCATGGCGAGGACGGAAGCTGCGGCCGTGACAGATCGGAGAGACGATCACCTCATTTCCGAACCGGACGGCGGCGCAATCTCTGAAGTGAAGGGCAAGGCCCGACTTGAGAACGCCGATGGTGTTGAACCGCCGCCGTCCGTCACCATTCCCAAGCCCGCGCCATCCATGGACGAACTGCGGATCGCGAACGCTCTGATCCTCAGACCGAACTGCAAACGACCCGGTCAGGAGACCTGTGGCGGTCAAGGCCGAACCCATTGCCGGGACTGCATTGCTGCGCCGGTCGAAAAAGTGAGGGAAGAAGCATGAAAACGTGGTGGGAACGCGCAACGACGAGGCAGCGCCTTGCACAGATTGACGGCGGGATTGAATGCGGGATGAGTTCTGGCCAAGTGGCAAAGAACTGCGGTGCTCCGATCTACACGAATGGCAACGCTGTTCTTTCGTGCGCCCAACAGCACGGACGCAGTTTCCCAAATATCAAGACCGCGGCTGGACTGGCGCGCATCAAGCGCGCGGCCGCCAGGACCTCGTTTTATGGCCGGGCTCATCAGGAGATCAACTCCCCGGATGCTTTCAGCATCTTCGGCGGGGAGGCCTGAGCCATGCGGGATTTCGAAACAGATTTCGCCCGCATCTTCGGTGATCCGATCGATGCACAGGCACAGGTGGCCGTCGAGAACGGGACGGGCATTCGTGCGGCGGTACCGCGTCCCGTTCTCGACCGACCGGCAAGCGAGTGGACGGAAGCCACGAGGATAGCTGCCGTCGATGAACTCGCTCACATCTTTGGAGGCCCGCATGTCTGATCTCTTGTTCTGGAGCCTGGTTGGTTTCGCGACGATCGTTTCGATCGTGCTTCTGATCGTCGTGTTGATCGCCTGCAAGGAGCGGCAGTTTCGCCGCCGCACTCCTGCGCAGCGGAAAGCTAACCGCGAAGTTATTGCCCGCTACCGGGCACTCCGGTCCGATACCGAGCGCATGGCGGGCATGCAGTGAAAGAACAGAGCGACGCGGTCTTGAGGCTTTGGAAGGTCGGGTTCGACACGAAGTCGATTGAAGACCTTCTGAGAGTGCCCGAGGCCATCGCGCTCAAATGGATTTCCGAGGAGAGAAGCGCAGAACGCGGCCTTCCGTCTCCCTACCAGGATCAACCGGCGCGCCTATCCGCCTGACGGACAGATCCGAAACGACGAGGGCGACGACATCGCCCAGCTTGATTGGATCGCCGCATGCGGGCGGCGGTTCGGAGACGGCGGGCAGGGGCCCGGCAAGGCTAACCCGTTCGCCGTCTCGCACTTCAGTTTCAGTCCCGTGGCTCATCTCTGATCCCCTTCAACAAGGATCACTTAGCCACAGGAGTTGTCGGAAATGTCCGAAAAGGCGTCGGAGAAATCAGAAATGAGTACTGCAGTATTCTGCCAAAAAGCTTTGAGGAACGATATCGCACCGCCGACGCTGGGCAGCGTCAGCAATCGCATTCGCTACGCGGCTTCTAAGCTGGGCTGGTCCTACACCCGCACAAAAGACGCTTGGTACGCGGATCCACGGATTTCCATCAGTCCCAAGGAGCTGTTCCGCGTCGAAGCGGTCAGCGGCCTCCAATACGCACGACAGGAGGTGCAAACCAATGACGCAGCAATCGAACGGGCCACAGCTCTCCTGGGTGGCGAAGACGCGCATCTCTTTCGCTCGTTCTTTGCTGCGGTTCTCAAGGTGGTTGGCTTTCAAGATCGCCCCTGAGCTTCGCGACGATCCAGCTCCCCCAGGCGGCTAACTCCTCCCGGCCGCCCAACTGCCGCGCAAATGCGGTTTTTCTCTCCCGAACCAGCAGAGTGACCGAGCATGAATGCACACATTGGAAATCTGTTTGCCGGAACGGTGCTGGCCGGTTCCATAGCCCTCGCTTCTCCGGGCTTGCCGCTGATCATCGACAGCTTCGCCGGCGGAGGTGGTGCATCGACCGGCATTGAACAGGCGTTGGGAAGGTCCCCAGACTTTGCCATCAACCACAATTCCGATGCTCTCGCACTACACGCGGTCAATCATCCGGAGACGATCCATCTCTCCGAGAACATCTATAAGATCGACCCGCTCGACCATCTGCGCGGCAAGCATATCGGCCTTGCTTGGTTTTCCCCCGACTGCAAACATTTTTCGAAGGCCAAAGGCGGGAAGCCTGTATCTCGAAACATCCGTGATCTCTGCTGGATCATTCCCGGCTGGATCGAGCGTATCCAGAACAGCGGCGGCAAGGTCGACGTCGTCATCATGGAGAATGTCGAGGAGTTCAAGGACTACGGCCCGCTGATCACTACCGCCCGCGGCGAGATGCCGGATCCCGCCCGGAAGGGGGAGACGTTCCAAAAGTGGTGCAAGAAGCTGCGCAACCTTGGCGCCAAGATCGAAATGAAGGAGTTGCGCGGTAGAGACTACGGCGCGCCGACGATCCGCAAACGGCTGTTCGTCATCATGCGGTTCGATAAGCAGAAGATTGTATGGCCGGTACCTACCCACGGTGCGCCTGACGATCCGGACGTT
>UBTA01000056.1 GCA_900468065.1 Hyphomicrobiales bacterium | reverse complement strand
CGACGACGGCACGCGCGAAATCAGCCAGAGCTCGGACGACCTGTCCCGCCGCACCGAACAGCAAGCAGCGTCGCTGGAGGAAACGGCGGCAGCGCTCGACGAGATCACCGTCAATGTCTCCAACTCCTCCAAGCGCGCCGATGAGGCCCGCTCGGTGGCGGTGCAGGCCAATGCCAGTGCCGCCCAATCGGGCGCTGTCGTTGCCAATGCCGTTGAGGCTATGCGCCGGATTGAAGAATCCGCTAGCCAGATTTCCAGCATCATCGGCGTCATCGACGAGATCGCCTTCCAGACCAATCTTCTGGCGTTGAATGCCGGGGTTGAAGCGGCACGCGCCGGCGATGCCGGCAAGGGCTTTGCCGTCGTCGCCCAGGAAGTGCGCGAACTGGCGCAGCGTTCGGCAAAGGCCGCCAAGGAGATCAAGGAGCTGATCCGCAATTCCAGCATCGAGGTCGAAGGCGGCGTCAAGCTGGTGCGCGAAACCGGCGATGCCCTGAAGACCATCGAGACCTATGTCGTGACCATCAATCAGCACATGGACGCCATCGCCACCTCCGCGCGCGAACAGTCGGTCGGCCTTGCCGAGGTCAACACGGCGGTCAACCAGATGGACCAGGTCACCCAGCAGAACGCTGCCATGGTCGAGGAAACCAATGCCGCAAGCGCAACGCTCGCCAACGAGGCGAGTCGCCTGCGCGAACTGATTGGGCAGTTCCAGCTGGACAGCGGCCGGGGATCGTTTGTGGCAACGTCCTATGGTTCACGCCGCGCCGCTTGATCGGCCTGTCACAGACAAGGAAAGAGCCCGGCGATGGATCCATCATCGGGCTCTTTTGATTCTGGCGCAGCATGGCTCCCGAAACAGATGAGCCCGGCCACCTACGGGGGGCGCATCTGACATCGTTTGTTGTATCCTAGCTTCTAGAGAAACGGCTGAAAACGCAGAAGGCTCCGCATTCCAATCTGCCATTGGGCTGCTGATGTCCGGTGAGGCATGGATCACGCGTTCGGGCTGTGTACCGGGACATGACGAGAAGTCGCCTTGCCGAGTTCCGGGCAGATTACGCCGAACATGCCGGCTGATCTGGCGGCTCTAATCCCGGTTAACTCGTTCATTCCATCCGCGCTTTGCGAACGCGTACGATTTCGTCCCAAGCGATGCTCCAGACACGTTTGCCTAGCTGCACATGAAATTCAAAGAATTTGTAGTCAGGTATTCCATCGTTTGCGAGCGCGTGCCTCAATGCTTGGAGTACACTTTGGCAATCCTGCATGCTTGCTTTGATGACAACATCCAAATCGTCATTACGAACCCAGTTTGGATTGTCGAATGCGCGCACGCGCGCTCGGTCAACCGAGCATTCAACAAACTGTTTTGCCTCCGGATAATTATATGGGGACGCGAAATACACCTCTGTCGTGGTTCGGCAGGAGGACAAAAAGGTTATCAACAAAATCAAAACAATCGAAGTTTGAGCACCGAAAGATTTCAAGGAAACTCCAGAAAAACAATATACGTTACGATGGACAGCGGTGCCGGTATCTGAGCGCTTTCACAGCCGCATGAACTGATCGAAGGGGTATGGCGGGACGGCTGTGGGCGGTTCGATAAAGCTTTTCCGGCGCCATGGCGCGACCCCGGGATATGCATATTTAAGGCAATCTTAGAAAAGACCGTCCATCGCCGCTTCAGCCGGCGACGCTGGATCCGATCTGCTGCTTCTGACCGAGCGTCTTGAACACGGTCGAAACGATGCCGGCGCGGTCGAGTCCCGCCTTGGCATACATCGCCTCGGGCTTGGCCTGTTCCATCCAGATATCCGGCAGAACCAGTGGCCGGATCTTCAGGCCGTTGTCGAGCAGGCCTTCATGGGCCAGGAACTGCAGCACATGGCTGCCGAAGCCGCCGACAGCGCCTTCCTCGATGGTGATCAGCACTTCGTGGTGCTTGGCCAGCTGGCGGATGAGATCGTGGTCGAGCGGCTTGGCAAAGCGGGCATCGACAACCGTCGTCGAAAGCCCGGCGGCATCGAGGTCTTCGGCGGCAACAAGGCAATCGGCCAGACGCGTGCCGAAGGATAGCAGCGCCACCTTAGAACCCTGCTTCATCACCCGGCCCTTGCCGATCTCAAGGATCTGGCCACGCTCCGGCATCTCGACGCCGACACCTTCGCCGCGCGGATAGCGGAACGAGATCGGACCCTCATTATAGGCAGCCGCGGTGCGCACCATATGCTTGAGTTCCGCCTCGTCGGCAGCCGCCATGACGACGAAGCCGGGCAGGGTGGCAAGATAGGTGGTGTCGAACGACCCGGCATGCGTCGGGCCATCAGCGCCGACGAAACCGGCGCGGTCGATCGGGAAGCGCACCGGCAATCCCTGGATCGCCACGTCATGCACAACCTGGTCGTATCCGCGCTGCAGGAAGGTCGAATAGAGTGCGCAGAACGGCTTGTAGCCTTCGGAGGCCAGACCGGCCGCAAAGGTCACCGCATGCTGCTCGGCTATGCCGACATCGAAGCAGCGCGAGGGGTGGGCCAGCGCGAACTTGTCGAGGCCGGTGCCGGACGGCATGGCAGCGGTGACGGCGACGATCTTGTCATCGTAGCCTGCTTCCTGCGTCAGCGCCTCGGCAAAGACGGATGTATAGGCCGGTGCATTCGGCTTGGCTTTCGCCTGTGCGCCAGTGATGACGTCGAACGTATTGACGCCATGATACTTGTCGGCAGCGGCTTCCGCCGGCGGATAGCCTTTGCCCTTCTGCGTCACCACGTGGATCAGCACCGGGCCCTTGGAATTGTCGCGCACATTGCGCAGCACGGGCAACAAATGCTCGAAGGAGTGACCGTCGATCGGGCCGATGTGGTAAAAACCCATCTCCTCGAACAGCGTACCGCCGGTGACGTAGCCGCGCGCATGCTCGACCGCGCGGGTGATTGCCCGGTCCACCTTCTTGCCGAGATAGGCCGTCAGTTTCTTGCCGAGATCGCGGAAGCCCATATAGGTGCGGCCGGAGGCAAGACGGGCGAGATAGGCGCTCATGGCGCCGGTCGGCGGTGCAATCGACATGTCGTTGTCGTTGAGGATGACGATCAGCCGCGCGTCGAGCGCACCGGCATTGTTGAGCGCCTCGTAGGCCATGCCGGCCGACATGGCACCATCGCCGATCACGGAAATGACATTACGGTGCTCGCCGGAAAGATCGGCCGCCACCGCCATGCCGAGACCGGCGGAAATCGAGGTCGAGGAATGGGCGGCGCCAAAGGGGTCGTATTCGCTTTCGGCGCGGCGGGTAAAGCCGGACAGGCCATCCTCCTGGCGCAGCGTGCGGATGCGGTCGCGACGGCCGGTCAGGATCTTGTGCGGATAACATTGATGACCAACGTCGAAGATCAGCCGGTCATGCGGCGTGTTGAAGACCTTGTGGATGGCGATGGTCAGTTCGACGACGCCAAGACCCGCACCCAAATGCCCGCCGGTACGCGACACGGCGTCGATCATCTCTGTGCGCAGTTCTGCTGCCAGTTGCGGCAAGTCCTTGTCGTCGATCCTCTTCAAATCATCGGGATAAACAACCTGATCGAGAAGGGGGGTCGCCGGCATCGGATGGACTGGCAATTGTGTCACGCTAAGGCCTTCGTTCTCGCGTCTTCAAGGGAGCCGCGATGTCTAGTGTTGGTGTCCGCTGGGAGCCGTGTCTTTAAACAGGTTCGTTATGGATTGCAAAAACCGGTTTTCTTGCGGCACAGCTGCGAGTTTAACCAATATTACCGTTCCGGCAAAGGGATAAACTCTTCCTCGTCGCCGGGCACGATGTCGAAACGGCCGGTTCGCCATTCCTCCTTGGCTTGATCGATCCGTTCCTTGGAGGACGAAACGAAGTTCCACCAGATATGCCGCGCCGACCCAAGGGCTGCCCCGCCGAACAGCATGATATGACAACCCAATGGGCCGGCTGTAACTGTGATCGGGTCGCCCGCCCGGAAAACCAGCAGTTGATTGTCGGCAAAATGATCGCCAGCGATGATTGCCTCGCCCTCGAGGATATAGAGCGCCCGCTCTTCCCATTCGGCCGCAAACGGCGCGCTCTTGCCGGGCTCGATCCTCAGATCGACATAAATGGTGTCTGAAAATACTGAAACCGGCGACTTCATGCCTTCGAATTGGCCGATGACGACGCGGCCTTCCAACCCGTCCATGTCGAAGGAGGGCAGGTCCCGCTTTTCCGTATGGGCAAAGATCGGGTCGATCTCCTCATATTGGTCGGGCAGCGCCAGCCAGGTTTGCAGGCCGGAGATAGACTGCGGCTTGCCGCGCAGGTTCTCCGGCGAGCGTTCGGAATGCACGATGCCACGTCCCGCCGTCATCAGGTTGAGGTCGCCGGGCGAAATGACCATCTCGGTCCCCAAGCTGTCGCGATGCTTGATCTCGCCGTCGAACAGATAGGTGACGGTGGAGAGCCCGATATGCGGATGCGGCCGCACATCCAGAGCCTGACCGGCCTTGAGCAGGGCTGGTCCCATCCGGTCGAAGAAGATGAACGGCCCGACCAGCCGCCGCTTGACCGAGGGCAGTGCCCGGCGCACCTGCAGATTGCCGATATCGCTGGTGCGCGGAATGATCAGATGCACGATCGCATCGCACGCGGGCGCATCACCGGCCTCGGGGTCTGGTCCGGGAAAGAAGGACATGGCGGATCCTCGTCGGTTTAAATCAACACTAAGGTAGGCCCGGAGCAGCAAAACTACCAGTGGTCCTTTCCCGGATTTATGGCGCTTGACGCCATATGGCGTCGCATGACATATTTTGAGCAATGAAAGCGACACTGATCCGTGATCGCCTGATTTTTCAGGATGGTGCGATCCTTGAGGTCAAGGTTTGGCGCGTGCCGGTATCCGTTCCGCCAGCGTCCCACTTTCTCAAATATTCTCTGTTTTACGGCCGTCCGGGCGAGAGAATTGTTGGATATGACAATGAACGCGGCAAGGGCGATCATCGCCATTATGGCGACCACGAAGAAAATTACGCGTTTGTCTCCATTGAAAAGCTGATGGCCGATTTCCGGCGGGATGTCGAAAGGGAAAGAGGAGAGCGAATATGAGCAAGGATGTACAGCTTCATATTGGCGGTTCTTTTGACAATCTGGAGAAGCGGGTCGCAGATGCGTGGCATCGCGCGGAAAAGGGCGAGGCCGTTTCCGAAGACCATCTGACCTTCGTGAATTGGGATGCGTTGTCGAAGACGATGACGACAAAGCGGCTTGAACTGCTGCGTCATCTGCGCCGCCATCCACAGGCCAGCATAGCCGCCCTGGCGCGCAGCTTGGGCCGCGACTACCGGCGTGTTCACGAGGACGTGGAGATTTTATCCAAGGCCGGGCTGATCGAACACGATGCCAATGGCCTGCATGCAGGCTACGATGAAATCAGAACGACCATAGCCCTGTAGATTTGGGCCCACTCACTCCCCGTCGAGCGGCTCGACGCCTTGCGGCTTGCCCGCCCGGTCGAGCCTGATCTTCTCGATGCGGTTTTCGGCAGCACCCAAAAGCGCTTCACAATGTTTCTTCAGCGTTTCGCCGCGCTCATAGATCTCGATCGACTTATCAAGCGCTACATCGCCGCGTTCCAGCGCCGAGACGATGGCTTCGAGTTCCTCGACGGCTTTTTCGAAGGAGAGGGCGGATACGTCGGTCGGGGCGGCGCCCGTTTGTGCAGGTAGGGTCATGGGTCATCCTCTCATCAGGCGGTAGATATGGGTTCCGGCCGATTCGGCCAGCCCCTGGAGATCGTAGCCGCCTTCGAGCAGGCTGACGATACGGTTGTTGGCGGTCTTGCCTGCAACATCGAGCAGCCGTCCGGTCGCCCAGTCGAAATCCTCGGCCATCAGATTGATCTGCGCCAGGGGGTCGCGGTGGTGGGCGTCGAAGCCGGCGGAGATCAGGATGAAATCCGGGCGGAAATCATCGAGCGCAGTCAGGATGCGCGACTTGAACGCTTCGCGAAAATGCTCGCTGCCGGTATCGGGCGACAGCGGCGCGTTGACGATATTGCCGGCACCCGTCTCGGTCTTCGCCCCTGTGCCGGGATAGAGCGGCATCTGGTGCGTCGAGCAGAACAGCACCGACGGATCGTCCCAGAAGATGTCCTGCGTGCCGTTGCCGTGGTGCACGTCCCAGTCGACGATGGCGACGCGTTCGGCACCGTATTTCTGCTGGGCATGGCGGGCAGCGATGGCGATATTGTTGAAGAAGCAGAAGCCCATCGCCTTGTTCTTCTCGGCGTGGTGGCCCGGTGGACGTGAGGCGACAAAGGCATTGTCGGCCTTGCCGGAAAATACCGCATCGACGGCCGCAACCGCACCGCCGATACCGGTCAGGGCGGCCTGCAGGCTGGCAGGGCTGGCATAGGTGTCGGCCTCGAGTGCCTCGATGCCTTCCTCGGGAATGGCGGACATCACGGTGCGCAGATGCTGTTCGGGATGGGCGAGCAGCACCAGGTCCTCGTTGCCCTGCGGCGCCTCAAGCCGTGTGAGCGGCGAAAACCGCTCATGCTCCAGCGCAAGGTTTAGCGCCTTCAGCCGGTCGGGCCGCTCCGGATGGCCTTCCGGAACCTTGTGCTCCAGGAAGATCGGGTTTTCGAACAGGATTGTGGTCATGGCGGGAACCTATGGCTTCGAGGTGTCGAGGTCCATGCTTTAGGTAGGGCGTTTGCGGTGTTTTCAACAGCGCGGGTCGATCAGCACCTTGCCGAGGCGATCCGGTGCATGATGGTGAGCCAAGGCGTCGCTGAGGCGAGATAGCGGATAGGTGGCTGCAATCTCGCTCGCAAACGTTCCGTCGCGCACGCCGTCGAAGCATTCGGCAAGTGCATCCGATAGCGCCTGTCTTCCTGCAGAGTGGACGAAGGTGCGCAGCCAGAGAAAGGCGAAACGCACATCCGGCCGGGCTGCAAGGGCCGATTGGGCGATTGGTATGCCACTGAGCGCGCCATACTGCAGAAAGACACCGCCGGCCGACAGATTGTTCTGGAGCAGGGCACCACCGGTGACGCCGCCGACGGCATCGACCATCGCGTCGAACATCATATCCTTGCCGATGGGTTGTTGCCCGGTCAAACGCGTCTGAAGACCCGGCAAAGCCGGCAGGCGGGCAGCCGTTGCTTCGCTGCGCACGATGGCGGTCACTTCAGCGCCTGCGGCCGACAGCATCAACAACAGCATCCGGCCGATCGCGGAACCCGCTGCGGTGATGCCGATCCTGAGGCCCGAAAGCCCGGAGGAGCTACCTAAGTGATCTTTCAGCGCTGCGATCAGCCGCAGCGTCGTCATCGGATTGACATAGGCCGTCGCAGCCTGTTCGGTCGAAAGATCGGCCGGTACGGCAAAGCACCACTCGGAGGGGCGCTGCAAAGTGGCCTGCCAAAGGCCGCTTGCCCCGAGCGGCAGTACGCGGTCGCCGAGTTTGAAATCGGTCACATCGGCGCCGACACGGCTGACGATGCCGACACCTTCGAAGCCGGGGATGAAAGGCAGAACGGTGCGATTGCTGTAGGCGCCTGTGATCGGGATCAGGTCGGACGGATTGATTGCCGCGCGTTCGACCGCGATTTCGACCATGCCCGGTTGAAGCTCAGGGCGGGGCAGGCTGGCAAGCCGGATCACATCTTCCGGCCTGCCATAGCCTGCCACGAGGGCTGCTAAATGATCCGCCACGGACGCTCAGGCGCGTGCGTGCAACAGCGGATAACCGGCGAGAACGGCACGCGCTGCCAGCGTTGCAATCACAGCCTTGACCAGATCGCCCGGAATGAACGCAAGCGAACCGGTGGCAACGGCTGACAGCGGCGTGCCGGTGACTGCGGTTACCCAAGGCATGCCGATGGCATAGAGCACGCCGATGCCGCCAACGATGGAGGCGATGAAGAAGCCGGCAAACTGCCGGACTTCGCTCTGGCCTTCCTTGACCAGCCGCTCGGCGATCAGGCCAGTGACATATGTGGCAACGATCCAGCCGATCACGAAGCCGCCGGTCGGGCCCTGGATGATGGCCAGTCCGCCGCGGCCACCGGCGAGAACCGGAAGACCGATCGCCACCAGCAGCACCAGCAGCACATAGGCGAGCGCGCCGCGCTTGGCGCCGATGATGCAGCCCGCCAGCATCACGCCCATCGATTGGGCGGTGATCGGCACCGGAATGAAGCCGAGCGTCACCGGCGGAATGAGGCCGAGAACCACGATGATGGCGGTGAACAGGGCAATGAGAACGAGGTCTCTGGTGGTCATGGTAGGTCCTTTGTCTATCGATGTTGTCGCATGCGACCGGCCAAGGCCGGAAAGAAAGGTTCAGAGCCGCTCGCGCAGTCCGTCAGTGAGGTTTCTCCCGCGGCCGCCTGAAGCCCCGCGCGTCAATGGCCATGGCGATCGTGTCGGCGTCCTTCAGCGTCAGGATGATCAACGGCGCAAGGATCGTCAACGGCCGGACTTTCAGCCCACGTGCACGGTGCGCTTCCTTGATCGACTGGTAGTGGTTGAAGATATCCGGCACGAAGCGCAGCACCAGCCCGAAGGCGAGCCCAACATCGGCGGCCCGCACCAGACCCAGGCGATCGAGCGGTTGCAGCAGAAGGGTGATTTCGTCGATGAAGGCGCCGGTCGCCGTCGTCGCCGTCACAGCACCGGCAAACAGCACGATCGCCATCAGCCGGAAAAAGCTCTCGGCCGCTTCGTGTATCGAAGTGAGATAGGCGGTAGCGATCAAAAGGATCATGATGGTGAAAAGGATGGGTTTCAGCCGCGATATGGCCTCGCGAAAGGCAAGGCCAGTGGTGAAATAGATTGCGGCTGCAATGACGAAGGCGGGGATCAGAATATAAAGGGAAGACACGGCATAAAGCGCCAGCCCGCAGACGAGCAGGATGGCGAGCTTTGCCCGCACCGACATCCGATGCAGCAGCGTCGTGCCCTCGATATTCAGCCCGTTCAGCATCCGGCCACCGCATGATAGGTGCGGATGCTCTCTGCTGCCGGGCCATCGGCAATAAGCTTGCCCTCGTGGAACAGAAGAACGCGGTCGAAGTGTTCGATCAGCGGCAGGTCATGGCTGATGACGATGGTGTGCTCGCTAAGCCCGGCAATGGTGTTTTCCACCAGACGCCGGTTTTTCAGGTCGAGCTGGTTGGTCGGTTCGTCGAGGATGAGGATACCGGGGCCGGTCACCAGCACGCTGGCAATGGCGGCCAGCTGCGTCTCGCCGCCGGAAAGCTCGTGCACCCGCCGCCTGGCCAGATGCGTGATGCCGAAGCGTTCGAGCACGGTGGCTGTGCGGCGCTCGATCTCGTCCGCCTTCAGCCCACGGTTCTTCAGTCCAAAGGCGATATCCTCGTGCACGATCGGCATGATGATCTGGTGCTGCGGGTTCTGGAAGATGAAGCCGGCCTCAGCCAGCGCCGCGCTGGCGTCCTGCACGGTATCGAGACCGTTGACCGTCACGGTGCCGGTTGCCGGCTTGACCAGCCCGTTGATCAGCCGCGCGAACGTCGTCTTGCCGGAGCCGTTCAGCCCGATAACGCCGATGCGCCGCTCGGTCAGCGACAGCGTCAGCGGCTGAAGAACCGTCCGTCCGCCAAAACTGACGGACACGCTGGAAAAGCGTATGTCCAATCCGCGTCCCCCGCGTTTTAATGTCGAGGCTCTATAGGACGATTTGTTTGCGGATGGAAATGGCGTTCGGTTCGGACTTGAACAAAGTGTGAACATGCGCCTAGATTGTCCCTATGGCGATTCTCGTTTCCAACAGCGATGCCCGGCGCATCTTCCTCAACAAGCAAGGCCTGGCCGCGGCCCCCAACCGGGCGCTCGGCAAGCAGGGCCTGCTCGATCTTATCCATGAGATCGGCTTCGTCCAGGTGGACAGCATCTCGACCGTCGAGCGCGCCCATCACCAGATCCTGTTCTCGCGCAACCAGACCTACAAGCGCGAGCACCTGACCGAGCTTCTGGAAAAGGACGGGGCGCTGTTCGAGCACTGGACGCACGACGCCTCGATCATCCCGAGCCGCTTCTTCGTCTATTGGAAACACCGATTCCGGCGCGAAGGCGAAACCATTATCGAGCGCTGGCGCAAATGGCGCGAGGAGGGGTTCGAAGAGGCTTTCGACGAAATCTACGCGAAAATCCACGCCGAAGGCGCCGTCATGGCGCGCGATTTCAAGTTCGAAGGCAGGGTGTCGGGTGGCTGGTGGAACTGGCATCCGTCCAAGACGGCGCTGGAATATCTCTGGCGCACCGGCAAGGTGGCAATCGCCCGGCGCGATAATTTCCAGAAGGTCTACGATCTGACCGAGCGGGTTATCCCCGGCCATCATCACGAGCCGGATGTCAGTCACGAGGAGTTTGTCGACTGGTGCTGCCGTGCGGCACTGACCCGGCTCGGTTTTGCCACGCACGGCGAACTCTCGGCCTTTTTCGCGCTGATCTCGCCAGAGGAGGCGAAGGCCTGGGTCAGCGATCATCGCGACGAATTGTGCGAGGTGATGATCGAGCCTGCCGATGGCGACAAGCCGCGCCTGTCCTATGCCTTCACCGGCTTCCCCGATAATCTCGGCGATCTTATCGATCCACCGGCGCGACTGCGGGTTCTCAGCCCCTTCGATCCGCTGATCCGCGACCGCAACCGCACCGAACGCCTGTTCGGCTTCTACTACCGTATCGAAATCTTCGTACCCGAGGCAAAACGCGAATACGGCTATTACGTCTTCCCGCTGCTCGAAGGCGACCGCATCGTCGGCCGCATCGATATGAAGGCGGAGCGCAAGACCGGCTCGCTGAACGTCAAGCGGCTCTGGTGGGAAAAGGGCGTCCGCTCATCGTCGGGCCGGATGGAGCTGCTGGAGGCGGAGTTGGCCCGTGTGGCAAAGTTCGCGGGGGTCGAGCGGGTGGTGTTTCTGGAGGGGTGGGACGGTTAGGGCAGCTTGTGCCGTGCGTGTACATCATTTTACAGAGCAGCTGGCCATTGTTGTGCGGTGTGCATGACAGTGATGATTTCGATAGTGCCCGAGCTTACCCGGTAAGGAACGATGTAGGAAATATCTGCCAGAACCAGTTCCCGCGTGCCCTTGATACGGCCCGTTCTACCCATGGCCGGCTGTTCCGCCAGAGCCTCTACAGCGGAAACGATGCGGGAGATGACACGGGCTGCGGCAGCAGGATTGTCTTTTTCAATATAGCTGCCGATTTCGCCGAGCCGTCTTACGGCCCGTTCGGTCCATCGGATTGTCCTGCGGCTCATGATGGCCGTTTGACATATTTCGCAACCACAGCCGCCAAGCTCTCGGCACTGGCAAACTCACCACGGTCGGCTTCAGCAAGCCCGGCCTCTATCTCTGCCAGTTGCCACTCTTCGCGCGCGATAAAGTCTTCTATAGCCTGCGCGGCCATGTAGGAGCGCGAGCGGTCGAGCTTTTCGGCCAACTGATCAAGTTTGGCGGCTGTTTCGTCCGGCACACGCACGGTAAAGGCTGTCATTACCTGAATTCTCCCTGGTTCACTTTGAATGTGAGTGAACCACCATGGTTCGTCAAGTTTCGTGTTTTTAAAGCGAGTGGTGTTTCTGGAAGGGACGGTTAACGGCCGCGCCACGCCGAACGTGTCAACTCATACCAAACCTCGCCATGCTCGCTGCCAGGAACAGGATCGGGTCCGTCGTACAGGACGGTGCGTGCGTAGCTCAGGCCGATCTTTTCCATGACGCGCCGTGATCCGAGGTTGATGGCCATCGTCGTTGCCGCGATCTTGTCGTACTGACCGCTTTCAAAGCCCCAGTTGACAAGAGCCAGCGCGCCCTCCGAGGCGAGCCCCTGACCCCAATCCATCCGGCGCAGGCGATATCCGAGTTCGGCCAGCCTCTCACCCTCTGGCCAGAGACAGAACCACCCGACGAACGCACCGTTTGCAGTGTGGCGCGCCGTCCAGATATAGGGCTCCGTCCCTGTGGGCATGAGGAACGTCGCTTCCGGACCCTCCGTCTCACGATCAACAGCATACCCGCCGTTCAGAAAGCGCATGACCTCGGGATCGCGTTCAAGGCCAATGAAGTCGGCGCGGTCATCCGGACGGCACGGCGTGAGTGTCAGCCGCATTGTCTGTAAAATTGTCATTTCCGAATATCCTTTACCGTGTCTGCTAAACGCGAAAGGCCACCGGTCATGCCCTGACCGGTGGCCTTAAAAATTCATCGAGCGCCTGGCGATCAGATAATCTCGGTCGCTGCGATCTCGATGCCGAAACCTTCCAGCCCGACATAGTGGCGTTCGCGCGAGGAGAGCAGGCGGATCGAGGTGATGCCGAGATCCTTCAGGATCTGGGCGCCGAGGCCGATTTCCAGCCATTCGCTTTCGCGGGCCTGGGCTTCGCTGTGATCCTCGCGCTCATGCTTGCCGGCGCGTGCCGTTGTCGAAACGCCGACGCCGACGGAACCCTCGCGCAAGTAGACGATGACGCCGCGGCCCTGTTCGGACATGCGCTTCATGATCGGATCGAGCTGGCAATCGCGGCCGAACACGTCGGCGGCGACATTTTCCAGATGCAGGCGGACGGGGATATCGACGCCGTCGCGGATGTCGCCGAAGGTGACGGCCAGATGCTGCATCGGATCCCAGGGCAGGGAATAGGCATGCGCCTTCGCCTTGCCATAGGGGGTGTCAACGTCGAAGGTGGCCTCCAGATTGATCAGCGTTTCCTTGCGCTGGCGGTAGGCTATGAGATCGGCAACCGAAACCTGCTTGAGGCCATGCTTTTCGGCAAAATCCGTGACCTGCGGGCCGCGCGTCACCGTGCCGTCGTCGTTGACCAGTTCGCAGATGACGCCGATCGGCGGCAGGCTGGCAAGGCGGCAGAGATCCACGGCCGCTTCCGTATGGCCGGACCGCATCAACACGCCGCCTTCGCGGGCAACCAGCGGGAAGATATGGCCGGGACGGGTGAAATCGGCTGCCCCCACGTTCGGATTGGCAAGGTTCCGCACCGTCAATGTCCGGTCTTCGGCCGAAATGCCTGTCGTCGTGCCGTGCTTGAAATCGACGGTGACGGTGAAAGCCGTCGTATGGGCCGAATCGTTTTCCGCCACCATGGCGTTGAGGTTGAGGCGCTTGGCCTCTTCCTTCGGCATCGGCGTGCAGACGATGCCGGATGTGTGGCGCACGATGAAGGCCATCTTTTCCGGCGTGCAATGGACGGCTGCGACGATCAGGTCGCCTTCGTTCTCGCGGCCGTCGTCGTCAGTCACGACAACGATTTCGCCGGCCTCGAAGGCCCGGATGGCATCGGCAACGCGCTTCTGGTCAAAGGGCATGGGTTCTTCCTTGGATGTTACTTCAACCGGCCGGTCTGGCCACGGTCGCGCAGGTAATGATCAGCAATGGTGCAGGCAAGCATCGCCTCGCCGATCGGCACGGCGCGGATGCCGACGCAGGGGTCATGACGGCCCTTGGTGCGGATATCGACATTGTTGCCGTCACTGTCGATCGACTGGCGCTCGGTCAGGATCGAGGAGGTCGGCTTGATGGCGAAACGG
>UBTA01000069.1 GCA_900468065.1 Hyphomicrobiales bacterium | reverse complement strand
GTTTTTCAGGGCGGGGATTCTGGGAGAAGACAATTGCGAGAAAACTGTTCGATTTCAACGCAGGGACATGTAGCATCCCGCTTGAACATCCACGTTCGTAGGGGAAAACCATGCTGTTGAGAATGGAAGCGAAACTTGCCGGCGTCTGTACGCCGGTTTTCACCAGCCATCCGGTTCGCTGGCTGGGGCTCCTGGCACTCTGCTCTATTTATATCTTGAGCGGCGTGACCAAGCTCCTGGATTTCGGCAGCGCCGTCGCCGAGATGGAGCGATACGGGCTTTTGCCGGCAAGACCAATCGCCGCCGTGGTCGTTCTTTTCCAGCTGAGCGCTTCGGTCATGGTCATCAGCGGGTTCCTGCGCTGGATCGGTTCGCTTTCTCTGGCGCTGTTTACTGTCCTTGCCACCGTCATTGCCCTGCGTTTCTGGGAAATGCCGCCGGGACAGGAACGTTTCATGACGATGAACATGTTCGTCGAGCATCTCGGGCTGGCCGGAGCCTTTCTCCTCGTCGCCTGGTACGACCTGCACAGATGGCGCCGGGGCGACAGGGACTGGAGCTGATCTGCATATCCCTGTTCAATCAGTTTGTTGCATAAGGCGATCAAGAAACCGGCGGGCTGCCGATTGAAGTCTTCGACAGCTGCGCAGCGCCCCTAAAACAAACAACCGGCTGCCGGCAAATCCATTGCTTGTTATCGATAGGTCATTAGGGGAACTCAGTGGCAGCCCAGACCACCCTGACGCCTGTCCTCGGGCGTGACCCAAGGGGTGTCACAGGAGGCCAGCCAGCCCAAGCCTTTGGGATGGAAGGTCTTTTGACCCGACGGACGCCGGGTCGCTGGATGCCCGCCACAAGGGCGAGCATGACGGAGGGTGGGAGTGTCCGCGTCGCCAAGCAACAATTTTCGAGGCTCATCAGTAAACCAGAAACCCGGCTGGAGGGGACAGCCGGGCTCTCGGGGAGGAGGTTGGGGCAGAGGAACTTATTCGCAGACGCGGATCTTCTTGATGATCACATTGCCGTAGCGGTCGTAAGTCTTGACCTTCTTGACGAAGCAATAGGGCTGGCAATCATCGCTGTAGTACCCGGCCTGCGAAGGGGCTGCGAAGGAAACAGCGGTGATGGCAGCAATGGCGGCGGTCAAAACGAACTTACGCATGCATCGTCTCTCCTGAAAATCGTGCGGATGAGCATCCCTCATCCAATGACCGGACTATCCCACACGCCGGATAGGCGCGCTGTTCCGGATGGAACAGGCCTTGCCCCGCCGTACCTGCGTCCATGACGGTGATCCGCCTGGGACGTGCGAAGGAACCGACCGTGCGCGCACAATTCTTTCCAAAACTG
This sequence comes from Hyphomicrobiales bacterium, assembly GCA_900468065.1. Classification (GTDB taxonomy): domain Bacteria; phylum Pseudomonadota; class Alphaproteobacteria; order Rhizobiales; family Rhizobiaceae; genus Pararhizobium. The sequence continues at coordinate 56,149 of UBTA01000069.1, read as the reverse complement.
CATTTTCCTTGAACGGAAGTTGCGTTAAGAACGCGCCTGACACGCCCACCCTTCGATATGAGGAATGCCCCATGACAGTGCGCAATCTTTTCCTTCTGCCCGGCGACGGCATCGGCCCGGAAGCCATGGCGGAAGTCCGCAAAATCATCGCCTATATGAACGCCGAGATGGCGGGCGGCTTCACGACCGACGAAGGCCTGGTCGGCGGATCGGCCTATGACGCCCATGGCGCGGCGATTTCCGATGCTGACATGGAAAAGGCGATGGCGGCGGATGCCGTGCTGTTCGGTGCCGTCGGCGGCCCGAAATGGGATGACGTTCCTTATGACGTGCGCCCGGAAGCCGGTCTGCTGCGCCTGCGCAAGGATATGCAGCTGTTTGCCAATCTGCGCCCGGCGATCTGCTATCCGGCGCTTTCCGACGCTTCTTCGCTGAAGCCGGAACTGGTCGAAGGCCTCGACATCCTGATCGTGCGCGAATTGACCGGCGGCGTCTATTTCGGCGAACCGAAGGAGATCATCGATCTCGGCAACGGCCAGAAGCGTGGTATCGATACGCAGGTCTATGACACCTACGAGATCGAGCGCATTGCCGGTGTTGCCTTCGAATTGGCCCGCACCCGCGGCAACCGCGTCTGCTCGATGGAAAAGCGCAACGTCATGAAATCCGGCGTGTTGTGGAACCAGGTGGTGACCGCGACGCACAAGGCAAAGTATTCCGATGTCGCGCTCGACCATATGCTGGCCGATGCCGGCGGCATGCAGCTCGTTCGCGCGCCAAAGCAGTTCGACGTCATCGTCACCGACAACCTGTTCGGCGACATGCTGTCGGACGTTGCCGCCATGCTGACCGGTTCGCTCGGCATGCTGCCGTCGGCGTCGCTCGGCGCACCGGACGCCAAGACCGGCAAGCGCAAGGCGCTGTATGAGCCCGTGCACGGCTCTGCCCCCGACATTGCCGGCAAGGGCATTGCCAACCCGATCGCGATGATCGCCTCGTTTGCCATGTGCCTGCGCTACTCCTTCAACCTCGTGACGGAAGCCGACAATCTGGAAAAGGCGATCGCCAACGTTCTCGACAAGGGGATCCGCACCGGCGATATCATGGCCGATGGCGCCCGTCAGGTCGGCACCGTCGAGATGGGCGATGCGATCCTGGCCGAATTCAAGGCGCTTTCGGCGTAAATCTTGCCGGAGCGATATTATTGGGCGGCATCCGGGCTACGGTCCGGATGCCGTTTTTGTTTGGGTGGGGTTGAATCTTCGCGACGAACCCACAAGTTTCATCGGATAGCTATTCAGCCTCCGTCATTCCTGTGCTTGTCACAGGAATCCAGCGACGCGGCGTCTGCCGCGTCAGGAGTCTTCTGCGGCGCAGACGCGCCGCAACTGGATCCCCGCCACAAGGGCGGACATGACGGAGAAGGAAGGGGCGCCCTGCCAAGAAAGTCCTTACGTTCATGAACCGACCGCTCTCCTCGTCTTTTTGGCTTCTCTTGACGGCCGTCCTCCTGGTCGCCGCACTGCTGCCCTTTGACGGTATCCTCTCGCAGACGGCGCAGGCGCTGCCGGGCGGGGTGGTTGCCTTCAACAAGCGGATCACCGATTTCGGCACGTTTGCCTGGATGATCTACGGCTCCGGCTCGGTCGTCATCGTCGCCTATATCCTGCACAGGGTGTCGCGCAGCGACGGGTTTTCCTCGAAGACGAAAACGGGGTGGCGGCTGGCGCTGTATTTTCTCGTGACGATCGGCAGCGCCAGCATCGTGGTGCACCTGGCGAAACTGGTGATCGGCCGGGCGCGGCCCGAACTCTTCACGGAGTATGGTGCCCACAGCATATCGTTCCTGTCGGGTCATGACTGGGTATTCCAGAGTTTCCCCTCCGGCCATTCGGCCGCTGTCGGCTCGTTCTTCGGCGCCTTCTCGATGCTGGCACCACGGCTGCGCATCGCCTTTGCGCTGGGGGCGCTGGCGATCGGTATCAGCCGCGTTGTCGTCGGCGCGCACTATCCCAGCGACGTGGCGGCCGGGCTGCTGGTGGGGCTCTGGACGGCGCTGATGACGGCCTTTTTCTTTGCCCGGCGGACCTGGCTGTTCCGGCTGGACGACAAGGGCTGGCCGCGGCCGAAAAACAGCTTCAACGCTGCGACCTGAACGCTGCGAGACTCTGTCCGTCATCGTGGTATGCTGCCGCTCGAGGCGCCTTGCCGCGATCTGCCGGCACGGGGAGGCGAAGGAGATGACCGGCACGGGAGGAGAATATGCCTGCTACCGTTTCTCTACATCCATTGCTCGACAAGGGCGCACTGAAGGGCTCATCCGGCTTCACTGGCGGCGTTCTGGTCTGCGCCTGTACCGACAGGCCTGTCCGGGTCAAGGTCGAGGGTGACGTCGCCCATAACCATGCCTGCGGCTGCACCAAATGCTGGAAACCGGCCGGGGCGACGTTTTCGGTGGTCGCGGTCGTTCCGCATGACAAGATTACCGTGCTCGAGAATGGCGACAAGCTCGAGGTTGTCGACAGGACGGCGCTGATCCAGCGGCATGCCTGCAAGGGCTGTGGCGTGCACATGTATGGTCCGGTGGAACGGGAGCATCCGTTTCAGGGGCTGGACTTCATTCACCCGGAACGCTTCGACAAGGACGGCTGGTCGCCGCCCGGCTTTGCGGCCTTCGTGTCGTCGATCATCGAAGCTGGTACCGATCCCGCCGATATGCCGGCCATCCGCGCCCGCCTGAGCGAACTTGGCCTGACGCCATCGGATTGCCTGAACAATGCGCTGATGGACTATATCGCCACCTGGACGGCGAAGAAGAGCGGCGTTCTGAAATCCTGAACTATCGGCAGATACCACCGGCCTGAACGAAAAAGGGCGCAGCGATCGATATCGCTGCGCCCTTTTCTCTTTGTTTTGAACGGTCTGCTTATGCAGCGCCGCGCGACTTTTCGAAACGCTTGCGGTCGTTGCTATCGAGGTACATCTTGCGCAGGCGGATGTTCTTCGGCGTCACTTCGACCAGTTCGTCGTCCTGGATCCAGGAGAGCGCGCGGTCGAGCGTCATGCGGATCGGCGGGGTCAGCTTGACGGCTTCGTCCTTGCCCGAGGCGCGCATGTTGGTGAGCTTCTTGCCCTTCAGCACGTTGACTTCGAGGTCGTTGTCACGCGTGTGGATGCCGATGATCATGCCGGCATAGACCTTCTCGCCGACGTCGATGATCATCGGGCCGCGGTCTTCCAGGTTGAACATGGCGTAGGCAACGGATTCGCCAGCGTCGTTGGAAAGCAGAACGCCCTGAACGCGGCCGCCGATATCGCCCTTGTAAGGCTGATATTCGTGGAACAGGCGGTTCATGATCGCCGTGCCGCGCGTGTCGGTCATCAGTTCCGACTGGTAGCCGATCAGGCCACGGGTCGGAGCGAAGAACTTCAGGCGAACGCGGTTGCCGCCGGACGGACGAAGCTCGGCCATTTCAGCCTTGCGCTCGGACATCTTCTGGACGACGACGCCGGAATATTCTTCATCGACGTCGATGACGACTTCTTCGACCGGTTCCAGCATCTGGCCGGTTGCTTCATCCTTGTGCATGACGACGCGCGGACGCGATACGGCAAGCTCAAAACCTTCGCGGCGCATGGTTTCGATGAGAACGGCGAGCTGCAATTCGCCACGGCCGGAGACGTAGAACGAATCCTTGCCTTCGGCTTCTTCGATCTTCAGCGCGACGTTGCCTTCGGCTTCCTTGAACAGGCGGTCGCGAATGACGCGGCTAGTAACCTTGTCGCCTTCGGTGCCGGCGAGCGGGCTGTCGTTGACGATGAAGGACATGGTGACGGTCGGCGGGTCGATCGGCTGGGCATGCAGCGCCTCGGTGACCGAAGGATCGCAGAACGTGTCGGCGACCGTGCCCTTGGACAGGCCGGCGATGGCGACGATGTCGCCCGCATGGGCTTCGTCGATCGGCGTACGCTCGATGCCGCGGAACGCGAGGATCTTGGAGATACGGCCGTTCTCGATCAGCTTGCCGTCCTGGCCGAGAACCTTGACGGCCTGGTTCGGCTTGATCGAGCCGGAATGGATACGGCCGGTGATGATGCGGCCGAGGAAGGGGTTGGCTTCCAGGATCGTGCCGATCATGCGGAACGCGCCGTCTTCTTCGCCGACGCTCGGCTCCGGAACGTGCTTGAGAACGAGGTCGAGAAGCGGTGCGAGACCCTCTTCCTTCGGGCCTTCCGGATTGACGTTCATCCAGCCGTTGCGGCCCGAACCGTAGAGGATCGGGAAGTCGAGCTGCTCGTCGGTCGCGTCGAGGTTTGCGAAGAGGTCGAAGACTTCGTTGATGACTTCTTCGTGGCGGCCGTCCGGACGGTCGATCTTGTTGATCGCGACGATCGGGCGAAGGCCGACCTTCAGCGCCTTGGAAACGACGAACTTGGTCTGCGGCATCGGGCCTTCCGACGAGTCCACCAGAACGATCGCGCCGTCCACCATCGACAGGATACGCTCGACTTCACCACCGAAGTCGGCGTGGCCGGGGGTGTCGACGATGTTGATGCGAACGCCCTTCCACTCGATCGAGGTCGCCTTGGCCAGAATGGTGATGCCGCGCTCTTTTTCAAGATCGGTGCTGTCCATCATGCGCTCGGTCGTGCGCTGGTTGTCGCGGAAAGAACCCGACTGCTTCAGAAGTTCGTCGACAAGCGTGGTTTTCCCATGGTCAACGTGTGCGATGATCGCGATGTTGCGCATTTTCATGTGTGAATACTCGGAGGTTTCGGGGCGTATGTGATGAACGCCGCATCTTCAATTGCGCGGCTCATACAGGTTTTTTTGCATTTGCGAAAGGGGGGAGGGCGGCAAAGTCTTGAGAGAGAGTGAATCCGGTGGCCGTTTCATACGGAATTCCCGATTGGGTCGAGCGTGATCTGCCAGAGTTCCTGATCGTCGCGATCCATCAGCCGGACCGTCATCTGCTCGGTCTGGCCGTTGATATCGACAAGGCCGAAGAACTGCAGGCCGGCAGAGGGCGGCAGGTTCTGGTCGATGCCGGTGCCGGCAGCCTTGATGAAACGCACCTCCGGACCGAAGGTCATGTCCAGTTCCTTCGGCCCATAGGTACCGGAATGCAGCGGGCCGGAGACGAACTCCCAAAATGGCAGGAAGTCCTTGAAGGCGGCGCGGGCCGGGTCGTAATGGTGGGCTGCGGTGTAATGGACATCCGCCGTCAGCCAGACGGTGTTCTGGATGGCGTTGTCGCGGATGAAGGTGAGTATATCGGCGAATTCCTTCTCGCGGCCGGTAGGCTGGCCGTTGTCGCCATTGGCGATCGCATCGGAACCCTGCCGGTTGGCGAAATCGTCCCAGACGACGAGGCCGATCGGCATGTCGCAGGCAATCACCTTCCAGGTGGCTTTCGAGGCGGCCAGCTCGCGCTTCAGCCAGTCCGCCTGCCGCCAGCCGAACAGTTCGTTGCCGCCGCCCTGATTGGCTTCACGGTAGGAGCGCAGATCGACGAAGAACACATCGAGCAGCCGGCCATAGGGGATTTTGCGGAAGATGCGGCCTGGTTGAGCCGGAATGGCGCGGATCGGCGTCATTTCCTGGAAGGCCTGCATGGCGCGTGCGGCATAAACCGAGACGTCCTTGTCCGGGTAGCGATTATCGTCGCGAAGGTCGGTCGAGGGCGACCAGTTGTTCAGCACCTCATGGTCGTCCCACTGGTAGAAGGTGGGGCAGGCAGCGTTCATGGCGCGCACGTGATCGTCGAGAAGATTGTATTTCCACTGGCCGCGATATTCGTCGAGCGTGCGCGCCACCTCTCGTTTTTCCGGCGTGACGATGCGGTTCTTCCAGATGGTGCCGTCCCGGAGCGGAATCTCGTCGGGGATCGGGTTGTCGGCATAGATCGTGTCGCCGGAATGAATGAAGAAATCCGGCTCGTGCAGCTGCATGGTCGAATAGGTCTTCATGCCGGTATCGTCGATGCCCCAGCCTTGGCCGGCCGTATCGCCCGACCAGACGAAACGCACCGAGCGGCGGCGCAGGGGCGCGGTGCGAAACCGGCCGGTGACCGGCTCGGACACGCTGTTGCTGTCGTAGAGATCGGTTGCGGTGAAACGGTAGAAGATGTCCTGGTCCGGCAGCAGGTTGTTCAGCGCACATTTCACGGCGTAGTCGCTGCCGGGCAGCGCATCGATCGACGGCAGCCGCACCGGCGCCGAAAAGCTTTCGGTCGTCGAATATTCGACCGCGATGCGCGATGGCCGGTCCGTCCGTGTCCAGATCATTCCGGACTTCGTATCGACATCGCCGGACTGGACGCCATGCGTGAAGGACGGCCTGCCGGAGCTTCGGGAATAAAAGGGCGTGGCCAGAACGGATGTGGCGGCAAACCCGGCAGCACCTGCAGACAAAAGGAAGGAGCGGCGGGTGAGCGTATCCTGAATATNNCCCGAGGCGGACCTTTGGCGAAAGCGATGTCAGTTCGTTTACAGTTGGATGAATCTATTCCAACGGTTTGGCGACAGTTCCGTGACGTGGAGGCAACGAGTGTGATGTTTATTGACAATAAACATCACACATTTCATTATCTTTCACTTCAGAGGAGACCAGCATGGCGTCCGAAAGTATTCATGTCCGCGTGACGGGACCGTTGCAGGCGCATCTTCAACAGCAGATCGGCCGGGACGGTCTGTATGAAAATGCTAGCGAATACATACGCGCGCTGATCCGGCGTGATCTTCAAAGCCGGACGGAAGCCTGGGACTGGCTTCAGAGGAAACTCGAGCCTGCGTTGAGGGCCGAGGAAAGCGACTATGTCAGCGTCTCCGCCGAAGACGTTATCCGCCGCAATGCACTGAAATAGGATGGGCGGATATCTCTTCTATCCTCCGGCAGATGCAGCTCAGGACCGCATTTGGAAAGACACCGTCGTTCAGTGGGGCGAAGCCCAGGCGGTTACCTATATCACAGGCCTTCATGCTCATCTGCAGAAGCTGTCGGAGACCAAGGCCCTCTGGCGCCGCTTGCCAAATGATCTCGCTATACCAGCCGATCTTAAAATCCACGCCTTCTTCAGCCGCTACGAACGCCATTATCTGTTTTTTCGCGAGCTTCCGAGCGGCAAGATTGGCGTCCTAGCTATCCTTCACGACCGGATGGATATCCCCGTGCGGCTGCACGAGGATCTGATCGGTTTCGCTGATAAATCCGAAGATTCATAGCGTGCTCAGGCGTCGGAGCCCGAAAGCTCTTCCGTCACAGCCAGCCCCTTCTTCGCCAACATTGCATCCGGGCTCGGCAGCTTGCCGCGGAAGGCCTTGTAGGCGTCTTCCGGATCGAGTGAGCCGCCGACGGAATAGATGTAGTCCTTCAGCTTCTTGGCCATCGCCGTATCGAACGCATCGCCGGTTTCCTCAAACGCAGCGAAGGCATCGGCGTCGAGCACTTCCGACCACATGTAGGAATAGTAGCCGGCCGAATAGCCGCCGGCGAAGATGTGCTGGAAGTGCGGCGATGCGTGGCGCATGACCAGGGACTTCGGGATGCCAAGCCCGGCCAGGATTTCCGCTTGCACCGCCATCGGATCGTCGATCGGGCCGCGGGTGTGGAATTCCATGTCGACGATCGCCGAGGAGGTGAATTCCACCGTGTTGAACCCGGCATTGAAGGTGCGGGCGGCCAGAACCTTGTCGAGCAGCGCCTGCGGCATCGGCGCGCCGGTTTCGACATGCACGGCATATTGCTTGAGGATCGCAGGCACCGTCAGCCAGTGTTCGTAGAGTTGCGAAGGCAGCTCGACGAAATCGCGGGACACTGCAGTGCCGGATACGGACGGATAGGTGACATCCGACAGCATGCCGTGCAGGGCGTGGCCAAATTCGTGGAACAGCGTGCGGGCATCGTCGAGCGACAGCAGCGCCGGCTTGCCTTCAGCGGGCTTGGCGAAGTTGCAGACATTGTAGATGATCGGCATTTCGCCGGTCTTGCTATTTTTCAGCGGCAGCTTGTGCTGCGACTGGAAGGCGCTCATCCAGGCGCCGGAGCGCTTCGAGCCGCGGGCAAAATAGTCGCCGAGGAAAAGCGCGACGAGTTTGTTCTGCGCGTCGCGGATCTCGAAGACGCGCACGTCCGGGTGATAGGCTGTAATGTCCTTCTTCTCGACGGCGCGAATGCCGAACAGCCGGTTGGCGACATCGAAACAGGCATCGATGATCTTTTCGAGCTGCAGATAGGGCTTCAGTTCGGCTTCGGAGAAGTTGAATTTCTGGGCGCGAATGCGCTCGGAGTAGAAGCGCCAATCCCAGGGCATGACGTCATGGTTCTTGCCGTCTTCGGCAATCAGCCCGGCGATATCGGCTTCTTCCTCGCGGGCGCGTTTCACGGCTTTTGCCCAGACAGCGCGCAGCAGATCGTTCACCGCGGCCGGGGTCTTCGCCATGGTGTTGTCGAGCTTCATTTCGGCGAAGTTGCCGTAGCCGAGCAGTTTGGCGACTTCGCTGCGCAGTGCCAGCGTTTCGCGGATGAGGCCGCGATTGTCGGTCTCGCCGGGATTTTCGCCGCGGGCCACCCATGCCTTGAAAGCCTGTTCGCGCAGATCGCGGCGCTCCGAGAAGGTCAGGAAGGGCTCGATGATCGAGCGCGAGAGGGTGACGGCATATTTGCCGTCTTCGCCGCGTTCACGGGCGGCCGACGCCATGGCATCTTTCAGGAAATCCGGCAGCCCTTCGAGTTCCGGGCCTTCGGAGAGGATAAGCGCCCAGCCCTTTTCGTCGGCCAGAACGTTCTGGCCGAACTGGGTGCTCAAGCCCGCGAGCTTTTCGTTGATCCCGGCCAGCGTTTCCTGCTCAGGCTTGGGCAGCTTGGCGCCGGATTTGACAAAACCCTTCCAGTGGCGCTCGAGAACGCGTGTCTGTTCGAGATCGAGGCCAAGAGCCTCGCGTTTCTCCCAGAGCTGGTCGATCCGCTGAAACAGCGCTGCATTCATGCCGATCTTCGAATAGTGCCGTGACATCTTTGGTGAGATGTCCCGCTCCAGTGCCTGGATGGTGTCATTGGTATGGGCGCCGGCACGGTTCCAGAACAGCGACGAGACGCGCGACAGGCTATCGCCGGCGATCTCGAGGGCGACGATGGTGTTCTCGAATGTCGGGGCCGCGCTGTTGTTGGCGATGGCGTCGATTTCGGTTTCATGCTCGGCAAGGGCGGCCTCGAAGGATGCTGCAAAATCGCCGTCGTTGACCGCTTCGAAGCGCGGCAGCCCATCCGGGCCGTTCCAGTTGGTGATGGCAGGGTTCAGCGCGGGGCTCGACGTCATAGGGTAGTCCTTTCGCATTCCGGTCTGTCCCACTGAAAGCGGGTACTGCCCACAGTTGTCGGCAGCGATTGTGGAAATATCAAGATTGTCAGGTGGGCGCTTGGCGGTCGCCGGTCAAGGCTTGCGCAGTCCCAAAAGTCCGGGTGCCGCATGCCAGACGGCCTGCACGGCAAAGCCAATGAACAGCACGCCGGACAGCCGCACGATCGCCAGTTCATGGCGGCGGTAGAAGCGCCGCACGACCGAGGCGCCGATGATGCCGATGAGAATGATATCGGCGACAAGGAACCCGAGGAAGGAGACGGCGAGCAGCGCCGGCAGCGCATGAAAATCGAGCGCATTGGAGGAGCCAGCGAGCAGCGCCGTGAAGGTCGCCAGCGCCACAGGATAGCCCTTCGGGTTGGTGAGGCCGAAGATCAGGCCACGGCGATACGGCCGCTCGACGGTCATCAGCGGCTGGTTTTCGCCACGGGGCTTCGCCCGAAGTGCGTTCCAGCCGATCCAGGCCAGATAGAAGCCGCAGAGCAGGCCGAGAATATCGAAGACAGTGCTGCCGATCGTCTTGGCGCCAACGATGGCGACCAAGGCCAGCGTCGACCAGAGCAGGTCGCCGGCCAGATGTCCGCCCATGAACATCACGCCGGCCTTGCGGCCCTGTCCGGCACCGATGCCGAGAAGCGCGAGAAATGCGGGTCCGGGGATGAGAACGTAAAGGAGGGCCGCCAGAAAGGCGCCGAAAAGCAGGGTCTGCGTCATGGAATCTCCTCGCGTGAATATCCATTCGACCTTGCGACGATGATTCCGTCAAGATGCAGTTGGGCGCAATGCGGGGCAGGGCCAGGCAAGGCCCCGCCCGCGCGAAACGTGGCAAAGCTTATTTCGCTTCAGTTGCCTTCATGGCGTTGTCGAGATGCATGGAGCAGTCGCCGGTCTTGCCGTCTTTCATCGCCATTTTGGCGCTATCGACTTCCTTCATCGCCATCATCATCTGATCCTTCTTCATCGGATCGGTCATGCCCTTGGCCATTGATTCTGTCTTCATGATGGACGCGTCATCACAGGCCATCATGCCGGCGGCGAAGGCCGGAGCCGAAAGGCCGGCAATGATGGCTGTGGCGGCGAAAACTGTCTTGAACATGTTATCTCTCCCAGTAGACGGGGCATGATCGCCCCGCGATCAACTCTGCGCCCGAAGGACGAACACGTTCAATTCACGCATTCGCGATGCACGGCATCGTCATAACGCGTGCTTTTCATTGCCATTTTCGTGATCGTTTTATCACCGATTCTGCATATATTCTGGAGTTCTTCGCGGAACTTGCCGGTTTACCTCTCGCTTGATAAGTAAAGCTTACGATAACCCAAAGGCGAGTCCGATGCCGGTCAGATTGGAAACCGATACGATCGGCATGCTGCTCACCGACGTGTCCCGGCTGCTGCGCGGTGCGTTTGATCGCCGTATCTCGGCATCGGGTCTGGGCGTGACACCGGGGGAGGCACGGGCGCTGATCCAGGTGGCGGCGACCGAGGGCATCAAGCAGGCGGAGATCGCCATCAAGATGGGCATTGAGCCGATGACGCTCTCCACCTATCTCGACCGTCTTGAAGGACTAGGGCTTGTCGAGCGTGTTCCCGACCCCTGCGACCGCCGGGCGAAAAATGTCGTGGTGACCGACAAGGCGGATACGCTGCTTCTCGACATTCGCAAGGAGGTTCGTGACCTGATGGATCAGGTCACGCTCGGCCTCGATGCGGAGGGCCTTGAGGCGCTCAGGGCAAGCCTGAAGGGCCTGCGCGAAAATCTCCACCAGCTGGATCGCTGCGCATCCTCTGACAAGAAAAGTGCCTCCGAATGAGCCTGCGGATGAGCGAACGGCGGACCAGCATGCTCGGCGCGTTGCTGGCGACGCTTGGGCCGATCTCGATGTCGATCTACACGCCCGCCATGCCCGAACTGGTTGAGGCCTTCGGCACCACGGAATCGATGATCAAGCTGACGCTGTCGGTCTATTTCGGCGGCTTCTCGGTGGCGCAGCTGATCGCCGGGCCGATGTCGGACGCATTCGGCCGCAAGGCGGCGACGCTCGCTTTCGTGGGCATCAATCTTCTTGGCAGCCTGATCTGCGCCTTTGCCCCCTCGGTCGAATGGCTGCTGGCTGGGCGGCTGATCCAGGGCATCGGCGCCTCCGTCGGAATCACCGTGGCGCGGGCCATCGTGCGTGACCAGTTCACCGGTGCCGAGGCATCGCGGATCATGAACCTGATCGGCATCATGCTGGCCATTGGCCCGGCCATGGCGCCGACCATCGGCGGGCTGGCGCTGGCGGTGTTCGGCTGGCAGGCGATTTTCTTCCTGCTGATCGGTTTCGGGCTGATCGCAATCGCCGCCGTCATCCTCTTCATGCGCGAAACCACGGTGCCGGACCGCCGCCGCGCCCGGCCGGGGCCTCTGCTGTCGGCCTATGGCGAGCTTATCCGCGATTCCCGCTTCGTGGCGGCTGCCATCGTGCTCGGCGGCTCGGTCGGCGCGCTTTATGCGCAATCGACCATGCTGTCCTTCATTCTGATCGACAGGGTCGGGATGACCCCGACGGGTTTCGGGATCGGTATGCTGATGCAGAGCGGTTGCTATTTTTCAGGTTCGGTCTGCCTCAAGCTGACGGCGGCCAAACTTGGCGGCGAATGTTCGGTTCGCGCCGGGCTTGCCCTTTGTGCGATCGGCGGGCTGCTGATCGCCCTGTCCGTCCATTTCATCGCGCCGACCTATCTGTCGGTGATGCTGCCGATTGCCTTTTCCGCCTTCGGCACCGCCTTCCTGACGANNCTCGGCACGCCGTTCGCGGCCTTCGGCATGATCATCCCGGTGATGCTGTTTGCGTCGGTTGCCAGCTATGGATGGTTTCAGTATTCGACGCGGCGTCTGGTGCTGGATACGGACAGGACGCGGGGCGAATAAACGAATAAGCCCGCTTCCTTGCGGAAGCGGGCTTCTGACCTGCAAAAAAGTGATTTTCACCATTTGATGTTTACTTGGGAAATTGGCGATTGCCAAATCTTCCGTCATCTCTGTGCTTGTCACAGAGATCCAGCCAGCCCAAGTCCCTGGGCTGAAAGGGTCTTTTGACCCGACGGCCGTCGGGTCGCTGGATCCCCGCCTCAAGGGCGAGGAAGACGGAGAGGGGGTGCCGCTCTCGCCAGATAATCGTTTTCAGTGTTTGTCAGAAGTCTGAACCCGCCTCCCTGCGGAAGCGGGTTTTGATCGGAACTTTCTGAACTTACTTGTCGCGGTTGCGGGCGGCGAGCGTGCGCAGGCGGAGCGCGTTCAGCTTGATGAAGCCGGCGGCGTCTTTCTGGTCGTAGGCGCCCTGGTCGTCTTCGAAGGTGACGAGCTTGTCGGAGTAGAGCGATTTGTTGCTCTCGCGGCCGGTGACCATGACATTGCCCTTGTAGAGCTTCAGCGTCACTTCGCCTTCGACATGTTCCTGGCTCTTGTCGATCAGGGCCTGCAGCATTTCGCGTTCCGGCGAGAACCAGAAGCCGTAATAGATCAGCTCGGCGTAGCGCGGCATGATGTCGTCCTTGAGGTGGGCTGCACCCCGGTCGAGCGTGATCGATTCGATGGCGCGGTGGGCAGCCAAAAGGATGGTGCCGCCGGGGGTCTCGTAGACGCCGCGCGACTTCATGCCGACGAAGCGGTTTTCGACGAGATCGAGGCGGCCGATGCCGTTGTCGCGGCCGAGCGCGTTGAGCGCGGTCAGGATCGAGGCCGGGCTCATGTCCTTGCCGTCGATCGAAACGGCGTCACCCTTGCGGAAGCCGATCTTGACGGTGGTCGCCACATCCGGCGCTTCTTCCGGCGAAATGGTGCGCATGTAGACGTAGTTCGGGGCTTCGACGGCCGGGTCTTCGAGAACCTTGCCCTCGGACGAGGAGTGCAACAGGTTGGCATCGACCGAGAACGGCGCTTCACCCATCTTGTCCTTGGCGACCGGGATCTGGTGCTCCTCGGCAAAGGCGAGCAGGTCGGTACGGCTCTTGAACGACCAGTCGCGCCAAGGCGCAATGATCTTGATGTCGGGGTTCAGCGCATAGGCGGACAGTTCGAAACGAACCTGGTCGTTGCCCTTGCCGGTGGCGCCATGGGCAATGGCGTCGGCGCCGGTTTCGCGGGCGATGTCGATCAGGTGCTTGGAGATCAGCGGACGGGCGATCGAGGTGCCGAGCAGGTAGACGCCTTCATAGACGGCGTTGGCGCGGAACATCGGGAAGACGAAATCCTTGACGAACTCTTCGCGGACGTCGCGGATGTAGATGTCCTTGATGCCCATCATCTCGGCCTTCTTGCGGGCCGGCTCGAGCTCTTCGCCCTGACCGAGGTCGGCGGTGAAGGTTACGACTTCAGCGCCGAGTTCGGTCTGCAGCCATTTCAGGATGATCGACGTGTCGAGACCGCCGGAATAGGCGAGAACGACCTTTTTCACTTGCTTTGCCATGTTTGTCTGTCCGTCTTGTCAGAGAAAACGCGGGCTTGTCCGAGAAAATGCGGGATCGCGCCCAAGAAAAATTCTGCGGCACTTTTAGCGAGATTGCCGGGCCACGCAACCCTTTCGGCCAGAGAATAGCGTGTTGGGCGCCTCAATCGGGTTTGACGCTTGGGCAATTCGGAGGTCCCTTCGATGACAAAACAGAAAGCCCGCCGACCTCAGGGGCAGCGGGCTTGATTGCGTCATAGCGAGGGCGAGTGGCTACCGCCTAGTTGCACTGGCGGCGTGGCCCGTAATTCGGCTGGTATGTGTTGTCGGAAGCCCGGTACGAGCGATACCGCGCATAGCAGGCCTGCGTGTGGGAGTTGCCATTGGAGTAGCGCGGCTGCGATGCGATGGCGCCGCCGATGATCGCGCCGGCAGCAAGGCCGCCGATGATTGCCGCGGCATTGTTGTTCCGGTCGCGGCGGCGATAATCGTCCCGGTAATAGCCACGGCGATCATCGCGGTGGTTGCGATCCCATCTGTTATTCCGGTCACGGTCCCAGCCATTGCCCCGTTGGTTCCTGCGAATGATCGCGGGTCCGCGGTGGTCGCCAACCTGGACAATATCGGATTGCGTGGTCTGGGTTCTGACCGCAGTTGGAAAGGCCTGCGCGGGCGCAAAGCTGGTCAGCGCGGTTACGGCTGAAATGAAGAGGACTGCAATTTTTCTCATGAATTCTTTCCTTGTGTCGTGACGGAAACGGCGGAGGCGAACATTCGTTCCGGTTGTGTGCCATCACCATTTGGTGATGCGTGTATTCGGGTGTCTTTCGGCACCCGGTGGCTGGCGAAATGTCGAATTGCTTTCAGCCGCCATTTGGGACATTCAATAGGCGTGCATCGAACGAATGCGCGGCTTCACCGTCCCATAGGATTGAAAGATGGATTTCCTGCCCAGCCTGCCGACACTTCTGGCCTTCACCGCAGCAACGCTGCTTTTGGCGGCGACGCCGGGTCCCGACATGACGCTATCGATCAGCCGGGCGCTGTCGCAGGGAAAATCCGCCGCCTTCTTCATCGTTGTCGGAACCAGCCTTGGTTGCGTCGTGCACACGCTTTTGGTCGCCTTCGGCATCTCGGCGCTGATCACGGCCTCGCCGACAGCCTTCATGATCCTGAAGACCGGCGGTGCCGCCTATCTGTTCTGGCTGGCAGTGCAGGCGATCCGCTATGGATCGACACTGACGGTCAAGAGGGTCGACGACACCGGCGCGTCTGCGCTGGCGAACATTTCCACCGGGCTCTGGGTCAACCTGCTTAACCCGAAGGTCATCATCTTCTTCATGACCTTCCTGCCGCAGTTCGTCACCGCCAACGATCCGGCCGTGACGCAGAAGCTGCTGTTCCTCGGCTTCTTCTTCATCGTCGCAGCAATGCCGGTCAATGTTTTGGTCATCCTGACGGCCGACGGCTTGTCCGGCTGGCTGCAGCGTCGCAAGAGCGTCATGCGCGGCATCGACTACACGTTTGCCGGCGTCTTTTCGATCTTCGCGGTAAAAATCCTGTTCACGCAGACGCGCTGATCAGCCGATCAGCAGTGCATCATCATCCAGCGTCTGGCCGCGAATCTTGCGGAACATGGCGATGAGGTCTTCGACCTGCAGCGTCTTGCGGCTGTCGCCGGAGACGTCGAGCACGACTTCGCCGCCATGCAGCATGATGGTGCGGTGACCGAAATCGAGCGCCTGGCGCATCGAATGCGTCACCATCAGTGCCGTCAGCTTGCGTTCGGACACGATCTTCTGGGTGAGGTTCATGATGAACTCGGCCATACCGGGATCGAGCGCTGCGGTATGCTCGTCGAGCAGCAGTACTTCGGAGCCGGCGAGTGTCGCCATGACCAGCGAAACCGCCTGCCGTTGGCCGCCCGACAACAGGTCCATGCGGTCCCGCATCCGGTTTTCAAGGCCGAGGTTCAGTTCGGCGATGCGCGCGCGAAAATGCTCGCGGCGCTTTGGGCCAAGCGCCGGTGTAAGCCCCCGGCTTTCGCCGCGCCGCGCGGCCAGCGCCAGATTTTCCTCGATCGACAGGGCGCCGCAGCTTCCGGCAAGCGGATCCTGAAAGACGCGGGCAACCAGGCCGGCCCGGGCGGCGGTGCCCTTGCGGGTAACGTCGGTATTGCCGATCGTGACCTGGCCTGCGGTCGGGATAACATCGCCGGCAAGCACGCCGAGCACGGTGGATTTGCCGGCGCCGTTGGAGCCGATGACGGTGACGAAGGTGCCTTCCTCGATGGTCAGGCTGACGCCGTTCAGGGCCTGCTTCTGCAGCGGTGTACCCTTGCCGAAGATGACCTGGATATTGTCGAGCTTGATCATGCGGCACCTCCGCGGCGCAGGCGGGGAAGAACGAGGGCGACCGTGACGAGCGCTGCGGTAACCAGATTGAGATCGGAGGCCTGAAGGCCGAGCATATCGGTCGAGAGCGCCAGCTGGATGGCGATGCGGTAGAGGATCGAGCCGAGTACGCAGCCGATCAGCGCAATCAGGATGCCGCGCGCACCGAGCAATGTTTCGCCGATGATGACGGCGGCGAGGCCGACGACGATGGTGCCGACACCCGAGGTGACGTCGGCAAAGCCGTTGGTCTGGGCAAACAGCGCGCCACCAAGCGCAACCAGCGCGTTGGACAGCGCCATGCCGAGATAGATCTGGCGGCTGGTGTCGACGCCTTGCGCCCTTGCCATGCGCGCATTGGCGCCGGTTGCCCGCATCGCAAGGCCGGCGTCGCTCTCAAGGAAGCGCCAGACGGCGATAACCGCAACGAGGACCAGGAGCCCGATGAACAGAGGGCGGACGTAAAAGTCCCGCAGGCCAAGGCCGAAGAAGGGAGACAGCATCGTGTCGGCGTTGATCAGGGCGACGTTCGGTTTGCCCATGACACGCAGGTTGACCGAGAACAGCGCGATCATCGTCAGGATCGATGCCAGAAGATTGAGGATGCGGAAGCGGACGTTGAGGATAGCGGTGACGATGCCCGCAGCCGCACCCGCGCCCATGGCTACGCCCGAGGCGAGCCAGGGATTGACGCCGGCGATGATCAGTACGGCGGCAACGGCGGCACCCAGCGGAAACGAGCCGTCGACGGTCAGATCCGGAAAATCGAGCACGCGGAAGGCAAGGAACACGCCGATGGCGACGAAGGCATAGACGAGCCCAAGCTCGACTGCTCCCCAGAAGGCAATTTGGCTCACCGCTGTCGGTCCTCTTCTCAAATTCGTCGAGCCCGGTCCGGCTCGGCCGGTAAAGCGAGGCTTGTTTTACAGATGAACCGCCCCCGTATGAAAGGAGGGCGGTTCAAAATCAATCAGATTGTGCAAATATAAGGTGGTCTGGCCTTATTCGATGACGCGGGTGGCGCGGCTGAGAACGCTTTCCGGGAAGGTGACGCCCATCTTGACGGCAGAGCCCTTGTTGATGACCAGATCGGTACCTGCGGCAACCTTGACGGCGATATCGCCGGGGTTTTCACCCTTGAGGATGCGAACGACGATGTCGCCGGTCTGCTTGCCGACGTCATGATAGTTGAAGCCGAGGGCAGCAACGGCGCCGCGCGAGACGGAGTCCGTGTCGGCAGTGAACAGCGGCAGCTTGGCTTCGACGGCCACGGCAACAGCGCCTTCCAGCGCCGAGATGATCGTGTTGTCGGTCGGAACATAGATGACGTCGGCGCGGCCGACCAGCGCGCGGGCAGCGCCCTGCACTTCGGCCGACTTCGTCGCAGCGGATTCAACCACGGTCAGGCCGGCCTTTTCGGCTTCGACCTTCAGGACGGCGAGCAGCGATACAGAGTTTGCCTCGCCGGAATTGTAGAGATAGCCGATCGACTTCACGTTCGGCAGGATTTCCTTGATCAGGGCGACATGTTCGGCAACCGGCGAAAGGTCGGAAAGGCCGGTGACGTTGCCGCCTGGCTTGTCCATGTCCTTGATCAGCTGAGCGCCGAGCGGATCTGAAACAGCGGTGAAGACAATCGGAATGTCACGCGTCGAGGAGACGACGGCCTGTGCCGACGGGGTGGAGATCGGCACGATGACATTCGGGGCTTCGCCGGCGAACTGGCGGGCGATCTGGGCTGCAGTCGCCGGGTTGCCCTGGGCGGATTCGTAGAGGAACTTGAGGTTCTCGCCTTCCTTGTAGCCGGCAGCGGCCAGGGTTTCCTTGACGCCGTCACGCACGGCATCGAGTGCCGGATGTTCGACGATCGCGGTGACCGCAACCGTGACATCTTCCGCCCGGGCGGGCAGGGTAAGGGCGACGGTTGCCGCAAGAGCAATAAGAAGTGAGCGCATGAGTGTCCTCCAAGACTGATTTTTAGGCAGTCTTAGGAAGGCTCGACACTTAAATCAATCCAATTGCAGACCAGCATCCATCAAATTTGCTGATCAATCCTCGCCGTGATTGGCGATCATCATCGCCTCGAAGGCCATGCGATCGACCTTGCGCATGCGCTCGGAGTCCGATTTCAGCTGGCCGCAGGCGGCAAGAATATCGCGGCCGCGCGGCGTGCGGATCGGCGAGGCATAGCCGGCCGCATTGATGAAGTCGGCGAACTTTTCGATCTGTTCCCATTTCGAACACTGGTAGTTGGTGCCCGGCCAGGGGTTGAACGGGATCAGGTTGATCTTGGCCGGAATGCCCTTCAAGAGGCGCACCAGTTCCTTGGCATCTTCCAGCGTGTCGTTGACGCCTTCGAGCATCACGTATTCGAAGGTGATGCGACGGGCATTCGACAGGCCGGGATAGTTGCGGCAGGCGTCGAGCAGGTCCTTCAGCGGATATTTCTTGTTGATCGGCACAAGCATGTCGCGCAGGTCGTCCTTCACCGCATGCAGCGAGATCGCCAGCATGACGCCGATTTCCTCGCCGGTGCGGAAGATTTCCGGGACGATGCCGGAGGTCGACAGGGTGACGCGGCGCTTCGACAGCGACAGGCCGTCGCCATCGGTTGCGATCAGGAGCGCCGTCTTGACGTTCTCGAAATTGTAGAGCGGTTCGCCCATGCCCATCATCACCATATTGGTGACCTTGCGGCCTTCATTGGGGACGGCGGTGCCGACCGGCGTGTCGCGGTCCGGGAAATCGCCCAGCCGGTCGCGGGCCAGCAGCAGCTGCGAAAGGATTTCTTCGGCGGTCAGGTTGCGCACCAGCTTCTGGGTGCCGGTATGACAGAAGGAACAGGTGAGCGTGCAGCCGACCTGGCTGGAAACGCAGAGCGTGCCGCGGCCTTCCTCGGGAATATAGACGGTTTCGATTTCGACGGGACGGCCAGCACCCCGCGGTGGAAAGCGCAGAAGCCATTTGCGGGTGCCGTCGCTGGAGACCTGTTCCTCGACGATTTCAGGCCGGGCGATGGTGAAATGCGTCTTCAGCAGTTCGCGCATGTCCTTCGACACATTGGTCATGTGGTCGAAATCGGAAACGCCGCGCACATAGAGCCAGTTCCACAGCTGGCTGGAGCGCATCTTGACCTGCTTTGCCGGAACGCCGACCTCGGCCAGCGCCTTGCCCATGTCTTCGCGCGACAGGCCGATCAGCGTCGGCTTTTCGGCCATCATGGCCGGGCGGACGGGCGCCTTGACGGGACGGTCCAGATCGAGTGCTTCAGTCGCGGCCATTCTCGCCATTTCCCATGTTTGCGATACGCAAGGTCCGTTCAAGCGCTTTTGCCTGCAGCCGGTCGCGTAAATGCTGAGATCAGAGTTCGTTTGCCGCGCATCGGGATCGCCAGGAATCCGCGCAGCTATCGTTATGCGGGCCTTTAGCACGGTTTTCGCCCCGCGTCACCCTCCCGCACGTCAGGGCAGATCTGCAAAAAGACGAAGGGCTTAACGTCAAAAGGCCAGATGAACCGGCCTTTTGGGAGAATGATGATATCAGACTGAGCTTACTTGCAGTTTTCGATCTGCTTCAGCGCGGCCGAGATGCCCGAGAGCGAATAGGAATAGGCCGTCGGCGTGCCCTTGCGCGACTTGGCAGCAACGGACATGGCCTTGCCGGTCTTCATCGCAGCCACCAGCGCCGGCTCTTCAGCGGCGTTTTCCACCCAGGCGGAGTTGCCCTTGGTGAACATCGTGAAATTCTTGGCATCGATGGTGACGGTGACCTTGGAGTTTTCCTGAAGCGGATAGCCCATCATCGCCTGCGGTTCATAGGAGATGTTCTGGCCGGGGCGCTGCGACACGAGGAAGAAGATATCGCCGTGATCGACATTGGCCGGGCTCTTGTCCTTCGGGACGGAGAGCACATAGCAGACCTTGCCGGCGCCGGCCTGATAGGAATAGGCGCCCCAGGCATTGAACTGCTGAATGCGGGTCGGCGACTGGGCCGAAGCAACGCCGGCGAATGCCAGCACGAGTGCGATTGCGAGGTTGAGCTTTCTTACAAACATCTTGTCCTGCCGGTTTCTTGCTGCCAAAGCCCGATCAGCATCAGCCGGGCAACGCATGGTCATGATTTCATTGATTTTGACTTAATTCAGGTTACCAAACCGTCAACATTCCCCGAATTCGCTGCCTTTCCGCTTTAATACGGAACAGAGTACGACGCAAACCCGGCTCGGGTTTCGGGTTAGCGGTTAAGCGCCCGAACTATGCAAGCTTGCCTTGATCCATGGTGTGCGAAAACCCAGAGAACGGTCGCGGCGGGAAATACCGAATTCCGTCTGCCTTGCACGTTTCACTTGCCGGGCAATTGCCCGATCAGCCGACGCGTGCCCGGCGCTCGTTTTATGTCACAAAGAATCAGGCAAGAGTTTGACCTTTGGCAAAAGCGCTGTACCTCTTGTTAAATACTGCGAAAATCAGGACGGGAGGCCATCAAAAGCGGAATGAATGTTGAAGTCAGACAGCATTTTACCGCCCTTGCCGTGGCCGTCGCACGCAATCGTGATCAGACCGCCTTTTCGGAACTCTTCGACTTTTTCGCCCCACGGTTGAAATCATTCCTGATGCGTCAGAATGCCGGCGTCGCGGAGGCGGAAGAGGTGGTGCAGGAAGTGATGGTCATCCTTTGGCAGAAGGCCCATCTCTACGATCCGGAAAAATCCTCGCTTTCGACATGGCTTTTCCGCATCGCCCGCAACCGGCGTATCGATGCGGCACGGCGCCAGCGCAACGGAACGCTTGATGCGCATGAACCGCTTCTGCTGCCCACGGCGCCACCAGCGCCGGATGACCTGATCGAAAGTGAAGATCGCGAACAGATCGTCCGGATTGCGCTCGCGAAGTTACCCTTGGAGCAGGTCACCCTGATCCAGATGGCATTTTTCTTCGGTCAGTCTCATTCTGAGATTTCCGCAGCGACGGGTCTGCCGCTGGGAACCGTCAAGTCCCGCATCCGGCTCGCCTTCGGCAAATTGCGGACGCTGCTCGAAGCGGGCGGCGTCGATAGCGCCTACTGACGCCAATCAATCGGGAAGCTTGTCCTGCAGGGCCTCGTCCGCCTTGATATAGTGCTTTTCCTTGATCTGGCCGCTGATGGCGGCAAAGGCGGCGGTGAGCACGGCGATGTCGTCGGAAAAGCCGACCATGGCCAAGACATCGGGAATGAAATCGAACGGCATGACGAAATAGGCGAGTGCGCCGAGCAGGATGCCGCGCGTGCGCAGCGGTGTCGTCGGGTCCATGGCGCAGTAATAGGCGGCAACGACGTCGCGGCTGAACGGCACCTGCCGCATCGCCCGTTTCAGGGTCGGCCAGAAGCGGCGCTGCACCTTGCGGGCTTTCGCCTCCTGCTCGCTTTCCTCGCCGGGCAGCAAAATCTCGCCGATCTTGATGTCATCCATTCTGTTTGTCCCATCCGTCATGGAAAATCATATGGTGAGCACAGCCGGGATTTCAAATGTGCTGTTTCAAATGATCCGGCATCCGGCCTGCCGCCGCGCGATCCATCTTTGCGGCAAGCTTGAAGTCCAGCTCGGTCAGCCCTTGTGAATCATGGGTGGTGAGCGTCACGTCCACCTTGTTGTAGACATTGAACCATTCGGGATGATGGCCGAGCTTCTCGGCCGAGATCGCGCTTTCCGTCATGAAGCCGAAGGCTTCGACAAAGCTCTTGAAACGGAAGGCTTTCCAGATCGAAAGTCCGTCTTCGGCAAGCACCCAGCCCTCCATCTTCGAAAGGTTTTCGGCAACGGCCTCCTTGGCGAGCTTTTCCTGTTGCATGGCGCAATCCCCTCCAGTTTTTTGATAGCGGCAACCGATATCCCAGTTCCACAACGCGGCAGCCGCAGATAGGTTCAACCTTTTCCCGGGCCTTTTGAATAACATGAAACCTGTCAGAATTCTTTTCGTCTGTCTCGGCAATATCTGCCGCTCACCCTTGGCCGAGGGCATTTTGCGGCATGTCGCAGGCGATGGTTTGGTGGATGCCGATTCGGCCGGAACGGGCGGTTGGCATATCGGCGATCCGCCGGATCACCGCTCGATCGCAGTTGCGCTGAAACACTGGATCGATATTGCCGGTCAGCGCTGCCGGAAGGTCGATGCCAGTGATTTCGAAGCCTTCGATCTCATCTTTGCGATGGACCGCAGCAATCTTGCCCATCTGCATGCGATGGCACCGCCGAAGGCGCAGCACAAGCTGCATCTGTTTCTTGTATGCGCTGGGGACCACCCACGATGTTCCCGACCCCTACTACGAGGGGCCGGAGGGGTTTGAGACCGTCTACAGCATGCTCCTTCAGGGATGCAGGTCGCTGACCGGCAGGCTCGAAGAGCGCTCATAGAGCGGGAAGACCTCTTCGGTGACGTAAGGGCCGCCACCCACCGAATCGCGTGATGACAGAAGCACGAAGCGCGAAACGGTGAACGGGTTGGTGTAGAAGCCGCCGCGGCCGGAGAGGTAGCTGACGACATCCTCCACCCGCGAGGCCCGCAACCGGCCGAGCGTCACATGCGGGGTGAACTTGCGGGGGTCGGCGGGCAGGCCGAGCCGTTGGCAGATCCGTTCGATTTCGGCCTGAAGGGCATAGAGTTCCGGCGGGTTGCTCACACCGGCCCAGACGGAATGCGGTTTTTTCGATCCGAAAGCGCCGGTGCCGGTCAGTTGCAATTGGAATTCCGGTCGTTCGATGCGGTCGAGCCGGTCGACGATCTCGTCGGCGGTGCGGTTTTCGACGTCACCGATGAAGCGAAGCGTGATGTGGTAATTCTCCACATCGATCCAACGGGCACCGGGAAGACCACCACGCAACAATGAAAGGCTCATTGCGGCATTACGCGGTATCTCGAGGGCGGTGAAAAGTCTCGGCATAACGAGCTCCCCGAATCTCTTGAAGATAACCCAGCGAATCATGCTTGCCTGCTAGAAGCAATTATAATTTCGCACCTGCAATATTTATCCAACGCGATTAACAGGGGCTGAACAAGCAAATAATTCTTGTTTGGTTAGCGTCAGCCCCCGGTTGCCAGTGATTGAAGGAAACGTTCTGCTGACGGCAGGAAACGCTCGACCATGACGCCGATCCCATCGCCGTTGGGGTGCATGCCGTCCTCGATCTTCAGCTTGGCATCCCCGACCACGCCATCGAGGAAGAATGGATAGAGTTCCAGCCCATATGTCTTGGCCAGTTCCGGATAGACCGGATTGAACCGGGCGGCATAGTCGGCGCCCATGTTTGGCGGCGCCATCATCCCAACCAGAAGCACGGCGATGCCGCGTGATTTCAACTTCTCGATCATGGCGACAAGGTTCTTGCGGCTCTCCTCGGGCGCGATGCCACGCAGGGCATCGTTGGCGCCGAGTTCGAGAATGACGCCTTTGGTGCCATCCGGTACCGACCAGTCGATCCGTGCCAGACCGCCGGAGGTCGTGTCACCGGAGACGCCGGCATTGCTGATTGTCACGTCATGGCCCTTTTCGCGCAGGGCCTTTTCCAGCCGGGCGGGGAAGGCGTCTTCGGCCGGCAGCTGGTAGCCGGCCATCAGGCTATCGCCGAAGCCGACGAGGCTGATCGGCGCGGCGCGGCTGATCATGGGCGTGATCACAATCGCCGTGATCGCCAACAAAAATGTACAGAAACCTTTTATTCGCATCGTTGCGCCCTTAAATCGGTAAAACTCAGCCGCTCCGGCAATCTTCATATCGTACATATAGGACAGTTTCCCTTGGCAAAAACCATGATCGACCTGAAAAATGCGGATCTGACCCTCGGCCAGGCCGCTGCGTCCGTTCATGTGCTCAAGGGTATGAATCTCGTCATCGATGCGGGTGAATCGGTTGGCATCGTTGGTCCATCCGGGTCCGGAAAGTCCACCCTCCTAATGGTTCTGGCCGGGCTGGAGCGTCTCGATAGCGGCGAGATCGTCATCGACGGCACGCCCTTGCACGGTTTGAGCGAAGACAGGGTGGCGGAGTTTCGTGGCCGCAATATCGGCATCGTCTTCCAGTCGTTCCATCTGATTCCCAACATGACGGCGCTGGAAAACGTCGCCGTGCCGCTCGAGCTTGCCAATGTCCGCGACGCGTTCGAGATCGCCCGGCAGGAGCTGATCTCCGTCGGCCTTGGCGAGCGGCTGTCGCATTATCCTGGCCAGTTGTCGGGTGGCGAGCAGCAGCGCGTCGCCATTGCCCGGGCGCTTGCACCATCGCCAAAACTTCTGATCGCCGATGAGCCGACCGGCAATCTCGATGCCGAAACCGGCAAGCAGGTGGCCGATCTGATTTTCTCCAAGCAGGCCGAGCGCGACATGACGCTGGTTCTGGTCACCCATGACACGTCGCTTGCCGCCCGCTGCTCACGCCAGGTCCGGGTCCGTTCCGGCGAGATCGTGTCCGGCTCCGGTCATGAGCAGCCGGTTTCCGCTTCGATATCCAAGGTCGCGTCCGCATGAGGGCCTCCGGCGGTTTCCGTCTTGGGCTGGCTTTCCGCCTTGCGTTGCGGGAAATGCGCGGCGGCTTGCGGGGGTTCTATATCTTCCTTGCCTGCGTTGCATTGGGAACGGCAGCGATCGCCGGGGTCAATTCATTGTCGCAGTCAATCACCGGCTCGATCGCCAGCCAGGGCCGCGAGCTTTTGGCGGGCGATATCCGCTTCGAACTCAACAACCGCGTCGCAAGCGACGAGGAAAAAACGTTCATCGACAGCCTTGGCTCGGTCTCTGTCTCGTCGGGCCTGCGCTCGATGGCCCGGCTGCCGGATGGCTCCAACCAGGCGCTGGTCGAGCTGAAAGCCGTTGATAGTGCCTATCCGCTCTACGGCACGTTCGAAAGCGAACCGGCGGCACCGGTTGGTGATGCGCTCACCGAAAACAGCGGCGTTTACGACGCGCTGGCCGCGCCGCTTCTGCTGGAGCGTCTCGGCATCAAGACGGGCGATGAAATCCTGCTCGGGACCGCCCGCATTCGCGTCGCCGGCACCATCGTGCGCGAACCGGATGCCCTGTCGGACGGTTTCGGGTTTGCGCCGCGCCTGCTGATTTCCAAGCAGGCGCTTGATGCCTCCGGTCTCGTGCAGACAGGAAGCCTCGTCGAGCATACCTACAAGGTGAAGGTCGCTGATAGCACCAGCGTGCCGGCCTTGCGCAGGCAGGCGGAGGAAAAGTTCCCGCAGGCCGGATGGTCCGTCCGCACCAGCCAGAACGCTGCCCCGGCGCTGACGGCGAATATTACCCGCTTTTCGCAGTTCCTCACCCTCGTCGGGCTGACAGCGCTGATCGTCGGTGGCGTCGGGGTTGCCAATGCGGTGCGTTCCTATCTCGATTCCAAGCGCGGCGTCATCGCCACGTTCAAATGTGTCGGCGCGCCGGCTTCGATGGTCACCATCATCTATCTCATCCAGATCCTGCTGATTGCCTTTATCGGCATCGGCATCGGCCTTGTGCTCGGCGCGCTCATTCCGTTTATTGCGGCGCAATTCCTGGCCGGTGTGCTGCCGGTCTCAACCGCATTCCAGCTTTATCCGGGTGCTCTTGGCCTTGCCGCCGTGTTCGGACTTTTGACATCGCTTGCCTTTGCCATCCTGCCGCTCGGTCATGCGCGCGAAGTGCCGGCAACCGCGCTGTTTCGCGAGCAGGGGTTCGAGCGGGCGCGTCTGCCGTCCTGGCCTTATCTGGTGGCCGCCGCCCTTTGCCTCGGGGCTCTGGCAGGCCTTGCGATCTTCACGGCCTATGACCGGACGATTTCGCTGACCTTCCTCGGTGCCATCGCCTTTTCGTTCGTGGTGCTGCGCGGTGTCGCTATCCTGGTCGCCATGCTTGCCCGCCGGGCGCCGCGCGTCAGCTCGCCGGCCCTCAGGCTTGCCATCGGTAATATCCATCGCCCTGGCGCGCTGACGCCCTCGGTGGTCCTGTCGCTCGGCCTTGGGCTGGCGCTTCTGGTGACCTTAGCGCTGATCGACGGCAACCTGCGCCGCGAGCTGACCGGCAACCTGCCGGAACGGGCGCCGAATTTCTTCTTCGTCGATATCCAGAGCGCCGAGGTCGAGGGTTTCCGCTCCCTGCTGCAGACAAGCCTGCCGGAGGGCAAGGTCATCGAAGTGCCGATGCTACGCGGCCGTATCCTCGCTTTCAATGGCCAGGACGTGACCAAGATGAACGTGCCGCCTGCCGGTCAATGGGTCCTGCGTGGTGACCGGGGCGTCACCTATGCCAAGAACAGGCCCGAGAATTCGATACTGACCGAGGGCGACTGGTGGGCATCGGATTATACCGGCGAGCCGCTGGTGTCGTTTTCCTCCGAGGAGGCCGGTGAACTCGGCCTGAAGATCGGCGATACCGTCACCGTCAACGTGCTTGGCCGCAATCTCACCGCCCGGATCGCCAATTTCCGCAAGGTCGAGTGGGAATCCCTGTCGATCAATTTCGTCATGGTGTTCTCGCCCAACACCTTTGCCGGCGCGCCGCATGCCTGGCTGGCCACCGTGATCGATCCGGGTGCGACGGCGCAGGAGGAGGCAGCCACTCTCAAGGCCGTCACCAACGCCTATCCGACGATCACCAGCGTGCGGGTCAAGGACGCGCTCGACATCATCAACGTGCTGGTCGGCCAGCTGGCGACAGCCATCCGTGCCGCCGCTGCCGTGGCGCTGGTTGCATCGATCCTGGTGCTTGCCGGCGCGCTTGCGGCCGGCAACCGGGCACGCACCCATGATGCCGTGGTTTTGAAGACGCTGGGCGCCACGCGCTCGACGCTGATCCGCGCCTTCTGCTACGAATATGCCATCCTCGGACTATCCACGGCGATCTTCGCGCTGTTTGCCGGCGGGGTTGCAGCATGGTTCGTTGTCAGCAAAATCATGAGCTTGCCGTCGTCCTTCCTGCCGGATGTGGCGCTGATCACCATGGCTGTCGCACTGATCGTCACGGTCGGTTTCGGCCTGGCGGGCACCTGGCGGGTGCTCGGGCAGAAGGCTGCACCCGTCCTGCGCGAGCTCTGAGCGCCCAGTTAACCGTTAACGCTAACCCCCGAAAGCCCTGAGAATCCGCTTTTCGGCTGATTCTCAGGGCTTTCGGTCTTGTGTAAGTCATATTTCGACATCATATTCGCTACAGGCATGCTGGAGCCCCGCAGCGGCGCCTGGGTTAAGTGGCTGGCACCTTTCAAGGATGCGCCTTTACCGCCCGACACCGTAAACTTAACCGGGGCTTTTAAAGAGGAAACAATGGCTGATCTTAGAAACTACCAAACCCGAATGTCGCCTGCCGGCGCACAGGCGGGGGCCGTAATCGACGAAGGTCTGCGCACCTATATGCTCAAGGTGTACAACCTGATGGCTCTCGGTCTGGCAATCACCGGTATCGCCGCCTATGCTGCTTTCCAGTTCGCGTTTGCGGACGGGCAACTGACAGCGTTCGGCCAGGCGATCTATGTGAGCCCGCTGAAGTGGGTCGTCATGCTCGCACCGCTGGCTCTGGTGTTCTACATGAGCTTCCGCATCAACTCGATGAGCGTGTCGGCCGCGCGGGCGACCTTCTGGGTCTATGCCGGTCTGATGGGTCTCTCGCTGTCGTCGATCTTCCTGATCTACACCGGCCAGAGCATCACCCAGACGTTCTTCATCACGGCCGCTTCGTTCGGCGCCCTGTCGCTCTACGGCTACACCACCAAGCGTAGCCTGTCCGGCATGGGTTCGTTCCTGATGATGGGCCTGTTCGGCCTGATCATCGCCTCGATCGTCAATATTTTCCTCGCCTCCTCGGCGCTGAACTTTGCGATCTCGGCTATCGGTGTTCTGATCTTCGCAGGCCTCACCGCCTACGATACCCAGAAGATCAAGGAAATGTACTTCGAAGCAGACAGTGAAGATGCTGCTGGCCGCAAGGCTATCATGGGCGCCCTGACGCTGTACCTCGACTTCATCAACCTGTTCCTGTTCATGCTGCGTTTCCTCGGAAACCGCAACTAATCCAGAACTCGGTACTTCTGAAAAGGCGGCTTCGGCCGCCTTTTTTGTTGCCTGCATTTTGGCAAGACTGCGCGCTTGAATGGCCGAATGCGATATGGCAGACGAGGGAACACTCTTCCAGACAGGTCTGCCCATGTCCTTTCTCCTGCGCGATGCGACCCTATCCGACATCCCGGCCATCACCGGGATCTATCAGGACTCCGTGCTGAACGGCGTCGCCTCCTATGAGATGACGGCGCCGGATGAAGCCGAAATGGCCGCGCGCTTTTCTGTGATCACCGGCAACGGCTACCCCTATATCGCTGCGGTCGATGCGGACGGCATCCTCCTGGGCTACGCCTATGCCTCGGCATTCCGCACCCGCACGGCCTATCGGTTCCTGGTCGAGGATTCGATCTATCTGGCGCCTGAAGCACGAGGGCGTGGTGTGGGCAAGGCGCTGCTTGCCGAGCTGATCCGGCTCTGCACGGGGCTGGGCTTCCGCCAGATGGTCGCCGTCATCGGCGGTGCGCATCCGGCCTCCGTCGCCGTCCATCGTGCGGCCGGTTTCGAGCATGGCGGGCTGATGAAAGGCACGGGTTTCAAGCACGGCCGCTGGCTCGATACGATCATCATGCAATTGCCGCTCGGCGAGGGCCTGACTACCGATCCGGAACCGGGCGTCTACCCCGATACGCTCTATCGCAGCTGATTCAGGTCTTGATGACCTTCAGAATTTTGTCGAAGACCTTGAGGACCTGCTGCAGGTCGTGACCGCGCTTGAGGATCATGCCGTGGGTATTGACGACGCTGAAAGCACCTTGCTTGGCTGACAGTTTCGGGTTTTTTTCGATCCGGAACAACGGCATTTCACCCGACCGCTTGAAAACCGAGAAGACGGCCTTGTCGCGCAGATGGTCCATCGCATAGTCGCGCCACTCACCTTCGCCCACCATACGGCCGTAGATCCTGAGGATCAGATCGAGCTCGCGGCGATGGAAGGTGATGGGGAGTTGGTCCTGGTTGCTGCTGCGATATTCGTGCAGGTTAACAACCACATCGGACGATTTCTGCCTTTCGGAACGGGTCTCGCCTTGCGGCAAATCCGGCTGATCAGTCATCGGTACTCCGGCCTTATATTGTGACAGGACGGTTACAGTTTGCCTGAGCTTGGCTGAAATGCAAGCAGCAAGGCCGGCCGAAATAGGGGAAGACTTTTTTCACCCTGCCGCATTTCAAACAAACCGACGCCCCATTTGACAAGGAAACTCGCGCTCGCTGGCACAAGGGAGTCCTTCCGAGTGTCTGCCTGCATGTTTGTTTGGGATTTTCTGTCTCGAGCGGGTGCAGCAATGGAGCGGCTAGCCAAAGCGCCCTTCGGGCGCGGTTGCTCCGGACGCCATGTCGAGCGGGTGCAGTCTGCGCCTGCGAAATATGGCCGGTTCGGTCCGGCATCTTCGAACCCTCAGCCCCAGCCCCTCGATGCTGCCGGGCCGAACCAGACTATTCGTCAGTTGGCGGTGTTATCCGCCATGACGGTTGTCGCGCCGACGATGGCGCCGGGTGTTTCGCTGTCCTTCATCTTCTGCAGGAGCACGGCGCAGCCCCCGTTTTCTCCCTCGTTGAGGATGGAGGCGGGCAGGACGAAACTGGCAGGCTTGCCGTCCCACATGCCGATTGTCTGGATGTCGCGGACGGAGTGCCAATAGGAAATCTTCTTGCCGCTGTTCTCACCCTTTTTGACGTCGACGAGCTGCTCACGATTGAAATAGACCACGACGACATTCGCCTTGCCGTTGCCGCCCCCTATCTTGATGTCGATCTCGTCCTTGCTGACGCTGGCGGAGACCGGAACAGCAAGCCCCTTTCCCGCCGAATTCATCGCCGAAAGGCGATTGTTGATCCCGTCGAGATCAGCGCCATTGATATGGTCGCGGCCGTTGAGCACCGCCTGTGGCGTATAAACGCCGCTGCGGCCGAACATTTTCGCGTAGGCATATTGCCGGGCAGTATTGTCTTTGGAGGCCAGCGTATCGGCCCAGCCGAGATAGTTCCAATAATCGACGTGGTAGGAGAGCGCCACGACCTTGCCGTCGTCGATCAGCGTCTTCAAGGCAGCGTCCGCCGGCGGGCAGGACGAACAGCCCTGGCTGGTGAACAGTTCCACGACGCCTGCCGGCTGCACCGCATCTTCGGCCACAGCCGGCATCGCCATGAGGCCAAGGCCACAGGCGAGCATGATGCGGCGAACGGTGCTTGATCCAGACATCGGGACTTCCATTTCAAGGGCGTGGCATTTCAACGGTGTTGTACAGGTGTACAGCGTTTATCTGCGTCCTTCATACGCTGCTCCCCTTTCAACGGAAAATCACGTTGGAGTGAGGCTCGGTCCTCTGGCGATCACAAAAAAGCCGGGGCTCGTGAAAGCCCCGGCTTCGTTCATGTCAGCATCAAGGATGCATCAGGCAGCGAGGTCGCGCAGAACAGTCTGCAGGATGCCGCCATTGTTCATGTAGGTGACCTCATCGAGTGTATCGATGCGGCAGATCAGGGATACGTCCTTCACCGTGCCATCGGCATAGGTGATCCTGGCGACGCGCTTTTCACGCGGCTGGACATTGGCGAGACCGTCGATCGTGACGCTCTCGTCGCCCTTCAGGCCGAGCGATTCCCAGGTCGTGCCTTCCTCGAAGACGAAGGGCACGATGCCCATGCCGACGAGGTTGGAGCGGTGGATACGCTCGAAGGACTGGGCGATCACGGCCTTGACGCCAAGCAGGTTGGTGCCCTTGGCAGCCCAGTCACGCGACGAACCGTTGCCGTATTCGACACCGGCGAAGATGACCAGCGGTACGCCCTCGGCCTTGTACTGCATGGCGGCGTCGTAGATCGACATCTCTTCCTTCGAAGGATAGTGGATCGTGTAGCCGCCTTCCTTGCCGTTCGGGCCCATCATGTGGTTGCGGATGCGGATATTGGCAAACGTGCCGCGCATCATCACTTCATGGTTGCCGCGGCGCGTGCCGTACTGGTTGAAGTCGGCAACGCCGACGCCGTGGTTGATCAGGTAGGCACCGGCAGGCGATGCTGCCTTGATCGAGCCGGCAGGCGAGATGTGGTCGGTGGTGATCTTGTCGCCGAACAGGCCAAGAACGCGGGCGCCCTTGATGTCGGAGATGCCCGAACCGGTCTTGCCCATGCCGACGAAGTAGGGCGGGTTCTGGACATAGGTCGAGTTGTCGTCCCAGGCGTAGGTCTGGCCTTCCGGAATCTGAACGGCCTGCCAGTTGGCGTCGCCCTTGAACACGTCGGCATATTTCGATGCGTAGAGTGCGCGGGTGACGTATTTCAGGATGTATTCCTGGATTTCCTGCGATGTCGGCCAGATGTCCTTGAGGAACACCGGCTGTCCATCGCTGCCGATGCCGAGCGGCTCGGTGGTCAGGTCCTTCTGGACCGTACCGGCGAGTGCGTAGGCGACGACCAGCGGCGGCGAGGCGAGGTAGTTCGCCTGAACGTCCGGCGAGATACGGCCTTCGAAGTTGCGGTTGCCCGAGAGAACGCCGGACATGATCAGGCCCTTCTCGTTGATCGTCTTCGAGATCGGCGCCGGCAGCGGGCCGGAATTGCCGATGCAGGTCGTGCAGCCGAAGCCGACGAGGTTGAAGCCCAGCGCATCCAGCGAATCCTGCAGGCCGGATCTCGACAGGTATTCGCCGACGACCTGGCTTCCAGGTGCAAGCGAGGTCTTGACCCAGGGGGCTGTCTTCAGACCCTTGGCGACGGCGTTGCGGGCGAGCAGGCCAGCAGCGATCAGAACTGAAGGGTTGGATGTGTTGGTGCAGGATGTGATGGCGGCAATCGCCACGTCACCGTGACCGATATCATAGTCCGTGCCTTCTACGGCATAGCGCATGCCGAGCTGGCCCGGCTTCTTGTATTCGCCTTCGAGCGACCCGGCGAAACCGGTCGCGATGTTTTCGAGGGGGATGCGGCCTTCCGGACGCTTCGGGCCGGCCATGGCCGGGACGACCTGACCGAGGTCGAGTTCGAGCGTATCGGTGAAGACGAGGTCGGCGCCGTCATTGTCACGCCACATGCCTTGAGCCTTCGAATAGGCTTCGACCAGCGCGATGCGCTGTTCTTCGCGGCCGGACATGGTGAGGTAGTTGATGGTTTCGGAATCGACCGGGAAGAAGCCGCAGGTCGCGCCGTATTCCGGACCCATGTTGCCGATCGTCGCGCGGTCGGCCAGCGTCATGTTGTCGAGGCCGGAACCGAAGAATTCGACGAACTTGGACACGACGCCCTTCTTGCGCAGCATCTGCACGACCATCAGCACGAGGTCGGTCGCGGTAACGCCTTCCTTGAGCTTGCCGGTCAGCTTGAAGCCGATGACTTCAGGCAGGAGCATGGAAACGGGCTGGCCGAGCATGGCTGCTTCCGCCTCGATACCGCCAACGCCCCAGCCGAGAACGCCCAGACCATTGATCATGGTCGTGTGGCTGTCGGTGCCGACGCAGGTATCCGGATAGGCGATGATCTCGCCGTCCTCTTCCTTGGTCCAGACGGTCTGGCCGAGATATTCGAGGTTGACCTGGTGACAGATGCCTGTACCGGGCGGGACAACGCGAAAATTCTTGAAGGCCTGCTGGCCCCATTTCAGGAAGCGGTAGCGCTCGCCGTTGCGCTCGTATTCGAGTTCGACGTTGCGGGCAAAAGCCGTTGGCGTACCGAATTCGTCGACAATGACCGAGTGGTCGATGACGAGGTCGACGGGAACCAGCGGGTTGATCTTTTCCGGATCGCCACCGAGCGAGACCATGGCGTCGCGCATCGCGGCCAGATCGACGACGGCGGGAACGCCGGTGAAGTCCTGCATCAGCACGCGGGCCGGGCGGTAGGCGATTTCGTTTTCTT
This sequence comes from Hyphomicrobiales bacterium, assembly GCA_900468065.1. Taxonomy (GTDB): domain Bacteria; phylum Pseudomonadota; class Alphaproteobacteria; order Rhizobiales; family Rhizobiaceae; genus Pararhizobium. The sequence goes on along the minus strand of UBTA01000069.1, from coordinate 23,058 downwards.
CGCGGCCCTTGTTGTTCAGCCACTCGGCAACGGCCAGGATATTCTCCTTGGTGACCGTTCGGCCGTCTTCGAAGCGCAAGAGGTTCTCAAGCAGAACCTTCATCGAATAGGGGAGCTTTGAAACGCCGGCGAGGCCGTTTTCTTCCGCCTTCGGCAGGCTGTAATAGACATAGTCTACGCCATTGACCGAGAGCGTCGACCGACAATTGAAACTGTCTAGGGATTTGGACACTGGAATACCCCGTTCCGTTAGATCGCCAAAAACGTGACGCACGAACGCCCGAACGCATTTAGAGCGCGATATGGGATGCGGGTACGGCCATTTCCGCTGTCCGTACGTGGAAATCATTCCAAGTTCGGCGCTAGGATGAAATTCACGCCGACCGCTGGCGTGTTGGGGCGGTTATAGATAATTTCTCCGGAACGTGCCAGACCATCCGTCCTCAATTTGAGACAATTTTTTTGCGCTGCGACGAACGTCGTAAAGGGAATGTGAATGCCGATCCGCCTGCGTGTCGAAGGCCTCTGTGCGAAACGCGGTGAGGACCTGATTTTCCACGATATTTCGTTCGTTCTTGCGGCCGGAGAAGCCTTGATCGTCACCGGTCCGAACGGTTCGGGCAAGTCGACATTGCTGCGCGTTCTGGCGGGGCTTCTGACGCCTGAATCCGGCAGTGTCCGGCTGGACGATACATCAGCCGATATTGGCCATCCGCGTGAGCTCTGCCACTATCTCGGCCACCGCAACGCGATGAAGCACGAGCTGACCGTTGAAGAAAATCTCTCCTTCTGGAAATCCTTCATGGGTGATTCGCCCGGCGGCTCCGGCATCGGCATCGAGGAGGCGACGGAAGCGCTTGGTCTCGCTGGAATTTCACATCTTCCCTTCGGCTACCTCTCGGCTGGACAGCAACGGCGCATGGCGATGGCCAAGCTGCTGGTCGCCTACCGGCCGGTCTGGATCCTCGACGAGCCGACGGCGGCACTCGATGCCGCGGCGGACCGGATGTTTGCCGGACTGGTGGAGCGGCATCTGAGTGCGGGTGGGATTGTTGTTGCGGCGACGCATCAGCCGTTGGGGGTGACTGCGCGGGAGTTGCGGATGGTGGGGTTTGCGGGAGTTGGGGAATTGGTTTGATGTCAGTGTCTGCCGTAATCACCCCCCTCTGTCACTTCGTGACATCTCCCCCACAAGGGGGGAGATCACCGGCCGCACCTTCTCGCAGAATCTTGGCTGGTGAAGTATTGGGGAGGTCGAGTGGGAAAAGAGTGATCTCCCCCCTTGTGGGGGAGATGTCGGCATCTCCGACAGAGGGGGGTAAAACTCTCCATGCAGGAGAAGCCAGCTTATGATCGCCCTCTTCCTCCGCGACCTCAAACTCTCTGTCCGCTCCGGTGGCGGCGCTTTGATCGGCGTCTTGTTCTTCATGACGGTCGTTGCCGTCGTGCCCTTTGCCGTCGGCCCCGATCTCAATCTCCTTTCCCGCATCGGTCCGGCGATCCTGTGGATCGGTGCGCTGCTCGCCTCGCTGCTCGGGCTCGACCGGCTTTTCCAGGCGGAGCGCGAGGATGGCTCTCTGGACCTGATGCTGATGCAGGAGACGCCGCTGGTGCTGACGGTGCTGGTGAAATGCCTGGCGCACTGGACGGCGACCGGGCTGCCGCTGGTGATTGCCGCGCCGCTGCTCGGGCTGTTCATGAACATGAGCGAGGTGGCGATCGGCGCGACGATGCTGACGCTGCTGGTCGGCACGCCTGCCATCACCTTCATCGGCGCGACCGGCGCTGCCGTTGCGGTCACCCTGCCACGTGGCGGGTTGCTGGTGTCGATCCTGGTTCTGCCGCTGGCGATTCCGGTGCTGATCTTCGGGGTCAGTGCGGCCTATGCCGCCGTGCAGGACCCGGCGCCATTTCTGCCGCCTCTGCTGATCCTGATCGCCATTACATTGTTCTTTGCGGTTATCGGCCCCTTGGCGGCAGCATTGGCGCTGCGGTCGGCATCGGACTAGAATGAGCGCGCCTCTGCGTTCATTGAACGCGCGGCGCTCTGACGCAAATGTGATTGCAGCAGCTTTATTGAAGAGAAGCCCGTTGCGCGTTAAAGAACCATCATGAGCGAAAATAGTCTGGCCATTCGAAAATTCAGCGACCTTGCCAATCCGACCCGGTTTCTGGCCCTGGCGGCCCGTGTCCTGCCGTGGTTTGCCGGATTGACGGTGCTTTTGTTTGCCGCCGGGCTCTATCTGTCCTTCACCACCGAAGGCGATTACCAGCAGGGCGAGACGGTGCGCATCATGTATGTGCATGTGCCGGCCGCCTGGCTGTCGATGATGTGTTACTCGGTGATGGCGGTTTCGGCACTGGGCACGCTGGTCTGGCGCCACCCGCTGGCCGATGTCGCGGCCCGGGCTGCGGCTCCGATCGGTGCTTCCTTCACCTTTCTGGCGCTGGTCACCGGTTCGCTCTGGGGCAAGCCGATGTGGGGCACTTGGTGGGTCTGGGATGCGCGGCTGACCTCGGTCTTCGTGCTGTTCCTGATGTATCTCGGGCTGATGGCGCTCAACCGGGCGATGGACGAGCCCGGAAAGGCCGCCAAGGTTTCGGCCGTGCTCATCCTCGTCGGCTTCGTCAATATCCCGATCATCAAGTTTTCGGTCGAATGGTGGAACACGCTGCATCAGCCGGCAAGTGTATTGAGGCTCGGCGGGTCGGCGATCGATCCGGAGTTCCTGCGGCCGCTCTTGGTCATGGCGGTTGCCTTCACCATGTTGTTTTTCACCCTGCATATCGCCGCTATGCGCAACGAGATCTGGCGCCGCCGGGTGACGTCGATGCGCCGTCAGGCTGCCCGCAGTGCTGGCCGGGAGGTTTGAGCCGATGATGACCCATACCGCCTATGTTCTTGCCAGTTACGGCATCGCCGCGGTCACCGTGCTTGCCCTGGTCCTCTGGGTCTGGACCGATGGACGGGCGCGGCGCCGCGAATTGCAGGCGCTTGAAGCCGCCGGTATCCGCCGCCGCTCAGTTCAGGCCGGAGACGTGCAATGAGCATCGAGACCCCCGCCACGCCCGAGGCCAGCCGGCCGGGCAAGATACGCATCGTCTTTGCGGTGCTGCCGCTTCTGATCTTTGCCGCGCTTGCCGCGATCTTCTGGAGCCAGCTCGATTCCGGCCGCAGTATCAGCGAAATCCCGTCTGCACTGATCGGCACCAAGGCGCCGTTACTGGATATGCCGCCGCTCGAGGGTGCTACGTTCAAGGGTGCTCCAATGCCGGCGCTCACCGACGCGGCGATCAAGGGCAAGCTGACGCTGGTCAATGTCTGGGCATCCTGGTGCGTGCCCTGCCGTGAAGAAAATCCGATCATTCTGGAACTGGCCAAGGACCCGCGGCTGACGGTGGTCGGGATCAACTACAAGGACCAGACCGAGAATGCGCTGCGCTTCCTTGGCGAACTCGGCAATCCGTTTGCCGCCGTCGGTGTCGATCCGCGCGGCAAGGCGGCGATCGACTGGGGCGTCTACGGTATCCCGGAATCCTACCTCGTCGATGCGTCGGGAACGATCGTCTACAAGCGGGTAGGCCCCTTCGATGAGCGCAGCCTGAAGGGTGGGCTTTATCCGGCGATCGAAAAGGCTGTGGCTGGGAAGTAGATTTTCGAGATCATTCCCTCTCGCGGGGAGACGGCGGCCCGAAGGGCGATACCCTCCCCAGTGAGGGGAGGGTGCAGATACGTTTGCCAAATCCCCGTCATTCCTGTGCTTGTCACAGGAATATAGCCAGCTCAAGTCCTTGAGCTGAAAGGGTCTTTGACCCGACGGACGTCGGGTCTCTGGATCCCCACCACAAGGGTGAGGATGACGGAGTGTGGGGTGCCGCTCTCGCCAAACAATCTTATTCAGGGTTTGTTGGCAGACTGACCCTCCCCTGTAAGGGGAGGGGTAAAAATCTCATTTCCAGTCGCGAATGTCGACGAAGTGTCCGGAAACCGCTGCGGCGGCAGCCATCGCTGGCGATACCAGGTGGGTGCGGCCCTTGAAGCCCTGGCGGCCTTCGAAGTTGCGGTTGGAGGTCGAGGCGCAGCGCTCGCCCGGCTTCAGGCGGTCGTCGTTCATCGCCAGGCACATCGAGCAGCCCGGCTCGCGCCAATCAAAGCCGGCTGCCTTGAAGATCACGTCGAGACCTTCGGCTTCCGCCTGTTCCTTGACGAGGCCGGAGCCCGGAACGATCATTGCCGACACGGTGGAGGCCACCGTCCTGCCTTCGACGACCTTTGCGACTTCGCGCAGGTCCTCGATGCGGCCATTGGTGCAGGAGCCGATGAAGACGCGGTCGATATTGATATCGGTGATCTTCGTGCCCGGCTTCAGGCCCATATAGTCGAGCGCGCGCCACTTGGAGGTGCGCTTGTTCTCGTCGGTGATTTCGTCCGGGTTCGGCACGATGCCCTGAACTGAGATGACGTCTTCCGGCGAGGAACCCCAGGAAACGATCGGCGGCAGCGACGCGGCGTCAAGTACGACGACGCGGTCATAATGCGCGCCTTCATCGGTATTGAGCGTCTTCCAGTAGGCGATCGCCTTTTCCAGGTCTTCGCCCTTCGGGGCGCGCGGCTTGCCCTTGATATATTCGAAGGTCTTTTCGTCCGGCGCGATCAGGCCGGCGCGGGCGCCGCCTTCGATCGTCATGTTGCAGACGGTCATGCGGCCTTCCATCGACAGCGCGCGGATGGCTTCGCCGGCAAACTCGATGACATGGCCGGTGCCGCCGGCGGTGCCGATTTCGCCGATGATGGCGAGGATGATGTCCTTGGCGGTGACATGCTCCGGCAGAACGCCATCGACACGCACCAGCATGTTCTTGGCCTTCTTCTGGATCAGCGTCTGGGTGGCCAGCACATGCTCGACCTCGGACGTGCCGATGCCGTGGGCAAGCGCGCCGAAAGCACCGTGCGTCGAGGTGTGGCTATCGCCGCAGACGATGGTCATGCCGGGCAGGGTGAAGCCCTGTTCCGGTCCGACGATGTGCACGATGCCCTGGCGGATATCGCTGGCCGAATAATATTCGACGCCGAAATCGGCCGCGTTCTGGGCCAGCGCCTCAACCTGGATGCGGCTTTCCTCGTTCTTGATGCCGAGATGGCGATCCGGCGAGGTGGGCACGTTGTGGTCGACGACGGCCAAGGTCTTCTGCGGAGCCCGGACCTGACGGTTCGTCAAGCGAAGGCCTTCGAACGCCTGCGGGCTCGTCACTTCGTGAACGAGATGGCGATCGATATAGAGAAGACAGGTTCCGTCATCCTGGCTGTCGACCAGATGGTCGTCCCAGATCTTGTCGTAGAGGGTACGCGGTGCGCTCATGGCTGTGCATCCATTTGAAGTTCGGGCGTTGTGAAGAACAGGTTTTGGAAAAGTTCCGGCAAAAAGGCGCCGGCGGCCCGGCCGGGGTCAAGCCCCGGCGATCAAATAAGTCGGCTGCTAAGGGCGCCGGAAACGCACGCAAAAAACCGTGCCGGCAGACGCTTGTGGTCCTGCAGCACGACGATTTTCTGCTCAAAACATCCGAATTTGGATTCCATGGGTGGGATATAGCAGTTTTGTGAATAGGCGGCAATATCGGCGTAGCGGTAACAGGGCGAGGCTCGTGCGTGATATTGGCCTGCCTCAAGGAGCCGCTTGGCCCCACAGACGCCTCCTCCACTCCGTCATCCCCGCCACAAGGGCGGGGATGACGGGACTTGCTGGCTCAGAAAACCAAGCCAAACCGCAGCACCAATATGGCTCGCGCCGCCTACCCTCGCTGCCCCTGCCTCAATCTCTGCTCTAATCGCCGCAGCCCCAGCGACAGACCCACCGTCAAGATCAGGTAGATATAGGCGACAATCGAATAGGTTTCGAAGAACCGGAAGGAGCCGGAGGCATAGATCTTGCCCGCCTGGGTGATATCGGCGACGCCCAGTACCGAGACCAAGGATGAATCCTTCACCATCGCCACGAAATCATTGCCGAGCGGTGGCAGGATGACGCGGATCGCTTGCGGGAAAACCACCAGCCTGAAGCGTTGATAGCGCGACAGGCCGAGTGCCTTGGCGGCCTCGATCTGTCCCTTGTCGACCGAGAGGATGCCTGCGCGAAAAACCTCGGCGATGAAGGCGGAATAGCCGATCGACAGCGCGATGATCGCCCGCCACATCAACGACAGGTCGCGCACCACCATCGGTTCCATGGCGCCGGCCGAAATCAGCGGCGACAGCAGGAAGTTGATCGCGACGACCAGGGCCGGAGCGCCGGCAAAGGCGATGTAGAACAATAGAACCAGGATCGGGATGCCGCGGATCACCTCGGTATAGAACCGGGCGATCTGGCGCAGGGCGGCCCGGTCCGACAGCGCCATCAGCGCAATGCCGAGCCCCAGGGCCGTGGCGAAGAAAAAGCCGACCAGCGTCACAAAAATGGTGATGCCGATACCGGCCGAGACGATGGTGAAGACCTGGCGGTACACGCCATTGGAGACGATTACCACGGCCAGCGCCACGGCGGTCACGGCAAGGGCGACCAGCCACCAGGGATAGTCGCCCTTCTGAGAAGTGTCGTGCGCAGGCGTCATCGGGCGGCGATCATTCGCCCATCTTGTAATCGACGAACCATTTCTGGTTCAGCTTGTCGAGCGTGCCGTCCGCCTTCAGTGCAGCGATGGCGGCATTGACCGGGGCGACGAGATCCGAACCCTTCTTGAAGATGAAGCCGAAATCCTCGGTGCCGAGCGGCCCGCCGACAACCTTCAGGCCACCGGCCGACGAATCGACATAACCCTTTGCGGCAACGCTGTCGGTCAAAACGACATCGACATCACCCGCCTTCAGGGCCTGCACCGTCGCGCCGAATGTTTCGAACAGTTTCACACGCGGGTTCTGCTCGTTGCCGTCGAGCATTTCGTAAACCGCCGTGTAGAAGGGCGATGTTCCGGGCTGGGCGCCGACCAGGCCATCGGCAAAAGCGCCAAACGTCTTGGCATCGGTGAAGCGGCTCTCGTCGCCGCGCACCAGCATGAACTGCTGCGAGCGCATATAGGGGGCGGAGAAATCCACCTTCGCCTTGCGCTCATCCTTGATGGTGATGCCGGTCATGCCGATGTCGTATTGGCCATCGGACACCGACTGGATCATCGCATCCCACGAGGTGTTCTGGATCTCCAGCTTGAAATTCAGCCGCTTGGAGATCTCTTCCATCGCGTCATATTCCCAGCCGATCGCCTTGCCACTCTTCGGATCGACGAACTGCAGCGGCGGATAGGCATTCTCGGTGACCACGATGACGCTACGCCCGCCCAGATCCGGCAGATCGGCGGCGGCAACGCTCAAGGGTGCAAGAACAACGGCGGTCAGGCCGGCGAGAATGGTGCGGCGGGAAAACATGGGCGGCTCCTGAATTGTGGCGACCGGAACCTGTCACATCTCAAGAGGGGGTGGCAAGGGCATGCAACACATCCATGGCGCAAATTCGGGAAAGACGCAGCGCTGCAGGAGGTTTTTCGGCAAAACTGTTTCAACGGTCGCCAGCTCTGTCCATCTTGCCACTCTCTCCGCCGCCCTCGCAACCTTGAATATGCAGCCGGGCGCTCTCTATACCCGGGTACGTGCCATCGTCCGGCGTGATCTGAGGAGGAGGACAGACGTTGGTTTCAGAGAAAGCCCTGATCTCGAAAATCACCTGGCGCATGATGCCCTTTCTCGGGCTGCTCTATCTCATCGCCTATATCGACCGCCAGAATGTCAGCTATGCGAAGCTTCAGATGGTCGGTGACCTCGGTATGAGCGAATATGCCTATGGGCTCGGCGCCTCGCTGTTCTTCATCGGCTATTTTCTGTTCGAGATACCGAGCAATCTCTTTCTCAACCGTTTTGGCGCCAGCCGCTGGTTTGCCCGCATCCTGGTATCCTGGGGGATCGTCACGATCGCGCTCGCCTATACCCAGAACCCGACGATGTTCTACGTGCTGCGCTTCCTGCTCGGCGTCTGCGAGGCGGGCTTCTTTCCCGGCGTGCTCTATTTGCTGACGCTGTGGTTCCCCAAGGATTATCGCGGCCGGATGATCGGTCTCTTCATGATCTTCAGCGCATTGGCCAATGCCATCGGCGCCCCGCTCGGCGGCATGCTGCTCGAACTCGATGGCTTCCTCGGTTATGCCGGCTGGGAATGGGTCTTTCTCGCCACCGGCCTGCCGGCCGTCATCGCCGGCATCGTCACGTTCTTCTATCTCGACGACACGCCGGAAAAGGCAAAATTCCTCACCGAGGATGAAAAGCGCTGGCTTCAGGACAGGATTGCTGCGGAAAACTCCGGCATGGAGGACCATGCCGATAATGGTTTCAAGGCGCTGACCAATCCGCGCGTGCTGTTGATGTCGCTGTGCTACGTTGGCTTTCCGCTGGCGGCCTATGGCCTCAGCTACTGGCTGCCGACGATCGTCAAGAGTTTCGGCGTGTCGAACATTGCCAACGGCTTCATCAACATCATTCCCTGGGTGATCGTGGCGATCGCGCTCTATGTGGTCCCGTCCGCCGCCGACAAATCAGAAAACAAGACGCCCTATATCGTCATTCCGGCCTTTGCCGGTGCGCTTTGCCTGCTTCTCTCGGCACTGGTGACCAACCCGGCGCTGCAGTTCGCTTTCCTGTGCATCGCCGCCGCCGGGATTTTTGCCGGTCAGCCGGTATTCTGGAGCCTGCCGTCGCGCTTCCTCAAGGGAGCGGGCGCTGCCGCCGGCATTGCCGCTATCAATTCCGTCGGCAATCTCGGCGGCTTCGTCGCCCAGAATGTGGTGCCGGGCATTCGTGATTATACCGGCAGCACGATTGCGCCGATGTTCTTCCTGGCAGCCTGCCTCGCCTTTGCCGGCATCCTTGTGATCGTGGTCCAGCGGATGTTCTTGACACGCCCGGTTGCCGAAGCGCATTGACCGCCAACCGGCCGAACTGTTCAGACTTGACCTATCCGACCTTCGTCGCCCCGATCGAGAATGACAGCGGAATGCGCGGTAGGCCCGGTGCCTGTTCGAACTGGTCTTCGCCGGTCTCGATCATGCCCGGATAATGCCGCCAGACCAGAATTTCGTGCTCGTTGAGGAAATCGAGCGCCAGTCCGGCCTTCAAGAGTGCGTTGACGGTATCGCTGAGCGGGTGCAGCCATTCGTACATGCGCTGGTGGGTCAGCGGCCGTTCGTCGCCGGTATAGGTGTGGGTTTCCTCAAACAAAAGCGGCGCATTGGCCGGCGTGCGCCAGCCGTAAGTAAGCGACAGGCTACCATTCTCCGTGCCGTCGTACTGATACATCTGCGGATGCCCGTCGAGCAGGTAGAGCCGGCCGCCGGGCCGCAGCAGGGTGGCAACGACCCTGGCCCATTCAAAAATATCCGGCAGCCAATGGATGGCGCCCCAGGTGACGAAGACGATGTCGTAGGTCCGGTGCTCCAGCGCCCCTACTGCATCATAGACCGAGGCCTCGACGAAGGTTGCCTCCGTACCGGCCCTCATCGCAAAATCCCGCGCAGCAGTGATGGCGACCGGCGAAAAATCGAGCCCGGTGACCGAGCGCGCACCCAAATGCTTGAGGCTCAGCGTATCCAGCCCGATATGGCATTGCAGATGGACGATATCCTTATCCGCGATCTCGCCGATCTCGCCTGCCTCCAGCGCATGCAGCGACGAGCCGCCTGCAAGCACCCGGCCGATCCGGTAGCTGCCCGTCGTGTCGGTCGCATGCAACGCCGCCCGGTCGTCCCAGTTCAGGCGGTTGGTTTCGATATAATCGTTCAACGTGTTCTTCCCCCCAAAGAATGCCCCTGCCCAAAACAGAAAAAGGCGGCCCGAAGACCGCCTTTTCCAAACAATCCCTGGGGATTGAAACTTATTCTGCTGCCGGCTCAGCGGCGGCGGCTGCAGCGGCTGCTTCTTCAGCGGCCTTGGCGGCTGCTGCTTCTGCTGCGGCGGCTTCGGCTGCTGCCTTTTCGGCGGCCAGAGCCTGTGCTGCTGCGACCTTTTCAGCTTCCAGACGTGCCTTTTCTTCGGCAACGGCGGCGCGTTCTGCGTCGTTCAGCTTGCGGGCGCGAACGCCGGTGTCTTCAACGATACGAGCCGACTTACCGCGACGATCGCGCAGGTAGTAGAGCTTGGCGCGACGAACCTTACCGCGGCGAACGATCTCGACGCCTTCGACCATCGGCGAGTAAACCGGGAATACGCGCTCGACGCCTTCGCCGTAGGAAATCTTGCGGACCGTGAAGCTTTCGTTGATGCCACCGCCGGAACGGGCAATGCAAACGCCTTCATAGGCCTGGATACGGGTACGGGTACCTTCCGTGACGCGAACGTTGACGCGGAGGGTGTCGCCTGCCGAAAATTCCGGAAGCGTACGCTTGGCGGCAATCTTGGCGGCCTGTTCGGCTTCCAGCTGCTGGATGATGTTCATGGGTCTAACCTTCTCAAGTTCTTCTGCAACAGCCAGAGCGCTCAATCGAACCTGTTGGACCTGACCTCATATGAGGCGCCTCAAGGTTTTGTTTCTCGAGAGAAACAGGAGCGAATTCACCATTCTTTGTTTTCGGCTGACGGGATTTTTCCCGAACCGGTCGGGCGAATACACCAAAGCACAGCGTTTGTCATCCCCGGACGACAAAAATTCTCCCTGCCGCAAGCCTGCGGAGGATGATTTCCGCGTCTTGCCGCCGGTGAACCTGCAGGCTATGTCCGATTCTACCGCTGGAGGAGCGTCATGTCCATATCCACTGCCATCATGCTGTTTGTCGCAGGGTTCCTGTCAAGCGCCGTCAATGCGGTGGCCGGCGGCGGCACCTTTCTGACCTTCGGCGCCATGACATTGGTCGGACTGCCGCCGATCATCGCCAATGCCACCTCCTCCATCGTCCAGTTCCCGGGCTACGTCACCTCGGCTCTCGCCTATCGCAAGGAGATCTGGGCAGACCGCCGCGAGGCCGCCATCCTCGGTGTTCTTTCGCTGATCGGCGGGCTGGCGGGGGCGCTGATTTTGCTGTCGCTGTCCAATCCGTCCTTCCGGGCCATGGTCCCCTGGCTGCTGATCGCCGCAACCGTGATCTTTGCCGCCGGCCCGCTGTTGCGGCCGAAATCGGCTAGCGACGACGCACCGATGGGTCCGCTCGGCTTGCTCGGCCAGTTTGCCACCGCCATCTATGGCGGCTTCTTTGGCGCCGGCATGGGCATCATGATGCTTGCCGTACTCGGCCTTGCCAAGGGCGGTGATTACCACCGGTTGAACGCGCTGAAGAATTTCCTTGCCATGGTCATCGCCGCCGTCGCCATCGTCGTCTTTGCCGGCGGCAATGTCGTCGGCTGGCTGCATGCCGCCGTCATGATCCCCGGGGGCGCGCTCGGCGGCTATGCCGGCGTCTGGCTCGCCCGCCGCGTACCACAGGCGCTGATCCGCGGGCTTGTGGTCGCGGTCGGCCTGTTGCTTGCGGTCTATTATTTCGTCACGGGGTAAGGCGCGCCGTAGCCGCCTCTACTTCAACCGCAACCCTTCCAGCAGGGTGCGAAACCCCTGCACCGCCCGCTTAGATGTTTCCTGCGGATCGTCGGAATTGGCAATCCACAGGGCGGCATTGCTGCTGGCGCCATTGATCAGGCGCGCGGTCACTTCCTCGTCGATGTCGATGATCACGCCGTCCTGCTTGAGTTCAATGAGGCTTTGTTTCAGGGCCGCGATACAGCCGTTGGTGGTCGGCCACTGCGAGATGTCGCCAAGCACGGCCGGGCCATCGCGGAACATGATCCGCTGGATTTCCGGCTCCAGCGCCATCTCGATATAGGTCGAGCACTCATCGACAAACCCCTGCCAACGTGTCGGGGCACCGGCCGAAACCGTGTGCAATCGCACCGTCATCTCTGCATCGATTTCCTGGATCACCGCCTGCAGCAAGCCCTTCTTGTCGCCGAAATGGTGATACAGCGCGCCACGCGTCAGGCCCGCCGCCGCCGTGAAATCATCCATCGATGACTGCGCGTATCCAACGGTGCCAAAGGCATGGCGCGCAGCGGCCAAAAGCTTGGCGCGCGTTTCGGCGATCATTTCCGGGCGAGGCTTGATTATCCTCATCGAGGAACTCCTGGTTCACATACGCGGCGTATTTATTTTTACATACGTTGCGTATTTTAATTGACATACGCCGCGTACGCAACCACTTTAAGACATACGCCACGTATGTAGGTGGTTTCTTCGGAAGATACTAGGAGCATCCAATGTCCAACCCATACAAGGAAATATTCAGTGTGCCGGGGGCTAAGGGCTTCTCCGCGGCAGGTTTCTTCGCCCGCCTGCCCATTGCCATGGCACCGATCGGCATCGTCGCCATGCTGTCGCAGACACGCGGCGAATACTGGATCGCCGGCGCGGTTTCGGCAACGTTTGCACTCACCAACGCGCTCGTCGCACCGCAGGTCTCGCGCCTTGTGGACCGGTTCGGGCAAAGCGCCATTCTCGTGCCGAGCACCATTGTCTCGGTGATCGCCTTTACCCTCCTCATTCTGTCGGCCAACCAGGACTGGCCGGAATGGACCTTGTTTGCCGCAGCCCTTCTGGCCGCCGCCATGCCCAGCATGCCGGCCATGCTGCGGGCCCGCTGGACGGAAATCTTTCGCGGTCGCCCAGAGCTCAACACCGCCTTTGCCTTTGAATCCGCAGCCGATGAGCTGGTGTACATCGCCGGTGCCTCGCTCTCGGTCGGTTTGGCAGTCTCGCTGTTTCCCGAGGCCGGCATGCTGATCTCAACGGTTTTCCTTGCTGTCGGAACTGCCGCCTTTGCCCTGCAGCGCTCGACCGAGCCGGTGGTGCGTCCCGGTGTAGCCGGAACGGTACGGACATCGGCCATCCGCCTGCGGTCCGTGCAGATCATCACGCTGGCGCTGATCTTCGTCGGCTCGATGTTTGCGACGGCCGAGGTCACCACGGTTGCCATGACCAAGGAACTCGGCCAACCCGGCTCGGCCAGCTTCGTCATCGGCGTCTACGCGATCGGGTCGTTCGTGCTGGGCTTGGTGCTGGGCGCGCTCAACCTGCGCACGCCGCTGCAGAAGCAGCTGCTGATCGCCGTCAGCGTCCTGGCGGTCACGGCACTGCCCCTGCTGATTGCCGAGACGGTCCCGTTTCTGGCTCTCGCCGTGTTCGTCAGCGGCATCGCCATCTCGCCCACCTTCATCACGGCCTTTGGCCTGATCGAACGCCGGGTGCCGGAATCGATGCTGACGGAAGGCGTCACCTGGGTGACGACCGGCATTGGCATCGGCATGGCCTTGGGTGCGTTTCTGGCCGGCTGGGTGGTTGATAATTTCGGCGCCCGGAACGGCTTCTGGCTCTCGGTTGCGGCAGGCGCCGCGGTGGTGATCACCATCGCACTGGGCCAGAAGACCCTCGCCGGTGGCAGGCCGGAAACAACCGGTGATGCGCTGCCCCAGGCAGCCGAATAAAACCCGAAAACCGATGGCGCGCCGGTCTGGCGCGCCATATTTTTATGCAATGGCCACAGCACGGCATCGGCTCACCGCTCTACCAATGCCTCTGAAGAGATCAGCGCTCACTGCCGGTGCGGACCAGACCATCCCTCAGCGATTGAACCTTCTCGTTGAGCTCGATCATCTGCGGAATGGTAAATCCGGAGCGGCGCAGCAGCGCATCGGTGAGACAGCCGGTCTTGGGTTGCAGCTCCGTCCCCTTCGGGGTCAGGAACACCTCGACCAGACGCTCATCCACCGTGCTTCGCCTTCTTGACAGGAAGCCTGCCGCCTCCAGCCGCTTCACCGCCGGCGTAATCGTGCTCGGTTCAAGGCCAAGCCGGTCGGCAATGGCGGATATGGTCAGGCCATCGCGTTCCCAAAGCGCGCTGAGCGCCAGATACTGGGTGTAGGTGACGCCAAGATCGTCAAGCATCGGCTTATAGGCCCGGTTGATCGCAATCGCGGCGGAATAGATCGAAAAGCACAATTGGCTATCGAGCGGCAGGGTTGGGGCATCGGCCATGTCTGGTCTCCAAAAAATATCTCTGAGCGTTATCATCACATTATCACCAAAATCATTATTGCGATAATAAAAATGTGGACAAATAAAATCTGATGCCGTACAAGATAATTATCGCGATAATAATTATTGCGAAACAAACAACAGGAGTACCGCACATGCTCAAGAATGCCCTGCTTGCCGCCGCCGCCGCCATCGTTCTGGCCGCCACCGGCTCCTCACTCGCATCGGCGCAGGATAACCCTGCCGTCAAGAATATCGTCCTCGTCCACGGCGGCTTCGTCGATGGCGCCGGCTGGAAGGGCGTCTACGATATCCTGAAGAAGGATGGCTACACCGTCAGCATCGTCCAGAACCCGACCACCTCGCTTGCCGATGACGTTGCCGTCACCAAACGCGCCATCGACCAGCTGGATGGCCCGGTCGTGCTCGTCGGCCATTCCTATGGCGGTGTTGTCGTCAGCGAAGCCGGCACCAACGACAAGGTCAAGTCGGTCGTCTACATAGCTGCTTTTGCACCGGACAAGGGCGAGTCGGTTTCCTCGCTGATCGCCAACCCGCCGGAAGGTGCCTCGGTTCCGCCGATCCTGCCCCCGGTCGACGGCTTCCTGTTCCTCGACAAGACGAAGTTCGCCGCTGCTTTTGCTGCTGACGTCGCGCCCGAAACCGCCGCTTTCATGGCTGATTCCCAGGTTCCGTGGGGTGTCGAAGCCCTGGCCGGTGCCGTGACCGTGCCAGCCTGGAAGGTGAAGCCGAGCTTCTATCTGGTGGCTTCCGACGACCACATGATCCCTCCGGCCGCACAAAGGCTGATGGCCAAGCGCGCCGGCGCCACCGTGACCGAAGTCCCCGGCAGCCACGCGATCTATGTGTCAAACCCGAAAGCGGTTGCCGAGGTCATTGAAAAGGCTGCTGCAGCAACCAACTAACCTGCATCAAGATTTGCCACATATCAGAGCACAATGGCCGGGGGATGGCCCATCCCCCGGCCAAAATGCGTGAGATGTCGAGTACCGGCCGCGCCACAGCGCAGAAAGCCGCCGGTCACATCGAGAAACGCATCCGGCAGCTTGTCCGCACCATTAGGTCCAAACAGCTTTCAGCTGTCTACCTCAAGAACCAGTTCCAGTTCGATCGGAACGCCAAGCGGCAGGCTTGCAACGCCAAGCACGACCCGCCCGGAAAGCTTCTCCTCTCCGAAGACCTTGAGCAGCACTTCGGATGCGCCGTCTGCGACCTTCGGGTGGTCCCGGAAATCGCCCTCGGTTGCAATATAGACGCCGAGCTTGACGACCCGAACCACCTTGTCCAGTGAGCCCAGATAGGCTTTCGCGGCCGACAGGGCGCTCAAGGCTGCCGTTTCGGCCGCCTTCCTGCCGTCTTCAACGCTCAGTGCGCCTCCGACCCGTCCGATAAACCGGGGTATGCGATCGACGACGGGTAACATGCCGCTGAAGAAGACGAGGTTGCCGGTCCTTGCCGCTTCGACATAGGCCCCGAAAGGTGTCGGCGGCGAGGGAAGCGCGACCCCGAGTTCCTGAAGCCGCTGTTCTGCGCCAGCGACCGGCGCTTTGTCACGGTCTACCATTTGCCCAGATGTGCGCCGCCATCGACGTTCAGCACCTCCCCGGTGACATGCCGCGCTTCGGTGAGGTACACGACCGCATCGACGATGTCCTGGACATCTGAAATGCTGCCCATCGGCGACAGGGTCTTCAGGAAATCCTTCGGATTGTCCTTGTGCAAGGGTGTATCGACAACGCCGGGGGCGACGGTGTTGACCCGGATTCCGTCCCGCGCATATTCCATTGCGAGGTTCTTGGAGATCGCGTCGATGCCGCCCTTGGTCATCATCGCGACCGAGGCGGACAGGCCTGCGATCGGATGATCGATCAACGGCGTCGTGATGCTGACGATGCTGCCGCCGGTTTTCTGCGCCAGCATCTGTTTCACGACCCGCTGCGTCAGGTGGATGAAGCCTTCGAGATTGGTCGAGGACAGTCTCCTGAAATCCTCCATCGTGTAGTCGATAAAGGGCTTGGTGAAGAAGATGCCGGCATTGTTGACGAGGGCATCGATCGTTCCGAACCGGCTGATTGCGGTCTCCGCCACTTTCCGTGCCGTTTCAGGATCGCCGATGTCGCCATCGACGAGCGCGAGTTGGCCCGAGGCCCGGAAAGCACTGGACGCACTGACCTGACGCGAGGTTGCGACGACATTATAGCCGCGCTCGACGAAGGCGTTGACGATCCCGGCGCCGATACCCTGGGAGGCTCCTGTGATGATGGCAGTCTTTCGGTCTTGCATATTGATCTCCATCGATCTGGTTGAGCAGCTTCAAGCTTGCTTGGGACGAATATGGCCCGAAGCTCATTCAGCGATTAGATGGAAATATCTGGAATCTATTTTGCGGCTGTGCAAAAATCGACGCATGATCGATCTCAACGACATAGCGGTTTTCGTGAAGGTCGCGCAGTTCGAAAGCTTCAGCCGCGCCGCCCGTTCGCTGGCAATGCCGGTATCCACCGTCAGCCGGAAAGTCTCCGCGCTCGAGGATCAGCTCGGAGTTACCCTGATCCAGCGAACGACCCGCAAGCTGACGCTGACCGCTCAGGGGCGGGCCTACTACGATCAATGCTGCGAGCCGCTCAATCATCTGTTCGACGCAGAGCGGGTTCTGACGGAAACCCAGAGGAAACCGGAAGGCCTTTTAAAAATCTCCGTGCCGGTGATCCTCAGCCAGGAGAGCTTTTATGAATTTCTCTCGACGTTCCTGAAAACCTACCCGCTGATACAGGTCGATCTCTTCGTGACAAATCTGTTCCTCGACCTGATTGCCGAGAATGTCGATGTCGGCATTCGCTTCGGAGAGCTTCGCGACTCGACGGTCGTTGTGCAAAAGATCGGCAGGAGCGTTCGTTATGTCGTCGCTTCGCCGCAATATCTCGAGGGGCGGACCATCCCGGTAAAACCGGAGGATTTGAAGGACCATCGATGCGTTCTGCTCAATGGCCGCAACAACGAGGGCGAATGGCATCTGGTCAGCGGCCGGAAATTCGTGAAGCTCGACGTATCAGGGCCGATTTCCAGCCGGGATTTCCAGTCGGCGAGTGCGTTTACCTATCGCGGGCACGGGATCGGACTGCTGCCATCGACCTATTGCGAAGACCAGATAGAAAGAGGCGAACTCGTCCGCCTGCTGCCAGACTGGTCGTCGCCGGAAATCGTCGTCCATGCCGTCTATCCGACCCGACGGTTCCTGCCGGCGAAACTGCAGGTCTTCCTCGATGAGCTGAAGGCATGGAAGAGTCCTCTGTGGATCCCTTTGCACTGACGGCCTGTGGCACACGGCTATCCGAAGGCGTCAACGGCGAACCTATTTCTTCAGCAGGTCCGGCCTGCGCTCCGCCGTCAGCCGCTTCGCCTCAGCGTCGCGCCACTTGGCGATGTCGCCATGATGGCCGGATGTCAGCACTGCCGGGATTTCCTGGCCTTCGAATACCGGCGGCCGCGTATAGTGCGGATGCTCCAAGAGCCCGCCCTCGAAACTTTCATGCACGCCGGAAAGATCATTGCCCATCACGCCGGGCAGTATACGCACGATGGCATCGAGCAGGATCAGTGCCGCCGGTTCGCCGCCGGAAAGAATATAATCGCCGATCGAAACCTCTTCGAGCTCTCGCCCGTCGATCACCCGCTGATCGACGCCTTCGAACCGTCCACAGACGATGATGGCGCCGGGGCCGGCGGCCAGTTCGCGCACCCGCTCCTGCGTCAGCGGCTTGCCACGCGGGCTCATCAGCAGCCGGGGGCGCTCGTCGCCATCAGACGCATGGTCGATGGCCTTGGCTAGAATATCGGCCCGTAGCACCATGCCGGCGCCGCCACCGGCCGGCGTATCGTCGACGGTGCGGTGCTTGTCCTCGGCAAAATCGCGGATCTGCAAGGTATCCAGCGACCACTGGCCGCGTTCCAGCGCCTTGCCGGACAGCGAATGGCCAAGATGCCCCGGAAACATGTCCGGATAGAGCGTCAGGATGGTGGCGCGGAAGGGCAAGGTTTTACTTCGCCTTCGGTTTGAACTGCTTCGTCGGATCCTCGTCCTTGTCGTCGGTCAAACCGGCGGCAAGCGGATCGACCAGCATCGTGCCGGCAACAAGATCGATTTCCAGCACCGACCATTCGGTAAAGGGGATCAGCACCGGCCGTTTGCCGGGGCCTTTCAGCTCCAAAAGATCGCCCGCGCCAAAGTCGAAGACGCCGGTAACGGTGCCATAGCTCTTGCCGCCGGCATCGAGTGCTTCCAGGCCCTCGAGATCTGCGTAGAAGAATTCGTCCTCGTCGAGATCGTCATCCGGCAGGTTGTCGCGCTCGACATAAAGTTCCAGGCCGTTCAGGGCCTCGGCCGAATTGCGGTCGTTGACGCCGCGAAACCGCACGACGACGACGTTCTTCATCTCGCGGACTTCCAGAACCTCGAACGTGCGTCCGTCCTCGGCATGCAGATGGCCATAATCGCCGATCGCGGTCGGCTCCTCGGCAAACGACTTGACGCGCACTTCGCCGCGCAACCCTTGCGCGCCGCCGATCGTTCCCATCAGGACAGGGTTTTTGAGTTTAATTTGGCCAGCCGACATTGCGCTTGATATCCGTATGCCAGAGAAGTTCTGGTGCAAGTTTATGATTATCGAATTCCGCCAGACCAATCTGCAATCCGGCAATTCGTGCATATTTCATAGCAGGTACACAATCTGTGTCGCCTGTGACAAGAACGATTCGATCAACGGATCGCTCATTAGCAAAGTTTGCGATATCCAGACCTATCCTCATATCGACGCCCTTCTGTTCGAAATCGGGCTTGAAATCGTTATCCGTCAACGCTCGACCCGCGACAGGAATACGTTTCGGCTTGAAGCCCCGAAATTTCAAAACACCGATACGGGTCGCAAAGAGATCTTTCCGGGCAAGCGTCTTAAGCCAGGCGTCAGATCCCTTGAATTCATGCATTTCGCCGGAAACCGGCTTGCGGGCCTTACCTGTAAAAGGAGCGCAATCGTAATAGAGGGCTCGAAACAGCGATTCACCATCGGCAATGCACGCATGCGCAATCTTTTCGATCAAGTCGGGATCATAGTCAAAGCCGGCCTGCTTCGCGAGCACGCGCAAATGACCCCCGTCGATCAGAACCGCTACTTTCATACGTTGACCTACAAATGAAAAGCCCCCGCATCGAGATGCAGGGGCCGCATATAATACCCGCCTACGGGCGTACCGGATAGACGTCGAACATAGGACCAGGGGCCCTATTTGTCAACTTATTCGGCAGCGGCGGCGGCTGCGTCTTCAGCCTTCTGCTTGGCTTCGGCGATACGCTCGACAGCCTTCTTGCCCGGCAGGCCCTTGGTCGGGTTGACGCGTGCTTCGCGAGTTGCAACGCCGGCTTCGTTGAGGAAGCGCAGGACGCGGTCGGTCGGCAGCGCGCCGTTCGACATCCAATACTGGATGCGCTCGACGTTCAGCTCAACGCGCTTTGCGTCTTCCTTCTTGAGCATCGGGTTCCACGAGCCGACCTTTTCCAGGAAACGGCCGTCGCGCGGCGAACGCACGTCAGCGATAACGATCTGGTAGAACGGGCGCTTCTTGGAACCACCGCGGGCGAGACGAATTTTCAGTGCCATGTCATGTACTCCTTGAGATATCAAACCGTCTGGGACGGTGTTTTTGTGTATGCGTTAAAGCTGATCAATCCTTGAGATCGGCAGCGATGGCTTCATGATGCCGGATGACTTCGTGGATGATGAAGTTCAAGAACTTCTCCGCAAAATCCGGATCCAGATTGGCATCCCGCGCCAGGTGGCGAAGGCGTTCGATCTGGTATTCCTCGCGCGCCGGGTCGGCCGGCGGCAAATTGTATTTGGCTTTCAGCACGCCCACTGCCTTGGTGCAGCGGAAGCGTTCGGCCAGCATGTGCACCAGCGCCGCGTCGATATTGTCGATCGACTGGCGGTAGCCCGAGAGTTCCTGTTTGACTGCTGGATCAATCATTCGGGTTCAGTCCTCACTTCTTCTTCGGCAGGCCGGGAAGCCCCGGGAATCCGCCACCGAGACCGGGCAGCTTCAGGCCGCCACCGCCCAAACCGGGCAGACCTCCGCCGCCCCCCATCCCAGGCATGCCGCCCTTGCCGAGGCCAGCGGCCTCCGCCTGCTTCTGCAGGGCTTCGAGCTGCTTGGGGTCCATCTTCGACAGATCAGGCATGCCGCCCATTCCGCCGCCCATGCCACCAAGGCCCATCTTGCCGGCAAGGCCGCCCATCATCTGCTTCATCATTCCGCCCTTGCCCTTGCCGCCCATCATTTTCATCATGTCGGCCATGGAACGGTGCATTTTCAAAAGCTTGTTGATTTCGGCAGCATCGGTGCCGGAACCGGCCGCGATGCGCTTCTTGCGGGAATGCTTGAGAATATCCGGGTTGGCGCGCTCGGCCTTGGTCATCGAGGAGATGATCGCCATCTGGCGGCCAAACATCTTGTCGTCGAGGCCGGCAGACGCCATCTTGTCCTTCATGCCGGCCATGCCGGGCATCATGCCCATGATACCGCCCATGCCGCCCATCTTCTGCATCTGGCCGAGCTGATCGGCGAGATCGTTGAGATCGAACTTGCCGGTCTTCATCTTTGCGGCCATGGCCGCCGCCTTCTCGGCATCGATGTTTTCGGCAGCCTTCTCGACCAGCGAGACGATGTCGCCCATGCCGAGAATACGGTCGGCGACGCGGCGCGGGTGGAATTCTTCCAGCTCCGCCATCTTTTCGCCGACACCGATCAGCTTGATCGGCTTGCCGGTCACAGCGCGCATCGAAAGGGCAGCACCGCCGCGGCCGTCGCCGTCCATACGGGTCAGCACGAGACCGGTAATGCCGACGCGCTCGTCGAAATTGCGGGCGAGATTGACAGCGTCCTGACCGGTCAGCGCATCGGCGACGAGCAGGATTTCGTGCGGGTTGGAGCGGCGCTTGATCTCCGCCATCTCGAGCATCAGCGGCTCGTCGATATGGGTACGGCCGGCGGTGTCGAGGATGACGATGTCATGGCCGCCAAGCTTGGCAGCTTGGACTGCGCGCGCGGCGATATCGGTCGGCGACTGGCCGGCAATGATCGCCAGCGTATCGACGCCGGTCTGGACGCCGAGCTGGCGCAGCTGTTCCTGCGCTGCCGGACGGCGCGTGTCGAGCGACGCCATCAGGACCTTCTTCTTGTCCCGCGTCTTCAGGCGAAGGGCGATCTTGCCCGTCGTCGTCGTCTTGCCCGAGCCCTGCAGACCAACCATCATGATGACGACCGGGGCAGCGGCATTGAGATCGATCGGCACACCTTCGGAGCCGAGCATGGCGATCAGCTCGTCATGGACGATCTTCACGACCATCTGGCCGGGCTTGATCGACTTCAGGATTTCGGCGCCGACAGCCTTTTCGCGCACCTTGTCGGTGAACGAACGAACGACTTCGAGCGCGACGTCGGCTTCCAGGAGCGCACGGCGAACCTCGCGCAGGGCTGCCGCTACATCGGCTTCCGACAGCGCGCCACGGCCGGTCAATCCATTCAGGATTGACCCAAGGCGGTCCTGGAGACTTTCAAACATCGCTTCATCCTTGTCGTTTCGAGGCGTCTGGTTTTACGCGGATGCCGGAAACGTTGTGCTTTTCCTTGACGAAAACAAGACGCAAAGCCAAAAAGCACCCGAGGGCGCAGCGCGCTGTCGGGTGTTGACCTCCGGGATCTCCGCAATGGGTCCGGGTCGGTGGCTACAAGTCTTGTTCTTGTCGCAGATTGCGGGCGGTAAACACGATATGGCCGGGAAAGTCAAGGATAGTGGCGGATTTTGCCGGATTATCGGCTGGGCGCCCTTCCCAAAAGCGCCGGATGCCCCCAGATCAGACCAACGCCTCCCACCGATCGGTTCCCCATGACCCAGACGCCGCCTCCCCGGAAGCCCCGCAATCCCTATTATGCCGGCCCCATCTCCGATCACTTCGACGGCACCGTCTTCTTCAACCCCGAAGGCGAAGCGCCGCTCGGGTTTCGCGAGTTGATGCGCTGGCAGTTTGGCGGCGGCCGCATGGCCTGGCCAAAGAGCGCGCCCAGCCCTTTCCCCCAGGCAAACCCCGATGATCGCGTCGATGGCGACGGCCTGCGCGTCACCATGGTCGGCCATGCCACACTGCTGATCCAGGTCGCCGGGCTCAATATCCTCACCGATCCCGTCTGGTCGCCGCGCACCAGCCCGTTTTCCTTCGTTGGTCCCAAGCGTGTGGTCGCGCCCGGCATTGCCTTTAACGATCTGCCGCCGATCGATATCGTTATCGTCACCCACAATCACTACGATCATCTCGATCTCGCCACCCTGAAGCGCCTGCACGCGGAGCATGGTCCCCACATCATCACCCCGCTCGGCAATGACACGATCATCCACCGCACCCTCCCCGATGCAAAAATCTCCGGCATGGACTGGGGCGAGCAGATCTCCTTTCGGGACGACGTCACCATCGACTGCGCGCCCTGCCATCACTGGTCGGCGCGCAATGCCCGTGACCGCCGCATGGCGCTCTGGGCCGCCTTCGTGATCTCGACGCCATCAGGCAAGATCTACCATATCGGCGATACCGGCTTTCACGACGGCATCAACTATAAGGCCGCCGCAGTAAAACACGGTCTCTTCCGCCTCGCCAACCTGCCGATCGGCGCCTACGAACCACGCTGGTTCATGAAGGCCCAGCATCAAAACCCGAAGGAAGCCGTTGAGGGCATGCAGCTCTGCAACACCGCCTATGCGGCAGGCCACCATTTCGGGACAGTGCAACTGACAGATGAGGCGATCGAAGCACCGGTCCGGGCGCTCGAGGTTGCCTTGAAGGATCAGGGCGTCGCTCCGGAGCGCTTTCGGGCGCTGCGGGCGGGCGAGGTGTTCGACGTGCCGGTCGGTTAAGGACAAACTCCCCTTCTCCCCAGCGGGGAGAAG
>UBTA01000034.1 GCA_900468065.1 Hyphomicrobiales bacterium | reverse complement strand
CTAGCCAACCGAACAGTTTTCCCGCCCCCCATCCCAATGCCACCCCAACCCCGAGCCGCCAAAGAATATCAACGGCAGCCCAGTGCTGGAAAACCGCCGAGCCGTCCTTGGCGGCCAGCGCAATAGCGATGGCGAGATGGACGAATGGAAAGCTCAAACCGTCATTAAGGCCGGCCTCGGATGTCAGCGCAAACCGGACTTCGTCCTCGATCCCGCTCCGGGGCGGTCCAACCTGGATGTCGCTGGCCAGAACCGGATCTGTTGGAGCCAGCGCCGCGCCCAACAAGAGGGCAGAGGCGAGCCCAAGACCAAGTATCGAGACCCCGAGAAACGCGATAGCGCCGATCGTGAGTGGCATCGCAATGCCCAGCAGGCGCCAGGTCGTTATCCAACGTCGACAACCGATCGGTCGGTCAATTTTCAGGCCGGCGCCCATCAACGCGACGATGACGACGATTTCCGTCATCCGCTCCGTGAATTCCCGGTTTTCCAGCGGATTGAACGGCGGCAACAGCGGATACGGAGACCAAGCCAGAAGCGTGCCCATGCCGATGCACAAGATCGGTAGCGATAACGGCATCCGCCGCAACACCATCGGCAGCCATGCTGTCAACAGGATGACGATCCCCAGGATGGTCAGTGTTACGATGTAAGGATCCATGAGCGCTCCGTTGAATTGAACCGAGTTGCCCATATGCTTACTCGTAAGCGGTGCTGCAACACGCCTGGCCAATGCACGTTTTATTTATTCAACAGAATCAGTGACCACCGATCCGCTGCCGATAGGGCCGAAAGCGCAAGTGCGCAACGGGTGTGAAGACAAATTTTGCCGATGAAAAAGCATTTCCCTCGATTTGAGCAATTCGCAAGGTGTCACTGCTTGACGACAATTCGAGCGCCTTCAGGAACGCGATTGTAGAGGTCAATAACATCCTGGTTAATCAGTCGAACGCAACCCGACGATTGTGCCTTCCCGATTGATCGCCAGTCGGGATTTCCATGCAGGCGGTAAAGTGTGTCCTCGCCATTCTGGAAAATATAGAGGGCACGGGCACCAAGCGGGTTATCAACGCCGGGTGCCATGCCACCATTTCCAATCGAGTATCGGGTCAGCTTTGGTTGCCGTGCCACCATTTCGTCGGGGGGTGTCCAGCGCGGCCATTTTTTTCGCCACTGAATGACCCCTTCCCCTTGCCAGCCAAAGCCGTCTTTGCCGATACTGACGCCATAGCGCATTGCGGTGCCACCCTGCTCGACCAAGTATAAAAACCGGCGTTTAGTGTCGACGACGACAGTGCCTGGCCGTTCGCCTGTCGGGTCGACGATGCGCTGACGGTAAAAGCGCCTTTCGATTTGACGATACGGAATGGCCGGCAGGTTGAAGCCCTCGTCGGTGGTTGCCGCATATACTAGTGCGGGGTTGGGCTGGCTCGTCAGCCGAGCATCGGGTTTCAGAAACTCCGGCATGAGAGAGCCGATATCAGGTGTACTGCAGCTTTGCAGCGCAGACAGGGATGCCAAGCCTACACAGAGCAAAAAGCGTCGACGTGGCAAGAGTGATGATGATTGTGAGATGACGATAACCTGATGTGAGCCGATGAAGGGAGCGCTGGGATAGCGGGAACAGCGACGCAATCCGAGAGCCTAATGACGATTTTAGATGGCTTCTAGATGTCGCTGGTATGGTTCGTTGTTCACGATGCCGATAATTGACAGAGCAATCTGGATATCCAGCGCTCTGGCAAGACATGCCCGGGTGTAGGGCTTTGGTATGAACGAAATACTATCGAGCAAGGTTGGCGGCTTGACGCGCCCAGACGTAACCACGATATGGGCAGAAGGAAACGCGTGTTTTACCACGACCGCCAACTCTGCGCCGGAAGAGCCGTCGGCAAGATCGACATCGGTGAAGACAAGTGAAATTCCTTCAACAGTTGCTAGAAGCACCATCGCCTCCCTGCAGGTCCGCGCTTCGAAAACGATATACCCCAATTCCTGGAGCAAATCGCAAGCGAGCATGGCGATCAAGGGCTCGTCCTCGACCACTAGCGCGATACGGATCGGCGTACTCACTTCTTGTCAGCCTTCGGCATGTCATTTTGTTCAAGACGCGCGGTTTTTAACATCAGGTTCTGAAAGATGGCGTCATTCTTTGAGCGCCATGCCTTGTCGTCGAGCCAAAGGTAATCCTGGTCAGGCATCAGGGGAACGGATTGCAGCTGTGCGCTGGAAATCGGCAGGAAGAAGCTCGTCCTCGCGCGGTCGATGACCAACGACAAAAGCGGAACTACAAGACTGTCTTTCCCCGGCACGAAAAACCCGCCAGAGGCGACAATCACATAGTCCTTCTGATCTTTCGTGCCGATAACGACGTTGCGGACCTCTCCGACGATGCGGTCGTCCGATGTCCGGACCTCTGCCCCGACAATTTCGTTGACAAGCAGACCGGGATCCAACGCACTGATCGGCACCAGAGGACCTTCATTGAAAGTGCCGCGGCTGCCCTTTATTTTACCAAGTCGTTGGTGCAAAGGTTCCCCTGCGGCTTGCTGCTGATCGACGGCATCCTCGTCGCTCGTGGCGCGCTCGCCGAGCGACGGGGCTGCAATCAGCTCGCGGATATTTCCGAGAAGACGCTCGCAATCGTCTTCGAGACCGTAGGTCCAGAGAAGAAATGCTGAATCCCGCAGGCTCCGGAGGTCGAGGACGAGGTAACGATTGTTGGGATCACGCAGTTCCGGATTCTGCATTATCGCTTCTTCGAGCCTGGCGTCGGAGATGTTGCATGCAGAAAGGGCAGGCACGCTGGACAGGGAACACGCCAACGTAACGGCGACAGCCGCTATTTTGATGAAAGTCATGAAATTGGTCCGATCGGCGGATGATGCTTCGACGTCGTGGTGTGAAGCACGTCAATCCGGAAAGAGCGTACCGCGTCACGCTTCGATCATACCCTTAAACGCGTCATGTCGCGTTTTGTTCCGTGCGCGTCGAATATTTGGCGGTTAAAAACAGAATTAATTCGGCAGAGGCCAAAATTTATTGCATTTCCACAAATTTCACTGAAATCTAGCATCAAGCATTTTTACAACATCACGCTTTCAAATTTACCTTACTGTCGGATCAATATTGTTATCCCAATATTAACACTTACGTGCCGCGGCCATCGGCGAGATATACTAGCGCGCCAGCCGGAACGATCCTAACTTCTCTGCGTTCACATGCATCACGCCGATCTTTGCTAACTCGTTTTTAACCCGGGTCATCGGTAGCGCACATGCTTCGTCTGACCCGATAACCCCTGATTGTTCACTTTGCAAATTCCCATCGAGAGCTTGTCTGAGGGACATTGACAAGGCGGATGCGGAGGGTCGGCCTTATAAACCTACTTTTCCAAAAGTTGAAAATGGCCAGGAAAGTCATCCCATGCTCCTAGAACTTCAAAACATCATTCTTGAGATGATCGCTAAAGGCGCGCCGCTGGTTTCGACCGTCGAACGGCTCTGTCTCGAGGTGGAGGCACTTGTCCCCGGTATCGTCTGCTCCGTTCTCACTGTCGAAAACGGGCGCCTGCGTCCGCTCGCCGGTCCCTCTCTGGACGCGTATTCGCAAGCGATTGACAACCTAGAGATCGGCCCGCTTGCCGGCTCGTGTGGGTCGGCGGCTTATTCCGAAAAAGCAGTCATTGTCGAAGACATCGAGACGGATTCCAGATGGCAAGATTTTAAAGACCTGGTTAAGCCACCAGGATTCAGGGCGTGTTGGTCGACGCCCATCGTGTCCGCGCAGCGTGTCGTTGCGACGTTTGCATTCTACTACCGGGAGAGCCGCGGTCCGACTATTCTGGAGAAGAAGATCGTTGCGGCCTCCGTTCATTTGTGCGCGATCGCTATTGAACGCCACGATCGCGTTGTGGAACGCCAACGACTGGCATTTACCGACCATCTCACGGGTTTACCCAACCGCGCTAAGTTCACTCAGTTTTTAGCCGAGCAATCCGAACTGCCATATGGTTCCTGGGGTATCCTTCTTGCCGATATCGACAATCTGAAGCTGGTTAACGACACGTTCGGTCATGCCGCAGGCGACGCGCTCATCCAGCTTGTCGCAGCTCGGATATCGGCCATCGTTACGCCCGAGAGGACATTCAGGTTAGGTGGTGACGAGTTTGCTGTGGTCGTACGCGCCAATGAAAAAATCAACCTTGCTACCGAGGCCGGTAAAATCCTTGGGGCTCTGAAGCCCTCCTGCGAATGCGATGGCCACGTGATCTTTCCTGCAGCAACGCTCGGGGGCGCCGTGGCCGGCCAGGAACTCGACCTCGCTCAACTGCGCCGGAACGCTGACCTCGCGCTCTATCATGCGAAAGAGCGCAGCCGTGGCAAATACGTCGAATATCATTCCGGCCTTGGGACGGCGCTCACCCGGCGGTTCAGGGCCATACGCGATGTCGCTGTTGCGCTCGTCGAAAACCGGATAGATGCCCATTATCAGCCAATCGTTCGTCTCGATACGCGCGAGATCGTCGGCTTCGAAGCACTTTGCAGAATGACAACTGTGTCCGGTGATATCGTTGCGGCGGCCAACTTTCACGAGGCAACGAAGGACGCGCACGTAGCTTCGGAATTGACGCAAAGAATGTTACTGCGCGTTGCAGCCGACATCAGCAACTGGCTCGATATGGGGTTGCCGCTCCAGCATGTCGGTATCAATCTGGCAGCGGCCGATTTTCACAATGGAAGTTTGCCAGAGCGGCTGAGCAAGGTATTTGGCGATGCCGGCGTCCCACTGCAACACATCGTTCTTGAAGTTACGGAATCCGTCTACCTTGGGCAACGAGACCACGTCGTCGCCAATGAAATCCAGGCGCTGAGAACGAGAGGCATGCGTGTTGCTCTCGATGATTTTGGAACGGGCTTTGCATCATTGACCCATCTTTTGACCGTGCCCGTCGATATCATCAAGATTGACAAGTCATTCGTTGATCGCCTTGTGCCAGGAGACGCGGCAATATTCATTGTGGAAGGGCTGGTGGGAATTGCCAAAAATCTTGGCATCCGTGTCGTTGCGGAGGGCATCGAGGCATCCCACCAGGCTGAACAATTGCTCGGGATCGGTTGCTCTTTGGGGCAAGGATACCTTTACTCCAAGGCCGTCGATCGAATAGCTGCAACCACACTTCTCAAGCAGTTTGGCCAACCGGCATTGTGCAGTGGCGAGCGTCAAAAGGCCTGATGCAACCAGCTTCCAATATCCCAACATGTCGGAATAAATTCACGTTACGATGCAGAAAATTCTCTGCCCGCAGTCTGTCGGCGTTTGATTGCCAGGTCGATTGCCCGTCCGCCGAACGGGCTTGCAAGCTCCGGCCCCCCAGACGAGCTGGTCTCTGGCTTCGCGATTAGCGAAGGATTAACCATTTCCAGAGACTGTATTCGTTTGGCGGTTTTCGCCTGCTCCAGAGGAATACCTCCATGTCGCTACCGCTCCGCTCGCTGATATTTAAAAGTGCCGTATTATGTCTCTCCATAGGCGCTGCCTTCCCGGCGACAGCAAGTGCTTTGACGCCCGGAGCGATCAATGGCGCACCGTTGGAGGTTATTCCCGCGATCTATACACCAATGTCAAAAGACATCGATCCGGCGGTTACGGCCGGCATAACGCCAGTATCTGTCGATCCGGACGCAGTTGCCTTTCAGTTCGACACGAACATGCCATCCGCATCCGTCGCGCGTCTCCAGGTCCTGCTTGATCGCGCCGGAGCATCTCCGGGCGTCATCGATGGGCTGGATGGTGGGAATCTGCGGAGTGCGCTTGCGGCATACGAAGCTATGCATGGTCTTTCTGCCGATGGCAAAATCGGATCGCAGGTAATTGGCGCAATTGATGACCCCAACCAGGTCATCGGCAGCTATGTCATCACGAGCCAGGATACTTCCGCGGTCGTCGGTGTCATCCCCAAAGACTATGCCCAGATGGCTAAGATGAAATATCTCGGCTATGCAACTGTAACCGAGGGGCTTGCCGAACGTTTTCACATGGGCGAGGATTTTCTGAAGGCGCTCAATCCGAGTGCTCGATTTGTTGAAGGCGAAACGATATTCGTTGCAGATCTTGGGATAAACAAGACAGGCAAGGCGGTCAGGCTCGAAGTCGACAAGGCCCAAGGCCAGGTTAGAGCCTATGCGGCTGACGGATCTTTGCTGGTAGCTTATCCCGCGACGATCGGCAGCGAGACCAACCCTTCGCCGTCTGGAACGCACACGGTCAAGACAGTCGTCGTGAACCCTGACTATACGTACAATCCCAAAGTCAACTTCCAACAGGGAAACAACGACACCGTTTTGACACTTCCTCCCGGCCCCAATGGTCCGGTTGGCACCGTCTGGATAGACCTGTCCGAACCCACATTTGGGATTCACGGCACCCCGGAGCCAAGCCGTATCGACAAGACCGGCTCGCATGGATGCGTTCGTTTGACCAACTGGGACGCGGAAGAACTTGCCAAATTGCTGACGAAAGACGTTTCGGTTGAGTTTATTTGAACTCAAAGAATGCAGATCGGTCACCGGGACGTATCCTAATTGCCGGTGGAGGCGAAAGGAACCTCTGCGCGCCTTCGGCATCTAAGGGATGTCCATAATCCAGCCCGTCAATGGAGCGCGGCCCAAGGCTACTATATCCGACCACCAGGCCGGAAAACCGGGGAAGCTAATAGCCAAGTTCTCCGCCCCGAACGATACCCTTGCGATGGTTAAGGCGGAATTGCCGCGATGCGCCTGCCAGCATATGCCGGAATCTCCGTGGCGCCCGTCGAAATAGATCGTGTCTTGGATCGTGATGTCCTTCTCGTTGAACGTTTCGACCGTGTAGCAGTCGGCAAGTCATGCCACAGGCGTGCGATGGTTTCTTACATGGAGAGGAGAATGAGCTCGCAGCCCGTCACATCTCATATGAGATGCTTGCAGAGATCATTCGAGCTCGCTTCTCCAATCCAGTGGAAAATCTGGTGGAACTGTTCTCGCGGCTTTGTTTCAACATTCTGGTGCCAATGCGCTGTCTGTCGCGCTTGTGATTGTTTCGCATACGCATGCGCTCAATCACACAGGCTGCCGCTCCTATTCAAGCGCGATGATTTCTCCAAAACCGATATCGAAATGGCCTGAACAAATCGGAAATAGAGAAAAACGGCATGGGCAATCACGTCCGTAGGAACTCGAAAGCGACGGTAAAGAGGATCACGGGCAATCTGGCCATGCCACCACATGCCACGTTTTCACCAATGCCCACTAACGTTACAGTGCCCGCCAATCTGACACGGCCTCAGTCCGGACGCACGTGAATAGGCTCGGCGCGATGCCAGTTCTCCAATATCCGTCCATCCGTATGCGCCTGCTTCGCCCAGCGGATGCCGTTGGAAATGACCCGGTGCACGTTCTTGTCGTGGTAGATCGGGAATGTTTCATGGCCGGGACTGAAGTAGAAGATGCGACCCCTGCCCCTCTGGAAGGTGCAGCCGCTGCGGAACACCTCGCCGCCGGAATACCAGGATAGGAAGATCAGTTCGTCCGGCTGTGGGATATCGAAGGGCTCGCCGTACATTTCCGACGCATTGATCTCGAAGAACGGCGGCAGGCCCTCGGCGATGGGGTGCGACGGGTTGATCACCCAGACGCGTTCAAGGTCTCCTTCCGGCTTTTCCCGCCAGGAAAGATTGGCATTGGTTCCCATCAGCCGGCGAAAGAGCTTCGAGTGATGACCGGAATGCAGAACAACCAGACCCATGCCCTTCAGCACCCGCTGCTGGACACGGTCGATCAGGCCGTCACTAACCTCCTCATGCGCCATATGGCCCCACCAGAGCAGCACATCGGTGTCATTGAGCACGCTGTCCGGCAGCCCTTCGTCTGAATCATCGAGGGTGCCGCGGCGGATTTCGAAATCCAGGTGGGCGATGCCGGCGGCGATCGCGCCGTCGATCCGGTCGGGATAGATATCCTGCACGGCTTTATGAACCTGCTCGTGGCGGCCTTCGTTCCAGATGGTAACCTTGGTCTTCATGATGTCCTCAATGGTCTAGAGTGTCTGCGGCCGACGGATGACCCGGCCGTTGGGATCGAACAGGTGGCAGGCGGAGAGATCGACCGTGAGGGAAACACGGTCGCCGGGCCGGATGGTCAGGTCGCCTTCGGCGCGCACGACGATCGGGTCCTTCAGCGAACCGACCGCGAGGTATGTTTCGACACCCAATCGCTCGACGATGACGACCTCAGCTGAGAAATCTCCCTGTCCGCTCGGCGAAACCTTCAAATGCTCCGGCCGGATGCCGAGCCTTGCCTCGCCTTTGGCAGTGTTGGCATCGGCGCCGGCAAGCGATATCGAAAGACCGTCTGCATTCTGAAGCAGAAGCCTTCCCGCCTCCGGCCGCGATAGCGTCACAGGCAGAATGTTCATCTTCGGCGAACCGATAAAGGTCGCGACGAATTCGTTGTCGGGCGAATGATAAAGGTCCATCGGATGACCCGATTGGGCCACCGTACCCTTGTCGAGCACGACGATCCGGTCGGCCATGGTCATGGCTTCGACCTGGTCGTGGGTGACGTAGACGACCGTGGCCTTCAGTTCGCGATGCAGCCGCTGCAGCTCGGCGCGCATCTGCACACGAAGCGCCGAATCCAGGTTGGACAGCGGCTCGTCGAACAGGATCAGTGACGGCTTCTTGATGATCGCCCGACCAATTGCAACGCGCTGGCGCTGACCGCCGGACAGCGCTGCTGGCCGGCGGTCAAGATAGTCAGTCAGTTGCAAGATTTCCGCAACGTCGCCCACTTGGCGGTTTATCTCGGCAACCGGCACTTTCTTCAGGCTCAGCGAAAAACCGATATTCTCGGCCACCGTCATATGTGGATAGAGCGCATAGGACTGGAACACCATGGCAATGCCGCGCTTGTCAGGCGGCACGTCGTTGATGCGCTTGCCATTGAGGATCAGGTCGCCATCGTCGATGCCCTCAAGACCGGCGATCATTCGCAACAACGTCGATTTTCCGCAACCGCTCGGACCGACAAAGACGGCGAATTCGCCGTCCTGGACGGCGATATCGACGCCCTTGATGACTTCCAGCGCACCGTAGAATTTGCGGACATTCCGGAGATTGATCATGTCATATGCTCTTGTCGTTTGGCCGCGTCATCCCTTGACGCCGCCTGAGAATGTCTGGACGAGGAACCGCCGCGCAAAACCGAAAGCGATGACGGCCGGCATCAGGTAGATGAAGGCAAGCGCTGCGAGGAACCCGTAGTCGATGGTATTGACGCGCAAGAATGCGCGGAACAGGCCGAGCGGCAGGGTCTGCAGCTCCGGTGAGGACAACAGGATAAGCGGCAGGAGGAAATCGCCCCAGGCCGAAATGAAGGCGAACAGCCCGGCCGCCGCCAGCCCCGGCAAGGCAAGCGGGATCAGCACCCGGCGGATACGCTGCAGCATCGTCGCCCCGTCCATGACCGCCGCCTCCTCATAATCGCGCGGCAGGCCATCGAAGAAGGTTTTCATGATCCAGAGCGCCAAGGGTAGCTGCATTGTCGCAAGCACTAGAATGAGGCCGAGATATCCGTCGATGAAGCCGATCCAGCGCATAATCGCGCGCGCAGTGTCACCGCCAACAAAGATACGAACCAGATTGCCCTCGATATTGTTGAGCGTCAGCAGGATCTTGTAGAGTGGCACGACAAGCGCCGTCGGCGGCAGCACGCGGATCAACAGGATCGCATAGAGAAACGGCTGTTTCCACCAAGCCCGCGTCCGCGACAGCGCATAACCGCCGAGCCCGGCCAGGACCATCACCAGAAGCGTGGCGCTGCCGACGACGAACAGCGAGTTGAACACCCAGCGCGCACCGTCCTCCTCGGCGAAGACGCGAACATAGTTGTTGAGCGTCCATTCGCGCGGCCAGCTAAGGAACAGCTGCGCGTTGCCATCGAGCGAGGCAAGCAGTACCCAGAAAAATGGCACTGCGCAAAAGGCCGAGATCAGCGACAGTGTCGCGTAGGCCATCAGGTCCGGCCGGCGCGATTTTCCGGGCTTGTCGAGAGCGAAATCCGTCATTCAGACCTGCACTTTCATGGCCCGCACATAGGCGATGCCCAACACTAGCGAGATGACCAGCGCTACCACCGCGACGGCGGCGCCATACCCCAGCTGGAAGGCGGTAAAGGATTGATTGTAGATGTAGATGCTGATGACCTCGGTTGCCCCGCCCGGCCCACCACGTGTCAGCGCATAGACGAGACCGAAGACGGCGATGGTCGAGACAGCCGAGATCAGCATGTAAAGCAGGATCGTCGGCATCATCAGCGGCAATGTTATGCGCCGGAAGATCTGGGAGGGATTGGCGCCGTCCATGCGGGCAGCCTCAAAGACCTCCTTCGGAATGGTGCTCAGACCTGCTGTCAGAAGGATCATCGCGGTGGCAATGCCGCGCCATGTGTTGACGACGATGATCATCGTCAGCGGAAAGGTCTGCAGCCAGTCGGTTGGCGTCATGCCGAAGAACATCACGATGCGCGACAGCGTCGCGTTTTCGCCGCCCGCCAGCATCGAGATCCACATGAAGCCGGCGACGACTTCGGGTGCCGCGTTCGGCAAGAGGATGATCGAGCTGAACAGCTGTTTGAACGCAAGGTTCCGGCGCAGCAGAATGGCGGAGATCAAACCCAGCACGAACTGCCCGATGATTGCCGAACCGACGACGAAGAGGAACGTGACAAGGAGCGAGTTCCAGAATTTCGCATCATGCAGCAGCCGGGAATAGTTACGCAGGCCGACAAACCGCGGATTGAGGGCAGCTGCACCGGTCAGGGCCTCGTTGGTGAAACTCAGATAGACGGAATAGACGGCAGGATAGATAACGAATGCGATCAGCAGCAGCAGGGACGGCGATAAAATCAGCAGGAGCTGCCGCGCAACGCGCTTCTCGTAAGTGCTTCGAACCATGGGACCCTGCGGCATGAAAAAGACGGCGGGGGGAGACGCGGCCTCTGGCTGCCGCGTCTCCCGTCGGGCGATGAACGGTTTGGAGGATTATTTGACCGCGTCGTCGCCCAGGATTTCGCGCGCATAGTCCACGAGGATCGTTTGTGCGCCGGCCGCATCGGTTTCCTTGCGCAGAAGCGCCTCGGTGGCGCGGGCGACACCTTCGGCAACGGTCGCAAAACCGGCCGCCTGTTTCAGGTAGACCCCATTTTCAGCCGCCGCGTGGATCGGCACCAGTTCGGTGAGTTTCTGGAACGCTTGATCCTGCGCCGCAGCCTTGCTTGCCGGAATGTTGCCGATCTCGGCAGCATAGGACACCTGCGTCTCGACCGAACCGATTTCCATCAGCACCTTCTTGGCCAGTTCTAGGTTTTCAGCTTTGGCATTGACGCCCCATGGGGCAGCAAGATTGGCAAGCACATATTGTCCGCCTGCCTGGCCGGGAATGGTCCAGGTGCCGACGGCCTTTTCAACGTCCGGGATCGGGTTTTTGCTCTCGCGGCCCCAGTCGAAAATGTAGCACCACGACCCGCAGGTGGTTGCGGCGAGCTTGCCTTCCGGGAACATCTGGTACTTCGGAATGACCCATGGCTCAGGTCCGAGCAGCGGCTGCGTCGGCATCAGGTCCTTATCGATCAGTTCCTTGTAGACGCCGAACACATCCTTGACGCCCTCGCCCGTTAGGTCGAGTTTGCCGTCCTCGGTTGCGAGCTGCGGCGTCTTGGAGCCGACCAGCAAATGCTGGAACCCTTCGTCAAATGCGCCCGTACCCCAGCTGACGCCGGCCGGAAACAGCAGGCCATAGGCACCAGTCTTTTCCTTGATCTCTGCGGCCCGCTTCAAGAGGTCGGACCAATCTTTCGGCTGCTCGGTTGAGATACCCGCCTTTTCCAGCACGTCGCGGCGGAAATAGATTTCCTGGATGCCGAGCATGAACGGCATGACATAGGTCTCGCCATCCGGGCTGACGGCCAGCTGCTTGGCGACGTCATAAAAGCTTGCATATCCGTCCCAGGCTTTGAACTCGGCGCCAATCGGCGCGAGGTAACCGGCAGCCACCATATCGGCGACATAGGCCGTGGTCGGCGCCGAGAAAATGTCGGGCGCATTGCCGGCCCCGAGCTCGGTCAGGAGCTTGGTCATGTAGTCCTTGTCGGGCGAGGGATATTCCACGACCTCGACGGTGACGCCGTATTTCTTCTCAATTCTCGCGACGGTCGACTTCATGGCATTGATGCCAGCCTGACCGTGGTTTGCAATGCGGATCGTCTCTGCCTGCGCCAGCGTCGCGAACGCACTAAGCGTGACAGCACACAGGCCCACCAATACCGTTTTGTTCACGGATTACCCTCCCTTTTCTTCTCGCGGCGCCCTCCAGCACCGCCTGAAAAAATGTACACGCATTCTGAAATGAGGCAAGCGAGATTTTCAAGAGTCTCCGGAGAGTAAATTAAAGATATGAATTTCAACACTTATTTTCATATTGATTTGGATTTCGCAGTTGTGTAATCGTGTACACAAATCAACGGGAGGGTTTTTCATGTCATCGAAACTGCGCCTGGGCGTCATCGGCGCTGGGCTGAAGGCGGCCGAATATGCGCAGAGCTGGGCATCCATGCCGGAGATCGGCTTCGTCGCACTCGCCGATGTCAGCGAAGCCTCGCGCCAACGCCTTGTCGATGTGGTGACGGCAGCGGGCGCAGCCGCCCCGCGATGCTTTGCGGACTACCGCGACATGCTGTCGGCCTGCCGGGGCGAGCTGGATGCGATCTACATCTCCACCCCGCACGCCTTCCATGCCGAGCAGGCAACTGCCGTCGCCGAAGCCGGGCTCGATATCTTCCTTGAAAAACCAATGGTGACGACCGTCCAAGAGGCCGAAACGCTGATCGCCGCGCAGCAGAAGTCCGGAGTGCTGATCGTCACCGCCTTCCAGGGAGGCCTCTCGCCGCTGGTGCTCGACACCTGCAGACGCGCCGAAGCCGGCGCGTTCGGCGACTTGATTGCCATTGCCGGCACCATCTGGGAAAGCTGGGCCAGCAATTACGGCGGCCATTGGAAACAACAGCCGAAAATTTCCGGCGGCGGCTTCATGTTCGATACCGGCGCTCACATGATGAACACCGTCTGCATGTTGGCCAATTCCGATTTCGAGCGTGTCTCCGCCTACATGAACAATCGCGGCACGGCGGTCGATATCGTCACGGCTGTCTCCGCCCGGCTGAAGAACGGTGCGCTTGCAACGCTGACGGCCGCCGGCGACGGTCCTCCTGGCTGCGCCTCCTACATCACGTTCTTTTATTCCAACGCCATCGTACGCATCGACGCTTGGGGCGGCTGGCGCGAGATCAGTTTTGAAGGCAAGCCCGGCGTCCGCGAAGAGGCAGAAATCCTCGGCAATCCGATGAAGAATTTTCTCGCCATCCGCGCTGGGTTGTTGGAAAACACCGGATCGGTCGAAATGGGCTTGCGCTTCGCCAGTCTGTGGGATGCAATCAAGCAATCGGCAGCATCCGACGGCCAGTCCGTCTTAATCGGCGGCGCAAGAAACCGGGTGGAATGGCAGGCATGAGCAGAAAGCGGATCACATCCAAGGAACTGGCAAAACTGGCCGGCGTGTCATCTGCCACGATTTCCCGTGCCTTCTCACCCGACAGCCGCATCGGCGACGCCACGCGCGACCGTATCCTGGCCGTTGCCCGCGAACATGGCTACCAGCCGAACGCCATTGCCCGTTCGCTCAACAACCAGCGCTCCCGTCTCGTCGCCCTTGTCGTTAACGCCATCGGCAACCCGTGCGAGGCGGAGGAGCAGCAATTGCTGGTCCATCGCCTGCAGGCCAAACAGCTGCTGCCGATCATCCTCTGCTGCGCTGATCACACCGACCGCCTGCAACTGATGCGGCTTGCCTCGACCTATCAAGTCGATCATGTGGTGATCTTCTCCGACATGGTCTCGATGAAGGATGCGGTCGACATCTTCCATACGACAAGGCCAATCATCGTCTCCTTCGAGCCGGTGGAAAGCGACAGCGTCTCGCATATCCGCATCGACGGATCCGCGGCAGCGGCCGAGATCATCGACAAGATCGTCAATGATGGCCGCAAGCGCTTTGCCTATCTCTCCGGCACCGCCTCCAGTTGGATCGACAAGCTCCGGCGCAAATGGTTTGCCGATGCGCTCGCCAAACACGGACTTGCCTTTGAGGCCGATGCCTATGGCGACTATTCCTACGATTCCGGCTTCAAGGAGGCAGTGCTTTTATTGCACCGCTCGAAGGCGGACGCGATTATCTGCGGCAACGACGTGATGGCGATCGGCGCCCGCGATGCGGCGCGCCGTGTTCTCAACCGCAACGCGCCCGACGATCTCGCCATCGTCGGACAGGACGGTATCGCCATGGCTGCCTGGGATTGCAACGACCTCACCACGCTCAGCCTCGACCATGCCGCTTTCATGGATGCTGTCGTCGAACTCATCGAACGCCACGACGCCGATCTTAAGGGGCCACACAGCATCACCCTTACCTGCAAGGCCCGCTGGGGTACCACGGCCTGAGCAGATCTCGGCGGTCACGTTCAAGTACCTGCGCGCTTTTCACATACCAGAAGATCGTCGACGGGTACCGGATTTCGCCGGTCATGAAGTCTGCCGTGTCTTCGACCCGGCGATGGCTCCTTCCGTCGTCCCATGAGCACTTGAGCTCCGGGCGGGCACACGCGAGGCATCCGGCTTGCAGAGATCTGAACTGCTGGTCGCGCCCGTTGCCCATTTTCTGCGGTCTACAGTCAAAGCCCCAGCTTGTGTGAAAGTGCCTTCATTGTGCCATCCCTTAAACGAGGACCTCGTAACCGCTTGGCCTCGCCATCGAATTCATGGCCATCCGCAGTCAGCACAACACTCGACTGAATCTCATTGATTGCTTCTATAATGCGGTCCGGCGGTATTGGGCGCCAGGCGATTTACGCGCCGCACACATCAAGAGACTGGCCGCATCCTCGGAGCATGCCTCTCCACCATTCCGAAGCAGAAGCAAGTGTATGGAGAATTAGCACAAAAGTGCTGGCATTCTACCGCGACATCCGCATCGCGATACGCCGCAATTCATTGGTGATGACCGTTGCCGACAGGTTCATCAGCAACGGTTGAAAAAAGGATC
This sequence comes from Hyphomicrobiales bacterium, assembly GCA_900468065.1. Lineage (GTDB taxonomy): Bacteria > Pseudomonadota > Alphaproteobacteria > Rhizobiales > Rhizobiaceae > Pararhizobium. Next base: position 37,176 of record UBTA01000034.1, on the reverse strand, counting down.
GGCGGCGTCGTTATGCAGCAGCGGTAGGCTCTCCGAGCGAGAGCATCAGCCGGTTTGCCCAGTTGAAGAAGGCCGCGCCGTGGATGGCGTCCGCGATTTCGAGGTCGTCGAGGCCCTCGGAACGCAGCCGTTCGATATCGGTGACGCCGAATGTCGATGGGGTTTGCGTCAGCGCGACCGAGACTTTGGTGACGGCATTCCAGCGGCTGCTGCCAAGATCGGCGTCCGTTCCGTTATCGAGCAGCTTCTGCACATCGCCCGTACGCTTGGAATGATGCGAAGCGAAGCGGGAATGAACCGACGCGCAAAAGATGCAGCCGTTGAAACGCGATGCGGCGGCCGCCGAAAGCTCGCGCTCCGCCCGCGGCAGGCCCGCCTTGGTGTTGTAGAAAATGTCCTTGTCCGTCTTGGTGCGCGCTTCCAGAATTTCCGGATCGCGGGCCAGCAGCATGAAATAGGGCGATTTGGCGCGTGAGGCATCGACGAGCCCGGCCCAGTGCCTGTCGCTCAAGTCCTCTTCTGAAAGCGGCTGCAGCCAGGGCGTCCAGCCGATTTCAGCTTGAGTGAAAGCGGCAGGGCGATTGTCGATGGTGGGATGAATGGCTGTCTCGGTCATATTCTGTTTCCTTATTCGGCTGCAGTTGCGGATGCGCGAATGCCCTCGCCCGCCTCTGACAATGCTGCGAGACCGGCGACAACACGGATCTGGAAAGCGAGGAAGGCGACGATCTGCGACAGGGTGACGATCGCTGTCGTCGTCCAACCGGCATCGAGCAGCGCCTGCAAAGCTTCCGGACTTGCCTCGCGCGGCCGATAGACCAGCAGATGGCTATGCTCAAGAGCCGCCGAGAGCTTGTGCCCGAGCGCCGTTCGGCCCAATTCCGATACTGTGAAGACAAGTCCCGACTTGTCTTCACGGGACAATGGCCCAGACGGATAGTTCCCATAAGGGCCGCTCGTCCGCCCGGCCTCGATTTCGCTTTTCACCGCAGCGATCAACGCGGCATCGCCTTCAATGCCGGCAGCATAGAATGCCTCGGCCGTCTCAGCGTCGTGCAATCCGGCAACGAAGGTCGCAACGATAAGACGTTCGGCTCGCGTGACATCGCCCTCATGCGCCGGCTCAAACAGGGCGAGATAGCTCTTCTGGGCGTTGGCCCGCGTTTCCGGACGCTCCGTGCGGATGCGATCGACGAACGATCCGGGACGAATATCTGCCAGATGATCGATGACATCAGGTGTTGGTGCAGTCATTGTTTTTACCTTTCTTCGAAAACGGAAGTCACGCGGTCGCGGCCAGCCGGCGCGGCTGCTGCATGGGCGGCTGACCCGCCCAGCCGAGTGCGGGGGCGACGACGGTGGCGGTCAGTTCCAGGGAGCGCAGGATAAACTCGTGGGGCGGGTCCACTGAATGCACCTGGAAGACGAGATCGGTGACCCGCGACAAGGCGGTATCGGCCTTGAGCGATACGATCACATCGTCGGGCGTTCCAACATGAACGTCGAAAGCCTTGATGAGATCGGCGGTTGTGGTCCCCGTGACGATGTGCCCGCTGGCGATGAAGCGCTCGCGGATGCGCTGCAATCCAAGTTCGGCAAATTGCAGTGCATCCTTGCGGTCATCGGCGACGAACAGACTTCTCGAACCAAGGACGCGCGGGCTCCTGCCTTTCGGAAGATTGGCGAAATAGGCGTCGAGGATAGGGTTCTGCAGATCCCAAAGTGCTGCTTGCGGGGCTTCCGGCGGTCGCGGCTGCGTGCGCGACAGCATCAGGCCGTCGCCATCGCGCCCAGCACGCTCGCCGCCGCCAACGGAAAAGGTCGCCTGCCAGATATGATCCAGCAGATGCGGTGCTTTCGGGTAGAGCCGGTTGCCGCCGACAAGGTCCAGGCCAGCCCAGGCATCGCGCACGGTGGCAAGGCTCTTGGCGTAGACGGATCCCCGGTCGGCGCTCTCCAGCCCGAATGGCAGAAAAGCCTGTGGCGTGCCGCCGGTGCCGAAGCCGATCTCCAACCGGCCATTCGACAGGATATCGAGCACTGCCGTATCCTCGGCAACGCGAACCGCCGTTTCCATCGGCAAGGTGATCACGCCGGTGCCAAGCCGGATACGGGAGGTTCGTGCCGCAAGCTCGGCCAGGAAGATCAGTGGCGCGGGAAGCCCACCTTCGTCCGCGTCAAAATGATGCTGGGCCACCCAAGCGCTGTCGAAGCCGAGCTTTTCGGCGTGAATGATCTGCTCTGCCACCAGACGGTAGCGGGTCGCCGCATCGCCATGATCGAGAACGCGGCTGAAAAAGCCGAGCCGTTTCGGCTGGACTGGATGTGTCATCAGATATTTCCTGAGTTCGTCAAGGTTGACCGGCTGGCATGCAGCGGGTGTTTTTTCCCCGGAATGGCGTCGATCAGCTCCCGGGTATAGGCGCTTTGCGGATGCTCGAAGACATCCTCCACCACACCGCTTTCGACGATCTTCCCGCCGTTGAGGACGCTGACGGTGTCCGATATCTGGCGTACCACCGCAAGGTCGTGCGAGACGAAGAGATAGGTGAGGCCAAGGTCGCGCTGCAGCGTATCGAGCAGCGACAGGATCTGCGCCTGCACAGTGACGTCCAGCGCCGATACGGCTTCGTCAAGAATCAGGATCTGCGGATTAAGGACCAGCGCACGGGCGATGGCGACGCGCTGCCGCTGGCCACCGGAAAGCGCATGCGGCCGGCGTTGCAGAACGTCCAGCGGCAGCCCGACCTTCTCGATGGTGCTGGCGACGATCTCGGCGCGCTTGGCACGCGCTATCGGTTCGAAATTCAACAACGGCTCTTCGACGATCCCTGCGATCGTCTGGCGTGGGTCGAGCGAGCCGAACGGATTTTGGTAGACAAGCTGGATCTTCTTGCGCAGCAGTCTCAACGTTTCGCGCGGTGGCGCGGACAGGTCGAGCCCATCGACGATGACTTTACCAGCGGTAGGTTTCTGAAAGGCTGCGACGCTGCGGATCGTCGTCGTCTTGCCGGAGCCGGACTCGCCAACCAGCGCATGCGTGGTGCCGCGCCGGACACGGAAGGAGACATTATCGAGGGCGCGAAGACCTTTGTCCTTGCCACCACGGCCGAAATCCTGGACCAGTCCTTCAACGACGATGATGTCGTCGCCAGCCTTGCCATGTTCTGCCTTTGCGACGGCCGCTACACGGCGCTGCCGGACATTGAGCGAGGGGGCGTCGGCCAGCAGTCGATGCGTATAGGCGCTTTGCGGGTTGGTCAGGATATTGGTGGTTGGGCCCTGTTCCTGGATGCGTCCCTGCTTCAGCACGATCAGTCTATCGGCGCGGTCGGCGGCGACACCGAGGTCGTGGGTGACGAGAAGTACGGCGGTACCGAATTCACGTCGAAGCTCGTCGATGAGATCCAGAATGTGCTTCTGCACCGTGACATCCAGTGCGCTGGTCGGTTCGTCGGCGATGATCAGCGACGGCTTGAGCGCAATGGCGATGGCGATCAGCACGCGCTGCTTCATGCCGCCAGACAGCTCATGCGGATATTGCTTTGCCCTGAGCGCCGGCTGGTTGAGGCCGACGCGTTCGAGCAGTTCGATGGCGCGGGCATCGGCAGCGGCGCCTGAGGCTTTGCCGTGGATGACCAGGATTTCCGCGACCTGTTTGCCGATGGTCCTGACCGGATTCAGTGAATTGCCCGGATCCTGCGGCACCAGGCTGATCACCGACCCGCGTATGCCGTCGAGCCGTTTCTGCGACCAGCCGGCAATCTCTAGCCGGTTCAACCGGATGTTGCCGCTTTCGAGCCGGCCGTTTTCCGGCAGAAGGCCGATGATCGCCTGTGCCGTCGAGCTTTTGCCAGAGCCGGACTCGCCTACTAGGGCCACCACCTCACCTGGAAACACGCTGAAATCGATGCCATGAACGGCTGTTCGCGGCCCGTTCTGGTCGAGATAGGAAATCCTCAGGCCGGATATGTCGAGTACCGGAGACGGCAGAACGGAGCCTTCCAGTCGGCCGCCAAGGGAGACGGTCATTGCTGCGCCCTCCCGATTGCCTGGCTGACACGATTGACCGCGAGAACCACCAGCACCACCACGACCCCGGGTGCCGCCGTCAGCCACCAGGCTGTTGCGATGTAGTTGCGGCCCTCGGCAATCAGCAGGCCCCATTCCGGTGTTGGTGGCGGTGCCCCGTAACCGAGGAAGCCAAGGGTGGAGAGCTGGAGAATGGCCGAGCCGACCTGAAGCGCGGTGAATGCGATCACCGATGTCAGTGAGTTCGGCAGAACATGGCGCCAGAGAACCTTGAAAAACGTGCCGCCGCTGCCGAATGCGGCCTCGACATATTCGCTGCGCCGGACGCTGACGACCTCCGAGCGGACGAGGCGGGCAAAGCTTGCAATTGAGGTGAAACCGACGGCGATGGCGGCGTTGACCGTGCCGAAGCCGAGCAGGATGATAATGCTGAGCGATAAAAGCAGCACGGGGATGGAAAGCAGAACATCGACGAGGCGCATGATGACCTCATCGATCCAACCTCCGACCGAACCAGCGATCACACCCAGGGCGGTGCCCACGAGCAGCCCGATCGCTACGGCCGCGACGGCTCCGGACAGCGAATGAAGGGCGCCGTAGACGAGGCGCGTATAGAGATCGCGGCCGAGGGCATCCGTTCCGAGGAAATGGAGCGCGCTTGGTGCCTTCAACTGCTGGCCCGGCAATCCTTGTACCGGGTCGTAGGATGTAAAGAGGCCTGGCGCGACCGCCCAGAGCAGCGCGACGGCGAGTATGATGTAGGCGAGCACAAGACCCGGCTGGATAAGGATAGGTTTCGCACGGACTTTTGCAGGCGCGCCGACGGCTTCCTCGGCGGCAGGTGCCGGGGAAATCCAGTCGAGCGGATTAGGGCTGTCGATATTGCGGTGCCGTTCAGCGGTGTCGAGAATGGTCATGCCACGCCCCCGAGTTTTGCTTTCAGCCGTGGGTCAAGCACTGGATAGAGCAGATCGACGGCGAGGTTGATGGTGACGAAGGCAGCGGCTGAGATGACAACGATGGCCTGAAGCACGGCGACATCCTGGAAGTTGACTGCCTGCTCCGCCAGGCTGCCGATCCCATTGAGGCCGAATACCGTTTCAGTGATGACGGCTCCCGCCAGCAGTTCGCCAAACAGCACGCCGGCGACCGTCAGCACAGGCAGGAGGGCGTTCTTGGCGACATGTCGCCAGAGTACAAACGTGTGCGAGGCGCCCTTGGCGCGCGCGACTGATACAAAAGGCCGCGTCAGTACTTCGTCGATGTTGCGCAGAAGGATTTGCGCCATCGGCGCGGAGACCGGCAATGCGATAGTAAGAACAGGAAGGATCAGGCCTTCCCACTCACCCGGATTGATCACCGGCACCAGCCGGAGCCGGAAGGAGAAGATCTGGATCAGCATGATGCCGAGCCAAAAAGTCGGGATAGAGACAAAAAGTGACGGAAGCGACTGGATGAAGGAGCGCAGACGGCCCAAGCCGGGAAGGTTCGACAGGACCGCGATAATCACCGCTAGCAGGGCGGCCGCGGCGAAGGCAAGCCCGGCAAGCCGGATCGTCGAAGGCAGATTGGCAGCCAACTGGGCGCTGACTGCCACGCCGGCCTGCAGTGAATAGCCGAAGTCGCCGGTGAGGAAATTCCCGATAGTGTGGACATATTGCAGAACGACCGAGCCATCGGCGTCATAAGCGGCGCGGATTTCGGCTATCTGTACGGCGTTCAATCCATATTCCGGATTCTGGAATTTGATCAACACCGCGTCGCCGGGCATTGCCTGCAGCAGCACGAAGGAAATCGTAAACGCTGCCCAAAGGACGAGCAATGCCTGCCCCACACGGGAGAATATGTATCTTGCCATCGCTGTTTACCTTGTCATTGTAGCTTGCCCGGCAAAGTGCCGAGCAAGCTTGGAACCTTCAGTGTTCGGCAAGCCAGGTGCTGTAGAAGCGCGGACGGCCAACAGCTTCAAAATCGACTCCCTGCAGATAGGGCGCGCCGGCGTAGGCCTGCGGTTCTTCAAAAATCGGGATTGCATAGGCCTGGTCGAGTACGTAGGTCTGAACTTCGCTGGCAATCTGCAGCCGTTTTTCGCGGTTCGGCTCCGAGGACAGCGCTTCGAGCAAACCGTTCAGTTTATCATCGACGAAGGATTTGACCTTGTCGCTCGGGCCACCCTTCTGGCGCAGCACGTCGCGGTTCTTCGGATAGTACTGGCTCTTGATCACGTCCGGATCGGCGCGGCCGACCATGGCGGGAGAGACAGGTGTTTTTGCTGGGTCGAGATCATCGACGGTCCTGCTGCCGGCATCGCCGGCCAAAACGTTCAGCGTCACGCCAAGCCGGGCCCATTGTTGCGAGACGAGCTGAAGCGTCGCCTTGTTCTGCGGCTGCGGCGGCGATTCATACGCCGTCAGCACGAGCGGCAGGCCATCCTTTTCGCGGATGCCGTTGGCGCCGGGTGTCCAGCCGGCCTCATCCAGAAGCTTTGCAGCCTTGGCCGGATCAAAGGTCAGCTTGGACGAGAGATCGACATACCCTTGCGCTGTCGACGCGACGATCGACTTGGCCTGCGGATAGTTGGCCGAAAACAGCGTCGAAATGATCTCATGCGCATTTGTGCCATGCAGCAGTGCCTGACGGACGCGCACATCGGCCACCAACGGATTATCCGGACGGAAGACGACGCTGTTATTGACGCCGCGTGTCGGGGCCGCATAGATCTTGTATCCTTGACCCTCAACCTGTGCTTCGTCATAGGCCTGAACCTGGCGAATGAAATCGGCCTGCCCAGACAAAAGCGCGCCGATGCGGACGCTGTCCTCGCCGGTGATCACGTATTTGATGCCGTCGAGATAAGCGCGGCCCTGATGTTCGATCTTAGCCGGTCCCCAGGTGTAGTCTTCGCGAACCTTCAGGGACAATTCCTTGCCCAGCGTTTCACTTTCAACCACGAACGGCCCGGAGCCGACAATCTTGGTCGCATCACCAAGCTGCTCGAATGGCAGCGCCAGAGTTGCCAGCGAAACCAGGCCGGAGCCGATAACGGACGTGCCCTGCAGGAAGCCTGGGGATGATTTTTTGAAGTAGAATTTGACCGTCAGCGGATCAATGACTTCGCTACGGTCGTAGTTGTTGATGACCTCGGAGACGGGCTGCTTCAACTCCTTATTTCCAAGACCGAACGTATCGAAGTTCTTGGCAACAGCATTGGCATCAAGCGGCGAGCCGTCGGAGAACGTTACGCCCTTGCGCAGTTTAAAGATATATTCGCTAGCGTTGTCGTTGACTGTCCAGGACTCGGCAATCCAGGGCTCGATCTCCAGCGTTTTCGGGTTCTGAAAGGTCAGCTTGTCGGTGATCTGATTGAGCACGCCGCCGTTCGGGTAGAAGCCGCCGGCCGGCGGATACAGATTGGTGTGCGGCTGCTGCTCCAGATAGATAAGTGTGCCGCCCTGCGTGGGTTTGGCAGCATCCTCCCCAAACGCCGCTGACGATAACAGCGACAACAACACGGCACCAATAACGGTTGCTGCCTTGAATTTTCCCGAAAGTCCCATTGGATATCCTCAAATTGCAAGCTGAGGAAAGGGTAAACCAACACGGGATCTTATCAATATAGTCTATTGAATTAGTGTTCTATTTTATTCGCCCGACTTGGAAGGAACGGATCGCCATTTGGCCGTTTTCGGCAATAAGCAGCCGAACGGGCTCAGTTGCAATTTTCGATTTTTGTGGTGATCGCTGGAGGTTTGAAGTTGTGCATCCCCTTGTTCGATCCATGTTGGGCTGGATCGCAACGAGGCAGTATTCCTGGCGACCACGCGGGAACAGAAGTCTGCAATGTATTGATCGCGTTAAGGTTGAGGTCGCCTCGGATCATTCTGGTCTTTTCAACAGCCACTAACCGTGACGTTTCGCTGATGCAGCGGTGCCATCACAGCCTTTCCCCGGCGGGAGAGCGTTTGAAGAGCGTATTTGTCGCATGGGGCGCGGATCCCACCGGCTTTCGTCGCCGGGAGGCATGACCAAGGACAGTGCAATGTCGATGATATCGTCTCCCGAGATGGTCGGATCCCCCATACTCCAGGCTACCTCATACAGATCTGGAGTTGGGTGTATTTCGTAGTCCTCTTTGCTGACACCGGCGAGTTCCCGCGAAGTCGAAATGACATCTTAGGGTGCGCCAGAGCGCGTCAAATTTCTCAGACATGCGAAGTTGCTGCGGGTTGGGCCCTCTATCAATATAAAAACCGCCCAAGGGCGGAGACACAAGGGAGAGCTAGATATGTCGAGACAACTGCTTGCGCTTTTCATCGCATTTCCCGCCTATGACTTTGGCCGTCAAAGTGGGAATCGACCCCAGGATGCCGACGCATTCTGGAAGGTTGTTTTTTGCAAGATTTTTGCCTAACGCGCTTTCACTCGGCGCTCCTAGGAGCGCCGAGTTGATAATCATCCCCGAGCTCCATGATATAAGAGATCTCGTCGGTGGTAGTATTGGGAGTATTCAGCTCAGCCGCAATCCGACCAAGTTGTCGGGAAAACGACAAAGCAGGTGCCAGGCATTCATTGCAGATGCCGCAGCCATCATCGTCTATCCATTTGCTTGGGCGTTGGCAGCATAAGCAAATGCGAGCATGAGCTCGGTCGCCAGGGGGTTTCGGAGGAATGATCTCGACTGCCGCGTCGAACACAAAATCAGCTACAAGGTCCGCCATCTCGCCGCTCCATCAGTGTGGTGCAAATGAGATAGGAGCGCGAATTGATGACGACAAGATCAGGCGTTGAATGCGTTGTTAAAATGGGCAGACATCACGTGGCCAGTCCCTCGCCACTCAGCTTCAAAACAACCACGACACCCTTAGGCGACCAGTCGTATATGATTGCCCCCCGAGTTGTCCGGAGACTCTTGGGTTGAGCAGCTTGCTTCCATAGCCCGCGCGCCCTCTGCGTCTTCAACTGCCGCGCCGCATTAAGTCCAGGTTAACGTAACTTCGTCGTCTTCGGTCAGGCCCGAAAGATCCAACGTTCCCGTGTCGACGGAAAGCGCACCATACTTCATCGAGTTCGTCGCGAGTTCGTGGAAAGCCAGTGCCTTTGCGGTTGCAGCGGCCTCGCCCACACCCGTGCGGGGCACGGCCACCCTGATACGGCCATTGAATGCGCCCAAATCCTCGTAGGGCGACAGCAGAACCGACAGCAGGTCGCCGAGCAAGGTGGCGTGACCCTGGCCGCCCGGAATTGGCCGCACGAGATCATCCGCTCGGCCAAGGGCAGCCAATCGTCCCGTGAGCTCCGTTGCCATTTCCTTGACGGTTGTGGTCGACTGCGAGGTAAATGTTGGTGAGCCCCATGGCGATGGCCAAAAGGCTTTTAAGCCGGTGGCTCATCTTGCGGCAAGCAGTTCGTTGCCTTCTTCAGCTTGTTGGAGCCCGGTAACATCCAAAAACACCCCGAACATCTCACCATTGCGGAGCGGGGCGTCATCGCCCAGGCCGCGTACCGAAATCCACCGAATTTCGTCTGCCACCACAATGCGGAAGTCGATCTCGTAGGCGCCAACGATCCCGCGCGTCGCTGGAAATGAAGCCCGATCCCGATCTGATGGATGAATGTGGGCTGAGAGGTCTTCGAATTTCACTTCGCCGGTTTTGATAAGACCCCACAATTTAAATGCCTGCTCGTCCATGCAAACCGATCGTTGGTGACGTCCCATGACCAAAGCGCCACCCCTGCCGCATGGACGCGCGGCGCAGGTTGTCTGGTTTCCAAAGAGGATGGTGCGGGTCACTGAATGGCGTCGAGGCATCTCCATGTGGTCATCGATCATTAGCTATCGCAGGACCCGAAGCCGATTGGTTCTGATGACCTCAGGCGGGAACTGCTGTCGCTCCGAAGGCTAGCCATCACTTATAAGTGAGTTTCGCCCAAGTCTTTACCCTACAGGGCAGCGGAGTTTGTCGATGCGGTAACCGATCTCAATGGAGTAGGCGTGCAAGATCAAGACCCATTCAAATGCAATGCCTGCCACTACCGTGACCTCACCGGATATCGTAGCCCGAAAGCAACCTGGAGCTCCAAAAAAAATTGGGGGGGAGGCCGTTAAAACACGAAGGTTCCTTTCCAAGCCAGACCTTACCTCTAATCCGCAGCGACCATTTCCCTGATGGCATTGATGACGCGAAAGTTGTCGTACGGCTTGCTGAAAAATCTCCCGTGAACTGGAAGCAGTTCATCGCTCAACTGCCGATGACCTGAGGTTACGATGATATGCACGGGTGGCCACCGATCGCGCACGGCGGCTGAGAGCCTCAATCCATCCATTGAGCCTGGCATGTCAATGTCGGTGAACATGACTTTGATGTCTGGGCTAGCGGCCAGGAGGGCGATGGCTTCTTCAGCGTTCGATGCTTCATGTACCCTGAACCCCTCGTCCTCTAAAAATGTCACAACATCCATCCGAATGAGCAACTCATCCTCGACAACAAGGACTGTGATCCCATTATATGCCATCCTTCACCAACCCTTGCCCCATGTGCTGCGGTATGTCTTTTTTTAATAAGTCGGACGAGCCGGTGTAACGCGCTGGGCGTCAAAATGATCCGCTGCTTGCATACGTTAAATTAGACCATCGCTTTGACGTTGCGCTGTCCCACAGCCAGAGATGGTCAAAACCCGTTCAGTTTAGTTTTCGACCGTAACCGTGAATAGAAGACAGGACTTTCGAACTGCAAAGCGGATGCGATAAAGGAGTACTCAACTTGAGACTGCATCCGCTGATAGAGTTTAGTTCGGGCAAAAACTAAAAGTTGACGGCCCCCGAAAAACAGCGTAGGTGTTTCGTTGTCGATATTTTCTTGCTGAGCTTTGGTTATTGCGCGACTAGCACCGCGCCCTGAACGAACCCTCCCTTTAAAACAATCGCTATCATCATCCGCAACGCTTTCGCGTGGCGGTCATCTATATTGCTATGAAAGGGTTCATCATGACCACTGGCACAGTTAAATGGTTCAATTCCACCAAAGGCTTCGGCTTCATTCAGCCTGACAACGGCGGCGCTGACGCCTTCGTTCACATCTCTGCCGTCGAGCGCGCTGGAATGCGCGAAATCGTCGAAGGCCAGAAGATCGGCTTCGACCTCGAGCGCGACAACAAGTCGGGCAAGATGTCTGCTTGCAACCTGCAGGCCGTATAATCGGTAACTGCTTTCCTTTGACCACGGATGTACTGGCACTGTTGAAAGCAAACTACCAATTGAGGTCAGGCAGATTGCCTGGCCTTTTTTTGTGCCTGACCGCCCTGCACGGTTCACGTCGGATGGTGATATGGGCCTTTCGTAACAGGGGAAACCGATTATGAACCAAGCCAACGAACTTCAAGCCATCAACACCGCATGGCAGATCGCCATCCAGGAAATTCTGAGGATGGTTGTTCGAGACCTCTACAAATCCGGCGACGAGGCGTCCTTCAGTGCGCATATAAAGCGCATCGAAGAGGCTGCAGTGGACAGCATTTATACCGGACTGATGCTTCGCGGTACGGACGAATGGACTGAAGTTCTCGTCAAGGAGAAGGCGAGTAATTTCGTGACAACGCTCTTGACCTCATTCACCTACGATAAGGCCTGAAGAGCTCGCTGGCGGTTTGCCTCGCTTTCCGCTGATGATCACCATAGGTCGGCAGCTTTAAGACCCGGCTTCGATTGCATACCGACAGGTCAGCAGCTCTTACGCTTTATGATGTTCTCGACGCACCTCGCGAGGAGGACTTTGCTAGCTTGCGTGGCTTCTGAAATTTGCGCCCCCCATCGCAGCCGTCAATCGCGTTGATACGGCCTGGCAGCTCTTCAAGGCGGACGTTTTGCGACGAATGCCGTGAAATACGGATCTCTTAAGAGCGACACGAGCAACGGGCAGATCGAGTGGCCAGTCTCGGAAATTGGGGATTTCACTCTCGAAAGGAGAGAAATTGACGGCGCGGCCGTCACAGCGCCCGCCACCAAGCGCTTCGGTTCGTGGGGCCCGCAGCCAAGCTGCGTCCGTTTATGCCGTCAGACTACACTGCCTAAACGCCCTTAGCTTACCGCCTACCCATCGTCGATCGCCGAAAGTCAACCGGCATGAGCAATCGGCGCTGAGCTCGAAAGCAAAAAAGCCATCATTTCTGTGATTGTATGGTCATCATAAGGCTTTGAGAAGAACTTGCTTCCCACAGGCAGACTGCTCTCTTCAAGGATTGCAGCACCTGATGCCACAATCAACTTCACGGGCGGCCACCTATCCCGGATGTAATGAGACAGTTTGATCCCATCCATCGTCCCCGGCATCTGAACGTCGGTAAAGGCGCCGTTGCGCAAAATAAACCGAGATGAAGCTCGTGGTCGGCAACAACGTAAACAGTTTGCTGACGCACACGGGTCCGCGTGCGGCGCTTACATGCAAAGGCTGCTTTCCCATCATCCGCAGAGGTGTTGAGTTTACGTGGTGATCATTGCCGTGCCTTATCAGGCTGAAGGGCACAGCTCCAGGCTCCCCTGCACAATGTGGAAGGGAGCTGCCGGCATTGGGATTTCGAGCGGCCCTTTCCCACTCTTTGCCCTTCGGCGCGCTCAAAAGATGTCCATTCCAGCGAATGCACAGGGCGATCCCGAATAGCGCTTCAGCCACTTATCGACGCGCGCCCATCCACCCACTGCCAATCTCGGATTTCCGGCATGTCTTGACCGTGCGCGTGAATAAATGCGCGGTGCTCAAGCAGCTTGCTGTCCATCAGTTGTTTCAATCCGATGCGGGTGCTTTTCAGTTCCGGCACAAAGTCAAGTACGCTGTGCACGATATGGTAGCGGTCTAGACCGTTCAGAACGGTCATGTCGAAGGGCGTCGTCGTCGTGCCTTCCTCGTTGTAGCCTCGCACATGGAAGTTCTGGTGATTGGTCCGGCGATAGGTGAGACGGTGGATCGTCCAGGGATAGCCATGATAGGCGAAGATGACTGGCTTGTCGGTGGTAAACAGCGCGTCGAACTGCTTGTCTGAGAGGCCATGCGGATGATACTCTTTTGGCTGCAGTGTCATCAAATCCACGACGTTGATGAACCGGATAGCCAGATCCGGAGCAACCTCCTTGAGGATCTGCACTGCGGCAAGCGTTTCCAGCGTGGGAACGTCACCGGCACACGCCAACACCACGTCGGGTTCGCTTCCGCTCTTCGTCGAAGCCCAATCCCAGATGCCAATTCCCGCCCGGCAATGAACGATCGCCTTGTCCATGGACAGCCACTGCCACGACGGTGGCTTGCCCGCGACGATGATGTTGATGCGATTCCACGTGCGCAGGACATGATCCGTCACGCAGAGCAGAGTGTTGGCATCCGGCGGCAGGTAGACTCGTACGACGTCAGCTTTTTTGTTGAGGGCGACATCGATAAACCCTGGATCTTGGTGACTGAAACCATTGTGTTCCTGATGCCAAACATGGCTCGACAGCAAATAATTCAGCGACGAGATAGGTCTGCGCCATGGAATTTCCTGGCACGCATCCAGCCACTTCGCGTGCTGATTGAACATCGAATCGACGATGTGAATGAACGCCTCGTAGCAGGAAAAAAGCCCGTGCCGCCCGGTGAGGAGGTAACCTTCCAGCCAGCCCTGGCAGGTATGCTCGGATAGAATTTCCAAAACTCTGCCGTCGCGCCCAAGATGAACGTCTTCCGGGAGGATTGTCTCCATCCACGCGCGTTCTGTCACCCGAAAGACATCCTGTAGCCGGTTGGACGCCGTTTCGTCGGGACCGACAATGCGGAAGTTCTTGGCGGTGTCGTTAAGCTCCATCACAGCGCACAGGAAATCTCCCATTGCTTTTGTGGATTCGGCTTTCATGGAGCCTGGCTGCCCGGCCGTTACTGCATGATCGTGCAGATCGGGAAGATCGAGGGATTTGCGCAAAAGACCACCATTTGCATGTGGGTTAGCGCTCATCCGACGCAGCCCTTGCGGCGCCGTTTCCCGGATTAATGCCAAAGGAGCACCTGTCACGTCAAACAGCTCGTCTGGCCGATAGCTTCTCAGCCATTCTTCTAATAGCCTCAGATGATCCGGATTTTCCGCGATCCCCGACAGCGGTACCTGATGCGACCGCCAGAACCCTTCGGTCTTCAGGCCATCGACCTCTTTCGGGCCGGTCCAGCCCTTCGGGCTACGCAAGACGATCATCGGCCACTTGGGACGTGAGGCCTGTTTAGATCTGCCCCGCGCAGTATTCTGAATATCATGAATTTTGCTGATCGCCTGCTCGAGAACAATGGCCATTCTCTCATGCATCAATGCAGGATCGTGCCCTTCGACAAAGAGCGGCTCATAGCCGTAGCCGATGAATAGAGCGCGCAGCTCGTCCTCGGGTATGCGCGCCAAGATGGTCGGATTGGCGATTTTATAGCCATTCAAATGCAGGATCGGCAAAACGGCGCCATCCCGCGCAGGGTTCAAGAATTTGTTCGAATGCCAGGCGGCCGCCAAGGGACCGGTTTCGGCTTCTCCATCGCCGACCACGCAGGCGACGATGAGGTCCGGATTGTCAAAAGCCGCGCCAAAGGCATGTGAAAGTGCATAGCCGAGTTCGCCGCCCTCATGGATAGATCCGGGAACATCCGGCGCTGCATGGCTCGGTATGCCACCTGGAAACGAAAACTGTCGGAATAGTTTTCGCATTCCCGCCTCATCAAGCGTGATGTCTGGATAGAGTTCGCTATACGTGCCTTCGAGATAGGTATTGGCGACCATTGCCGGGCCGCCATGGCCAGGCCCACAGACGTAGATGATGTCCTCGTCACGGGCTCGGATGACGCGGTTCAAATGTGCGTAGATGAAGCTTAGGCCCGGCGATGTACCCCAATGGCCCAGCAGCCTTGGTTTGACATGCTCTAGCCGAAGGGGTTCGCGCAACAGTGGATTGTCCATCAAGTATATCTGGCCGATCGTCAGATAATTTGCCGCCCTCCAGTACGCGTCGATGTCATGCAATGCGCGTTGAGAAAGCCATTTAGATTCAATTTCTTGCTTCAGAGGATCGCTCATATTGTCTCCTGGATCGCAGACCTAGTAAGTTTTGTACTGAGGGCGGATTCGGCTGCGAAGTCGAAGCACCGTTCTTGCCGTATTTATCGACACCAACGCATCAGGAAGACCTTGGGTCCATTCGCCAGCGACGAATGCCGAGGGGACAGACATAAAACTCGCTGCTAAGGGTCGCATAGCCGACGAGCGTCTTCAGCGTGCCGGTTGTTTCGACAAGCGACCAGCAAACCTGCGACATACCCGCTAGTCTCTGTTCGCCATTGCGACGGCGCGAAGATCGGAAACCAGCGATCCTTCGCCGCTGACGCGGATGTCGGCGGCGTTTGCCTCATCCGTGTCGATATGCATCTCGGTTAGGGCATTATCGCTGACGCGGATGAGGGTCTTACCAAACACCAGCCCGCGCTCTTCATCGCCTATATGAACGTCCACGAGCATACCGTCCGCAAGGCCCAGGCGTCTCGCATCATCCGGGTTCGTATGGATGTGCCGGGCGGCCACAATCAGTCCATCGGTGTTGAGGCTAGCGACAGGTCCGATGAGGCGAACCGTTGGAGTTCCGTCGAGTTTTCCACTGTCGCGAACGGGCGCATCAATACCGAGCGCGAAGCCGTCCGTTCTCGAAACTTCGATCTGCGTCCGGGGACGCTCGGGGCCGAGAATGGCGACGCGCTCCAAACAACCTTTAGGCCCCTCTAGCGTGATGCGTTCACGCGCGGCCCATTGACCTGGCTGGCGCAGCGGAGTGGCGGGCGTCAGGTGGTATCCGGGACCAAACAGGGCCTCGACCGCCGGTCGGGACAGGTGAACGTGGCGGGCCGATACCGCGACAGGGATCGGTTCAGGCACTGTTGCCTTCGGCGCCAAAGCGGCGGCCGTCTCGCGGGCGATCATCAATTGCTCGGCAGTCTCAGTGACGATGACCCGCACCCTGGCGCCATACGCCTGGATCTGCGGTGCGGCGTGGTTGGCGAGTTCGACAAACTGGTTTCGATCATGGTCAAGCCGTAAACCCATGAACTCCAGTCCATCACAGATGCGCCGACGCATTGACGGGGAGTTCTCGCCGATGCCTCCCGTGAAGACGACCGCATCAAGGCCGCCCATCGCCGCCGCATAGGCGCCAATGTATTTCCGGGCGCGATAGGCGAACAATTCGATGGCAAGCTGTGCTTCGGTGTCACCTTTGCCGGCCCGATCTTCGACATCGCGCATGTCGGATGAGCCCGTTAGTCCCTTCAGCCCGCTCTGCGAATAGAGAGCCTCCTCAACCTCCGTTATTGAGAGGCCATGTTGCCGCGACAAAAATCCAAACAGGCCCGGGTCAACGTCGCCGGAGCGCGTTCCCATCACCAATCCTTCAAGTGGTGTCATGCCCATCGATGTGTCGATGCTCTCTCCACGGTTGACCGCGCAGACACTGGCACCGTTGCCAAGATGCACGCTCACGATCTTGAGCTCACGCAGCGGCACGCCTATCTCCTCAGCGGCCCGGATCGCGACATACTTGTGCGACGTGCCATGAAACCCAAAACGCCGCAGACCGGCATCGCGCCAAGCCTTCGGCACGGCGTAAGTCGTCGCGCGTGGCGGATTGGTGCTATGGAATGAGGTGTCGAAGACCGCGACCTGAGACAGGCTCGGCCAGACCTCCTTCGCAATGCGCACAGCCAGCAGATTTGCGGGATTGTGTAACGGCGCCAACGGCGTTAGCGCCTCGATCGCCGCAATCGTCGATTCGTCAAGGATCGCTGTGGTTCGGAACTTTTCGCCCCCGTGCACGATACGGTGGCCAATCGCGTCCAGTTTGGTTACGTGATGGCCATCAAGAATTTGCGGAAGAGCAACCAGGGCGGCGCCAATGTCGCCAAGTGGCGCTTGTCCAGTTTCTACCGCAGCACCCTGGGTAATCTTATAGGAACAGCATCCGGCCTCAAATTTCTCGTAAGTCGCTTTGAAGATTTCCGTGGACTTTTCGGCAATCTCGAAAACGCCGACTTTCAGGCTGGAGCTGCCGCAGTTCAACACAAGTATTTTCACAGAACACCTTTCAGGAGTTTGCCTTAAGCAGTATCGAGGGCGAAACCGCTTCCCCCCTGATGTAATCACGACAGCTCGTGACCGATCCTCCAACCTTTCTCGACGGGATAGTCGCCCTTTAGGATATGTTCCTCCAACAACGTCCGATACCAATCATTGATAGGGCGATAACGCCTTGCGATCGGGCTAATACTGATCGAAATTTTTAAGCCACTTTCGCAACCGACCCCGCGCGTTGTCATATGGGGATGAAGTATTGAACTGAATCATACGGCCCATGGTCCATTTACCGTACCAGGGTTTGCCGTAAAGATCTTCATCATCACAAGAGGCGATCAGCAAGACGATACGGATCTTGGCAGATTGGAGACGCTCGATAAGTTGAGGATACGGGACATCCTGGTAATCGCGATAGAATTTCTGAGCGAGCAGGCCCAACTCGTTCCATTTGAAACCCGTCTCGGGAAAGTCGATCGCCTCGCCAACCACGTCGTGATCCAGCCATTTTAGCACCAGTTCGTTCCAGCCCACAAGGTAAGCCAGCAGATTGGCGACACTCATCCATGTTCCCTTAACATGTCCCTCCATGACCGGGTCGCTCACCAGGTCCAACGGCATTTCGGTAAGTTCTTTCATAAGTCTTTCGAAACTAACCTCGATGGCCTGGAGCAATTCATCCTTATTCTGCGGTACAGTCAATCAAGCGTCCTCGCGCTACGCGGTTTCATTGGACGAGATTAAAGTCCACAGGGCCCAGAGCAACGTTTCGGGCTGTTCCTCGTGTGCAGAATGCCGGCGAAAGGAAGGGTCATGAGTTTTGCACCATTGACCCGCTCTGAGAGTTCCACAGCAGTCGTTCGCGACACCAGCATGTCGTCATCGGCCCGGATGACAAGGAGATCGCAACCGATCTCGCGAACCGTCTCCCCGGGATAGCTATCCGCGCTCGAATCCAGCCAGAGATCCACTATATCGCGCGTGATGGGGTCAAAATCCGGCACCGGGTTGAGAGAGCGATATGTCACGCCCCCCTCGGAGAACATCTTGCGCCAGCTTTGCGCTATCATCCCCTTGTACATCTCGTGGATCGGGTAATCCTCACGCAGAATCCAGTGCGCACCGATCGTTACCACCTTGTCGATCGGGGTGTCATTCGCGACAGCCAGACGTAGCGCGGCAATACCACCATCGCTATGGCCGATCAGCGTGACAGGACCAAGGTCGAGTCGACGCAAAACTGCCGCAACATCTTGCTCTATCCGCCGGTAGGTGAGCTTTTCGGACCCGAGAGTTGACTTCCCCTGTCCCGGCTGTCGATACCGATCAGGCGATAATCCAGAGCGAGATTGGACAGGATGGGATTGAAGTCCTCAATGGTGCCGAGCCCGCCAGGCAGGAGGACCAGTGGGTGTCCCGTCTCATTGCCCTTGATCTCGACATAGAGATCGGCCCCGTCGACCGACACGTACTGACCGCAGTTGTGATTGAAACCGTTCCTTTCATATCCCCCAGTTGGCCGTCCTTCTCTTACTGATCTTACGCTCACGACCGCGTCCACAGGCAGGGTCCCCCGCCGATTTCCCGTGAGCGCACCAGATACCTCTACTGCAACAAGGGCCTCTTGATGCAGATCAATTTTTAGCTCGTTTTCGCCGCATGCCCGCCAGTAGCATATTGGTGATGATCAAGTCGCATCGAAGGATTGGCGCTCTCCCGACTATTACGCCTCCCAGTCCTCGGGAAACAGCGCTATGCAAATCGCTTTGGGCCTCGGGGGCATGACGCGCGGGAACTTCACAATGGAACTTTATCACCAAGTCGTTTTGAGGCGCAGTTGGACAAACTCGGGACGGAACGTTGCCATTTCACCGCGCTAGTCAGCCTTAAGGCGGCGCGACACGGCTCGTCGTAAATACGTGGAACATACCATCGCTCTTGCGGGTTCACTCTGTGAAGGAGTCGTATATGACTGAAATGCTGAATGATTCGAATATTTACTCACCTGAGACTCTCGCCAAAAAATACGGACTCAGTATTCAACAGGCTCGACGTCATATCAATCGGTTAGGCGCACTACGAACGGAGATCGATAGTTTCTTGGCATCGTCATTGAGGACACAAGAGCATCGAGATCAGGATATTAACAGAACCGTAAATGAGGTTTCTTTTGGGTGAATTGGACCCGGTGGCGCCACGCCGAGAGTCCCGGCGCCGTGTATATTGACCGGTGAAATAAGGTTCCCCTTCGGGCGAAATGGTTGTGATGGAAGCTTCATTGTCGCGTCAGTCAGGTCAGCAAGCGACGGAAGGCTTAGAAATCGTATTTACTTATACATCCTTCTTCCGCCTGAAAATTTAACGAGCATTAACCGGATTTGAAACATGCGCATGGATCAATGGCTTTCCCTTCTCATCATTGCTCTGATGATGGGGGCTTTCGTATGGGGACGCTACCGATACGACGTCGTCGCCGCAGGCTCACTTCTCGCCGCCGTTCTTGTCGGTATCGTGCCTGCGAAAAAGGCCTTCTCCGGGTTCGCGGACGACATTGTGATTATCGTGGGAAGCGCCTTGATCGTCAGCGCGGCAATCTCACGCTCTGGCATTATGGACATTGCCCTTCGCAGACTTTCGCCTGAGAGACGTGGCCCCCGAACGCAGCTTATAATACTTGTTGTTATTGTCGCCATTCTGTCTGCATTCATAAAGAATATCGGCGCGCTGGCGATTATGATCCCGGTGGCGATCCACATGGCGCGCAAGTCTCGCGTATCGCCGTCGATGTTTCTCATGCCAATGGCATTTGCCTCGCTGCTTGGTGGTCTAATGACACAGATTGGTACCTCACCCAATATTATCGTCTCCCGCGTGCGTGAGGAAATCACCGGCCAGCCGTTTACGATGTTCGACTACACACCCGTTGGCGCGTCCCTCGCCGTCGTCGGCCTCCTATTCCTGGCCACCTGCTACCGGCTCTTGCCCGAGCGCGTCCGTGAAGAGACCTCGCTGGATGAGGCGGTGAAGATCAAGAACTACACGACGGAGGCGCGTGTCACCGCGCCATCTGTCGCGGTTGGACAATCGATTAGCTGGCTACAAAAGCCCGCTGGCGGCGACGCGATGGTCACAGGAATAATCACTGAAGGAGGCGCTCGGCGGAAACCGCTTCCGGACATGATGCTAAAGGATGGAGATCTGCTCATTATTGAAGGCGAGCAGGCCGCACTCGACAGGATCGTCAGCGAAGGTAAACTGCGCCTTTCTAACCGGACACCGGAAACATCAAACGGCGAGCTTTTGAATACCGTCGAAGCGATCGTTGGCGAGCACTCTCGCTTGATTGGCTTGAGTGCCAAGGACGTCGCGCTATTTGAGAATACCGGTCTGAACCTTTTGGCGGTGAGCCGACGTGACAAACGGTTTACGGAGCGCTTGGGCGAGATCAAGATCCGCAACGGTGATGTCGTTGTTTTGCAGGGTGACCTGCAAAGATTGCCTGATCTGCTAAGCGAATGGGGCTGCCTGCCGTTGGTGGAACGCAACGTAAAGCTCGGAAGTGCTCGTAACGGCCTAGTGCCCGTTCTAATTCTTGTCGCTACGATGGGTGCGACCGCGTTCGGTGGTGTGCCCGTAGCCATCGCGTTCTTCGCAGCCGCCTTCCTGATGGTTGTAACCGGATCAGTTCTTCTCCGCGACGTTTACAGCCATCTGGATGCCCCTATTCTCATTATGCTTGCCGCTCTGATCCCGATCAGTGACGCACTAAAGACGACCGGAACGACCGACGTGATTGCGGACCTATTGTCTCGAACCGCGGAGATGCTGCCACCTTATGGGGCTCTTGCACTCATCCTGGTCGCAGCCATGGCGGTCACGCCATTCCTCAATAACGCCGCAACAGTACTGGTCATGGCGCCCATTGCCGCGACATTCGCGGAGAAGCTTGGCTTTCAACCGGATGCGTTCTTGATGGCTGTCGCCATCGGGGCCGGCTGCGACTTTCTGACCCCGATCGGTCACCAGTGCAATACTCTGGTGATGGGACCGGGCGGGTATCGCTTCGGGGACTACGCCCGTCTGGGTCTCCCCCTTTCAATAATCGTTCTCCTTGTCAGCGTACCGATGCTCTTGCTTGCCTGGCCGATATAGCAGGACGATACTTCACGTTGGACGCAGGCCTTAGCTCTGTCGTTTCAGGCCCGTGCCGGCATCGAAGGAGAACACATGTGGAACCTCTAATTGGACTAAATCAAAAGCCAAAGGGCGAACAGGCGGCGGGAGACCGGGTTGGCCCTCCCCTTCCGACAACCTCATCCGAAAAAGTCAACGCCGTCATCCACTATTACCGCGGTGAGATGGGCCGAATGACGGGTTGGCGAGATCGCTTAGACCGGACTTCGAATTGGGCAATAACCGTTGTTGCGGCTTTGCTGTCTATCTCATTATCAACGCCGAGTTCTCACCACGGCGTCATTCTGTTCGGGATGCTGCTCGTATCATTGCTCTTGATCATTGAAGCCCGCCGCTACCGATTCTTTGACATCTACAGGGGGCGAGTGCGGCAGCTGGAGCGTTACTACTTCGCGCAGGTCCTAAGTCCGCAGGCTGAGCTGAATTCGGATTGGGCGGCCGCAATCGCCCAAAGCCTTCGCAAGCCGACCTTCCTCATCAGCTACCGAGAGGCGCTCATTCGGCGCATTCGGCGGAACTACTGCTGGATGTATCTCATCTTGATCTTGGCATGGGGTTTGAAAATCTCCTCACCGGTACTGCTTCCTGACGATACGAATGCACAGGTTGTCAGCCAATGGAGTGACCTCATCAATAACGCAGCTCTTGGGCCCGTTGCGGGGTGGATCGTATTGACCTTAGTGGGAGTGCTCTATGCGGCTGTCTTTTTTGCGTCGCTTTACAATGAGCCGGATGATGGCGAATTTGCCTTCGGCGAGGCGCATGTCTAGGTTCGCTCAACCGGGGTGAAGCAAAAGCGCGGCTGGTTGGAGTTAAACCTCAGCCACACCGTTCGAGCGTAATGCGGTTCGGTTTTCCTGGCCTTGAAGGGACTCGAACGGTCAACCGGCGCTCATCTTCCAGAAGCGCCTTGAAGGCCGGAGGACATGAATTTGTCGGGCTTCTCAGGCGGCGGCACGTGCCTTTTCAATATCCTGCAGCGAGTGCCCCGTGAGGTCCTTATCCAACTCCCCTATCAGAACTTCAGACAGGGAGTTGTGGTAGCTCTTGCGCATCTCGCCCAGTGTGGGTGGTGCTCCCACGATGACAAGGCTTTTGATATTGCCTTCAAGAACCTGCTTGTTCAACATATCCGCGACGCTGAAGCTGAAGCCGTCCTCGTTTGCTGGCTGTCGTCCGGGTTTGCGGAGCTGCTGGTATGGCGACCGCCCGAGGAGATTTTCGAGTTATCGACTTCCGCAGCCGGTATCGCTTTCAACTTCACATTTGCGGCATTGCCTTCGTTTTGAAGAACAAGCTTCTCGCCATCGGCAACGGCAATAATCGTGTTCTGAGGAAGTGGCATTTTTGAAATCCGCTCGACTGGTAGGCCAATGCTCGATTCAGTCGTGAGGGTAACACCGTTGCCTTCGCAGAAATCCGTGTCATGCGCGGATCGATCGACGCGATGCGGACGGAAGTCGCCGCAGTCACCCCCTTCTTTACTACGAAGTCTCTGTCCCGCGCGGCCTCGGCCTCACCAGCGTCCGACTTGTTTGTGATCCTTGGCCTTGCCCTCGGCCACATCCGCCGCCGTGCTTGTCAGGGTTACCAGCGTTCCGGGTGTATTGCCCGATCCCGAGATCGTAGAACCCAGTTGTGCAGCAAGCGGCTTGATAATGCTGGTGCCAAGCCCGGCCTTCGCGTCCTGGCCTTCTTTTGGCGTGCCGACGCCGCCATCCCCGACGAACAACGCCCAGTTGCCGGCCGCCTGATAGCTGACCGTCATCCTACCGCCGGGAGGTCCCGGAAAGGCGTGCTTCAGGGAGTTTATGACGAGTTGACAACCTTAGCCCTTCCCGCGTTGCTGCTGCCCTCCTCAACCACAACAATCGGCCACTCGTCTCGCATACAGCCTCTCCTATCGTTCGCGATCATCCTGGTCGCGTTCATTCCGCTCGTTCGCCTTGCGTTGGATTTCGACCAAGCGAGGGACGCGCTGTTTTGCGGGATGACTGCCGATCACATCCCCGGGGTCTGGTCGTGACGCGCTATCCATTAGACTTTCTTGAGCTCGGATATCACGATCGACAGCTGGGATCTGCAACTGCTCGCCGTTGGACGCGTCGCGACTGGCACGGGCCGCCGCGTCAAAGTCCGCCCTCGTGTTCATTTTCGCGCCTTCAATCCTATGACGATTGCGCTCAAGCATTTGCAGCGTCGTTTTCAATTCGTCGTCGATTTCCGCGGCCTCACGAACGATACCGTTTCCAGACAACGCAAGTTCCGCCGCCTTGGCCATATGTGTTTCCAATTCTTTCTTCAAAGCCGACACTTCGTTGGGACCGTCCTCATTGATCCGCTTGATCGCTTCTCGTATAAGCTCGATATCGACAAGCGCCTTGTTTGCGGAGTCAGTCGCCGCGAGGCCGTGTCGCGTTACGGCGGCGTCCCACCATTGCTTGTCGTAATGCGGCGCGCCCTTGCCCGGTTCGCTAGACCGGAGGTTAGAAGTCCTGCTCGCCGCTCGATCCTCCAGCAATTCAACGATCTCACGGCGAACATTGACGTGCTCGCGTGCTGCTTGAGCGATCTCCTCGAAATCCTCGCGCTCCTCTGGCAGTATGGCTTTTCGTGCCAGCAACAGGGCAGTCTCGACGCGCTTTTCATAAGCCTCGAATTCAGGTCGCGTCATGTGGCGCATATTGTCACCCCCCGAAACAAGATCGGCCAACTTTACCAAATGTCTTCGGAATTGCGAGCTAGAATGTATCGCCTCTTCGCGCGCAGGATGCCGCCCGTCAACCGGCGCTTGACGATCATCGAGCCGGGCGAGCTGCGATTGGATGAAATCCTGTTGTCTCCTTGCCGCCCCAGAATGCCGCATTTCCTGCCACTCAACGTGTGCCTTGTGCATATAGGTCCGGCTGCGCGTCGTTGACGGGTAACTGGGTCGATCGTCGCGCTTTTGTGTGTAACGCCGATCCGCCACAGAGCTCGTACCCTCATGCCGGGTACGACCGATCGTGTTCACCGGACGAACCTGATTTTTCGAGTACGCGGGTGCGCTGGCCCGATCACGGCGATCGGTCATTTCCATATTAATGCCATGGGAGCGCGCCTTTTCGGCCATCGTCACACGCCACTGGCGAAACGCTGGAATCGTTGTCTCGACCCGGTCTCCAGCATCGGAACGCATCGCGATGATGGCGTGGATATGAACGTGCGGACGTTTCCCCCCTGCCGCCTCCGCCTTCGGGTCGCTCGCGGCCTCGTGAAGTGAGAACACATAGCGGTGGCCCACGAACTGTTGGCCCAGGAAATCCCGTGCAGCATTTTGAAATGCGGCGGTGTCGGTACCTGCCCGGGCCGAGAGGATCAGATGCATGACGTCACGGGGCTTGCGGCTGTGAAGATGGTCCCGCCATTCGCGCTGAACGAGATCGCCCGCTTGCTTGGCATCGGCAATCGCTCGCCCCTGCTCGTCCTGGACACTGCCCTTGTGCGCCACCACCAGCGACCGCACCTGGCTGGTGCCGTAGTCCGTGCCGTTACCATAGCCCGCAAACCGAAACGCCGCGCTCGCCTTGGCGCTCTCCGCCCGATCCATTCGCGCCTGCACGATTGCCGCCGCCTCGTCGTCGGCCGTCAATCGCTCACCCCCGGCGCTTCTCAGCACCACCACACCCTCAATGTCGAACCCGCCCGCATCCGGGCGCGCGGTCACCGCGAACACAAAGGCGCGGTCGCCCAATCCGTGCTTCACAATCACCTGAGCGCGCTCAATGATATCGTCGTCAGCTCGCCCGGCATCGGCGACGGAGATCTTGAACAGGCCGATGTCCCGGCTTTCGGCCCGATTTTTCATCAGGTGGACCCACTCGTCGCCGACAGCGGCTTGTTGACCACGGCCACGTCGCTGATCGCCACGCTCATTCTCAACCAGGACTGCGCCGTTGCGGGAGATATAGTTGATCATCGCGCCCAACCGCGAGCCGCCGCCAAACGACGCCACCTTAACGACGGCCGGCTGACTTCCCGAAGCAAGGCCGGCAAAGCGCGCACGCATCGGCCGATCGGCACGGCGGTGACGCGCCGGACGATCTTCCCCTCCCCTCCGAAATTGACAGCCCGGTTGCTTTGCCATTCCGGCTGGCGCCGCCGGCGGGACGCCACCTCCCCGGCGGCGGCGCTCCTCCTCTGCCGGTAGCGATCGTCGCCCGAGCGTTAGATCATGGAGAAACGCCGCCTTGCGTTGCTCCCATTCAGCCGTGAATGAGCCGAGGAAAATCTCCATTACACGCTCCCGTCGCGACGCCGCGCACCGCACTCGGCAAATGCCCGGAGTTCAAACAGCACAATGGCGATCGCGCGCTGAACATCACAGATCACTTCTTTTTCCTCTCGCGCCCTTCCCCCGTCCCCCCTGTTTCGAGCCCGCGCAAGCTGATTGAGATTGACGCCGATCGCCTTGACGTCAGACAGAAGCAGGGAAAGCACCGCCCGATCCGTGTCGGTGAGAAAGGGACGCACGCCAGCGCCCTCCAGGGTGAGAGACCGCAAAAAACCCGACACCGTCATCCCAGCCTCTTCTGCAGCGCGACTGATCTGCTCGAACTCAGACTTGCTGAGACGCGCATGGAGAACTTTGCTCTTGCGCGCGCTCGTCGGGACATTGCCTGCAAACGCATCCATCGGACCTCCCCATGAAGCCGGCCGCAGGCCACATCGACGGCTTGTCCGTCGATCGTCAGCAATTTGTACCACAAATTTGCGTATCCTGCCAAAAACAGCAGTACCGATTCGGTAACATATTTTCAAGTCAGCGTCTGGAGTTTCTTTTGATCTTCGGAGACTCGACAGCCTCAACCGCGATCCTAACAGAACCATTTCCGAAAGACCGGCCCCAGAGGCTCACTCCATAGGCACTTGCAACATTTCCCATAATCACCGTAATTACACCTGCTTAGTAAGTAGTTCCATATCCACTCGCTACATTGCCTCAATGTGTTTGGGGCGTGCGTCTATCGGGTGTGGAATATATTCCACACTGTCGATCAGGCCAGCATGTCGAAAGCCTATGCCGCGAACATATGAACACGATGCATTCATTTTTAGCTTGCGGCGCTCCGCAAATTCGATGCATGATGCACCGATCATCACCACGATGCGGAAACGACTTATGACGAGAACCTATGCGGCGGTGAGCAACAAAGGCGGAGCAGGAAAGACGACGCTTGTGACATTGCTCGCGGGCGAATACGCGCTGCGCGGTGAGCGTGTTCTCCTCATTGATGCGGACAATCGTCAAAATCTTTCGGGCTGGTGGACGTTGTGCGCAGAGAAAAGCAACACGCCCGACAATATCGAGGTCACGGTTGCGTCTACGCAACGGTCGATCGAGCAGGCGATCGACAATCTTGGCCGTGCGTTCAATGTCGTCATTATCGATGCGCCCGGCGTTGACAGCTCGTTGCAGGCGACGATCATCCGGTCTTCGGAATTAGTGATCTCCCCCATCCAGCCGGCAATCAAGGAACTTGAGGCGGCGGGACAAGCCGTCGCGGCTGTCAACGAGATCAATGACCAGCTCGGCTTGAACATTTCGCATTTCAATGTCCGGACGCGCATCTCCGTTCCAGGACGTAACCTCGAAGCGTACCGCTACATCAAGCCATTCGTCGCCGGTCTGGTCGCTGCTGAGTATCGCACGCGGCTTCTCGACACCGAGCTTTTTGAGCGCAACATCTATCGTGAAATTCAAAACGGGCTTGGAACGCTGCAGATGCAGGAACTGACCGATCCGGTCCGAAAAGCGCGTGTCGAGGTTCATGCCCTGGTCGACGAGATCGAGCGGAGCCGCGCGTCCACCAGCTTTGAGGGTTTGGCATGAACAAAATGGGGCTTGATCTGAAGGATTTCTCCATCGCCTCTCGTAGGGTGGAGGCTAAGCCGGCCGCGACTCCTAACACTACGGCGGTCACCGCTCCTGCACCGACAGACGGAAACGTCGCACCGATGCTACCGAAGCCGAACGAACAACAACGGCGCGAGACTGCCGAAGCCCGCGCTGTTGCACAGGAGGATGTGCGCTACAGCTTGAAAAACTTGAAGCGCACAAAGCAGCGCGACGTAAAATTCTTCGTCAACATTGCGCTGGACTATGACTTGAAGGCGCGTCTGCAGCGGGCGGCCCTGGAAAACGATCTAAAGATGACGGCCGTGGTGAAAGCGGCGCTGGGCTATTACTTGGCCGAAAACGGCTACTGACGGGGTGAGCGAAAAATGGCACCGCGGGCGTGTCCACTTCGAAGAGTAGGGCACTGCCCTCAGTCGGGCACCTCCTTTTCGGTGAGTTCTTCGATTGCCGCCTTGAGTTCCGTCTCGATCTGCTGGCGCTCTTCGATAGTCGGGGTGTTGCGGAGTTCTGCGCGCAGTTCTTCGATGTGCTGTTCGATGGTCATCTCTTCGTCTCCTTGACGTTTGTGGAAGATGGCCATCGCGGCTGTGAGGGGAGGAGACGGGTCAAGGTTCGCCTCAGCGACCGGCGGAGCCGGCGCGTGGAGGAACCGATTTTGTCGAAGCGCAGCGGAGGCAAAATTGGAGGGGCTGCGCGACCTTGAAGCGGCTTCTTCCCTCGCAGATAATTACCGGCACTGAGCAGACAGGTTCTGGTCTCGTGTGCCCCCATGAACGGCGCAGCCGTTCAAAACTGTGGAGGCAAGGCGTGGTGCGCAGATTTCGGATCGGAGATCAGATCGTCGAAGAACAGACAGCGGATTTTCCCGACCGCTTGGCGATCGCATACGGGATGAAAATACGCCCCTTATGCCTTTGCCGCACACCTGGTGTGCCCATGTATGTTGCCCAGATTGCCGATCAGCACGTCGTGAAGCGCATGCCCCTCAGCGGCGCAACGCATGGTCCGCAGTGCGGTTCCTATGAACCCCCATATGAACTGACCGGGCTAGGGCCCTTGATCGGAAGCGCTATCCAGATTGACGCCGCGACTGGCGCCGCGGCCTTGAAGCTTGATTTCTCCATGACGAAACTGGGATCGCAGTCGGCGGCCGTAACAGATGATGCGCAGACCCCGGAGACGGTGAAGAACGAGGCCCGCAAACTCTCGTTGCGGGCGCTACTGCACTACCTTTGGCACGAGGGCGGATTGACAGAATGGACATCGCTTTGGCGTGGGAAGCGACACTGGTGGCATGTTCGCAGCCATCTTGTCGAAGCGGCACGGACGATGACGGTACGGGGAGAACCATTGGTCGACCGGTTGTTCGTCCCCGAGCCGTTCCACGCAGACGACAAGACGGCCATCGAGCAACGCCGGGCAATGGCGCTGACGGAACTTCACCCATCTGCGCCTGGGGCAAGAAGGCTGATGCTGCTGGTGGGCGAAATCAAGGAGTTCGGCGAGGCACGATCCGGCCGCAAGGTCGTCATCAAACATATGCCGGGATTTCCGCTTTTTCTGGAGGATCGTGCCTGGACGTCGTTGCAGAGGCGCTTCAGTGCTCAGTTGGAGCTGTGGCAGGCCAATGAGGTTTCCCGTCTAATGGCCATTATGACGATCGGGGCGGCGGGATCCGGGCTAACGATGATCAACGAAATCGCCTTGATGACGGTAACGGCAGAGTGGCTGCCGGTGGAAAGCGTCTATGAAGAACGGGTGCTTGAAAAGCTGACCAAGCTGCGGCGCAAGAGCGTGAAGGGGCTGCGGTTCAATCTATCGTCTTCACAGCCGGTGGCGATTGCCACGCTGCTGGAGGCGGACCCTGTTCCGGTGGCCCTCTATCTTGTGCCACCGGAGGCTGACGACCAGTTCGAATCCGTCCTGAGCGACATGATCGCGGCACGCTCCGACCTTGATGCCTGGATCTGGCGGATCAAAGACGGAGAGATGCCGCGTCTGCCGCCGGGCTAGGCATTCCAATCATCACGAAGATGAATCGGTAGTGCCTAACTCTCGTTGGACGTCTACCGGCGGATCGACGATCCTTCGGGGCATGTTTCACTATCGGTTTCAGCTCTATGGCCACTATGGCCAGCGCGTCGACACGAGCAAGAACATGGCGCGCTATTACACCCGGTAATCCAGCCAACCTTGTTTGGCGAGACAGCTGTTATCCGCAGCTGGGATCGGATCGGTAGCAGCGGGGGCGAGAAGAGCGAGGTGTTTCCAACGGAACAGGAGGCCGCTTCGCATTTCCTGGAATTGGCGCGCAAGAAGCGCGTGAAAGGCTATAGACCAGTGGGAAGCTGAGGGATGCTCTCGCTGGCCAGCCTAAGGTGCATCCGCACCGTGACAATGTCGGGGCTTGGTGAAAATGTTTTCTCCATCCAATGAGGAGTTACCATGACCACCACCGACGAAATCGCAGGGAAGATCGTAAGTCAGCATGGCCTGACCAAGGTTTAGGGCAAGGTTGTTGTCGAGGCGATAATCCCTGGAATCACCGAAGCCTCCCTTGCCGGCAATGAGACTTCGCTGCCCGGTTTTGGCAAATTCACGTTGAAGGACACGCCTGAGCGCCAGGCGCGCAATTCAGCAACGGGTGCCACGATCAAGGTGGTGGCAGCACAGAAACTGACCTTTGCGCCTGCCAAGGCGCTGAAGGATGCGGTCAATAAGTGATCCTCGACAGGACGACACAAGGAAAAAGGGCCGCAACCCGGTGACTGCGGCCCTTTTCAACTCACGGCGTCAGGCGACGATCGCTCTCGTCGCCATCGCCAGCTTAGCATAGGCGGAAATCGGCCGGTCCGCCTGAAAGGCGAGATCCCGTTCAACGCGCAGCCCGAGGCGTCCGCGAACGGAACCGATCTCTGAGAGGAGAACGGAGCCGAGCTCCGGAAACCCTACTCCCAGGTCGCAAAGCCCGAAGAGCAGATCGAGATCTTCGGGTTCGGCGGAGGCGATGAGCCAGGTAGCGGCCGCGTCGGGCGTGAACAGCTTGACGACCGGATGCGGATCAAAGTCCGGATTGGTTTGAAGCGCTGGCCGTTGGCGATAAGGGCAGTGCGGATTTCATCGGTGATGAGTTGCATCAGAGTTCTCCAGGGATAACGAGGGATCTGAAGTGACCGGCCCCGCTCACCGCGGGGCCGGTGCATGCGTCGCTCAGGCCGGGTCGTTCCAGAGGATGACCTTGCGGTTCGTCTCACCGCCGGGGGCGGGAGCAACGTTGCCGAAGAT
Source organism: Hyphomicrobiales bacterium (assembly GCA_900468065.1). Lineage (GTDB taxonomy): Bacteria > Pseudomonadota > Alphaproteobacteria > Rhizobiales > Rhizobiaceae > Pararhizobium. Next base: position 6,659 of record UBTA01000034.1, on the reverse strand, counting down.
TACACCGATCTCCGGAGCCTCCAGCTTCACCGAGAGATATTCCTCGCCGGTGCGCTGCGAGTTGCGGTACCAGCCGGCGCCGATCTCGAAGCCGGTGCGGCGGTGGATGATGCGGTAGTCGGGGGCGCCCTCGCTTGCCTTCTGAGCGTTCGGGATCAGGGCGATCGGGGCGTTGACCTTGATCGTGGCGAAGATGCCTTCGAGTGAGCCGTCGGTCTTTTCGGTCAGGGTTGCGATCGTGGTGGCCATTGTGTTGTCTCCTTCGGTTGCATCGGGAACCATTCCCGATGGCGCCAAAGAAGGCGGCCTTTGGCCGCGGTCACCGAGCTTAAGCGAGGGCGAACCCCTCCGGGGTTGACCGCACTAGGCCGGGGGTTGCCTACAAAGGCGACATGGAAAGGGAATGGCTCTAGATGTAACCGCAGAACCGAGACGCACATCGATCGGCCAGCCGCTTGCGACCCGTGCCCGGAATGCGGGCTTGCATGGGGAACCCGCACGATCAAGGTCAGCGGCCCCGCCCGCCGGGCGCTTACCGAGGGCAAGACAGAGATCCCGCGGGTCACCTCCACCATTCTCACGGGCTTGTTGGAAATCGGCGTCGGCTGCTTCGCCGCACGTACACACATCACGAGGATGTCCACTGTCGCAGCTGGCCGGCCGTTCACAGCCGCGGTGGTGATTGCCGATCTTGCCTCCGCCCACGGCGGATCGGCGATAGCGATCAACGCGGACGATCTGGCTGCCGCCAGTCCACCGAACCAGCGGGCCGGCGTGACCGACGGCTTTCCGCGCATGCCTGTCTCTCAGAAGCGAAACGCCAGGCCATCGGAGTAGTTCAGCAGCGGAAGCGCGACAAAACTAAATACGGGTCTCTAATCGGTGCGACTGACCTAGCGGCCGGGCTTGCCTCTCGCCTCGGCGAACAGGGCAACGACCTTCATCATAAACGGCTTGCTAAAACGGCCAAGCATCGCCTGCCCCGGTTCGATGTACCAGGAGCGCTCGGCGATATCGTAATTGTATTCGTCAACGACAATCCAGCTCTGCTTGAGATCGCCGAGCCCGGCTCTTTGGCGCTCGATCTCCGGAATCTCAAGCGCAAGCCGTCCGGTCTGCGGCGGCTGCGTGGTGATTGCAAGAAGGGCAAGGTGCGTCTGCCCGTCACGCGCGCTGCGAACCGCGACGACGACACAGACGGGACTTGGCTTTCGTCCTTCGGTCTCACCGCGCTGGTGTTGCCATGCCCAGAGATAAGGATAGGCGATCACCTCGCCGGGACGAAACTCATGGCTCATCGTCATAGCCCTCGCCCCGCGCCAGCCGTTCGATAGCCTCGCCGAACAGTTCCTCGTGTTCCTTTGGCATGTCCGAGACGCTGTAGGCGCGACGCGGATCGGATCCGGTTCGCATCCGCTCATAGTGGTCATAGCTCATAAGAACGAAACGGGGTTTATTGTGCCGGGTGAGAACAATTGGTTCGCGGCTGGCGGCGTCGGTGACATCGCCTACCTGTTTGTTGAGATCACCTGTCGTGAACTGTCGCATGGCATGGGTGCTCCTTTGACTCCATCATATCCATATTCTCCATATTTGCAAGAAAACAGCGCTCACGCGCCATCCCCTCCAAAGCGCCAGACCGGGATGCCGAGCCGGCGGCTTTTGTCGGCGAGATTGCCGGTGATGCCGGAGCCCGGGAAGATGATGACGCCGGCAGGCATGATTGAGAGCATGTCGTCGTTGCGGCGGAAAGGCGCGGCCTTGGCGTGCTTTGTCCAGTTCGGCTTGAAGCTGATCTGGGTCACCTTGCGGTTTTCGGCCCAGCAGGCGGCAATGCATTCGGCGCCCTTCGGCGAACCGCCGTGCAGCAGGACCATGTCCGGGAATTTGGCGCGGGCGCGATCAAGCGCATCAAAGATGCGTTCGTGATCGTTGTAGTCCATCCCGCCGGAGAAGGCGATCTTGGTGCCGGCCGGGATCAGCACCTCGGCCTCGGCGTGGCGGCGGGCGGATAGAAAATCGCGGCTGTCGATCATCGCCGCCGTCATGTTGGCGTGGCTGACCTTCGAGCCGGTGCGCGGACGCCAGGTCGAACCGGTCTCAGCCTCGAACAGGTCAGCGGCATAGTCGCGCATGAATTCGAAGGCGTTGCGGCGCTCCAGCAGTGTGATGCCTTCGGCGATGAGACGTTCGAGCTCGACGCTTTTCACCTCGGAGCCGTCCTGCTCCTGCTGCCCGTTGCGCTGCGCGTCCTCGTTGCGCTGCAGTTCGCGCTGGATGCGCTCGCCGGCGCGGTGAAAGAGATTGACGCCCGACCACAGCAGGTCTTCGAGGTCGGGTTCTAGCCTGGTGTCGCCGAGCATTTCGGCGAAGGCGTCGAAGATGGCGGTGATGGCCGACTGGACGACCGGCTCCTCCGGCAGTCCCCGCGGGTCGGGCTCGTCCTGGAGAGGACGGTGGCCGTAGAGCTGCATTTCGTAGATGAAGCGGTCGGTGGGCGAGGATGCGTGGTGAGGCTCAAAGCCATCGTCGAGGGGTGCAGTCAGGTTCATGTCTCGTCTCCTTCGGATAGGGGCCGCGCCTCTCGCGGCCTGGCGACGATCCCCTCCCAAGCGACGGACGGTCCGGAACCGCAAGCGTAGCGAAGCGGCCCAGCGAAGCGCCGGGCGGGAACAGGAGGGTTTCTTGCAACCGCGAGGAGCGCCGGCATGGCGTACCGGCCCGAAACCGGGGACCGGTTTGCGGAATAGCCGATACGCAAAAGGCGGCCGGCGCGGGGAAGAAACCTGACTGACCCGCAGAAGGGCCGGATGGCGCGTGGTAGGGGTCGCTTCTCGGCAGGCTGCGGACGCGGTCCTCCCCGGCGGACGAGACAAAGTTTCTGCCGCCCAGGGCGGTTCCCGGCCGCAACCATCTCCCTCTACCCGCCCCTCAAGTCGGGAGAAACGCCAGCGCGTCTTCCGGGACGAGTTGCGCGCGCAATCGCTCCGTCAGCCGGTCCGGCCCCAGGCGCCGCAGGTCGTCGTTAAAGTCGCCGAGTTCGGGCTCGATGACCAGCGGCAGGATGCCAGCGACCTGCGCGCGGCGGCTCAGGCCCTCGATACCATGGCGGCCGGCAGCATCAGCGTCGGCGGCGATGTAGAGGCGCACGCCGCCGGGAGGAAACCGGAAGGCGGCGAGGTGGTTTGCGGTGAGCGCCGCAACCAGCGGCATGTCAGGCATCACCCGTGAAAGCGAGAGCATGGTTTCGAGGCCCTCGCCCGCGACTATGACCGGGACTGGCGCATTGACCGGCATGCGAAAGCGCACCGCGTTGCCGAGAAGGCGGCCAAGGGCGCGACGGGGATCGTCGACCGGCGCTTTTCCGCCGCCCTCCGGAATGAGTCCGGACGCAGCCAGATACGTGCGGTGCACGCCGGTGATCATGCCCGATCCATCGGTGACGGCGGCGATCAGGGCGGGGTAGCTCGTTGTCGTGCCACTCACAAGATCCCGATAATAGCAGGACGGATGGAAGCGGAGCGCCGCATGCGCGGACGCCTGCAGGATACCGCGCTGACGCAGATAGGCGTCCGCCAGCGTCCCATGCAGCGGCCCACCCATTGAAAACAGCCGGCGTGCTCGCTCACAGGCGGATCGGCTGACTGGCGGGCTGTGCGTTGGCTCATACGGGCCGGCTGGTCTCGATTGCGGCTGCGGCAAGCTGAGGAAACGCCGGGCCTCTTCGGCAACGTCACGGAAATCCACAAGGCCGCAGGTCTCACGAACCAGGTCGAGGAGATCGCCGTACTCACCGGTGGCCGCATCCGTCCACTTCCCCCTGCGCGGCCCAGTCAGATGTACATAGAGCGAACGGCCTTTGTTGTTGGCGACATCGCCGACAATCCAGTAGTTGCCGGCGCGCGCGCCGGCGGACAGATATTGGCGGCAGACCAATTCGGCATGTTGCGCAAGACGGCACGCCAGCTCTGAAGCGGACAGCATGATCGGTCCCCTCAATGACGACGGTCAACATCGACCAAGCGATACCGCCCCATCAGGTGCGATAGGATCGTTGGTCCTTCCCACGTCATCGGCACGAAGAACCGGGTTTTCCCGGCGATGATCTCGCAAAACAACCCGATCACCTTCAACCATTCACGCATATGCGCAGCACCATGCCTTGTCACACTGCCATCGGGAAACAGGCCCTCCAAAAGCAATCCACGGACGCGGGCATATTCGTTCAGCGCCAGACGGGCGCGGCCGATTTCGGCGAAGATCGCCAGCAGACCGGTTCCAGCCGAGGGTTCCAGCACGAGATCGTCGGGCCTGATACCGGCGGCACGGGCCGCGACATAGGCAAGCGGCATCGGGATCGAGAGCTGCTGCAGCAACTGGCTTTCGTCGGATCGGCGCGCGTGCGACCGCAGGAGCCGCGCGACGTTGCTCACCATCGCCAGCATCGAGGATAGTGAGCGTGTCCGCGCCTGTATCGCCGAGCCGAACTTGCGCAGAAACATAACTCGCTCCGCCTCGCAAACCTCGTAGGCGTCTTTCCAGAGCCCAAAACCTTCGGCGTCCGTGCCTTTCAACGTGCGCGTGATGAAATCGCGTGGATCGTTCGCATCGGCGGTCTGGCCGCACTCGAGGAAGGGTAGCAACTGGCCTGCCGCAAGGTAAATTCGGCCAGCGCGAATGGCATCTTCCGGTGCAGTCGTCGACCGAAGGGAATTGGCCACACCGCCGGTGGCCGGAGAAGAGAACACTTTCATGGGGAGTCCTGTGGTGGAGAGCGGAGAAGCGGATGGACCTACCAGGACCCTCTCTCACCCCGGCCAGGCCAACCCTTGCCGGCCCATCTCTTCCTCCCGCCGGCGCTTCCGAGAAGCAAGCGACCGCAGCCTGCAGCGCCGGTTCAATCTGTCGCCAGGTCAGCCGAGGCGTTTCAGCGCCTATACGAGCTCCAGCCAAGACCGATCGTGAAGGGGATCATCGTCTCGGATCGCGCGCTGCGAGGAGAGGATGCGCCCTGTGCCGCTTTAGCCAGCGCGAGTTCAGGCGAAAGGCAGCCTCGAGGCCATTTTCTAGGCGATAGCACATGCTCGGGATGCGCCGAAGCTGACCGCAAAGACCTGTCGGTCAAGCTGGACGCCCCGAGCTTCCCGGCACCGATCTACGCAACACTCACCGAAGTCGACGTGGAGTGACAGCTACCAGCTGGCTCGATCTCGCCATACACGGGACTAAGGAATTCGATGCCCCAAGCAGCCGATGAGAGCTTCTTTCATGCCTTCCCGCCGTTGTCGGATGAAAATGGCGGAATAAATGGGGCGGACTGTATCATACCGTTTCGGGCGCTTTTACGCGCGCGAGCCACAATGAACCGATGCAATTCATATATTCACTTCCTCTTGCGCAGCCGAGAAAAACTTCCAATATTCTCCCCATGATGTGGTTTCGCTGGGGAGTGAAAACATGTTCGAGGTTCTCGATTCCGACGATCTGGAGAAATTGAGCCGCGCAATTGATGCCCGCTGCCGGGAACTGAGTATTCGTCCGGATAGCATTGATGGGCTGATGGTCGCAAGTCAGCTCTTAGGTTTGTTCCAAAGCGGATTAACAGACGAAACAGCCTTGTCCACCCACCCGATTGCTCTGCATATCGGGCCACCAAACGGACGAAGAACTAACACGTAGGGAACAAATCGCTCGGCCCTTCGTTTCGCGCACGGAACGATTAAGGGAAAGCAAAATGCCCCCGAATGAGATCAGTAATCCCACCGAAATTAAGTGGCAACCAGTAACCGTCAAGCTTCGCGGTGGCGTTTCGAGATATTGAGCCGGCACATGATCAGTCCGAACAGCAACATCTGCGCGAATGCCGCTCGGTGCTGTCGTCTGGCGATGGAACGCAAGATGACGCCGGAGCAAGCGCGACAAGCATTTGTTGTCGCTACGATGGATCAAGAGTTGCGAGCCAACTAATACGGATCCTCACTGATCAAAACCCATTCGCCCATTCTCTGCGGCCGATGGACATGATCCGCCACGGCTGGCTTTCGAGCTTTCGCCAGGCATCACAGCAGTGATCGACAATGTCGTCGTATGATTTGAAGACTCGGTTCGAGAGCCAGTTTTCGCGCATGAAGTGCCAGAGGTTTTCCACTGGGTTTAGCTCCGGCGATTTCGGCGGGAGTGGTAGGATGGTGATGTTTTCAGGCACGACGAGATGATTGGACATGTGCCAGCCTGCCTGATCCATGATGAGGATGGCGTGCGCATCCTCGTCAACATGGCGGGCGATTTCCGCCAGGTGCTGCGTCATCGCGTGGGTGTCGGACCACGGCATGACGAGAGCTGCCGCCTTGCCAAGCATCGGGCAGATGGCACCGAAGATATAGGCCGATCTTGTGCGTTGATCATGCGGCGCGGAAGGCCGCGTTCCCCGCCTTGCCCAGCGGCGCGTGATCTTGTTCTTCTGCCCGATACGGGCCTCGTCTTCGAACCAAATCTCTACCCGTTTTCCTTGCGCTGCTCCGGCGGCGATTTCTGCCACTGCGGCGGGGAAACTTTTTTAAAATCCTCGATGGCTTGAGGGTCTTGCGCGTGATGTTTGGGCCTTGCAGCAAGCTTGCGATAACCCATCGCTCGGACCTCCCGGCTCAGTGTTTGCTCGC
>UBTA01000057.1 GCA_900468065.1 Hyphomicrobiales bacterium | reverse complement strand
CTGCCGCGATCGCCTCAGCCGTCTCGGCCGCCGCCACTGCCTTCTTTGCCCCCATGCGCTTGCGCTCGATGCCGGCCGAGACGATCTGCCAGCCCTCGAACGTCGCCACGATTTGCTCAGCCTTTTCAGCCAGGGTCACTTCGTCAACAGCGGCCTCGGCGACGATGTGGGGGATGGATGTGTCGGCGATGCCATCGTCGGCCAGCTTCGCCTTCGCCTCGGAAAGCTTCTGCTGATAGGCCATCACCTGGCCGGAGCCGTTGGTGATGAAACGAAGTCGGTACGCCTCCGCATCGCGGTCAATCTTGCTGACTGCATCGGCTCGGGCTGCTTCGGCATCAAAGACTGGCGGCGCTGGGTCAAACATCAGCGTGAGCTGCTGCAGCATGTTTTCCGGTATCTCTGGCGCTGCAGTAGTTTCCAACAGCACCTTCCTCTCAGCGCCGTTGAGCTGATCGACGATACCTTCCCGGTCGGAGGCGGGAAGCTGGTTCGTCAGATGCGATGCCATCTTCGACCAGAATTCGGACTGGTTTAGCACCTGCTGCCGGTAAAACCACCAGCAGACATAAGCCATCCAACGATCCTTTTTAGCGTCCTTTGAACTCTTCCAAAAGCCATCCAGCATAATGATGTGGGAGCTGCTTATGTCGTACATTTTAGTCTCCTTCTAGCGTTTCATTACCAACGCAACCGTTGTTCGATTTCTCGTGTATCCCCGTCCATCGAGATTTATGACGTATTGGGTGCTCGCAACGTTCGAGGCCGGAACGTGTGTCGACATGTAGTTGTAGGTCACATAGACACCGTTGAAGGCGGAACCGCTGGGCACGGCTAAATACCCGCCGTTATTTGTGTTAACTGGTCCGATGGCGATATTAACGCCGGTGTCATCCGTGAACTTCTTCGCGAAATCGCCTGTGTTAAAGAGCACAACCGTTGGCGAACCTAGTCCGTGATTGACTGTAAGAAACAGTTGGATCAGGCCCAAAAACTCTACCGCTGGTGTGTTGCTGGCCGTAGCGAAGACGGTCACGGCTCCCGGCGAGATGTTCGACGTGCCAACCAGCAGTGAGCCGATAATTGCGCTCGAAATATTGACGCTGCCTAGTGTGGCCGAGATCGCTGACAGATCGTTGACGTTCAATTTGTCGGCTGTAATCGAACCATCGACAATCAGGCTACCTGCCTTTTTCCGGCGCAGCACAAGCCGATCGATCAGAAGGTTTGCTGCGGTGGTGTTCGTGCTGTGGCTGATGATCTGTATGATTGCGTACCTCGCCGTCGACGGGACGGTGACGGTATTGCTTCTCATTGTCATCGAGTTGGTGATTGGAGCATTGCTGGTCACGTCAGAGAAGCTGACGAACACCATTGCTGCCGTGTACCAGTTAATTCGAAAGTAGAAGCCCTGCGCGGCGGCTGGGCTGTTGGTCATATTCGCAGTTTCGGCATAAAGCTCTTCATTGCCGGTTACAGGAATTGCGTAGGCCGTCTTCAGCGTGATGTTCGCCGAATTTGCGATGATGGTCTTTTGCACGTTCAACACGTTTAGGCCGGTCTGGCTGAAACCGGTCACTGTGTAAGCGTTCAGGCCCGCGCCGTTCAGGTCCCAATATGTCGCGATATTGGCTTCGTCGAAATAACCGTTGGGGATAAGGTTTTCATAGTCGGTTATGATCATTGCTTTTGCGGTGACCGAGTTGGCCGCAAGGTTGTTCACACCGATCGTATCCGCAGCGATCTTGGCGCCAGTGATTGTCGATGCAGCAATATCAACCGCTGTAATGGCCCCGGCTGAAATCTTGCCTGCAACGATCGCTCCGGCGGCAATTTTTGCCGACGTCACAGCCAGAGCGTCAAGTTTCGCTGTGGTGACCGCTCCCGTCACAATGTTGCCTGCATCGATCAGCGTCACGCCAGACTGGGACCATGGAGACGGCTCGGTCTGATTGTCAGTCGCTTCGCCAAAGAGGGCGTGGGTGAACCAGACGTAACTGTCAGTGTTTGGGGCGACTGTGCCGTTGTGCCGGACGAACACAACCGCACTAGCGGCATTTGCCGGAGCAACGGCAAACATGTTCATGCGATTATAGTTGGATAGCAAACCCTGGGGCACGGTGTTTTCAGGGTTGATGATAGGGCCAGCGGTATAACTCAGGATTACCCCGGTGCTGTCAGCCCAGCCGATAAACAGACGGCGGGTGGCGCGAAAAGCGTTGGCGTATGCCGAGAACTGGTATCTCTTGCCGACTTCAACGGTGAAAAACTTAATCCCACCATCTGCGTTCTGGGGTGCAACATCACAATACTGGTTAGCCACTGCGGTTGTATTGCATCGAATCTGTATCGCACCGTACGGAGCAACCCCATAGGCATCATTTCTGATAGACGGAGGATCGAACTGCAACGCGGACGATTGGGCGCGAATACCCCAGCCGGTCATGCCCGCCGCAAGATCGGTGTTCTCCAACCATTGTGACGCCATGCCCACGGCAAGCTTATCGGCCGTGATCGCAGCGGCAGCGATCTGCGTTGCGGACACAGCGCCGGCAGCAATCTTTCCAGCGATGACGGAATTGGCGAGTAGCTTGTCCGACGTGACAGCATTTGCCGCGATCTCGTTGGCCGTGACGGCATTCGTGGCGATCTTCGGCGTGGTGATCGCATTATCTGTGATCTGCGTTGACGTGATCTGACCAGTCATATCGACCGCAGCCACCGACGCCACGTAGGCTGCGCCATTCCAACGGTACAGTTTTCCGTTGACGGTGATGACTTCCGTCGTCTTGGTCGCTGGAACAGTCACACCGGCTATGATGCCCACCGGCTCAATGCCGGATGCAAACTTCGTGATGCCGATTGCGGCATCGGCAATCTTCGACGCAATGACCGAACTGTTGGCTAGAATGTCCTGTGTAACCGCAGCGATCTGGATCTTCGCAGTAGTGACGGCGAGATCGGCCAGCTTCAAGCTTGTTACCGCTTCATTCTGGATTTTGTCAGCTATGACGGCGGCGGTGGCGATCTTCGCGGCGACGATAGCCCCGTCGAGAACGTCATCAGCGATTAGCTGGACGTTCGGCGTTGTGACGTCGATCCATTCTGAAGGCTCGGTAGCACGATTGCTGAACGCAATGAGCAGGCCGCTTGCCTGATATACCGTGTCAGGCAGCGTCCACTGGCCGCTGATAATCCACTCATGGGGAGCACCATATGGCGTCGCATCGCTGTCAAATACCAGCGCGCCGCTGGACTTCAGGCGAACCTTCACGCGGACATTCCGCACGTCATCGAGTTCGGGCGCGCATTTGACTTTGATCCCCGGCCGGCGCGGCCGGCCGCTCGTATCCCTCACTGTATAGGGCTCAACCGTCCATCCGGTCATGGGCTGCGGGGGCGCAACGATCGTGCCCGTCCAACCGATCACCGGCGGGATGATGATCGCCGGTGGATTGTAGTCGCTCGGATCGATCTCCTTCATCATCACGCGGACGTTGCTGCCGGTCAGCCGGGTGACGCGAACGGCGATGAACCGCTTGGTACCATAGCTCTGTTTGTCGCTCGTCCAGGACAGCACGTCGTTCGGCTCTAGGCCGATGGCTGCGGGTGGCAGGACTAGATCATGGACGCGCCAGCGTTGCTCCTCGGCGATCATCGCCGTCATCAGGCTTTGCACCTGGGCGGAGAACGGGACCGCTTCGAAGCGGACGGCCACCGGCAATTTCTGGCCGCCGTCGCGGGCGAGCAGCTCGGCCAACGTCTTCTCCGGCGCGTCCTTATATTTCCAGCGCTCTTTCGGCTCGGGATAGTCGCTGGTGATGGTGTTGTGGGTGGATTTGACTGAAGGGAACGGCTCAAAACCCTGATCGCTGGTGACGACGACATTCGCGTCCGTGAAACTGTAGACAGCGCCTGCCGGGCTCCCGACCGACAGTTTTAGTGCGCCGCCGACTTCAGCCAGGCGGCCGGCGCATCCGACCCGCATGTCTTCGAGCGTATCGAGCGGTTCCTCATCGACGAACACTTCCAGACCGCCGCGAAACTGCTTGCGGCCTTCCTCCATAGCCCGATCGGCTTCGTTGATCGCAGCCATCCAGGATGACGCCGGCAGGCGGTGGGAAGCGAAGTTACGGCCGCCATGGACCCACTTGCCATCGTAGTACATGCCGCGTGCGACGTTATACATCATCACCGGCAGCAGATCGGAACTCTGATAGGTGGACGCGTCGCCCCAGCGCTGCGGGCCACTGCCGCCTGCCGTCGTGTCGAAACGGATATCGTAGAGTTTCATTGGTTTCGGGACGAAGAGCGCGTCCGGAAAGCCTTGCGGGAAGAGCGTCTCGTTGACCCGGCATGTATAGATGACGAGCTGGCAACCACGGCCGATCATCGTCGGCAGATAGAGGTGCTCCGCCAGCGTGCCGAACGTGGCCAACAGGAACGGGTCAGCGACCGTTTGCGTGCCGTCGTAGTATTTTACCCAGAGATAATCCGTTTCGCCCGAGCGAAATTCCAGCACCGGGAAGCCCCAGCCCTGTGGATGTGGCTGGTCCCAAAGGATCGTTCCCTTGGTCGGACCGAACCATGCTTCCTGCAGACCTTGCGGCCCGTTGTAAGACGGAAGGTCGGAAATCACGCGGCAGTCAGTGGCAAAGGCGTTCGGTGTCTTGCCGGCGCTGCCCCAGGTGCCGGCATAATAGCGGCGGCCGGCGGTGGCTTTCGTACCAATGACGTAGGACAGCGGCCGGGTATCGCCGAACTGGACGGACAGTGTCGTGCCGCGTGGTTCCTGCTTGCGCTGGGCTTTTTTTGCCTGTGCCTGCTTGATCAGGCCCATTCCGACATTCACGGCGATCGCTAGCGCAGCCTTCACCAGGGCGGCGGCAGTGAGGCTCGCCTTGATCGCCGCGCCGATCGCGGTGACGATCGCCGAGACCGGCTCGGCCTGGGAGGCATCGGCCGAGATCAGCAGTATGAAAAAGGCGGTTATGAGCAGTCTGAATGCCATTCTAACCGACCTTGAAGCACATGGCGGCATCGAGCAGGTCGCGGGTGCCGACACCCGTTTCCGTCAGCACGTAGATGCGCTCGCCATTGACGACGCCGAGGGCGTGGCCGAGCGGGCTTCTCACTTCGATGGCCGCGATATCACCAAGCCGCGCCTGGCTTGGATGGACCTGCGGCAGCATGGAGCCTGCAAGCTCGCCAAGCGTCTTGAAGCCGAGACTGCGGATGAGGCGAACAGCGCTGGCGAGATCATGATAGTCGGCAGCGTATTGCGCGGAGAGATCGACGCCAGTGAGGGCATAGACCGTGCGGCCGGCAAGACCGGGACCGCAATCATGTGTCTGCCAAGCGAAAGGCTTGGTCATGATGTCGTCGAACACGGCCTCAAAGCGGCCGCGCCAGTCCGGCAGACGAATAAGGTCATCGGTCATCAGCGGGCTCCCCACGGCAGTTTCCATTCCTCGACGGTGTTGGAATAGATGTTGAGGTCATCACCGCCGCGCCGCTTCTGGGCCTCATGGGAGGATTTCTCGGTGTTGGTGCGGGCCAGCATCGTCATCATTTCGGAGACGCATTTGAGCTTGGTGCCGCCCTCGCCACCCACGGCAGGGTTCTTGATGGGCGCGCCGTCGATGATGCCGCTGAAAACGGGATAGTCAGCCCCGATCGGCGCGCCGGTGACGGGCGACAAAACAATCTCATGGATCTCAATCGGTGCACGATGGACGTCATGGGTGCGGACAATCTCGCGAGCGATGTCGGCGAGCTGCGACAGATCGACGGTGATCGATTCCAGCGTCAGCGTCGTCGTCATGGGAATTTCGCCGATTTTTAGATACTCGCCACCGCCGTAGTAGAGCCGCGTCACCTGCGCCCCATCCGTGCCGCGCAGAACCGTCAAGGGCACACTTTCGCTGCCCGACCAGATGCCACGCTCCTCGGGCTCGCCGGTCACCCGGTTACGCGCTGTGATCCAGACGGCCTTGCGGGTGATCAGTCCGTCCGAGGGTGCGGCCGCATAGGCGTCGGCGATGGCTTGCGGATAAATACGCATGCTTAAGCCCTCTTTTTCTGAAGCACTCGAAAGCCAGCGCCTTCGGTGACCGATCGGCGCGAGACGCCCGGTTTGTGGGTGTTGGGTGCGACAATGACCGGGCATGCTGGTCGAATGAGAGTGATGATTGCGCCGGCAGGAAGCGACAGCGGCAACCAGGGATGCAGCTGGACGTCGATCAGCCCGCCGGCCGTTCCGACGATCGTTTCGGAAACCTCATGAAAGGTCCGTAGCGTTCCGTTGGTCACCTGCACCTTGTCGCCGACAGTAAGCCTGTACGCCGGAGGCAACCCCTGAAACAGACCCACATTGCGGTCGCCAGTGACGGCGCGAACAGTGACGTTCGATGCACCGAGGATCGTGCCGGCCGGGTCGGCCTGGGGGAATAGCGACGTTGGATCGCAGAGCATGAAAGACTGACGCGCGCCGCCCAGGCGACGGATCAACGCCGCCGCCTGCTTCAGCTCGTCATGCAAGCCCCGGCCGAGTGTGACGTCGCCAGCCCAGAGTGGATCGGCAATTTCTGTTGTCCAGACGTCGCCGGTACCGAGGCCCGAGAATTCGTCATTGCGCTGCAAGGTCCACTCGACGGTGGCGATTGGCAAGCGATTAAAGATGACGGACAGTGCGAGGGGGTCAGCCATTGCCGCGCACCCTCGGGTTATCCATCACGCCGAGCACGTCATCGGCCAGGCCGCGATCGCGGTAGTCATCGACCACCTTCATGGCAAGACCCGGCGCGTCCTGGGCGACGACATCCTTGACGAACGGCCGCAGATTGAGTTCGGCGTCGGCATCGAGGCCGAGCTTGATCAGCAGGGTCATCACGCTGTTGCCCGAGGATTGCGCCTGCGATTGCTGGCGCGACATCAACGGATCAACATCGACGACACCGCCGCTAGCGTAACCGCCCATGCCGAGGCGCAGGGCCTCGACAGCAGCGACGCCGCCGTTGCGCGCGACGTCAGCCTGGCTGAAAACAACTTCGCCGGCATGGACGATGCCGCGTGGCTCAAACCGGCCGCCTGGGCCGGTGTAGCCGCCGACATCGAATTTCGCCATCGGCGAGGTATCGAAGCCGTTGTTGAGGAAGGATGGTGCCTTGGAACCGCCGCCACCGAACAGGCCGCCAAACAGGTTCGAGAAAAACCCGCCGCCACTGCCACCAGCCGCTCCCTGAACCTGAAAGATGCTGTTCAAGACATCGTTGAGAAGCGTGTCGGAGATCTTCTTGAGGACACTGAGACCTGCATCGCCAAAAGCCGCCCAGGCGCTCTTTCCTTGCTCCAGGCCGTTGAGGAAGGTGCTGCTGAACTCTCCGGCCGTGTCCCGAAGATATCCCATCTGCAGATTGGTGCGGATTAGGCCGGCTTCGTAGCTGTCGAAATCGATCGCCAACCCGGAGCTGCGCAGCTGGCCGGCAATCTGCTGGTCGAACCCCGACCGGCCGAGCTGGTCACGATCAAAGAGCAGATCGGCCTTTAGTTTTGCCTTCGTCGCTTCCTCGGCATACTTTTTGAACGCCTCGACGCGGGAGTTGATCGCCTCGACCTGCTTTGGCGATAGCGACCGGCCCTTGTCCTCGGACTGCTGCAGGAGATCGAGCTTGAAGCGCAAGGTGTCTGAGGCGATGCCGGTTTCGCCGGAAAGCTGCGCTTCCAACTTCATCTGCGCGATACGATCGTCGGCCGACTTGATCAGGTCGCGGTAGGCGTTTGCAGCGCTCTTGACCTCGCCGGAGACCTTTTCCGGTTTGTCACCGAGGGTGATCGGCCGCGCTTCGGGTGCTGGAACCGATGCTCTGTCGCCATCGACGTTGATGAGCGTGGGATTTGCATTCTCCGATCGGAGTTGCGCCTGCGCCTGCGCCACGAGTACGCGGCGACGGGCTTCCTCATTCATCGTTCCATTATTGGAGAGCGCAGTCAGGCCCTTCCTGGTGGCGAGGGAGATGCTATCCGCGTTTGACAAGGCGGGAACGGCGATGCCGGCCAATTGGCTGAGTGCAGCCGTCAAGCTTTTGACATCTGCAATCTGGCCCGAAGCGATACCGCCCAATAGGGAGATGGCTTCCTTAGCGCTCTGAACTCGTCTTTGAGCCTCGGACGCCGCGGTCGAATTGTTGATTAGTTCGTCTGCTGTCTCGCGCAGGCCCTTCGGGTCCGTTGCCGCGATGGCGTTGACGGATTTTTCGAACCGATCGAAATCAGGCTTACCGGCGGCCATGCTACTACGCAGCTCACGAATAGCTTCTGAGAAGGGCTGAAACTGCGCCTTGATATCGGATGCGCCACCGGTACGGGCTGGAAGAACGCCGGCGGTTATCGAGAACTCTTTTGCGGCCTGGGCGGCTGTGTCCTGCTGGATTTTTAGATTTGCCCGCGCGGCCGCTTCCAACTTAATCTGGCTTTCGCTCGTGTAGTTGTCGAGCGCCGTGGCAGCCTCACCGTAGGCCCCTTTGATTGAGCGGATGGTTTTTGTGTGGTTTTCGATGGCCTCGTCTGCAGTCTTTGCGCTGCTTTCGGTCATTTTCGCGAAGGTGATCGCGGCTCCCCCAGCAGCCAAGATGGCCAGCGGCATCGCGCCAAACGTGGTTATAACGCCGCGAGCGATTCCGGCGACATCGCCGAGAGCGGCCTTCACGCCACCTTGACCAGCGTAAAGCTGCGCGATCTGCGGCAGCTGCTGGGCGGCGATCATTCCGAGCGGCATTCCAGACGCCAGCCCTTGGCCAATATCGAAACCCTGGTAGCCGAGGTTCTGACGGCGAAACTGTCCTTCGCGGGCTCCGCCCATCGCTGCATTGCGACCTTTGATGGCCTGTATCGATGCGAGTGTCGCTTGACGCTCCCGCGACAAGGCGGCGGTCATTTCATCCGTTGAGATCGCACCGATCGCATGAGCGTTGCGGATCTCGGCCTGGACGGCTTTGTATTGCGTCGTGACCTGGTACAGCGGATTGTAACGCGCCCGAAGGGTATCCAGCGATCGGCCATAGGCTTCGATATCTGCCGCCCGATCGGGCCGGATCGATTGGTTATCGACCATCGCCTGTGCCGAGGCCTTGCGCGCGGAGCCCAGCCGTTCGAGCGTTGAGATCTGAGCGTTGTAGGAGGCGGTCTCACGGAGGCGAACGTCGATCGCCTGGGATGCCGAGATCACGCCGGCTCGTTCGGCGACGGCGATCTCCTGGATGACGGCTTTGTATCGCTGCTGCGCGGCATAGAGCGGATCGAACTTCGCCTTCAGCCGGTCGAGTTCGGCACCATAGGCGGCTGTCATGGCCTGCTGTAGTGCCGCGTCCCTGCCTTTGATCGCGTCGATCGAAGCCCGCGTGGCCTGACGTTCGCGCGCCATCGCAGCACTGTACTCGTCCGACGAAATAGCGCCCATCGCAAGAGCAGTGCGAATCTCTACCTGCGCTTCTTTATAGCTCTGGATGACGGCGAAGAGAGGATTGTACTTCGCGCGCAGGTTATCCAGCGCCAGACCTTCGGCCGCAAGAGCACCCGTCCAGGAGCGGGAGTTCTGATTGGCCGTGCCGGAATGCAAGCCGGTCGAGGTGGCGATCAGTTGTTGCAGCTGGGACTGCGTCTGGTTCGCGGCGGTACCGATCGTCTCGATACCGGCGCTGACCGCCCTTGCGCCCTGGGGAACCTGGCTGGCATCGATCTCGACGCGAGCAGCGATTTTAAGCGCACCGGCCATCAGCGCTCACCCTCGTTCAGAATTTTCATTGCTGCAGTCTCCATCACCCGCAGATCGGCGAACGCGTGACGCGGTGCACCGATGTCCTCGAGGACGAACTTGCAAGCGGTGTAATCCAGCCCGAACCAGATGAGGCCGGACATGCCCATGCCGATGCGCCATTGCGTCTCGCAATTCAGGAAGGCCATCAAACTATCCCAGGCGGTGGCCATCACTTCGAAGACTTCCTCGGTTTGCGGTTTGGTCGGTATCGTGACCTTGAGAAGCTCGAATTGACGCTTCATGCTTTCGGTCACGGGGGCGGGCTTGGAGCGGTCCCGTTGTCCGGTGCGGCGGCGAGCCCAGTGCTCCGCCGCCGCCTTTAGTTTCCCAGGCGGGCCTTGTCCTCGGAAACGGCCTCGCGATAGGCGCGCTTGATCGCAGCGGCCACGCGCGGCATGCGATAGATTTCCTCGAAAGCCTCGGGCGAGAAGGTGATTGGCTGCTTCTCCTCGTCCTCGATACCGTCCCAGCCGCAGAACAGTTCCAATGAGGTCGCGTGGTCATGTTCCTCCACGCGGCGTTGGATATCCTTCATCTCCTCGGCCGTTGTCTCCGGCGTGATCTCGTCAACGATGGCTCGACGAGTATCGTCATGAGCGCGAGAGACTTCAGGGTCGATCAGCTTGAAGTGACCGATGAATTCGCGCTCGATGAGTTTACCGGGCTTCTCCGGATGCGGTTCCCAGACCTTGACCGGCCATGGAAACTGAAGAGTGTTTTTGACTGTGAATGCCATTTGAATACCGTTCGAAGAGGCCGTGAGGCGATTAGCGGAAGGTGATGACGAGTTCGTCGTTGCCAGCGACTGGCTTGAGCATCAGCGGCAAGGTGTTGTTGCGGATCTTGTTGGTCGCGCCATATTTGATGCGGCCGATCTGCGCCGCCGGCGCATCGATCTCGACGATGTTGCCGGCCACCGTGCCGTGCTGGGCATGAAGCGCGCCAACCGCGTGGGACCGCATGGTCTGGATCCAGTCCTTCTCCGAGATCTTGACGGCTTCAAAGATGGCGTTGCCCGTGGTGCGCCGGCCAGTCTGCTCGATGCTCTCCGAGTTGATCAGCATGCGCGGCTCGATCGAGTTGCCCAGGTCGATCGTTAAACCTTCGCAGGCGTCGGTGCGGCCATGCAGGGTAACGGTCGTGTTGGCATCGTTCACCGGTACCGGCGTGATGAAGTCGGTCAGATCGACGGTCGGCAGCGCTATGTCGCTGACTTCGCCGAAAAGAGCGGTCAGGGTCAGCGAGAAGCGCGGAATGTTGCGCGGGGTCAGGGACATTGTGAGGGTGCCGCGCGTGCCAAGCATCACGTGGTTCACGCCATCATCGTTGAAAAAGAATGTTGCCGATTCGAACAGACGCGAGATCGGTTTGTATTTGACGTGGGTGGCCGCGAGGATGATCTCCTGCAAACCGCATGAACGCAGGAGCGGTGATCCGGCCGGCGGAGTGCCAGGCGTACCGGAGCCAGCAATTTCCAGCTCGGCGGTCATCTGCACATAGTTACCGTCCAGGATGATGCCCTGGTGGCCCATGTACGGGAGAACCAGCTCGCGATCGAGATCCTCGCCGAGCAGAGGCTCGTAGGCGACGTTGTTCAACTGCATGGCGTTGGCCAAACCGGTCGGGGCCGAGCTTTCGCCGTAGACCGTTTCCATCTTGCCGAGGATGGCCATGTTCTCGATGTAACGCTTGGTCATTCTGCCGTTTCCTTTTTCGGCTTCGTCTGGCTGACTGGCTTGCCAGCGATCGGCGCTGGCTCGGCCGGTTCTGCCGACGCGGCCAGCTCGGCCAGTTCGGTTTTGGTCTTTGCCGGTTTCGTTTGGCTGACGAGCTTCAGGGAGCCGTCCTCGTGCTCGATGTACGATCCACCTTCGCCGTTCATCTCAGTTCTCCTTTGTCTGGTAGTAGGCCGTGGCGAAGACGTCCTCGAACCATACGGTGCCCGACAGGGCCTGCTGGATTTCGCCTTCGACATGGGTGAGTGGATCGGCAGCGCCGTCCGGCTTGAAGCCGAGCAGCTTGCGGCGGCCGTATTTCTTCAGCGCCTCGATGTCGCCCGTCGCGGCCGCGTTGTTCTGTTGTGAAAGGTTGGTCGTGACGTAGAGGACAGAGATCAGCGCTTCTGTCCGCTGAAGCAGGCCGCCGATGCGTTCATTCTGTCCGGAGTTTTCACCGGAGACGTAGACGTAGACGGCCGGTGTCTGCACCGGCCGGTCTTTGACGTCAGCCAACTCGCCAGCGCCACCAAAGATGCGAAAGGGCGTACCGGCTTCCATGAGGCGGGTGAGAATGGACGCGATCACGGATAAGCCTCCTGGATGAGCCAATCCGTCCCGATCTCCGCCAGGGCGGCGATATCGGCTTGCGAAAAGCCAAGATACGGCCTGGCCGGAATTGTGATGGTGTGCTCGCCGATCGTGATGTTCTTCTCGATCGAGCCCTTGCGGCCGCGCTTGGCGAACTGCCAGCGCTTGCGGATCCGGACGAAGGATGCGCGCTGGCTGCGAGCGTACTGCTGGATCTCGCCGCCGAACTGGTGAGGCGCGGCATAGACGATGTTGGTGCCGACTGACGCCGAGCGATCGTCGGACTGTGTCGTCAAGCTGGAGTAGAGCCGTGTCGTGACGCGCAGTATGTTGGCGGTACCGCGCTGCCGGCTGCGTATCTTTTTCAGGGTGGTGCGGGTCGCAAGCGGCTTCCACTTGGCACCGTCTGGGCCGGTCTCGGTTTCAAAGCGGCGCTGCGTGGAGGTGAGCATGGAACCGGCGAAAGCCGCCATGAGGTTGCCGGGATGCCGCGCCGCCAGGACAAGGCTGGCGATGGTGGGCGAAAGATTGTCGTCGAGGACGAGAGACGCACCGGGCATCAAAAGTTCCTCAAGCTGTCGCGGCTGAATACACGGGCCGGCGCGCTCACCTGGACTTGTCCGCTGCCGGCGGGCTTGGGCGCTTCGGAACCGTCTGTCAGTTGGACCAGGCCACGCGAGACGTCGCGCAGAAGCGTGGTCGCGGTGTTGAAAGCGCGAGTGACCGGGCTGTCTTTGTCGGCGCTGTTTCCATGAAGGTAATAGCGAGCGATATCGGCCACGGTCTTTTCCAGAACCGGCGGCACTACGGACAAAGGCAAAGCCATGACCTTGGCGAGGTAGCCATCGGCGAGCGCGGTGGCATCGTCGATCGCACGGGTGACCGGAATGTCGTCGATCGTCGAAACAGGAGTGTTCGTCCGGTCGGTAAGCTGGACGAGCTCCAGTTCACCGAAGCGGTCGATCAATCCCTGTTTCGTGACGTAGGCCATGGGTGCTCCGATCAGACGATTTCGACAACGAGCTCTGGCTCGCCCAGGATGGCTTCGATTTGGGCCGGTCCAAGCGAAAGCGCCGGATACTCTGTCGTGCCGGCTGGATGTGAAAACCCGCCGCGCCGAAAGCCCCCAGTCTTAGGAGTTACGCGCAGAACCGGCTGGGTAATCTCGTGGTGATCCGACATCATCGCGAAGGTCAGCGGATAGTTTTTCTTGAAGTCTTCTTCCGACGAAAAGTCCCATCCAGTGTGAACCACGAGGTCAGCGATGACCGCGTCGCGGATAGAGAGGCTGGCCGAATTGCCAGCCTCTCCGATCACAGGCTCGCTCTCGGGGGTATTTGGGAAAACGCTGTCGCCCAGGCTAAGCACAGATTGCTGGTCCGCGCGATCGAGGTCACTTTCCTCGCCGGTTACCACGGCGACTGCGGTATCGCCTGCTTCATCGCCATCGGGCCGGGGAACGATGACCGGTTCGACCACGACTTCGCCGTCGATCTTCCGGACCTCGATGCTGACAGCGCCATCAGCGATCAATCCGGAAGCATCGCCAGTGGCGATGGCAGCGGCGATATCGCCTGCCAGATTGTCATCCTGGTGCGTCTCGACCTTTGCTGCCTGGACGATGCCAGTTTCCGCGACAACGCCATCGGTCGTCGTTGTTGCAGGCAGCGCGGCAAGCGTGGCGGCAAGTGTAGGCAGGCGGTTTTTCCGTGACATGTGACAGTCCTTCGGTTGTTGAAAAATGGCCGCGTCACCGGCCCTTGTTCAAAAACCGCCGACCAGGTGCATGAGCCTGGTCGGCGATCGTCACTGGCTGCACCGTCAAGCGAGCCAGGGAACAACGAGGACTTCGGCTGTCCCAAACCACTTGTTGGTTTCACCGCCGGTGGTGAGCTGGTTGCCCACGAGGGCGCGGGCGGCACCTTCAAGGCTCGGCGGAACGACCAGGAGGCGCGGCACGAGACCGAGCGGCCGGCCGTGGTCACCCTTCATCTCGCCAAGAGCGACGCGAGCAGCTTCATAGTGGGCGGCGTCGAGTGTCTGCTTGGAACCCCAGGCCTGTTGCCAGAACCCGAAACCGACCTGGCAGCGGCCGTCGATGCCGTACTGAAATTCCTTACGGTCAAAGACGTTCGCGTCGTCTTCCTTGTCCATGCGGACAAGGTTCGTGAACGGCTTCCGGCTTTGGAAGATCAGGGGCTTCAGCGGACGGGAAACGTCCATGAGATACCAGCCAGGGCCAGCGCCGCCATCCGTGTTGGCGACTGAAAGAATGGTCTGGCCGTCTTCGGCAATTACCGGGTGGTCGGTGTCGAAGAAAAACTGGCCGTCATAGCACTTGGTGGCAAAGCCAAGTTTCAGGAGCGCCCACACGAGTTCATCGGGGAAGGTCGCCGCAGCGTTGCCAAGCTCTTCGAACAGCGGAGCGTAGATGCCGAGGTTATCATCTTCGAAGTCGTCGCGATCGACACCGATCGTGTTTTCGAAGGAACGGTTCGTCAGTGTGTAACCATGCTTGGCCATCGCGTTGATGACGCGGTCGCCGATCCATTCGCGGAAACGTGGTGCCTTGCCAAGCCAGCCATATTCCTGGCTTCGCGTGGAGGAAGGCACGACGGTGGCGATCTGCTGGTAAAGGCTGGTCGTGCTGCCCAGGCCCTTCGCGAAGGCTACGGAAAAGCCAACGTTCGCAGATCGCAGAGTTGTGGTGTTGATGTCCATGTCGGCCCCTTAAGAGAACTTGACCCAGACGCCGAGGGCGTCCACGTCGAACACTTTTCCGACGACCGACCGAGTGTTGGTCGCCGATGTTTTCGCGACCGTCTGATCATCGACGCCGTAGCAGTCGGACCCGATATCGGCCTGGGTGATGAGATCGCCGGCCGCCGAGTTGGCGTAACGGAAGATGCCGGCCGAGATCTCGGCCGAGATCGCACCGGCAGCGCCACCGGTGTTATCGGCGCGGCGCTCGACACGGCCCGCGCCCTTGAGCGTGGTGGAGACCGAAACCGGCACGGCATTGCCGGCTGCGTTGATGGCAGCCATAGCGCCGGCGTAAAGCACGGCCGAAGCTGCAACTGGGATGATGCGCTTGTCGCCGGAGCGGCGGGGCGTGTTGCGATCAGCGGAAAGAGCGCTCAATGGACTGCCTCCATATTCTTCTTCGCCTTGACCATGTCCTCGCGGGAAATGCCCATCTGGCTCATGACCGCAAGGTCGGCCTCGTCAAGGATCGCCTCGCCGTTGGCCGGCGGAACGACAGTGGCGGCGCGCTGCGACATGGTCAGCACAGGCTGCTTCTCGATGAACGAGCTGAAGGCGGCAAAATCCTTCTTGTGAAGCGAGATGCCCCAATCCTTCAGGGCCGGCATAAGCTTGCCGGCTGCGATCGCATTGGAAACGTCCGTCTCGGCCTTGTCAGTTGCCGAAGTCTCCTGCAGCGCCTTGACGTCGGCCTGAAGCGCGGCGACCTGCTCGATCGGAACGAACTTCGTCGGGTCGAACGTGCCGGCGGCGCTGCGCAACGTGGTGATAACGCCGACAGCGTCTTCGAGCTTGGCAGCGCCCGACGCCGCGACAAGCGCAGCGTTCGACGTTGCCAAAGCATTCAGGGCGGCGAGGATCTGTTCCTCGCTCGCGTCCTCGGGCAGACCCAAGGCCTTCGCAATGGATTTCATGTCGTTGGTTTCCGTTTCTGTTGGAAGGAGTGCGCTCGCCGCAACCGCAGGAATGTCGAGGTCTGGCGTGTTCGTCAGCGCCGCAGAGTGGAGAAACAGGACCTTGCCTGTATCCTTGTGCGGGAGGAACGTCGGGGAAATGTATCGGTACTCGTTGTGCCGGATGGCGCGGGCTGCTGCGCGCGTCCACTCGACGCGCCCCCAGATGCCGTCCTGGCGAACGTCGAACTCTTTGATCCAGCCAGCAGCAGGTGCGCGGCCACCGACGCCAGGGATGGCAGCGAATACGGCCTGATGGTCATAATCGACAACGATCTCTGTCGAGCCTGCACGTTCCAGGGTGCGATCGATGATTGCCTGCATGGAGATAGCATCGCCGGCATCGAACGGACCCTGTGTGCGACCGGAAAACGTTCCAGCCGGCACGAGCATGATCCAGTTGCCCTGCTTGCCATCGGCAGGCGTTGCGTCAATCGCTGAAAGCGTGACAGCGTAAACGGCTAGGGCAGCGCCAGTGAGGAGGGTGACGGTTTTTTTCATGCCCCCAATTAAGGGAGAACGTAGTGCGCAGTCGGGATGCCGAATTCGGAACCCGAGGCGCTCATTTCAGTATCGGGGGAGATTTAATGAATAGCGCGGTCTCGGTGGTCCGGCAATGACGCCCTGCATCGAATTTGAAGGCAATTTGAAGCCCTTGGGCGCGTTTTGTTGCCCGGCTGCGGCAACCGGGCGTCCTGCGCTCCCTAGTGAGCTTCTAGGGGCTTATATCACGGCTCTGGCTTTTGGCCTGCAACTGAGCTTCGATTGACTGAAATCCGACCCGGCCCGGATTGATGTCCCAACCCGGATCGATGCCGATAGGAATGCTTCGGACTTCGCCTGTCCGCTTGTTGACCCAGTCGCGCATGTCGTCGATCGGCGGCTCGAATCTCAGCTCGCTGCGCATAGCATGGACTTCGCGCTGGGACAGTGACTGGAGCGTGCAGCGGCAGTTCCATCCGCAAGGTGGAGCCCACAGGTTCCAATAGGGATGATCGACCGGCAGGCAGAGATTGTGGCGGGCCGCGTGTTCCGGCCGCGTGCGATCGTCGAGGAGCGCGATATAGCGTAGGTACGGCCGGCTGCTCTTGTTGCGCTCGAAGTTCGACCAGTGGCCCGTTGCGTAGCTGGTGCGCATGTTGGCGTCGAAGATAATCTGCAGGCGCTTGGCGGAGCCGAGTTGTGCCGGCTGCAGCTCGCCGGTGGCCGGATCTGTGACCAGCTGTTTGCCCCACCAACCCTTCTGCTGGAGAACGGGTGTCAATTGCCTGGCAAACTGTTCGTAGGTCTTTCCCTCGGAAAGTGCCTTCAACAGGGCTTTGAAGATATCGTCGAGGATGTCGTAGCCAATGGACTTAGCGACGGTGAACATGTTGGCATGCATTTCGCCATAGATGCCCTGCCAGGCGAACGACGGTTCAAGATTGAGGCCGCGCCGCTGGAGCGCTGCGATCGCCAGTTCTGGCTTCAGCGCTTTGAACTCTGCCGTCATCAAGCGATTTCCTCATTGGCTTCACCGGAGATCCTCGCCGAAAAGCTCAGCTGTGCCAAGCGCTCGGCAAAGGTATCCACGTCCATGGTGCGGCCGGCTTCAATCAGGATTGCTTTGACCTCCTCGGGACTGGTCGCGGCGGCGAGCTTGGCAGGTAGGTCGATGACGATCGGTGATACCATCTGTTCCCACTCACCAGCGATGATGGCGTCGGTCGCATCGTCGATCGCATCGCGGTTCGGCTCGATGCCGATTGGCAGTGCGGACTGGGTCACCAACTTCAGGTTTGGCACTTCAGGCTTGGGTGCCCGCTCACTCGGCGCTGGCAAGGCGGTCGGTGGGGCGTTGGCGGCCGGGATCAGCAGTTCTTCATCCTTGTCGGGGTCTGGCACGCCGATCTTGTCGCGCATTGTGGCCATACCGACCTTGAGGCCGAGAGGAACCAGCGTCGAGACGTTCTTTACCAGCTTTTCAATATCGACCTCATCCGGACGGCCGATTTTGATTTTCGGGTACGACTTCCGCCGGCCGTGGTTCATATCGATCAGTGGGCGCACCAGGTCGCGGTTGAGCGTGGCGGCAAGCTGCTTCGCATCCGATCGCTCGATGTCGGCGCGAACGCCATCATGCACTTTCCCGACAGCATAGCCGCCGGCCTGGGCATCCGTCGTCGCGGTCTGGCCAAGTACGATCTTCGATACTTGCCGATCGAGCCAGTCCTGCCTTTTCTCATACAGCTCGTGCGAACCGCTGATTGATGCCTGGACAAACTCGATCGACATCGATGCCGGGATGATCGCCGCGAAATCCGTGCCGATACTGGCAACGGCATTGAGCAGCACATCCTTATCGGTCCCGCTGGCATCCGGGCCGAACTTGCCGACGCGCAATGGCTGCCCATAGGCCTCGGCAAAGATTGCCCAGTCCTTGCCGGTGAAACTCTTGAACAGGAATGTCCAGGCGATCGAGCGAGCGAGGCCGCCGCGAATTGTCAGGCCGGATTTAACCTTGGCCCGGTGGACGATCCACTTGAACGGCAACAGTGCCTCGGGCATGCCGGTTTCACCGCGCAGGTGCAGCGTGTCGCCATCGTTCACGTCGAAGATAAACCAGCGAGGGTCACGCCACTTGAGCGCTTCGGGCATCCACTGGCCTTCGGATGTATCCCAGATGATCTCGGTGGCCGAATAGCTCTTGCCGATCGCGTCAAGGATATCGATCAGCTCTTCTTCGAAATTGTCGCGGTTGATGACTTCGCGCACGAGGTCAGCATCGCGAACGCTCTCGGCATCGACGCCGGCTGCTTCGACCTCGATCTGAAGACCGGCGACTTGGCGCTTCCTGATCGATAGGACGCCGGCATAATGGAGATCGCGTTCTTCGATGTCCTCAGCCAGCTCAAGATAGGCTTCCGCATCGCCGTCGATCGATTGGCGGAGGATGCGCGCCAGCTTGCCGGGTGTCAGTCCGGGCGCCTGGTGACGGCCGTAGGGTTGGCGAACGCCGCGCGTCGTGACGCCGCCTTGCTCTTTCTTCAGATCGGCTTTGACGATCGGCCGCCCAGTGGCGTCGAGGATGGAGGAAGTCGCCATTATACTATACCTCGACGGCCGCGCAGGCTGGACATGCGGAAAGCCCGCTCGCCGTCATTGCTCGATGTTTCAGAAAAGCGGTTCGTGGCCGGATTGGCAGGCGTGTAGGAGTACTCGCTCCACTGCATGCGGCTGGCAAAGTGCGCCAGCGCCAGCGCGATCGCATAGTCGCCGTGCCGCTTTTTGTTCGTCTCGCCGGTTCGCGAATCAGGAATACTCGGAATGCCCCGGATGACCTTCACCAGGCGTAGATCGGACAGATGGTCATCATTCTTTGAAATGGCGATCGCGTCGTCTTCAAAGGCCGCTTTAAGAGGCGGCATGTTCACCCGATACCATTCCTGCGAAAACTTGATCGGATGAACCAGGCCGCCCGGATGATCCTTGTCGCGCAGGCCGAAGATGCGACCCATGTCTTCTGCGACGGTCCAGCCCATGCCGGTGGCGTCGAAGGCAGCGCCGACTAGTCGGGGAGCCGCCTGGAGGACTGTCCTGGTAATCATCTTCTGTTCGTCGCCGGGCACGCGGCGCAGTTCGAACGTCAAGGCGCTGGTGCGCTTCAAAACCTTGTTGATCGATAGCAGCGTTCCCACCGACAAGTCGGCCACGCGGGCAAAGTCGAAACCGAAGGCATGCATCTGCAGCGGATCGAGTTCTTCAAGCGCCGCTTCCAGCTCAACCATAAACCCGGCCAGCAAGCTCTGGCGCTTCAGTTCGGGCAGATGCAGGAAGTCCACCGGCAGGTCCAGCGGAAGCACCGGCGCGTCCGATGTCATGCGAGCTTCGATCAGCGGGGCGGTCAACCATGCTCCGGTGCCCATGGTCGGGATGCAGAACAGTTCTTCGTCAGCACCGTCGCCGTAAAACTTAATGATGCTCTCGCGCCACTCGGCCTCGGCCTCCGGTGTCCAGGGCTTGTTGGTGACAAGGCAGATGCGCTGGTAAAGACCTTGCTGCAGCGCCTCGTCAAAATCGATGTGCATATGGTCGTAGGATGAACGGCCGGACAGGATGTCCTGGATCTGGATGTTGAACTCGTTTTCCGTGCCGTTATGCGTCGAGCAGACCACGACCTGGCCGCCCCACATCAGGAATGCCAACGCCGCCTTCAGCAGTTCCTTCAGGTTATCGACGAAGGCCGCTTCGTCGATCATGACGACACCCTGTTTACCGCGCAGCGATCGAGGAGCCGACGACAGGCCGATGATTTCGAAGCCGGAAGCGAAACGAATGCGGAATGCCTGGATCGAGCGGATGCCTTCGTCGTCGCTGTCGTCGAACAGGAATTCATCCATCTGCAGGGCAGCGGTCGAAAAGGCGCGGGCCCACATTGCGCAGGCGTCGATAAACTCGCGGGTCATCTCCTGGCTATAGGAGATATACATCACGTCCATGCCGCCGGCATCCTTGGCCCGGCCGGCGCGCAGCACCGCGTAAGACGCAAACCCCCAGGTGAGACCGATACGGCGGCTCTTCTCGATGAAGAGAACGTGGCAGGTCGAGCTTTCAAGCTTGGCGATCGTGCTGCCCTGGTAGAGCAGCAGTGCTTTCGGCAATCCGACCTGGTCAATAATATCCGGTAGGACTTCCGTCGATCGCCGCCGGATTTCCGCCCACTCTTCCTTCGAGAACTGCGCGCTCACTTCTGCACTCCGAGGATCTGGCCAAGAATGGCCTCAGACGTCTCGGCTGACATGCCCTTCGCCTTGGCGACGGTCTGGACGGCTTCTGTTACCTTCTCGCCAAACTCTTTTTCGACCTTCTGGCGACGGGCCGTGGATACGCCCTGGGCCTGTGTCGCAGCGCGCAGCGCGTTCGCCAGGGACATGGCGCCCTTGGGATCGATGCCGGCTTCACCGGCCGAGGTGAGCAGTTCCATCACTAGCGTCTTGATCGCCTCGGCGGCGATCAGTGTGAGATCGTCGGACGCCTGGGCATCGAACTTGCTCGCGATCGTCGATGCGATTTCGCGCATCTGGTTCATACGCTGCGACATGGCCGCAAGCTTGATCGAATAGCGGTTGAAAGCCGAAAACGACGGGATGATGAATTCAAGTTCGCCGCGATGCTCTTTCTTCAGTGCTTCAAGCTTGGCGTAGAATTCCTGGTAGATATCGGTCTGTGTCTTGTCCCGGTCCTGCAGAGCTTCAGCGGCCCAGGTGACGACTGGACCGCATTCTTCCGGCAGAAGCTCTATTCCCGAGAGGCGGCTACGCATGCGAGCTGCCGGCGGGTGGAAGGACGGCGCGGGAAGGGCGCTTCACGCCTTCGATGATCGTTTCGCGTAGCAGATGACGCCAGCCGAGATCGGTCAGTGTGCCAATCTTGACGGAACCGGCGTCAACGATGGAGATGGCTCCCATCATTCGCAGGTAGTCCATTTCGCCGTGGATCCAGCTGCGCGGCTGGCGGATGACGAACGTCTGCAGCACGAGTTCAATGGTGCTGCTGGACAGGCTTTCGTTGACCTGCTCGGACAGAGCCCGCAGGATAATGAGCCGTGCGTCTTCGCGCATGACCTTGTCGTAATCGACGCTAATCGGGATCATCAGCCGGCCTTCTTCATCTGGTCAATCAAGACATCGTTCAAGCGCTCGCCGATTGCCTGAATGGGTTTTAGCTTCTCGTCCATGGAACCGAACCGGCCCTCAAGGGTCGCGTCCTGCTTGTCGAGCCGCCCGACGATCGTCAGCATGGTCATCTCGATTCGATGCGTGGTCTCTTTGTCCGGCAAATGCTTCATGTCGCTCTCGATGGTCTGCACTCGGCGGTCTTGGTTTTTGGCGGTGGTTTCGAGCGTGCCGATGCGCTCCTCAAGTTTCTTTTCGCCGGCTGACAAAAGGCCTTTGATGAGGATGCCAAAGTTGAGCACCGTCATTGACGCGATAATCCACGCCAGTATCGGCGCGAGGTCGAGGGACGTGGCGCTGGAATTGATCATCGGGAATTCTTCTCAGCTTCATGGAGCGTCTGGCAATCAATGCACCGGCACGCAAAAGGAGCCGCAAGACGACGTTCGTTGGAGATCGGGTCGCCGCAATCGATGCAGACGGTCGATCCGGTTTGTTTGAGCGCGGCTCTGGCGTCGGTGATTCCAGCGTCACGCTCTTGGTCAGTCCTCAATGCGGCAAGGTCAAAGGCTGCGTTCGAAAGGTTCATGGGTTAGCTCCATCGACAGCGGCCACTGCGGCGGAACGGCGTTGCTCGCAGGTCCGAAGCGCCGAGCGGTCGGCGTTCCACGAACTGGTGACATCACCGGCCGGCATCGCGCGGTCGGGCAAAACCGAGGGATCATTGCAGCGCTTGCGGGCGGACTCCGGAATGACCGGAGTGACATACCGGATCTCGATCACCGGCTTCGGATCATCGTGCGAGCAACCGGACGCGGTCCCGATCGAGGCCGCCAATATCAGCGCCAGGCAAAGCCGCGTTCTGCTTTTCGAGTTCGGCATTTTTCGCTTCAAGGGCGCGGACACGTTCATTCGCTTCGGTCTCGATTCTCAGGGCGTGGAGCGCCTGGTCGGTTTGCTTCTTGGCAGCGAAGGCGTTTGCCTTCTCGATTTCTGCCGTCCAGTGCGCGTCACGGCTTTCCGTGGCGGTCCGTGCTGCTTCGCCGATCATGCCGGCGACCTTGGAGACTGCGAGATAGGCGCAGAGCGTGCCGGCCAGAAATAAGGCTGCGGCCACAAGGAACGGCGTGGAGGCCTTCGTGATCCACGCCGTCATGTCGGCTCACCATTCGGCTGATCGCGCGCCTGGTAGGCGGCTGATCGATAGTCCATGGAACCGAAGGCACGGTGGATACCCATGATCGCTGCAATCAACGCAATCATGCTTGGGACGGTGATGTTCGCCAGGGCGACAGCTTCTGCAGATCCCCGAAGACCGCCGATAACGAGGGCGGCGATCACCAGCCATGCCATCACAAACGAGGTCCAGAACGCCTGCCGCGTGAGTGAATAGCTGGGTTTCGAAACCGGCCGGCTCATAACCGCACCGGCGCGGGTGGAAGGCCGTGAGCCTTCGCAAAGGAACGGGCATCGAAGCATGGGCACATTTTGAGCCACTCGCCCGGCTCGACGACGCCGTCTTTATCCTTGTCGGGGGAAAGGTCGCGGTGGCCGAGGATCAAAGCGCCGGGATAGCGCGTGAGCAGCTCGCGGACGAGTTTCACGGCCGCCGCCTTCTGGGCGTCCGTGAAATTATCTTCCGGGCGGCCGGTGGCGTCATTCAATCCGCCAACCAGGCAGATGGCAAGGGTATTCGAGTTATGGCCGCCAACATGCGCGCCGACAGCGTTCTCGGCGCGGCCGGCCTCAACCTTGCCGTCGCGCCGAATGACGTAGTGATACCCGATGTCCGTCCAGCCCTGGGCTTTATGCCATTCGCGGATCTGGGCAGCGGTGACGGCAAGCTTTGCGCGGGTCGCCGAGCAATGCAGAACGATGTATTTCGTGGATGTTCGAATGCTCACTGGAAACGCCCTGTCAAACACGGCTTGAATGCCGTTTCGAAGGACAGTCTTGGATCAGTGGCGGGGGGAAGTCGGGATACCGAAATCGGCACCCGATGAAACTAAAACAGGCTGCCTTGAGCGCTGTCGGGTCTATGCCGCTTCATATGCGACTGGACCGTTGAACGGGACAGGCCGGTTAGCCTGACGATCTTGTTCAACGAATAGCCTTTCTCGGTCATCTCGGCAATGGCTGCAGCACGACGGCGTTTGTCTCCGCTCAACGCCGCCGGCAATACGATCTTCTGGCTTCCGTAGTGCGCCGCGATTGCGCTGGCAGCATCGATGCCGACAAGATCTGTAAGCCAATGGTCTGCTGTAACGGTGCTCGGAATGTAGACCTGTTGTCCGGCCTTCTCCCGGCCGAGCAGCAGTGCCGCCTGTTCGCCTGCGATCTCGGCGATGCTGTTGAGCATCGGCGTCATCCACATCCGGTTGTCAGCCCCGTGCTCGCTCATGGCCGCTTCTCCGCATAGAGCGAAGTTTCGAGGGCTATCTGCTGAAGCGTGATCGACCGGATACGTTCTTCCAGCGCCAGGCGCTGGTGAGCATGTGGGCGCAGCTTTTGAATGCGGCTCAAAAGGCGTTCACGGTCACGCTGAAGCCGCTCCGCTTCGGTCAACTGTTTCCAATCGAAGAGGGGGAGCGGCGAGGTCATCATCCATTCCAGCCGATCAGAACGCCTTGGAATGATCCGGCCCCATGGTTGTCGAGCCAGAAATGACCCATGTTTTCGCGGGCGGTCTTGCCGGTCATGCCGCAATCGAGCCCGTTGATGTGCTCGGGCGCAAAGCCGTCTCCTCGGGCAAAGACTTCGATCTCGTCACGATGGAGGACGCGGCCATCGATCTCGATCGAGGCGATGCCGCCGACCAGCGTGTTTGTTTGTATGTGTATCGGGGAAACAAACAAACAGGTCGGGTCGATGCCGAGCAGCTTGCGGCAGTGGCGTGTCCGCATGCCGACAAACAGCTGCAGTGCTTCGCCCGGGCGAGCATGCCGCCGCCGATCGGCGCGGACTGTCTGGGTTTTGGAACGGGTTTCGATCTGCGGAGCGAAGAACGGCTTGAAGGAGTAGGCGACCATTATTTGCCCGCCTTCTTCAACGTACGAACCTGTAGGCCCAGTGAGTTCATTACCTTCTGCCAGGCGGTCGGTGTGACGTTGACCATCATGCCCACAGCGTCTGGCCCAGCGATCGCCAGTACGGCTTCGTCAAAGCCGTTGCGCACCATCAGCCTTGCCTCTGGATTGAGCAGCTTCCATTGCGCCCAGGCGATCTTCGCGCCGTCCGCAGCCATCCAGTCATAGCCGTTTGTGTTGCCGAAGCTCACGCCGGCTTCGCGGTGCAGTCATCCCTTCAGGCCTTCAATCGCTTTTCTGGCGTCGTCTGCGTAGTGCAGGAACCGAGTGTGGTCGAGGCCGGTCTGGCGCTTTACGAAGGCAAGCATGGCGCTGTCGTCGCGGTTCTCGACGACGCCGAGATTATAGCCGCCAATCCAGAGCGCCTGGAGCTTCGGGGCAAACTGCCCGGTAAGCTTCTGACGGCCGTCCTGGCGACGTTCGACCGGCTTGAAGCCGTTTTGGCGGAAGGCGGCAATGACTGTCTGGCGCTCTTCCTCGGTCATATCTTTGACCGAGTTCTTGCCGGTGATGACCTGCAGCTTTGCCCGATAGGTGTCTTCGTCCAGGCCGAGCTGCTTCTTGGCGACGTGGATTGCAGCGATGGAGGAGGTCATAGCATGCCTCCGATCCTGCTGAGCAATGTGATGCGCGAGCCCGCCCTTTGATACGCACTCAACAAATGTTGCGTACAACCGCCTAAAATTAGGCTCGCGGCCCTCCCGGTGCTATTGCGCGCCCCAACACGTGACGAATACTTGCGCGAACTTTTGCGAGGGGGTGCGTTTTGTCCAATCTCACACGGATTATCAAGTCTGCGGCAGTTGCTGCCGGTGCTGCTTTGATACTGCCTGTCCTCTTTGGGGATCCACCGGATATCTCGGACCGCGTTGGAGAGGACGCCTGGCGAAACCTCATCTACGATTTTCAGACATTGTTCGGTGCAGCTCTCGCGATCGGTGCTGCCTGGTGGACTGTCAACACAATGGATAGAACCGAGGTCGCTGCTGCGAAGCGTCACACCGATCAGATGGACTTGATCTTGCACAAGGATCGCCTTGCGATCGAACGTGCCGTATATCCGCAAGCTAAAGGCTTGGAAGGGATGGCCCGCCATCTTGCTCAAATCTGGACGGAGATTGATGCGAAACCCACGTTTGATCAGCTGGCTTTTGCAACTGCGCTGCAGTCCAAGAAGATCAATACTATCGCGATCGATCTCATTGAGTTGCTTGACCGTGAACAGTTGAAAGAGGGAAGCCGGTTGTTTGACGGAATGCTTGCCTTCAAATTGAGCTGGCTTCGGGCGCGCGCAATCACAGTGACGAACGTTCTCGCGGGGGTTTGCGATAGCCTTGAACACAAAGTGCCAATTCCGTATTTGCTTGAGAATGATGGTGTCCGCGACACGCTCAGCGATGTGTACGATCGCGTCACTGAATTGGCCGGGGAGATTCCTGTGATTGTGGGTCTCATGGAGACCACGGCAGCTAGATACGGCGTTGCCCAGCAAAAGGCGGTTGCTGAAATTTCTCATGCCATACCTCCAAGAGCATAGGCCAGCGCAAGGGCGCGGTGATCGGCTTCTATAATTTCGCGATCGAGTAGATCCGCGGCTGTGTTTGACGGGCCGGGGCATGGCAGCAGGCAGCCGATCGGTTGGCCGGGCTCGACAAAGAAAATGGCGCCGCATGAAAACGGCACCTTCCGGTTCTTGCGGCCGCCGAGCGCCGTGTCGCGCGCCGCGCCGCATGACGGGCAGTTCGTGACGCTGTCCAGCTTGGCGATGCGCTTGGATGTCATGATATCCATCACGCACCCACCGATGACGTTGCAGGTGAGCGGAACGTGTGCGGATATCGACGAAGAAGGGAGCTACAATGAAGAACACCGAACCGCATTTTGGGCACGCCAGGGAAGCAATAATTATTTTCTTGGCTCTGATGATCGCAATGATGCTTTTGCCACCCGCGATAATTGGAGGGAAGACGGACAGCGTTGGCCTCTTTATTTTCAACTATCAAACTCTGCTGACCGGCGCTCTCGCGGTAGCTGCTGCCTTTGCGACGGTCAGAAAAATGGGCCAGCTCGACAGAATGCAGGCTGTTCGACACCAGCAGACGGTTGATCTGGCTGTCCGAAGCGACAAGATGCGCCTTGAACGGGCTATCAATCCTCAACTGGATGACCTGAAAGCGGCGGCGGAAGACCTGGGGCGCGTAAGTTTGAACCGCGAACCGTTCGCCGGAATGCCGGGAGACCCGCGTTATCATTTTCTTACAGCTGTCGCCTCTGGATACGTCAAGCCTGTTGGGAACCTGATAGAGATCTTCTCGCGTAAGCAATTTGTTGATGGAGCGGCGCTTTTCGACGGAAAACTTACACGCAAGCTGGATATCATCACCGACAGCTTGCCGCAGGTTAGGGGAGCGCTGACCTCTCATCTGCACCAAGTTTCGGGGCCGGTTACAGGTAACGAAACGCACTACTACCAGGAAGACTTCGACAATTTCATTGTGCCTCTCCTGATCCAGATCGATAACGTGCCGGCGGTTCTGGAAGAGGTCATTGCTGAGATAGCGCGAACGAAGCAGGAAAATGGTATTTGAGATCTTTTTCATGACCCATCCTACGCTTTCGCAATGTTGACGGTGACGGCTGTCCAATCGTCCTGAAGGGACTTGCGGAAATGGAAGCTGACATACTGCTTGGAATACAGAACCTCGACCGCATCGCTGATCGCCCGCATGGCTTCCAGCCAGCGCGGGTCTTTGATGTCGAGGGAAGCCAGCTTGCGGATTTCCTTGATGTTCACCTTGCCTTCTTTGTCGGTATCAAAGGCTTTGGTGATGATAGCCCGGATCTCCGGCCGGCCCTCCGATGACCACTCCATCATGCATTCGTCGATCAGCCGCTTGCCGACCTGCAGCTCCGGGCCGAGGCGCTCGAAATCGCCGATGCTGACCTTGATCCGCATCAGGCCGTCGATCGTGTAATACGTCCGGTTTCCCTTCGCTCCACCGGGCTTTGCGCCATATTCCTGTTCGAGCAACGCATCGAGCGAATCGAGGTCGTTCATGGAATTGGCGCGGAACCGGCCGATCTGCGCCGAGATGTCCATCGCGTAACCCATGACCTTGCGGACGGTCTCGTCCTGAAGTTTGTCGGATGCCTTAACCAGCTCCAGCGGAACGAACGCGCCCTTGGCGTTCGACATATATTCCTTGCCGTTGATGACAGTAATGCCGAGCGTGGCTCTCTCTTCGAGAATGACTGCTTCCATTTTCATAGTCCCTTTTTGAAGGCGAGATATGCCTTGTTGAAGCCCTTCGCGGCGGCGATCAGATTGCCGATCGCCGCCCCTTCAGCTTTGCTGTGCTGTGAATTTTCAAACCGAATGACGGCCGTGGACATGTTCGTCATCGCTTGCGCGATCCCTTGTGGAAGGGCGTTGAAACGCCCGAATTCACGAGATCGAGCATCGGCCATGCGGCTGTTGACGATGTTCTCGATTTCCGGCTGCAACGTGCTTAAAGCATCGGCAACCGGCATCTGAACCGTCAAGCTGATGGTGTCGGAGCGCTTCATGCCGCGTCACCGCCGTCCGGCGCTGACGACACCAGCCTGAGCTTCGGTCGCAGCGGTATGACGTTGTCCGGTTTTGGATCGACCTGCGGAAAAGGGTGAGAGCGGAGCCGGGTTTCGAGGATTTCGCTCTCTTCTTCCAGTTCGCGGGTCAATTCCTCGCAAGTGCGGAATTGGGCGATGAAATGGCTGTAGGCCACTTCAGTAACGCGCCTGCCGGGTTTCATCAGCGTTGCAAACGTGCGGCGCAGGTCGTCAATGTGAGCGGAGGGTTTCCAGCACGCGCGGCTCATGACTTCCTCCCGAAATCCGGCTTCACGACGTTGCCTTCGACTGTCGGCAGCATGTCGGACAAAAGTTCCGTCGCTTCATCCTCGACAAAGCTGCCAGCCTGGCGGCCAGCCTCCATGTCGCGAAGGCAGCGCACCTCAATTTCAAGGTTCGTTGCGATCGATTGAAGCGTGCGGAGGATGTGAAGCAGCTTGAGCAACTCGGACTGCTCGATGCTGATGCCCTCGGCGCTATCCGACACTTTGGTGAAATCGTTGATAACGGCCTGCAGGCCGCTGCTAAGTTCCGTCATGAGATGTCTCCCATGTCGCGGTTACGCCAAGCGGCAACCAAATAGTTGAGCGAGAGATCTTCGCCGGAACCAAGGCAGGCCATCATTGCCGCCTTGATGGTGCGATCAATGTTGCGCAACGCGCCGGGTTTTGTGGCGATGTTGTGCAGGAAGGTCACGCAGTCCTGTTCGAGAATGTTCCATGCCTGGATAAGGATGGACGCATCATGAACCGGGTCGCGTTCGCGCTTCAGCCGTCGATCGAAGCGGGTGGCAACCTGCGCCCGACTTGCGACCGACCCCTTGTCCTTGACGAAGGAAACGGCCGTATCTTCATTGCCGATCAGGGCTACGCCGCATTTGTTGATATCGACGAAATGCCGGATCTGGTTTATTGCGTCGGGAACAAGGTTCTGCGCTTCGTCGATGACGAGGAGCGTGCCGTCGCCAATTCGCTGCAGCTTTCGGCCGATCGCGCGGGAAAGCCGCGACGGATTGTGCTCCTGGACGTCCAGTTCCGCAGCGAGCTCCACAAGCATACCGTGGACGGTTTTCGTGTTGGGGCTGATCGTCGCCAGCCAGGCGTGCGGGCGGGTATTGCAGAAATGACGGGCTGTCGTGGTTTTGCCTGTGCCGGATGGCAGCGTGATGGCGGTAAAACCTGCCGTCATCTGGGTGAACAGCAGCACGTTATAGACATCGGTACCAACGTGGGTTTTGACGAAGTTGGGCGATACCGGGATGCTGGAGGCGATGCTTGCACTCTCTTCCAAAGCTTCCAGCCAGTTGCTGACCTGGTCGTTGATGTTGGCCAGGACGCCCGGATAATTGCCGTTCGTGAACTGCGAGAACGTACCATCCTTGATCGCGGCACGCCGCGCGACTTCGGCCTTGTTCCAGCCATTGGCCGAGGCTGCATCGATGACGCGGGTCAAGAGCTTGCGCCACGTATCGACATCTTCGTGAGAATGGCGCTTGAGGAACTCTGGGGTTGGTGTCGGGAAGACCCAGCTTATTGCGCTAGTCGGTTTATTCATTTACATGGTTCCTTGCTTTTAATTGACGGGCGGGCCTTCTGGACCCGCCCTATTTTTTTGGTGGAACCGTACGCATTACTTTTCGGCTCTGCTTTTGCGCCCGGACGCAGTACCTGCCGGGCGATCCCCTTTCGGGAATTGGAGAATGGCGGCGTCGCCACCAGCCAGGCGCGCTAGGCCCCGGCTGAAATTGTCTTCAAACTGCTGCTCATCGATCTCGTCGGCCGCCAGATAGGCGACGTTCGTTGCGACCGGCGTCTTGGTAATGAGGCGGGTAACGGTCGGGCGAGATGGCTTTTCAGCCTGCGCTTTCGCGGCCTTCGCGCCACGGCCCATCAACTCGCTCAATTGAAGGTCGGAGAGACGCTTGGCGCTCTTCAGCGCGGTCGTATCGTCCTTCTTCTTCGTGGAGCGTGCTCGGGCGATCTCGCGGGCTGCTGCAGCGCAGTCGAAACCGGTCCTGTCGATGCAATCGGCGTCACACAAGAAACGTCCTTGCGGATCGTAGATCTTGATGGAGCCGTGGAGGTCTGAGGGATCGAAACGGACCGTCAGTTTCTTGCCGATCCATTGATTGAGCGCGCCGTTCCAATAGCGATTGTCGAAAAGGTGGATTGCGCCATCGGGTTTGCGTGCAGTCACGGTCTCTGCAGTTAGCATCCACAATGAGCGCTGCGACGGGCTGGCAAAACGTACAAGGTTGGCCGGATCTGCCATGCTGGCGGCAAACACCTGCTCGAAGCTCGTGCCCTTTGCGGTCTCTGTCTTGCGATCGACGCGGGCATTGTGCTCTTCGATGCAAAGGCCGACATGGGTCTCCAGTTCGGCGATCGGTACCGCGCGCTTGCCGTAGTTCTCCGGCTTGTGCTGTGTGCTGCGGCCGGTGTAGCAGCCCGACATCGCCGGATGCTTCGAGATGTTTTCGGCAAGGTCGGACCATCCCCGTTCGATCGGCTTCGACTGGCCGGAGTAGGGATTTACGAAGCGAGCCTCGATTCCGAGCGTCTTCAGGAGACCCGCGACCTCGTCTTCGGTGATCTTGAAGCGGTTACGCTTCTTCGCTCCACCGGAAATCTTCTTCGAGGCGAAGGCACGGCCGTTGTCCATGTAGAGGCGCTCGGGGATGCCGTGCTGCTCCACCATGTTGCCGACGATGGTGCGGACGGCTTCCCAAGTCTCAGCCTCGCAAAGCACCCATGACAGGATCTTGCGCGAATAGAGATCCTGCGTTGCCATCAGGAAGACGCGGCCCCACTTTTCCCGACCGGGAAACGACACATGTAGGTCGAGCTTGTGACCGTCTGTATTGACCATCTGCATGGCAAAGAGATGCGCAACAGAACGTTGCTGAGCTGGAAATAGCTTCTTCGCCTCTTCCTTGCCTTTGCGGGCAAGGATCTGGACCGCCTTCGGGACGAGAATGTCCATGCGGCGACGCAAAGTGCGTTCGCATGGAACCGGTGCCCAGCCCTTCTTCTTGGCCACATCAACGGCGCGGCGGTAACAGGCCGAAAACGCTGCCCCCTCTGGGCGCAGGAAGTCGGATGCAAGCACGTCCCAGGCGTCGGGATGGCACTCGGTCAATTCTGAGACGACGCCTGCTGCGATGGACGAGGTGGACGGCGCAAGTGCTGCAAGCCAGTCTTGCCGTGCATGCCCTTCGATCAGCTCGCGCCACTCGTAGTAGGTCGCGACGCCGATATCGGCCTTCCGTGTGCAATGCTTCACTGCCTGGAGCGCCTTGATGCCGGAAACCTTCATCTCCTCGACCTCAACGATGAGATCGAGGCGCTTGCGGCAGATGTCTTTCTGGGTATCGGTCAGGGCCTCGAACTTGCGCCACAGCAGCTTTGCGGTGTCAGTCCGCTCCGGTGGCATTTCGGTGTTGAGGAATGCCAGCTTCTGGCGAGCTGTGCCCGGCAGGAGGCTGTAATGGTACTCGTAGCCACCGCCGCCCTCGCGGCCTTCTTGCTTGCGCACCTTGTCTGTATGGGCGCGCCAGTTATGGCGGGCGATGTGTCTTGTATAGCCGGACGCGTCTTGCGGCATTTCTGGCAGTTTCGCCGCAACCAATGCAGCAACTGTGAACCACTCCACCTTCATGCTGCACCTGCCTTGCGGGCGGCAACGAATGCCCTGATATCGGCCTCGTTTTCCTTGCAGAAAACCAGCGTCGCTCGAATGGCGTGAATGCGGTCCATCAGCATGGCCGCCGCCTCTGTCTTCATCTTCCCCGTGCGGATCTGCTCGGCATAAACCCGCTCGCGGATCTGGATCTCGCGGTCGATCTCGGCGAGCTGGCCGATGATGGAAATCTTTCCAGCCATTACAGCCCCCGCCGTTTGATGGTGACGGGCGTTGCCGTCAGCGTCTTGAGTTCGGCGGCCAGTGCGCGTTGCTGCTGTTGCACCCTGGCGATTTCAGCCAGGCGCGCTTCATCGCCTTCCAGAAGCAGCAAGCCATCGTCGGAAACGATTACGTCCCAAAGCCAGTTCGCGCCTGTTGCGCGGACGAAGGCTTTGAACCGGACGAGGCTGATATCGTGGCTGGTCTTACTCTCGGCCGTATAGGCGTCCAGCGCTCCCTTGGAGATCGAAGAGAGCCGCAGGTACTGCGCCATCCGGGCGGCGATCGTCGGGCGATCGTAGGCGCACTCGCGGATGGCGCGGGCCATCGCCCGTTTCAGGTTCCCCCGGAACCGGTCAAGGTCCAGCCGTTCGGAAGCCGATCGGGAAGGGAAGACAGCCTTGGCGAAAAAGTCGAACTGTGCCGGGTCGCGTTTCATTCTGCAGCCTCAAGGTAGGAGAAGTCACCCATGCTGCCGATATGATCGAGGACGCGGCGCAGCGTGTCGTTGTCCGCCTTGGCGAGCAGGGCGCTCACCTTGCGGAAGATGTCCTCTTGCGGATTGGTGGTGTCCACCGGCCCTTTGAGCCACTTTAGAACCGGCTTCAAATCGGGGTTTTCGCGCAGGGCTGCGGCGACCTTTAGCTGATCGTCTGCGGGCAGCTTTGCCAGCTTCAGGAGCGTCGATTGATCGTTTTCCGCGTTGGTACCGCGCACCGCCTGGCGAAGGGTTGGGTGCAGGTTCTTGCCGATGCGGGTCACTTTTTTATAGGTGGTCTCGCCAAAGCCCAGGCGCTCTTGAACCTGCTTTGAAAGCTCGCGACCCGATGCAAAAACAACAGGGCACTCGGTGTCCTGTTTTGTCGGGCGTCCACCGTTTGAGTTGATTTTGCCGTGTTTCTCTTCCCAGAGTTCACGGTGCTTCATGACAAAGATGGCGCGATCGAGCGGGTTGAGTTCGTTACGGTAGAGGTTCTCGGAGATCTCCAACAACTGGGCTTCGAGAGCGTCAGCCACCACGATGATTGCGTCGAGTTCGCTCCAGCCGAGCAGCTTCGCCGCTGTGGTGCGGTATCCGCCGGCTACCAGCGTAAAGGGCGTGGCACCCTTGTTCTTCGCGGGGGTGCGGCGGATCATGATCGGGCTGATTTGCCCGCGTTCGGACATCGAGGCGGCGAGAGCCTCAACATAGCCGGGATCGATAGGGCGAAGGCGATTGCCAAAGTGGATGTCTGAAATGGTGGCGCGAATGAACTCAGCCATTATGCGGCCTCCTCACGGCTTGCCGCGTCGCGCAGCGCCTCCATGAAGAGATCCTTTGCTCGGGCCGAAATCCGCTCGTAGGTGCGCTCGAAAACGGGCTCCTGGCGGCGCTCGTAAATGACATCGACCGCGTGAGCGACTGTTGCTCGGCCGAGGCCCAACAACGCCACGATGCGACGACGCGGGATGTCCCATTCGACGTTGAGCAAATGAATGGCAACGTGCCGCGCCAACGCTGCATCGAGCAGGTGCGGCGGCGGGGTGATGATGTGACGGATGGGGAGATGGCTGAAATGCGAACGGCTTGCCCGGTAGCAGGCCGAAATCATCGCCTGTAGGCGCTCTTCCTCGGAATAGGGGTTCTGCATCAGTTTACCTGCGCAATCTGGCGGATGACGGCAGCGGCGACCGCTGCCGCACCGGCGACAGCGACCGCGAAGATGAGCGCGGTATCCGCGATGCGGCAGATCGGCTCGCGCGATGGAATGAACGGATTTTGCATGTCTATTTTAGCCTGCGGTTTCGTCATTGTGGGGCTCGACCATTTCGGGGATTGTCTGGGTGTGGCGCAGACGACTGGACTGGACAGCCGGGGCAGGCCCCGCGAAAGCGGACAACGACTTGCTCTGCCGGTGAAGACCCGGATGCCAAAGGCTAGAACAGCAAGCCGTCCGCGCCACACTTTCAGGCGGCCTCTTGGGAGGCGAGACGCCTGGCATAGCGATAGTTCTCGACGGGCTGCGGCAGCAGGCGATCGCCGTCAGCGTGGTAGCGCGTGCGCCACAGCAAGTGCGGCCGCGTCTTCAGCGCGGCGGCAATGGCCCGCTCGCCGGCAAGATGCGGCTCATGCACGGCGTTTCCAGCCGTTCCACGGGGCAGATTGTAGTCGTCGTCGATCTGGGTGAGCGTCAGTTGGGCGAGGATCAACCGCCCTTTGACGCGGGCAACCTCTTCAAGGCGGCGGCGCTCGGCGCGGTTAATCTTGTCGGCGGGTAGATCGCGATGCATAAAGGATTCCTTGATCCAGATGGGGAGGCCCTGGCCGGCCTCCTTTTTTGGGGTGATGTAGTCTGCGAACACAGAGAGGAATAAGCATATTTATGCTTCTAGGCAAGCATAAATATGCTTTTGGCAAGCGATGGTTGAAAGGACGGGCCTCGACACAATAGGCGGCCGCGCAAAAGCGGTGCGTCTCGAACGAAAGCTGGCGCAGCAAGAGATTGCTGATGCGCTCGATATCTCTTTGAGAGCTTGGCAGAAGATGGAGCGTGATGAGGGCACTCCCAGCGGAGAGACGCTTCTTCAATTCCAGAAGATTGGCATTAATCCTGGATGGGTTCTTTCGGGGGCAGGCCCCAAGTTCGACGGATCATCGATAACGGCAGAGCCGAGCATTGGGGTCGATATCGTCCTTCTGCAAAAACTACACGACACGGTCCAGGCCGTATTCATCGAATGCAAGCAGACGGCGCCTCCACGCGCCGTCACTGCAGAGGCAGGTGAACTCTATAATCAGTTGCTGGGAATGGTCTCAGATATTAGGGATAAGGCCGTGGTGACGGCGCTGATCCCTGTGCTGCGCGAGCGCTTCAAGGAGCGGGTTGCCAGCGCCAAGCCTGGGTCTGGCAAACACTCGGCCTCATGATCGTCGAAATGAACGATGATCAACGAAAAAAGGACGAAGGATCGACCATTCCCGGAAACGCGCACCAGGTGTTGCTGTCGAAGATGTGGTTTGATCCTTGTAGGGACGTCTCGATCCCCTCGGCCGCAGGTCGGCCATTTGTATATTAGATCAAACGCAACCTCAAAGCGAATTTCTTGACATGGTCAGTTAGCTATTGGTTGCACCTTTGCAACGCAATCAATCTCTCTATCAATGCGAGGAATGGTAAACGCCCAACTCCACGACGGCCGTAGGTTGTTGCCCGAGCGGGGGGGGTGAACACGCGCTTCACAGACACGCGGATGCTCTCATTGCCGGAGCTTGGACGTGGCACATCGCCACCGGCCGAATGGCCACGCTCGCCCTAAACTTTGCCGGTGTTTCAAATCTCGTGGTGGCGCCAGATAGCGGACATCGATCAGATAACTGCCCATTATGGAAAGACTTGGCTGAGTAAAAAAAAGGGTGTCCGAAGCGTCGCTGGCTACAGAGGGATGAAAAAATAACGAATATCACTTGAGGCCTTTCTAATATGTCCCAGTAGCAGTAAGTTGGGAGTGGCAATGGAGGGCCATATGATGAGAAAGAGTTGTTTAGCTGCCGCGACGTTTCTATTTTGCTCCCCCGCGCTGGCCGACTGTCCAGTCGCGGATTTTATGGTCAAAGATAACGTAGTCTACACCTCTGACGACCTAGTTCGCCTCTCTGTACTATCTGAAGCGGAGAATATAACAGCGGAAGATGAGCGGAAGAAGGTAGATGCTTCTGCGCTAATTCCCGGTTATTTTGAAGGCGCATACTCATCAGATTCGCGTCGATCGATACTATCTCGTCAATATCGACTACTAGACTTAGAGCTAACAAAACTTGCCAGCAGAACGTTGGTGCAGTCGAACCTGTCAGATCAGGCTCCAGCAATGTACGAAGCCTGTTTGAAGGCACATGGGCTCTTATTGAAGGCTCCATCTCATGCAAAGAAGTCCGGAGAGTTTTTTATCTCCTTGGTCTACAATCCGGGTCCCGGTG
Organism: Hyphomicrobiales bacterium; assembly: GCA_900468065.1. GTDB lineage: Bacteria > Pseudomonadota > Alphaproteobacteria > Rhizobiales > Rhizobiaceae > Pararhizobium. The sequence goes on along the minus strand of UBTA01000057.1, from coordinate 59,838 downwards.
GAGAGGCCGTAGATATGTTCGTCGAAGGCCGTCCTCGGATATTTGTGACCAATGGGTCCATTCCAGAGTCGTACTGGCCGTTCATTCCTAAGAAGATTTCGCCTCAAGAAGAAATTAGCATCTTAGTTCACCGCGACATACACGCGACGACCCAGATCGTGGCAAATATCGGTTTGCGTAAAGATGAAATAATGTTGCCACCGGTAGCGACCCACCGGCTGGATTTTTTTCTGAAATCTGTCAGTGGTGCAGCAAGCGCATGGCATAATTTTCCCTACGATGCGAAAACATTGTGTAACACTGCTGGACCGGGGGAAGTGTTGTTTCCAGAAACCGCTGCTGTGTCGTACGGTAAACGGACGCCAGCTAGCGATCTTAACACTGCTGCGCTGATTGCGGCTCGCACAACCGAATTCGAGACGTGTGCGCTTGTTCAAGCGAACACTCACCCGGGCGACGATTTTGTCGGAGGTTACGTTGAGGCGACGGTGACGGTGGTCGCCGCGAGAGTTATGCCAATTGATGCGCCAGTAATTCCGACAAATCTAGCAAGTGAGGCTCCCGCTCAACAATAAACTTAGTCCATGGACAGGAAGGGTTCGCTATTAGGACCGTTCTGCGTTCATCGTTCGGACCAGCTGGTTTAAGCGCCAATACCGGTTATTGCAGCTTGGGTTAGCTATTCTGTCACAGCCTCAGCATCATCTACTATAAACTTTGCTCGCGCATACAGCTCATCAAACGTCATGACCTCAGGCCATCGGAGGGAGCGACGGAACAACTCAAATGACCTAAACTTGTCTTTATTCGCGCCGTTTGGGCCATCGAGTTCCGCGAGATTGCCGATAACCAGAAATGATCGAGGCTGAAACTGATATAAAGTCTCTCCCGTCGAGTCACCCGTCTCGGAATGAGTGGGCCGAAACACCTCCGTTAAGTCTTCAAGCGCCCGTTGAACCGTAACCTGTATTTGGGACACGGCACCGGCAAGCTCCACGCTCGGCGCAAATACACCGGGGCGATAGTTTCTGACCAGATCGGTATTGGAGGTTTTGATTTCTACGAAGCAGAGTGAGTTGATGGCGGCGATGGTCTTCATAAGCCCATCAACCTCCTTGCCCCGGCCGGAGATGTTGTACCCGGCAACCTTGGACTTCAGCGTCTGGCCGTTTAGCTTTCCCATTGGCACGTAGGAGAGGCCGTAGCCAAATATCCACGTGTTCCGCTCAAAGAATGCCTGCCATGCGTCTTCTAGTCGTCCGTTAGCTGCTATCTTCTCGTTCTCACGGAATTTATCGTCCTCAAGCATCTGCTTGAAGTAGGCCAACTCTTTCTTTCGACGAGCGAGGTTAAAAATTTCCTGAGCCTCCACGTCCGCCTCAAGAACTGCATTTAGGAGCTTCGGGTCTTCCACCAAAGCTTTTGCTATTTGGCGTCGGTCGAATGAGGAATGGACCTGGGCGTGGTCGGGCAGTTTACCGCCATTCTCGTCCACGAAAATCATGGTCTCGCATGCCTTTATAAACGTCAGTAACTCATCGATCTCCTTTCCGTACAGCGGGAAGGTGTCTACAGCGTATGGCATGTCCTTACTGTTCCATTTCTGAAAGGTAAGGGTGCTGATCTTGCTGCTGTCCTCGTGCAATGTCGCCTTGAACTGGTAGCGCCCGGCATGGCTGCTGCGGAGAACGACCTCTTTTCCTTCCTTCACTGCGATAATCCCCCCTTTGCCCTCAACCACCCGATACATGAACCTTTTCGGTGGTATGTCCTTGTCGCCAATTTGTCGGAGGCGCTTTGAGTAGTAAGTGATCTGAGGTGATCGGCCCCAGAAATAAATCTCATCATTGTCCGACATTGGCTTCCTAACACGGAAATTCGGGCAGCTACCTTGAGCCAAAAGCTGACCTAGATCTCGCTGGATTCCGGCACTAGCAGAAGTTAGCCCAAATTTCGCCAACGCGACAGTTGCATGGCGGCTATTGGATGGTCTCTGCAAAACCTTAGATCGCCGTCTTTATCAGGCTAAACACAACAAAACCCTTGTTTTCCTGGGGCATCAGCGATTTTAACCACTGTACGCATGAAGGTTTTGCCAGATGCAAAACCTCAAATTGAATTTTCTCGCCCTCAAGGGCGAACGAGAGCGGGGGGCCAGTTTTTGCCCCTCAATGCCTCATCGTTATTTTTCAATGATTTGAAGCCGTCTCAAAGGCAATTCGGCGATATTTGAAGCGCCGCTTGGAGGGGAGCACCTTTTCGTTATCATCAGCCGCGTCGGCGCGATTTTAGGCCAGAGACCGTGGCAAATTGCCCGCGTCGTCTTTTCCTGATGATCCGGGCCAAGCCCTTATTTTCCAACAGGTTCCCGCAATTTCCCAGTTAATACCGCCTGTTCCCGGTTATTCCGGTACTCTGTGTCAGACAACAATCAGGTAGGCAAAGTCTCCGTTTGGCTGTGGAGTTCTTTGACAGTATCTGCGGTCAGTATAAACCGCCAGTTGGCACTTAGGCCACGCTGGCAGATGGTGACGTCCATCAATCATGCGTCTTTCAGCGCGCGGTTTTCAGGCCAATGATATCAACTTGGTGGCCTTCCTGCAGAGCCCGGACTTCTTTCAGGCTTTTGTATCGTTTTCCGTCGGCATCGTAGAGGAATGGGAAGTTCTCTTGTAAAATATCATCAATCTCTGAAACGCGATTTTGTCCCATCAGTGCTGGCGTAATCTCGGCGCAGATTCCATCGGCATGGTTCCGCAGGTATTCCGGGGCACCTTTCAAGACGTTCAATTCGTACCCTTCGGTGTCCATGAACAGGAAGCCCTTTCTTGCGGGAAGAACGTCATCCAATCTGACCAGCGGTACTTCCTCTTGGCCCTTGTGAAAATCACGCACAAAAGAATGGCGGCCGATACTCGATGGATTGAGGTTGATAATGCCGGTTCCGGCAACGTCTCCGACCGCTTCGCGGCGCAACTCAATCCGGCTTGTTTCCTTTAGCTGCGCGAGGTTGTGTTCCAATAATTCAAAATTCGACCGGACGGGCTCGAAAGCAATAAAGTCACGAAAGCCCATTGCGTGAGCGCTCAGGCAAGAGGTGCCGATATTTGCACCTATGTTCACGAAGCACACATCTCTGGTTGCGTATAGATCAGAAAGGGTAGCAAAAAGCGACGCCTGGAAGCAGCCTTTTTCCAGTACTTCTTCGGCGATGCTTTGTCCTCGAGTGTCGAGAAGCATCGGATATTTGCCTAGGAAATGGTATCTAACCTGATTAATTCCTATAGACTTACAAACATCCAGGAATGTACTTGGGTTTGATTTGCTCATATGCTCTAATATGCGTTTGAGATACTTATTCCGCCTTCTAGGTCTTAGAAGTGTCATCATCAAGTTCATTGTTTGATTCATGTCTTCTCTCAAATTCTTTTCAAGTAGTAAACCTAGTTTGAAATTTCCCAAGCTGGATCTTAGCTTTCTTTCCATATCTCTGATAAAATTGCCATTGCTTTTACTATAGGCTGTATATATTGCCTTTATCTAAAATAACTATTGCCAATAACATCAAATCTGCGCGGATTTTGTTTTTTTGATCCGAATTCAACATTGCAAAACTTCGCATTGATCGGATGTTGCCGTGTCAAAAACGGATGTAGGCTGCTGAGAGGAATCTCAAGCCGGCAGTGCCGTATGAAGGTAGTCAACAACCTTTGCCGTTCCGCTCGGGTTGTTCCGACGCGGTGGTCAGGCATTTTGGTTGCAGCATGTTGAGCCACATGGCGAAGCGATGTGCTATGCGAGTTTACAGAAGGGGATTTTGTATGCGGTTGGCCGCCTGGGAGACCCGCCCAACCGCCGGTCTTTCAAGATCACGCAAGGAAAGCCGCCGCGCGTCCGGCTCGTCTCAAATCTACCCGCCGGCTGCCTGGATAAATCGTACGTATCTTGCCGCCAGGCCTTCCTGCAGCCGGTCCGTGATCAGCAGTGACATCTGGAATGCCGACGTGAGGTCGGGCGTTTCGCCGATCAATTCGGCGAGATAGACCACTTCGGGATCGTATTGATCCGGTGCATTCGCGACCTCACGCAAAAATGAGCGCAAGGCAATGCGGGCATTGGTCATCTGTGCGTGCTGGCGCTGACCATCGGAGAGGGGCATGCTGATCAGGAAGACGTGGGTATCAATGAAGCGGAGCAAGGCAGAGAAGCGCTCGGCGGTATCAGGCAGGCCAGCCTGCAGGTAGAGGCTGCTATTTGCCGCTTCGATGCCCTTAGTGCTGGCCCAACGGCCCAAATCGTAGCGATAGATCGTCGAAGGATCGTAGAGAAATTTTCCGGCAGCACACAGGGCAAAGCTCAGCGCCCAGTCGCAATAGCCGCCGTGTGTCGGGTGAGCTTCCGTAAAAAGCGAAAACAGGTTCTTGAAAAGCCCCGAGCGATAAAAGCTGTAATAAAGCGCATTATTGCCGGCTGCCTTCTGGTTGTATTCCAGTATCCGGCCGCCGGCGTCATCGGCGGTGATTGAAAACCGGTCGATGCGGTCCACACCCTTGCTGTTGGTCCAGATGGCTGTTTGCGGGCGAACACCGATAACGTCCTCTGGAAGTGCTGCAAAATCGAATGCTGGCCTGTCATCCAGGCCATAGATTTCGTCGTCATCGCCCATCGGCATCACAAAGGGTGTTTCGACCTTGGAAAGCGCAAAAGCTATATTCTGCAGGGCGCCGTCGCTGTCGGGAACGACATATGTCAGATAGGGCGAGCTGTTTTCGTAACGGGCCTGTTTCTCCGGGTCCCTCGAATTATCGGAAACGATCAACCGGCAGTTCCGCTTCTGCGCATAGATCAAGGCTGTCTCGATCGCGCTGGCGGAGTTGCGCAGGTCGCGATTGCTCGGCATGCAGAGAGAAAGTTGTATCATCCGGGCTATCCACGAAAGGCTTCTTTGCCTCGGCTATAGGCCGCCTCGGGTGTGCGAAGCTTGCGCGCAAAGTTGACCCGCATGCTGCAATCCAGCTTTGCGCCAGTCACCATCGTTAACACTGGCTGCTGGTTGGCTCTGGGATTATCGATGTCTCTCTCAAAAGCGTTGCAATGCTACAATGACAAGGATTATGAGGGCGCGTTGCGTATCCTGTGCCCGAAGCACCGGCATGTTCTCTCTGCCGAAGAAATATTGCTGGTGGCGCAATGTTACGCCAAGACCAAGAAATATGCTGATGCGGCCATCTTTTATCTAAAGGCGGCCGATCTCGGTGGTCCGAAGGCGGCAATGCTGAAGGCGCTGGCGGCCAACATGCTGCAGCAGGCCGACGATTCCCTTGCCTCCCTGCATACCGCCCGGCTTGCCGCCAAAACCGGCGGGTTCGACGCGAATGCCGAAGAGACCTACCGGCGATACCTGCACGAGTTTTTGTGTCTCGACGAAGCTTTGATGGACGACCAGCGTTTCCTGGATCGCATGAAGGCCGGTGACGAACGTTATCTCGCCGTTGAATTTCCCCAGCGCCATATTGGCTGGTGCGCGGACGAAAGCCTGAATGCGCGGCTGACAAAGGTCAATGGTGCGCCAGCGTTCACGCAGGCGTCACGGTCTGCACGCCGGGCAATGCCACATACCTTCACCGATAGAATCAGGATCGGGTATCTTTCTGCCGATTTCAGCGATCAACACGCGACGATGCGCCTGTTGCAAAGCGTACTGCTTCAGCATGACCCAGAGAAATACGACATCACGCTGTTCTGCTATACCCCGGACGAGCTGATCAACGTAGATGGCGGATTGCGGGCAACCTATCCGAACCTGATACGGATAGGGCATCTGTCCGATGAAGAGGCGGCCGCGCTGATCCGCAGCCGGGGCATCGATATTCTCGTCGATCTCAAGGGGCATACCAAGGGTACCCGCAGCGCCCTGGTCAATCACGGGGCTGCCCCCATCCAGGTGGCCTATCTGGGTTATCCCGGGTCAGGCACCGGCATCGATTGCGACTATATCGTCAGCGATGCCGTGGTGACGCCCGAAACCAGCCGGCCTTTCTATCATGAGAAATTCTGCCTGATGCCGGAGAGCTATCAGGCCAATGACAACGTCTACCGGCCGCTGCCTTCCGCCACGCCGCGCAACGCACTTGGCCTTCCGCAGGACCGGATCGTCTTTGCTTCGTTCAACGCCCACCGCAAGATCACTCCGTCAACAGCCGGGCTGTGGGCGGATATCCTGCGGCAGGCAGAGAGTAGCGTCCTGTGGATGATGTGCGCAGATAGTTTTGCGAAGGACAATTTTACGCGCTGGATGAGTGCGGAGGGCATTGATGCAGACCGGATCATCTTTGCCGAACCGCTCGCATACCCGGCGCATATTGCGCGGTTGCAGGCCGCGGATATCGGGCTGGACACCTTCCCCTACAATGGTCATACGACGACTTCGGACAAGCTGTGGGCAGGTCTGCCGGTACCCACCTGCAAAGGTACGCATTTTGCCTCCCGCGTTTCCGAGAGCCTGCTGCGCGCGCTCGGCGTTGGCGAGCTGGTGGCGGACACTTCGCAACACTATGTCGAGCTTTGCGTGTCGCTGGCCAAGGATGCTGACAAGCTACGTGCTCTGAAAGACAGGATCGCGGCTCAGCGGACCGTCGCGCCATTGTTCGATACGGCGCGCTTCACCCGGCATCTGGAAAGAGCCTATGCGTTGATGATTGAACGTGCCCGCAACGGGCTCGTACCGGATCACATCACCGTGCCTGCGCTTTCCTGACATGAAACGTATTCATTTTGCCCCAACACTGGAAGGCGCTTGCTGCCCGCGGTGGACCGGCCACGGATCATTGCGCCCGGAACACTAAGCCCACCTGCGAGGGAGCGGATATCGGCAAAAGGTTCAGGAGTGCAGGATCTTTTCGATGATCGTGGTGGATTCATTGAGGTCGCCGAGTTCGTAGAGACCGGTTTCCTCAACCTGCCGGCAAACGAAGTTCACTCTGGCTTCATCATAGTCGAGCGCCGAGAGCAAGGTTTCCCGCAATCCGATTGCAGTCAGCAAAGTCGGTTCGCGAAGAAGATGCCCTTCACGCCAGTAGCTCATCCGTACAGTGACCGGCATCATTGGGTGATTCTCCTTCTGATGCGAAGTTTATCACCAAAGGCTCTAGTGTAGTTATCCCTAATATTGGTGATGTACTTCGTGTACGGAAAGCGCCGGTGCTATCTTTACCTACCCCTCGCTCAACATTTCCATGCCGCCGGTCAGCCGGTCCATCAGGCTGCGGCGGACGCGGCCGACATCGCGCAACGGCGGCTCGCCGAACTGACGGGCATATTCGCGGCTGAACTGCGACTGGCTCTCATAACCGACCTGATGGCCGGCAGAGCCTGCATCCAGCATATCCTCCAGCATCAGCCGGCGGGCCTCCTGCAGCCGCAGTTGTTTCTGATACTGCATCGGGCTCATGGCGGTGATGGCCTTGAAATGATGGTGCAGCGAGGAGACGCTCATGCTGACACGGCTGGCCAGATCCTCGATCTTCAGGGGCAGGGCGTAATGTTCCTTCAGCCAGACGCAGGCGCGGCTGATCTGGTGCGACTGGCTTTCGGTAACTGCCATCTGGCGCAGGCGCGCGCTCTGCGGGCCGGTCAGGAGCCTGTAGATGATCTCCTGTTCGATCAGCGGCAAAAGTGCCGGTATGTCGTCCGGCCGGTCCAGTAGCCGCAGCAGGCGGATGGCGGCGTCTTCGAGGTCCGGGGTCACCGAACTCACAGCCATGCCACGCGTCGTTGGTGCGGGTGCCCCGGTTTGGACGCCCGCGCGGTCCAGCAATTCGGCAATGCGTGTCGTGTCGATACCGAACGTCACGCTGAGATAGGGTTTTTCTTCTGACGCTTCGACGATCTGCGTGGTGACCGGCAGGTCGATCGAGGTCAGCAGATAATCGGCGCCGCCATAGCGGTAGATGTCGTCGCCAAGCACCACCTGTTTTGCGCCTTGTGCAATCAGCGCCAGGCTCGGCTTGTAGGAACCGCAGGATTTCGTGCCCGTTGCGGAGCGCCGGTGAACGCTCACGCCCGGAATAGCCGTTTGATGATCGCCATCTTCCTTGGCGAAACGGGCAATAAGATCAATCAGTTCCTGACTGCGTGGGGTTCGTGAAGCTGTCATAATCGAAAGTCTTTCCAGCTATTTAGATTTCGTCTCGCAAACCGGAAGTTAGTCGTTTTCCGATTATCTGCAAAACGTCTACGGCATGTTTTGCAGGATCGTACAATAATCTTGCAGGATTGCTCTAACGTTCTTCCGGCGTGATCTGCCAGTATGCTTTCGGGGAGAGGCGATCTGTGCTTCCATCGCAATCCCCGCTTCATCAGATAAAGGAGTGACCCATGGCCCTGGCAAGAGGATATGCTGCGACGGATGCGTCGAAGCCGCTGCAGCCCTTCACATTCGAACGGCGCGAACCCCGCGAGGACGACGTCGTCATCAGCATCAAGTATTCCGGCATCTGCCATTCGGATATCCATCAGGCCCGCAACGAATGGGGCAACTCGGTATTCCCAATGGTTCCCGGCCACGAGATCGCCGGTATCGTCACGGCGGTCGGCTCGAAGGTTTCCAAGTTCAAGGTCGGCGACCGGGTCGGCGTCGGCTGTTTCGTCGATAGTTGCACCACCTGCGCCAGCCGCGACGTCGATCTCGAACAATATATGCCTGGCCTGGTGGTCACCTATAACGGCACGGAAGCCGATGGCAAGACACCGACCCAGGGCGGCTATTCCGATTTTATCGTCGTCAAGGAAGGCTACGTGCTCTCCATTCCGGAGAACCTGCCCTTCGAGGCAACGGCGCCGCTGCTTTGCGCTGGCATCACCCTCTATTCGCCGCTGCGAAACTGGGGCGCTGGTCCCGGCAAGAAGGTCGCAGTTGTCGGTATGGGCGGGCTTGGCCATATGGGCGTCAAGCTTGCCCATGCGATGGGTGCCGATGTCACGGTTCTCAGCCAGTCGTTGTCGAAGAAGGAAGATGGCCTGAAACTCGGCGCCGATCACTATTATGCGACCGCCGATGCAGAAACCTTCACAAAGCTGGCAGGAACGTTCGACCTGATCCTGTGCACCGTCTCGGCTGAGATCGACTGGAATGCCTATCTTGGCCTTCTGAAGGTCGATGGCACGCTGGTGCTGCTCGGCATCCCGGAAAAGCCGGTGCCGGTGCATGCCTTCTCGCTCGTTCCCTCGCGCCGTAGCATTGCCGGCTCGATGATCGGTTCGATCAAGGAAACCCAGGAAATGCTCGATTTCTGCGGTGAGCACAATATCGTCTCGGAAATCGAACTGATCCGGATGGATCAAGTCAACGAAGCCTATGAGCGCGTCATCAAGAGCGATGTGCGCTACCGTTTCGTCATCGACATGGCGACGCTGTAATTCATGGAAACGAAAAGGCCGGCACGTTCAGCTTGCCGGCCTTTTGTCGCGTTCGCCCAATCAAAGGGCTATTTTACTTCGGTCAAAACTTCGGTGCCGGAGCCATCCTTGCCGGTAATCGTCCAGGCGCCGTCAAGCGTGCCATCGCCCTTGACCTGGTAGACGATCAGCCCCATGGCGTCTTCGAGCACGTAGGCGGCTGCAAACGCATCCCCGTTGAGCATGCAGACGCCGGTCGATTTGACGCCGGCGGTTTCCCACTCGATCACGCAGGTGGTTTCGCTGGCGAGCGTAATTTCCGCCGTGCCGGAATAGGCCGACCCGTCGAGATTGGTACCTTGAACGGTATATTTACCGGCATTGACGGTTTGCGCATTCGCGCCGGAAGCAGCTGCGAGCGCGAGCGCCGCGGCGATAATGATCTTTTTCATGGGACCCCTCAAAAATTGGCTCGATGATCGAGCTGCACTTTGAGCCTATGCGCAATCGGTGCCGTTTGAAAAGAACCAAAATTGTGGTGATACGGGCGAACGATATCGCCGGCTTAGACGGCCGGATTTCGTGACGAGATCGGATTTGGCAGCCGTAGCGAAAAGCGCTACTCGCGCGAGGTCGTCCGCGTCTTCGCTTGTGCTTAAGACCGCACCGCCTGATGTACCGCGCGCAGGGTGGAAAGCAGGCCTGCCGCCATGTCAAGGGGAAGGCAGCTTGGCCCGTCACACAGCGCCCGGTCAGGATCGGGGTGAAACTCAAGGAATACGCCATCTGCACCGGCCGCCACGGCCGCCTTGGCGATGATGGGTACGCCTTCGCGGCGTCCGCCCGTCGAGCTGCCGTTGGTGCGGGGATCGGCGCCCGGCAATTGCACGGAATGCGTCGCATCAATGCTCACCGGAACCCCGAGACGCTGCATTTCGGGAATGCCGAGCATATCGACGATCAGATTGTTGTAGCCGAAGGAACTGCCGCGTTCGCACAAAATGATCTGGAGATCGGGCGCGACCGCCCGCGCTTTGGCGATGATGTTCTTGCAGTCCCAGGGAGCGAGGAACTGGGCTTTCTTGACGTGCAGCAGGCCACCGGCGCGGTCTGTGGCGATGGCGGTTGCGACAATCAGATCTGTTTGACGGCACAGGAATGCGGGAATCTGAACCAGATCAGCAACGGCGGCGACTGCCTCTGCCTGATCGATCTCGTGAATATCCGTGGCAATCGGCACATTCAAGGTCCGCTTGATCTCCGCAAGCATGGCGAGGCCATCTTTCAACCCAGGTCCGCGATAGCTGGCGTTTGAGGAACGGTTGGCCTTGTCGAAGCTGGCTTTGAACACGAAAGGCAAGCCGAGATCGGCTGTGACCGCCTTTAGGTGCCGCCCCACATCCAGTGACAATTCCAGGTTTTCCAGGACATTCAGGCCTGCGATAACGGCCAGCGGCTGGCCTTCGCCAAACGACATATTCCAGTGTTTAAGGTGCGCTACGGCCATTATCGAGTTTCCATTGCACGGTGCAACCTTGCCCGCCATCATCCAGGTTGAAGCGAGAATCACATCTTTGATCGTCGCAAGTGCGCACAATATGGAATTTGGTGAAGGCGGCAACTCAGCGCTGTTGCGCTTTGTGGCCTCGTTGTGACCGGTTGCCGATTGTCGGAACAGACGGCGCTCAGCCCAGCGGAAGCGGCCCGTCGTTCTTGATTTCTTCCATCACCGCGTAGGTCCGCGTTTCCTTGACGCCCGGCAAGGTCCACAGCACCTGGCCGAGGAAGTTGCGATAGGCGTTCATATCCTCGAAGCGGGTTTTAACGAGATAATCGAAACCACCGGCCACCATATGGCATTCAAGCACCGACGGCGCCTGTTTGACCGCGACGGCGAATTTGTCGAACACTTCGGGCGTCGTCTTGTCGAGCATCACCTCGATGAAGACGAGCAGTCCGAAGCCAAGCTTGTGCGGATCGAGACGTGCGCCAAAGCCCGAGACATAGCCTTCCTTCAGCAAGCGGCGCAGCCGCTCGCTGGTGGCAGTCGGCGAAAGCCCGATGCGGTCGGCCAGTTCCAGATTGGTGATCCGGCCGTCCGCCTGCAGGATGTTGAGAATCCGCCGGTCGATTTTGTCTATCTCATGCATCGGTTTCCCAATCCTTCGGCGCTTTGACGGCTTAAGCCGCCAGCCGCATTTCGGCGAGCTTCACCCAATAGGAGATGCCGTGCGGGATTGCCTCATCATTGAAGTCGTAGCCCGGGTTGTGCAGCCCGGCCGTGTCGCCATTGCCGATGAAGATGAAGGCGCCCGGACGGGCCAGCAGCATGTAGGAAAAATCCTCGCCGCCCATCATCGGATCGAGATCGCCCGATACCTGATTTTCGCCGGCGATGTTTGTTGCCGCCGAAAGGGCATGGCCGGTTTCGTCGCGGTGGTTGACCGTGACCGGATAGTTGCGGGCGTAGGCGACCTTGATCTTGGCACCATAGGCGGCGCCCAGGCCTTCGCAAATCTGCTTGATACGATGTTCGGCGAGATCGCGCACTTCCGGCATCAGCGTGCGGACCGTACCGCCGAGCAGGGCCTGCTCCGGGATAATGTTATGGGCAAAGCCGGCATTGAATTTCGTCACAGAGACAACGACCGAAAATAGCGGATCGACCGAGCGCGAGGCAATGGTCTGCAGCGCGGTGACGATCTGTGAGCCGATGACGATCGGGTCGATCGTCTTGTGCGGCTGGGCGGCGTGGCCGCCGCGGCCATCGATGGTGATGGTGAATTCATCGGTCGAGGCCATGATCGGGCCAACGCGGCTGCCGAACTGGCCAACCGGCATGCCCGGCATATTGTGCATGCCATAGACTTCCTCGATGGCAAAGCGCTCCATCATGCCATCCTTGACCATCTCGTGGCCGCCAGCGCCACCTTCTTCGGCCGGCTGGAAGATCACCGCCACCGCGCCTTTGAAATTGCGTGTTTCGGCGAGATATTTTGCAGCACCCAGAAGCATGGCGGTGTGGCCGTCGTGGCCGCAGGCGTGCATCTTGCCGGCGGTTGTCGAGGCCCAGGGCTTGCCGCTGGTCTCCGTCATCGGCAGGGCATCCATGTCGGCGCGCATGCCGATGGTGCGGCCTTCGCCGAGATTGCCCTTGATCAGGCCAACGACGCCGGTGCGGCCGAGGCCCGTGACGATTTCGTCAACGCCGAATTCTCTCAATTTATTTTCGACGAAAGCTGCCGTATTTTCGACGGCAAACAGCAGTTCCGGCTTCGTATGGAGGTGGCGGCGCCATTCCGTGACTTCGGTCTGGAGCTCTGCTGCGCGGTTCAGAATAGGCATTTTGGCTTCCTGTGGGTCCATTGCGGGCATGGGATACGGGATATTTGGCATCGGCGCAAAAGAATGGTCTTTGCCATCTCCTCGCCATATAGGTTAAATAGCCGGAGGATACGAGGCAATTCCCGAAATTTCGAGGTCTGACGTGGTGACAACTGGAATTCGCAAGAGTGGCGCGCTGAAGCTATTCGCAGTCCTGACAGGCGCCTGCGCGTCGCTGCTGTCGGCCGCACTGCCGAGTGCGGCCAATCCTCAGCTGGTTGTCGATGTCAGTTCGTTGAAGGTCTACGAGCAGCGGGAAATCTACCAGAAATGGTATCCGGCGTCGCTGACCAAGCTGATGACGGCCTATACGACCTTCCAGGCGCTGAAATCCGGCCAGCTGACACTGGAAACCCCGGTGGTGATGAGCAAGAACGCCGCCGGCGAGCCGCCGAGCAAGATGTTCTACAAGCCCGGCCAGGCCGTCACGCTCGACAGTGCGTTGAAGATGATGCTGATCAAATCGGCCAACGACATTGCTGTTGCGATCGGCGAGACCGTGGCTGGCTCCGAGCCGGCGTTCATCAACATGATGAATTCCGAGGCTCTGCGGATCGGCATGACCTCTTCGCATTTCGTCAACCCCAACGGGCTACCGGCGCCGGGGCAGTACACAACAGCGCGCGACCTCGCCGTTCTGGCGATCACGATCAAGCGCGAGTTTCCGCAATATGCAGCGTATTTTGCCTATGAAGGTTTCACCACGGGCAAGAAGAATTATCCCAACTTCAACATGCTGATCGGCCGCTTCGATGGTGCCGATGGCATGAAGACCGGCTTTATCTGCGCTTCGGGCTTCAATCAGGTTTCATCTGCGACACGCAATGGGCGTGCCGTCGTTTCCGTCGTCCTTGGCGCCGACAGCCTTGGTGGCCGGGCGGACGAGTCGGCGCGGTTGCTGCAACTCGGCCTGACATCGAGCGGCGCCGGCAAGCCTGGGCTTGGCCAGATTGCGCCCTATGGCGAGAGCCGCGACATGGTCGCCGATGTCAGCAAGGAAATCTGCAATCCGAAGGCAGCCAAGGTGCGCTCGGAAAACCGTGATGAAGGTGGCCGGCAGAAATTGCTGTCGCCCTATATTCACGAGATCAACCGCCCGCTGAATCTTGTCGCTGCCGGGCTTATCCCGGGCACCGAGAAGGTGACGGATGCCAAGGGCAAGGACCAGACGGAGACCGCGCAAGGCGATGTCGCCAATGTGCCGATCCCGGTTCCTCGCCCCGTTTTCTAAAGCTTGCGCATACTGATCGGATAAACCATGAGCCTTCTGCTGAACGCCGTACCGGTGTCGATCCTCACCGGTTTCCTCGGTGCGGGAAAGACGTCCCTTCTGAACAGGCTGCTGAAGGATCCCGATCTTACAGATACCGCCGTGATCATCAACGAGTTCGGCGATGTCTCGCTCGATCATCTGCTGGTCGAGGCATCGAGCGACGGGATCATCGAATTGTCGGATGGCTGCCTCTGCTGCACGGTGCGTGGTGAACTGGTCGATACGCTGGCCGATCTGATGGACCGGATGCAGACCGGCAAGATCAAGCCGTTGAAACGCGTCGTCATCGAGACCACCGGCCTTGCCGATCCGGCGCCGGTGCTGCAGTCGGTCATGGGCAATCCGGTTATTGCCCAGAGCTATCGGCTCGACGGCGTGGTTACCGTCGTCGATGCGGCCAACGGTCTTTCCACGCTCGACAATCACGAAGAGGCGGTCAAGCAGGTGGCGATGGCGGACCGGCTGGTGATCAGCAAGATGTCACTGACGACACCGGATGCGGTGATCTCGCTGAAAGCGCGGCTAAGGCAGCTCAATCCGCGCGCACCGATGATCGACGGCGATCTGCCCGAGGCTGGCAAGGCGGAACTCTTCCAGTGCGGGCTCTACGATCCCGGAACCAAGATCGCCGATGTCGGCCGCTGGCTGCAGGACGAGGCGGCGGCGGACCATGATCATCATCACGATCACGACCATGCTGCCCATCATGAGCATTGCGATCACGAAAATTGCGGCCATGACCATCATCATCATCACCACGACGAAAACCGGCATGGCGCCGATATCCGCTCGTTCAGCCTCGTCCACGACCGGCCAATCGATCCGATGGCGCTGGAAATGTTCGTCGATCTCCTGCGGTCCGCTCATGGCGAAAAGTTGCTGCGGATGAAGGCGATCGTATCGATGTCCGACAATCCCGACCGGCCGCTGATCCTGCATGGCGTACAGACCGTGTTTCATACGCCGCAGCGCATGGCCGCTTGGCCCGACCCTTCCGACCGGCGCACCCGCATGGTGCTGATCACCAAGGATCTGCCGGAAGCGTTCGTGCGGGATCTCTTCGACGCTTTTACCGGCAAGCCGCGCATCGACCGGCCGGACCGGCAGGCGCTGGAGGATAATCCGCTGGCGGTGCCCGGCCTCAGAATGTAACGCACCGGCAAGGGGCTGGCATGGTTCTGGAGGCGGGCGAGGTCATCGGCAACATGCGGCGCCACCCCTCCCGCCAGCCGTCCCGGCGGCTGGAGTTTCAGTGCCTCGCTCGGCTTCCACGTCCTGATCGGGCTTGCCCTGCTTCTGGCCGTGACGCCCCGCCGGCAGGTCCCGTCCTCGCAAGACAGCGTTACCGTCGATGTTCTGACGCCGCAACAGTTTGAAGCCGCGAGCAGGCCACCGGTTGCCGAGACCCGTGCCGAGCCTTTGAGGGATGTGTCTTCCAAACCGTCGATCGATCCGTCAGCAACCGACAATCCCGAACCGGATTTTACCGCGCTGCCGACCGACCGGCCACGTCTGGAGGCAAGTGCGATGGTTCAGGCAACGCACCTCCAGTCGGCAAAGGTTCTGGCCGATCCGCGCAGCGCCAAGGCCCGTAAGGCATTGGGACAGCTGGCGCCCTCCGAGCGTATCGTCCAGCTCTGCAATATCGAGGCGATGGAGCAGGTCCATCTCTGGAAAGCCGCCCTGAAGCCGGACTTTCTGGTGGCCTATGCGATGGCCGATACCGAGCTTTCCGGACAAAAGCTCAGGGCCGATGGCGGTGCGTTTCGAAGCAAGCGCCGCTGGTACACGATCGGTTTCACCTGCGAGGTGACGCCGGACCTGACGCAGGTCTTGTCCTTCGCCTTCGCGGTTGGCAGCGAGATTCCGAAAAGCGACTGGGCCGATCACAATCTATCAGCGGATGACGGTCCTGCGGACTAGAAAAGGCCAGCGGTTCAACGGCTGCAGGCAGCTGCGCGGGCGAGAAAAAACGCTTTTTCGCGGGTATTGCGGGTGAGGTCTGCGGCACGCTCGAATTCAACTTTGGCTTCCGCCAATCGCCCGGCACGAAACAGGAAATCACCTCTTGCGGCTGGCAGGGGAACATAGTTGTGCAAGCCCGCTGCTTGATCGATCTCGTCAAGGCGTGCGAGACCGGTTTCCGGTCCGAAGGCCATGCTGTGGGCCACCGCCCGATTGAGATCGACCACCGGCGACGGCATCACTTCGCGCAGCGTATCGTAAAGGCCTGCGATCTTCTGCCAGTCCGTGTCTTCCGCCTTGCGGGCGCGTGCGTGGCAGGCCGCCAGCGCCGCCTGCAGGGCATAGGGGCCGTTGGCACCGCCGAGCGCTTCGGCGCGCTGCAGGGCAGCCAGCCCGCGGTGGATCAGAAGCTGGTCCCAATGGGCGCGGTTCTGTTCGGTCAAAAGGATAGGCGAGCCGTCTGGGGCAACACGGGCGGCGAGACGCGAAGCCTGGATTTCCATCAGCGACAGCAGGCCCTGCACCTCCGGTTCGCCGGGCAGCAGGCCAGCGAGAATGCGGCCGAGGCGTTGGGCCTCGGCGCAAAGGGCAGGTCGGATCAGGTCCTCGCCAGTAGTCGCCGCATAACCCTCGTTGAAGATCAGGTAGATCACTTCCAGAACCGAGGCGAGGCGCTCCTCGCGTTCCGGTCCGCGCGGCACGGCATAGGTCAGGCCGGCATTGCCGAGCGTCTTCTTGGCCCTGACGATCCGCTGAGCGATGGTCGCCTCATTGGAGAGAAAGGCGCGGGCGATCTCGTCGGTCGTCAGCCCGCCAATCAGCCGCAGCGTCAGGGCTGCGCGCGCTTCGGACGACAGGATCGGGTGGCAGGCGGTAAAGATCAGGCCGAGCAGTTCGTCGCCCAGATCGTCATCGAGCGCTGTTGCTATCGCGTCTACAGGGTTTTCGCTTTCCTCCCCGAGATCAAGACCGATTTCGGCGTGTTTGCGCACGAGCATCTTGTTGCGGCGGAAGCCGTCGATGGCACGGCGCTTGGCGGCCGCCATCAGCCAGGCGCCGGGATTTTTCGGAACGCCGGTCTTCGGCCATTCCGAGAGGGCGGTCACCAGAGCATCCTGCGCCAGTTCTTCGGCGAGGCTCACGTCCCGGACCATCCGCGCCAGGCCACCGATCAGCCGGGCCTGTTCGATCCGGAAAACTGTCTCGATTGCCTGATGCGTTTCGTTTGCCACCATACGTGCGGATTAAGCAAGCAGCAGCGGCCGCGTCAAGCCGCTGTGGCGGCTTGACGCTAATGGAGCGATATCAGCGCTTGGCTGCTTTTTCGCGCAGACGTTCTTCCTGTTCGGCCAGCTCCGGCGTGAACGCCTCGCCGAAGTCGGCCGCCTCGAACACTGGGCGGATTTCCAGTTCGCTTGGTCCGGGCATGGGGTTGGGGCAACGCTTGGCCCATTCGACGGCTTCGGCCATGTCTTTGACTTCCCAGAGCCAGAAGCCGGCGATCAGCTCGCGGGTTTCGGCAAAAGGGCCATCGATGACGGTGCGGCTAGGCCCGTCGAAAGCGATCCGCTTGCCCTTAACCGAAGGGTGCAGGCCTTCGCCGGCCATCATGATGCCGGCGTTGACCAGTTCCTCGTTGTATTTGCCCATTGCTTCCAGAAGCTCGGTTGTCGGCATGACGCCCTCTTCGCTATCCTTCGTCGCCTTTACAATAACCATGACACGCATCGTATTCTCCCGTGATAATGGAAGCCGGACTGGCCTTCCTGATCATACGACGAACGAGAGACAGTCCGATCGACATCAATCGAATTTTTTTGAAGAATTTTTTAAAACACGATCGGTGGTCACAACAGGAGCCGACAGCTAGACGAGATCATGGCTACTGGGCCGCCCTCAAACCTTCTTGCGGATGACGAAGCGATGACCGCCGGCCAGGGCTTCGGATTGCTCCAGGCTGTGGCCGTCTTCGTTGCAGAAATGCGGGATGTCGATGATGGCGAGCGGATCGGTTGTTTCGACCGTGATCAGCGTGCCGGGGGCGAGGGAGAGCATGCGCTTGCGAGTTCTTAAGACCGGCAAGGGGCATTTCAGCCCCTTGAGGTCATAGATCAGACTGTGAGGCATCAATTGCCCCAGATTTTCCAGAACGGCCGCTTCTTTGGCTGCTGTTCGGCAAGAGCCTGCTCGGCCATCGGTGCGGCCTCGGTGCTGGCTACTGTCTGAGCGGCGGCTGCATCGGCCGGCTTCTTCGCCGTCGCTGTAGCTGCTGGTTGCGGGGTTGCGACGGCTACGGAGTGTTGCACTGTCTGCGGTTGGCCGGCTGGCTGCTGTTGAGCCGCATCGACCGGGGCCACGGCTGCTGGCTCCAGCTGTTGCGCATCGGCACCGCCCTTGGAGAACAGGCTGCCCCAGAAACCCTTGCGCGCGGCACCTGGCTGTTCGACAGCGGCCTGCTGCACCGGCTTTGGTAATGGATTTTCCGCAGGCACCGGCACGCTCTTGCCGTTGCGCGTGGATTTGTCCAGCTCGGCCTTCTGGATCTCGATCGCCTTCTTGGCTTCTTCCAACTCGGTGCGGCGGGCTTCCTGCTTTTCGAGGTCGGCGACCTTCATCAGCTTGCCGGCGTCCAGCGAGGTACCGGTCGGAGCGTATGCCAGTTCCTTGCCGACGCGCTGCTTGGCGACGATCGCCTTGCGCTCAGCCTCGGTCGGCTCGTACCAGACCAGGCCGTCTAGCTTCTTGGTCGCCTTGGCGTAGTCGTCATTGTATTTCTTGTTGTAGCTGGCCAGTGCGCCCTGCATCGTCGCCGGGGTCGACATGGCCGGGCATTGGCCGGTCGGCGAGAATTTTCCGTCGGTCTGCTGGTTGAAGACGTATTTCTTCTCGCAGATGTTCACTTCCGGCGGACGCTTGGTGATCTCGAACTGATCGTAGCCGGGCTTCAGCATGTTCCAGAAGTCGATGTTCGGGCTGTTGCGGTGACGCGCCATGTTTTCGGCGGTCATGCGGAAGGGCAGGGCCTGCAGCTGGATTGCCTGCTGGCCGCCCTTGTAGGCGTCTCGCGACAGCGCAAAGATTTCCTGCATCTGCTCGTCGGTCATCGAATAGCAGCCGGATGACGAGCAGGCGCCGTGGATCATCAGATTGGTGCCGAAACGGCCGTTGGCCTGGTCGAAACGGTTGGGGAAGCCGGTATTGATGGCGAGGTAATAGCTGGAATTCGGGTTCATCTGGCCCGGCGAGATCGGATAGAAACCTTCCGGCGCCTGCCGGTCGCCTTCCTTGACCTTGGGACCGAGCTTGCCCGACCAGGCGCAGATTTTGTACTGGCGCAGCATCTCGAAACGGTTGGACGAATTGGCCTTCCAGACTTCGAGAACGCCTTCTTCCTTGAAGATGCGCAGCATGATCGGCGAATCCTTCGCCATGCTCATCGCCTGCATCTTCTGGACGATCTTGCCGGAGAGCTGGTAATTGACCTTGCTGGAGACCTTCTTGAGGTCGACATCGACGGTGTCCATCGCCTCATTGGCGGTGCAGCTCGCAAGGAGCGCGGCGATGGCAGCGGTGGCAACAAGATGTGTCAAACGCATCGGCATAGGTCCATCAAGAAAATTGTCGAACGTGGCGTTCCCGTTTAGGCAGTCCACAGGGAATCAATATTCCCTTATACTTCACAAAATATTAACCTTACAAAACCGCCTTGCCGCAAGCGTTCCAGAGCGCACGAATATGGCCAAGGTTGGACCGCGCGCTCCATTTTCACTGTGAACCCGTTCGAAACCAGCAAATGTGATTAAAGCTGGCGGCCGATGGCGAGGTATTTCTGACGGCGGTCAGAGCGCAGTTCGTCGCCCGTGCGGCCCGAAAGCTCCTTGAGCGCGTCGGCGATGACAGTGCCGGTCTTCTCAATCACGGCGTTCGGATCGCGATGGGCGCCGCCGACCGGCTCGCCGATGATGCCGTCGATGATCCCCAGCGACTTCAGGTCTTCGGCGGTGATCTTCATGTTGGTGGCCGCTTCCTTGGCGCGCGTCGAGTCGCGCCAGAGGATGGAGGCGGCACCTTCCGGCGAGATCACGCTGTAGATCGAATGCTCCAGCATATAGACGCGGCTGCCGGTGGCGATCGCGATGGCGCCGCCCGAACCGCCTTCGCCGATGACGACGGAGACGATCGGAACGCGCATATTGAGGCACATTTCCGTCGAGCGGGCGATGGCTTCCGCCTGGCCGCGTTCTTCGGCGCCGATGCCGGGATAGGCGCCGGCGGTATCGATCAGGGTGATCAGCGGCAGGCCGAAACGGTCGGCCATTTCCATGACGCGGATTGCCTTGCGGTAACCTTCCGGACGGGCGCTGCCAAAGTTGTGCTTGATGCGCGACTTGGTGTCGTTGCCCTTTTCCTGGCCGATGACGGCGACAGGGGTACCGCGGAAGCGCGCCAGACCGGCCTGGATCGCCTCGTCATTGGCAAATTTGCGGTCGCCGGCAAGCGGCGTGAATTCGGTAAAGAGGTTGGCGGCATATTCCTGGAAGTGCGGACGCTGCGGGTGGCGCGCGACCTGCGTCTTCTGCCAGGGGTTCAGCTTGGAATAGATTTCGGCCATCGCCTCGCGGGCGCGCACTTCAAGGCGCTCCACTTCGTCGGCGGTGTCGATGCTCTCGTCCTCGCTGGCAATCTTCTTCAGCTCGTGAATCTTGCCTTCGAGATCGGAGATTGGTTTTTCGAAATCGAGATAATTGTGCATGTGATGCGTTTCCGATCATATTGCGCCGTGGCCACGGGTATGACGTTTCAGCCGTCCCGGCCAAGTGTTCTGGCGCTCCTAATCCTGTTTTTTCGCCTGTTTGGCAAGAGGGTGATGGTTCTGGACCAGCTGATGCAGCCGTTCTTCCAGCACATGGGTATAGATTTGTGTCGTTGAAATGTCCGAATGTCCGAGAAGTTCCTGCACGGCGCGAAGGTCGGCGCCGTTGGCCAGAAGGTGACTGGCAAAGGCATGGCGCAGCACATGCGGCGAGATCGCCGCAACGCGGATGCCAGCGCGGGCGGCAAGGTCCTTGAGGTCGCGGCCAAAAACCTGACGCGGCAGATATCCCGCCTTGCCGGAGGAGGGGAACAGCCACGGGCTTTCCGGCGGTGGGGTTTTCTGGGTGGCATTGTCGCTGGCCATCGCCGCGCCATAGGCCTGCATCGCCCGGATCGCCGAATGCGACAGCGGCACCATGCGCTCCTTGTTGCCCTTGCCGCGCACGACGAGAAAGCGGCCATTCTGCGCCAGCACCGAGGCTGGCAGCGAGACAAGTTCGCTCACTCGCATGCCGGTGGCGTAGAGCAGTTCGATCAGCGCATGCATGCGCAGCCGCGCCACAGGATCGCTGCCGCCCTGGGCCGCTTCCTGCTCCGCCTGTCCGATCAGCTTTGAAACATCGTCGATGCTCAGTACCTTCGGCAGTGAGCGGCCTTTCTTCGGCGCGTCGAGAACGCCGGTCGGGTCGTCGGTGCGCAGTCCTTCGGCATAGAGGAACTTGTAGAACTGCCGCAGCGCCGACAATCGGCGGGCTTGCGACGAGGCCTTGAAGCCTTGCTGCGCCAGATGCGAAAGATAGGCGCGCAGATCATCAGAGGTCGCGGCGGTCGGCTTGACGCCGCGTTGCTTCAGAAAGGAATAGGCGTCTTCCAGATCACGTTCGTAGGAGATCAACGTGTTGTTGGCAGCACCCCGTTCGGCGCTCATCATCTCCAGGAAGGATTCCATATGGGCGGCGGAAAGATCGATCATTACGGCTTGTTGATCCGTTCTGAGGGAATACGGATGGTCACGTCGCGCTCCACCGGATTGACGAAGGTCACCAGCGCCACCATCGTTCCATATATCACGCCGGCGATCAGGGCGCAGATGAACAGGAACCGGAACAGGGTGGGCATTTTCAACTCCTAGGGTCAGGGGTCTATATGACCATGCCTGTTTGCAAGTGCAAGAACCGCTGTATCGCACGGGATTCCCGTTGCCTTGTATGCTGTGAAGTCTTGACGCTTCCGGCTGTTTTGTCGATACCGGAACGGAACGGGGAAATTAAAACTGCATGAGCGACGTGATTGAACCGGTTTCCGAAGCGCTGATCGGGCGAGCGAAGGCCGCGCTCGGGCGACGAAACCTCGTCTTCGTCGGTCTGATGGGGGCTGGAAAATCGGCGATCGGCCGGATGACGGCCTCGGCGCTCGGCATTCCCTTTGTCGATTCCGATCATGAGATCGAGCGCGTTTCGCGCATGACTATCAGCGAACTGTTTGCGGCCTATGGCGAGGACGAGTTTCGTGCGCTGGAGGCGCGCGTCATCAAGCGGCTGCTGAACACCGGCCCGCGTATCGTTTCCACCGGCGGCGGCGCCTATATCAATGAGCGTACCCGCAAGCATATCAAGCGCCACGGTCTTTCCGTCTGGCTGAATGCCGAACTCGACGTGCTGTGGGAGCGGGTCAACAAGCGCGATAGCCGCCCGCTGCTGAAAACAGAAAATCCGAAACAGACGCTCGAAAACCTCATGCACGCCCGCTATCCGATCTATGCACAGGCGGATCTGACCGTGCTATCCCGCGATGTCAAGAAAGAGGTGATGGTGGAAGAGGTTCTTGCCGCTCTCGCCACTCTCCCGAAGAAGTGAAGCCATGACCACGACCAGCCTCTCCGCCGCCCGCAAAACCGTTCGCGTCAATCTGGGCGATCGTTCCTACGATATTCTCATCGGTCCCGGCCTGATCGCCACCGCCGCAGGCGAGATCGCCGGCCGGCTGAAGGGCCGGCGCATGGCGGTCATCACCGACGAGCATGTCGCGCCGCTCTATCTCGAGCGGCTGGTGGAAAGCCTGAAGGCGCAGGGCATCACGGCCGTGTCGCTGGTTCTGCCGGCTGGTGAAAAGACCAAGAGCTTCGAACACCTGATCCCGGTTTGCGAGGTGATCCTCGGTGCCCGTATCGAGCGCAATGATGCGGTCATCGCGCTCGGCGGTGGCGTCATCGGCGATCTCACCGGCTTTGCGGCGGGTATCGCGCGGCGCGGATCGCGGTTCATCCAGATTCCGACTTCGCTCTTGGCGCAGGTAGACTCATCCGTCGGCGGCAAGACCGGCATCAACTCGCCGCATGGCAAGAACCTGATCGGCGTTTTCCACCAGCCGGACCTCGTGCTGGCCGATACCGACGTGCTGGATACGCTGAGCCCGCGCGAATTTAAGGCCGGTTATGCCGAAGTCGCCAAATACGGACTGATCGACAAGCCGGACTTCTTTGCCTGGCTGGAAAAGAACTGGCAGGCGGTGTTTGCCGGTGGTGATGCCCGCATCGAGGCGATCGCCATCAGCTGCCAGGCCAAGGCCGACGTGGTTGCCGCCGACGAGCGTGAGAATGGCCAGCGCGCGCTGCTCAATCTTGGCCACACATTCGGCCATGCGCTGGAAGCGGCGACACAGTATGATGGTACACGTCTGGTCCACGGCGAGGGCGTGGCGATCGGCATGGTGCTGGCGCATCAGTTTTCGGCCCGCATGAATCTGGCGAGCCCCGATGATGCCAAACGCGTCGAAGCCCATCTGAGGGCGGTGGGCCTGCCGACCCGCATGGATGAAATTCCCGGTACCTTGCCGCCTGTGGAAAAGCTGATGGACGCCATTGCTCAGGACAAGAAGGTCAGCGGTGGCAAGCTCACCTTCATCCTGACGCGCGGCATCGGCCAATCCTTTGTTGCCGATGATGTTCCGGGTTCGGAAGTCAGCGCCTTTCTGAAGGAAAAGCACCCGGGATGAGCAACGAGACATTCACGTTTTTCCTGACGGACTACGGTCCGGGCATTCTGATCATTCTGGTGATGATCGTGCTGTCGGCGTTTTTCTCGGGCTCGGAAACCGCGCTCACTGCGGCCTCGCGGTCGCGCATGCATACACTTGAGAATAATGGCGACGAGCGGGCCGGTATGGTCAACCGCCTGATCGAACGCCGCGACCGGCTGATCGGGGCGCTTTTGATCGGCAACAACCTCGCCAATATTCTGTCGTCGTCGATCGCCACCAGCCTGTTCCTGCATTTCTTCGGTCCATCCGGCGTTGCCTACGCGACGTTGGCGATGACCGTCATTCTGGTCATCTTCGCCGAGGTGCTGCCCAAGAGCTGGGCAATCGCGGCGCCCGACCGGTTTGCGCTCGGGGTTGCGCGAACCGTTCACATCATCGTTATGGTGGTCGGTCCGGTCTCAAGCTTGGTGAATTGGATCGTACGGCGCATTCTCGGCCTGTTCGGCGTCAGTCTTTCCTCCGAAATGCCGATGCTCACGGCGCATGAAGAATTGCGTGGTGCCGTCGATTTTCTGCATCGGGAAGGCTCCGTCATCAAGGCCGACCGCGACCGGCTCGGCGGCGTTCTCGATCTGGGCGAGCTGGAAATCTCCGACATCATGATCCACCGCACCTCGATGCGCGGTATCAATGCCGACGATGCGCCGGAAGTCGCAGTTCGCGCGGTTCTTGAAAGCCCCTATACGCGCATGCCGGTCTGGCGCGGCTCGACCGACAACATTATCGGCGTCGTGCACGCCAAGGACCTGTTGCGGGCGCTTGCTGAAACCGATGTCGAGCCGGAAAATCTCGATATCGTCCGGATCGCGCAAAAACCGTGGTTCGTGCCTGAGACCACCAATCTGAAAGAACAGCTCAACGCCTTCCTGCGCCGCAAGGTGCATTTCGCCATCGTCGTTGATGAATATGGCGAAGTACAGGGGCTGGTGACGCTAGAGGATATTCTGGAGGAAATCGTCGGCGATATTTCCGACGAGCATGATATCGAAATCCAGGGTGTGCGCCAGGAGGCCGACGGCTCGATCGTCGTCGATGGCAGCGTGCCGATCCGCGATCTCAATCGCGCACTCGACTGGAACTTGCCGGACGAGGAAGCGACGACGGTGGCCGGGCTTGTGATTCACGAATCCAAGACGATCCCTGAAGAGCGGCAGGCATTCACCTTCTATGGCAAACGCTTCACCGTAATGAAGCGGGTGAAGAACCGGATCACGCGGCTCAGAATCAGGCCGGCCGACGATGCAACAATGCCTCCGCTCTCGATGAAGAGCGAAGGTATTGAATGAGGCGTACGTTGGGGCAGCCTTAACGGTTGCCGATGATGCCGCCGAGAGCGCCGCCGAGCAGACCGCCGGCGAAGGCAGCGCCCGCCGGATCCACTCCGCCACTATTGCCCTGGCGTTCGACAGGACCTTCCAGGGTTGCCCCCTCGTGTTGTCTCTTGACGCGCTGCCCAGCCACCTTCTGGCGAACCGGGTTTTGGGCCTTGCGAACAGCAATGGCGGCTTTCTGGGCCTGATACTGGGCGCGGATCTGCGGCATCATTGGATCGGTCTGAACGACAAGGAACATGTGTTGCTGCTGTGTCAGGTAGGTTGTTTCCATCATGCCGTTCTGCTTTTGCCATGCGCCGATCGCCGTGCGTGACCGGGCGCCAAGCGCACCATCGGCACCGCCGGTGACATGGCCGAGCGCGCCGAGCCGCAGCTGCAGATCGATCCTGCCTTCCTTGTCGAGGTTCAGGGCGGTTTCCGTTTCCGGCGTTCCGACGCTGAGCTTGACATCATCCGGCATGGCGACAGCGGTGCGGACCTGTGAGGCGGAGGCTGTCGCCTCGCCGGCTGGCGCAACGGAGGCAACTTCAGTTGTTGCCGTAGCCTTCAGCTGGTCGAGATTGAGCTTGGCAAGGGTGGCAAAATTACCGCTCGGATATTGCTGCAGGTAAAGCTCGTAATGCGCGACCGTGTTGCGCTTCGACGCTTCTTCCCAGAGTTTCTGCTCGACGGTCCAGCTGACGCCGTTCGCATCGGCCGAAGTGGCCTCACCCGCAGGCTTCACTTCAGAGGGCGTAGGGAGGGCTGCTTGCGCGGCAGGCTCTCCACCGATGAAGACTTCGCGAGACAGCGAGGCATTGTGCCAGGGATGCTGGGCGCCACCAGTCGCTTCCGAGACGTCGGCGCGGACCCGCGTCAGGGCACTCTGGATTTCAAGCCCCGGTGTCGTCAGATGCCGTGCAAGCGCGGTCGTGTAGGGGCTGTTGATGCCCTTGCCGTCATAGGCCACGGCACCCGGATCTGTCGCATAGGCGATCAGCAACCCGCCCGATCCGGATGTCTGGTTGTTGGCTTGCACTGGTGCAAGACCCACACCCATCGAGGCGGAGCGGCTGGCCGGCATGGCCTTTGCCAGCGAGCGTGCCAGCGGATTGTCGCGGCAGGCATCCAGAATGATGATGCTGACGGCCGGGTCCGGCGGCAGGGCGGCGAGGAATTTTTCGGCAGGCACAGTGCGGGTCTGCAGCTGGGCTGCCTTTTCCAGCTGTGCGTCGATCGGCACGAGATAGTTCCGCCCATCGACCTGCAGGCCGTGGCCGGCATAGTAGACGACGGCGATATCTGCGTCATAGGCGATTTCGGTGAATTGGTCGACCAGTGTGCTCATCGCCGTCTTGTCGAGATCTTCGCCTTCGATGACGGTGAAGCCTGCCGTGCGGAACGTTTCCGCCATCAGCTTGGCGTCGTTTTTCGGGTTCGGCAATTCGACCGCATGCTTGTAGGCACTGTTGCCCATCACAAGGGCGACTTTTTTACCGGATGGCGTTGCTGCCGATACCGGACTGAACGTCAGAAACGCAGCGATAAACGCCGCGGCAAGCCCAAACCTCCTGAGCATCACCTTGACCCCTGAAACAAGAGGCTCTCCGGACAACCTTGAACCGGCTCCGCCTATGAAAATTTTCTGTATGTCGCAATAATGGACGGATCGCCCGATCCGGTAATTCTCTCGCCCCACCTACAAGTGTAGATGTTGCCCACAATCTCGTCAATTCAGCAGGAATTAAACCCTTCGGTTTACGTCCGTTGCTTCGATAAATGCTACCTCTAACCTTACCAGCGGGTTGTTTCCCCGGGAACAGCCGGCTCAAGGGCGAGCGCATGCAATCCTGCGTCGATTTCGGTCTTCAGAATATCATTGATGGCGCGGTGGCGGGCGATGCGGCTCATGCCGATAAATGCGCTGGAAACAATTCGCACCCGCATATGGGTTTCGCCGGTGCCGTCGATGTCCGGATGATGGCCAGCATGCAGATGGCTTTCGTTGACAACGATCAGCCGTTCGGGCGAAAATGCCGCGTTGAGTTTTGTTTCGATGCGGCTTTGAAGCGACATGTTTTGGCCCCGTTTTTCTGGCTTTTCCGTACGCATCGACCTCAAACGAACGACCCGTCCGGGATTGCGTTTTGCGCGGTGCAAAATAGCTTCACAAAGCCTGCAACATTCCCGTTTGTCAATTCTTGTTGTGGCGTCCGCCACGCCCCATAATTAGCGCCATGAAACTTGATTCAAAATACTTTGACGGGATCCGGACGCGCCGCAAGGTGAACCAGAAACCCGAGCCGATGGCACCCAAGTGCCAATGGGACGGCTGCGAGGAGAATGCGATCCATCGCGCGCCGGTGGGCCGCAATGCCGAAAACGAATTTTTCATGTTCTGCTTCGAGCACGTCAAGGAATACAACAAGGGCTACAACTACTTTTCGGGACTTTCCGACACCGAGATCGCCCGCTACCAGAAGGAAGCGATCACCGGGCATCGTCCGACATGGACGGTGGGGGTGAACAAGAACGCCAAGAATGCGCCGCAGCAGTCGCAGCAGCGCTCGGGTTCGGCCGGTGCCCAGGCCCGCATGCGCGATCCCTTCGGCTTCGTCGATCAGGCGCGCGCCCGCGCCAACCGGCAGGAACCGCGGCTGCGCAAATTGAAGACTTTGGAGGCAAAGGCCTTCGAAACGCTCGGTCTGCACGCCAATGCGACTGCGGCAGATGTGAAGACGGCGTACAAAGAGCTTGTAAAAAAGCATCACCCCGATGCAAATGGCGGAGACAGGGGATCGGAAGAGCGTTTTCGCGCCGTGATCCAGGCATATCAATTGTTAAAACAGGCTGGCTTCTGCTAGGAACCCGTTTTATTACGGTCACACTTTTATAAAGGCATAGACGGGAACGCCCCCGCCATTCGAGTCAAGGGGCTTTACCGTGCTGGAGACATGATGAGCAAGGTAGACCTCGATATTTCCAACCTCCCCGATACGACAGTTTCCGTCCGTGACGTTTTCCGTATCGATACCGATCTGCGCGTGCCGGCCTATTCGAAGGCCGATGCCTATGTGCCGGATTTTGATCCCGACTATCTCTTCGACCGCGAGACGACGCTCGCCATCCTCGCCGGCTTTGCCCATAACCGCCGCGTCATGGTGTCCGGCTATCACGGCACCGGCAAGTCGACCCATATCGAGCAGGTCGCGGCCCGCCTCAACTGGCCCTGCGTGCGCGTCAACCTCGACAGCCATGTCAGCCGTATCGATCTCGTCGGCAAGGACGCCATCGTCGTCAAGGACGGCATGCAGGTCACCGAATTCAAGGACGGCATCCTGCCCTGGGCCTATCAGCACAATGTCGCGCTGGTCTTCGACGAGTATGACGCCGGCCGCCCGGACGTGATGTTCGTCATCCAGCGCGTTCTGGAATCCTCCGGCCGCCTGACGCTGCTTGACCAGAGCCGCGTCATTCGCCCGCACCCGGCTTTCCGCCTGTTTTCGACGGCCAATACCGTCGGCCTTGGCGATACGACCGGGCTTTATCACGGCACGCAGCAGATCAACCAGGCGCAGATGGACCGCTGGTCGATCGTCACGACGCTGAACTATCTGCCGCATGACAACGAAGTCGATATCGTTGCTGCCAAGGTCAAGGGCTTCACCAAGGATCGCGGCCGCGACACCGTCTCGAAGATGGTTCGTGTTGCCGATCTCACCCGTGCAGCCTTCATCAACGGCGACCTGTCGACCGTGATGAGCCCGCGTACGGTCATCACCTGGGCTGAAAACGCGCATATCTTCGGCGATATTGCCTTTGCCTTCCGCGTCACCTTCCTCAACAAGTGCGACGAACTGGAACGGGCGCTGGTGGCGGAACACTATCAGCGCGCCTTCGGCGTCGAGCTGAAGGAAAGTGCTGCCAATATCGTGCTCGAAGCCACGGCCTGATCGATGGCAGGCCGGGGCGATAATTCGAAAGCAAGGCCGGCCGGTGTCGTGGACGTGGAACCGTTCCGCCGCGCACTGACCGGTTGCATCCGTTCGATTGCCGGGGATTCGGAAATCGAAGTCGTGTTTGCCAACGAGCGTCCGGGTCTTGCCGGCGAGCGCGTGCGGCTGCCGGAAATCTCCAAGCGGCCGACGCGCCAGGAGCTCGCGGTTACCCGCGGGCTCGGCGATTCGATGGCGTTGCGCAAGGCCTGCCACAATGCCCGTATCCACGCGACGATGGCGCCGCAGGGGGCTGATGCGCGCGGCATTTTCGATGCCGTCGAGCAGGCGCGCGTCGAGGCGATCGGTTCGCTGCGCATGACTGGCGTTGCCAGCAACATCACGTCGATGCTGGATGAAAAATACGCCCGGGCCAATTTCGGCAATATCGACCGTCAGGCGGACGCACCGCTCGAAGAGGCGGTTGCCCTGATCGTGCGCGAAAAACTGACTGGCCAGAAGCCGCCGGCCTCCGCCGGCCAGGTGCTGGACCTCTGGCGCGATTTCATCGAGGAAAAAGCTGCCGGCGACATGAAAGAACTGTCTGCCACGGTCAATGACCAGCAGGCGTTCGCACGTGTTGTGCGCAATATGCTGACATCGATGGAGATGGCCGAGAAATACGGCGATGACGATGTCGAGCCGGACGATCAGGAAAGCCAGACCGACGAAGACCAGCCGCGCAGCCAGGAGCAGGATGAAAACAGCTCCGACGAGGATGCTGGTTCCGACGCTGCCCCCGCTGACGAGAACGAATCTGCCGACGAGCAGATGGATGAAGGCGAAATGGACGGTGCCGAAATCTCCGAAGAGGAGATGTCGGACGACGGTGAGGATGACAGCGAAACGCCCGGCGAGGTCAAGCGGCCGAGCCATCCTTTCGACGATTTCAACGAGAAGGTCGATTACGGCGTCTTCACCGAGGAATTCGATGAGACAACCACCGCCGAAGAGCTTTGCGACGAAGCCGAGCTCGATCGCCTGCGTGCATTCCTCGACAAGCAGCTGGCCCATTTGCAGGGCGCCGTCGGGCGTCTGGCCAACCGGTTGCAGCGGCGCCTGATGGCGCAGCAGAACCGCTCGTGGGAATTCGATCTGGAAGAGGGCTATCTCGATTCGGCGCGGCTGACGCGCATGATCATCGACCCGATGCAGCCGCTGTCCTTCAAGCGGGAAAAGGATACCAACTTCCGCGATACGGTCGTGACGCTGTTGATCGACAATTCCGGTTCGATGCGCGGCCGGCCGATTACGGTCGCCGCTACGTGCGCGGACATCCTTGCCCGCACGCTGGAGCGCTGCGGCGTCAAGGTCGAGATCCTCGGTTTCACCACCAAGGCCTGGAAGGGCGGACAGTCGCGTGAAAAGTGGCTAGCCAGCGGCAAGCCGCAGACGCCCGGCCGCCTCAACGATCTTCGCCACATCATTTACAAGTCCGCTGACGCCCCGTGGCGCCGCGCACGCCGCAATCTCGGCCTGATGATGCGGGAAGGCCTGCTCAAGGAAAACATCGACGGCGAAGCGCTGATCTGGGCGCATAACCGGCTGCTCGGCCGCTCCGAGCAGCGTCGCATCCTGATGATGATCTCCGATGGTGCGCCGGTCGACGATTCCACCCTGTCGGTCAATCCGGGAAACTATCTCGAGCGCCACTTGCGCGCCGTCATCGAGCAGATTGAAACGCGTTCACCGGTCGAACTGCTGGCGATCGGTATCGGTCATGACGTCACGCGCTACTATCGAAAGGCCGTGACCATCGTCGATGCCGACGAGCTGGCCGGGGCGATGACCGAGCAACTGGCGTCGCTGTTCGACGACGAGAGTTCCCGCCGCCGTGCGTCCTCTGGGCGCCGGCGTGCGAGCTGATAATCTTGTCTGGCCGGGACATCCTGTGTCCCGGCTTTGCCCGCCCATTGCTTGCTGATTTTTCCGGAGCCGCTTTGTGCTCCGTGCCGGCATGCCGGAAGGACGTCTTTTGAAAGCGACACTGATTCAGGCCGCCGCCTTTTCCCTGTTCCTGGCCGTCGCGCCCTCGGCTGCGGCACCGCTGGCGCCTTCGGAAATCGTTCCGGTAAAAAGCCGGCAGATCGAGAATTTCAAGATTGGTTCGGACCAGAAGCTGTTCGGCAAGCTGGAGTTTATCGGCGGCATCGAAATGTCGTCGTCGAACGCCCTGCTCGGTGCTATCTCGTCAATCCGCTTTCGCCCCGACCGGAAATCCTTCCTCGCGATCATGGATACGGGCCATTGGGTCGAAGGCGAAATCGAGCGCGACCAGAAGGGCCGGCTGGTGGGTACGAGCGAGCTGACGGTTACCTCGATGATCGATGCCAACGGCCGGTCAGAGCAGGTCAAGGAGCGCATGGACTGTGAGGGTGTGGCGCTGCGCGACGGCGCGGTTCTCGCCAGCTATGAGGGGCTCCACCGCGTCGATGTCTATCCGGATCCCAGCTTTGCCCAGTCCGGGCCGATTGCCACTTTGCCGATTGTCATCCCGCCGACGTCGCTTCGCCGCAATCGCGGCATTGAGACCATTGCCGTTGCGCCACAAGACGGCCCGCTTGCGGGCGGAGCCGTTGTGGTTTCCGAGCTGAGTTTCGACACGAACGGCCATCTCCTGGCCGCCGTCCTCGACGGTCCACGCAAGGGTATTTTCGGTGTCGTTCAGAAAGCGCCTTTCGCGGTGACTGACGGTGCCTTCCTGCCCAACGGTGATTTGTTGATTCTGGAGCGCCGGTTCAGTTTTGCCGAAGGTATTGGCATGCAGATCCGCCGCATCAAGGGCGACGATATCAAGCCCGGTGCGGTCGTCGATGGTGAAATCCTGCTCAACGCGGATATGGGCTACCAGATCGACAATATGGAAGGTCTGGACGTCGTCGTTGAGCCTGGCGGCGACATCCGCCTCATCCTCGTTTCCGACGATAATCACTCCATCCTCGAGCGAAACCTGATGCTGGAATTCCGGCTGGTCGAGTGACGAGCCGGTGCAGTGAGTCGGGAACTCAGAGCAAGTTCGCCGCCTCTGTCAGCTGCGCTGACATCTCCCCCACAGGTGCGGGAGATCGTTCTTTTCCCTCACCGGCCACACCTCAACTTGCCACGCTGTCAGGAAGCCGCAAAATCTCGGTCAATCTCCCCCCCCTTGTGGGGGAGATGGCACGGGAGTGACAGAGGCGGCGAACTTGCTCTGTCGCCCCCTTGCGGCTTCAAGCAGCTCAGGCGCTTGCCTTCGCCCCCGGCATAGGCTTGATCACGTTCATCAGCGCGCCATAGGGCAACAGCATCACCAGGCCGACGATGATCTTGACGCTGAGGTCACCGAGCGCCCAGGAGATCCAGCGCGGAGCCTCTGCCGTCATCACGCCGAGGATCGGGGCGCTTTCGAGTGCGAAAGGATCGTTCGGGCCGAAGAAGACGAAGAACGCGGCAAAAGCGAACGAGAAGAAGATCGCCGTGTCGAGGAAGGAGCCGAACAGCGAGCCGACCAGCGGCGCGCGCCACCAGCTCTGCATCCGCAGCTTGTTGAAGACCGAGATATCCAGAAGCTGGCCGAGCAGGAAGGCGGAGCCTGACGCGATCGCGATGCGCGGCGTGGCCACCAGCACTGAGAGGATAATGGCGACGGCAAACCCGGCGATCACCACCTTGCGGGCAGTGCGGGGTCCGAACTGGCGGTTGGTGAGGTCGGTGACGAGAAAGGCGATCG
The DNA here is from genome assembly GCA_900468065.1 of Hyphomicrobiales bacterium. GTDB lineage: Bacteria > Pseudomonadota > Alphaproteobacteria > Rhizobiales > Rhizobiaceae > Pararhizobium. Next base: position 26,949 of record UBTA01000057.1, on the reverse strand, counting down.
GATAGCTGAAGGCGCCCCAGGTCAGGAGATCACCCAGCTGCATGCCGGCGATCGAGCCGGGCAGGGGGTACTGGACCAGGAAATTGGAGGCCACGACCACAAGGGTCATCAGCGCGACATAGGTTAGGAACGTGCGGTTTGAAAGCATTTTTTTATCCTGGGGTATGCCACCAGTTGGAGTCATCTGAGCCCGCAATTCACCGTGCTTCGAGCCCGGCAAGCCGCGAACGGTTTACTGTCAATCTTACACGAGAAAAAGGCTCGCCGGTTGCCCTGGCAAGCCCTTTAATCTGTAGCGTCAAGTGTGCCGATTAAGCGGCAAGAGCGACGGCTTCAGCCGTCTTCTTGACGATCTGGCGGCGCAGCAGACGAGCGCGCATCGACAGCTCGACTTCGTCAGCCTTGATCAGGAATGCGTCGAGACCACCGCGGTGTTCAACCGAACGCAGAGCTGCGGCCGAAACGCGCAGACGGTAACGCTGGCCGAGCACGTCGGAAATCAACGTAACCTGGCACAGGTTCGGAAGGAACTTGCGCTTGGTCTTGTTGTTTGCGTGGCTCACATTGTTGCCCGACTGGACGCCCTTGCCGGTCAATTCGCAACTACGGGACATGATGCACCTATTTTCGTTTCGCCTTCGGTCCATGCGTTGGCGGGCCATAAGCCCAGGCCGCATTCCGTTGGCCATGATTGGAAAGTTGCGGTTCTATAGTCAGCGAGAGCCGCGGCGTCAAGCCAAACCTTCGTTTTCCGGGAAAACTCTTGAGAAACGTGGGGTCTTTCAAGCCGGAGAAGCCGATCTGTTTGGATTCTCTTGGCCGGTATACATCTTTGCGGCGACCAATTCCAGTTTATTGGTCCATGGGTTAAGGCTTGTGGCAAAAGCGGGCTTCCCGGCGCAGAAATGCCGCAAACCCGCCGTATCGCCTAGGGTTACATGAACGGACGTGTCGCGTGAGCGAAAATGGAAGGGCATCTGGAATGAACTGGCGCATCGGTTTCTCGGCGCTTCTGGCGTTTGCCACGGCAACGTTTTCCACAGGCACGGCGTATGCCGTCGATGTGACGCATAATACGGATTACAGCATATCGCTTGCCGGCCTGCCGATTGCCAAGGCATCGTTCCACACCGCGTTGAACGACAAGCGCTATACGATTTCCGGCACGATGAATTCCGCTGGGCTTGCTGATATCTTCGCCCAGACCTCGGGCGAAACGTCGGTATCCGGCGTCGTCGGCCGGGAACAGCTGAGCGCCTCGGAATATCGGGTCAAGTATCAGACCGGCAAGAAGGGCCGGGCGATCGACGTCCAGTTCCGCGATGGCGATGTCGTGTCCGCCTCGATGAAGCCGCCGCGCAAGATCCCGAAGAACTGGGTGCCGGTCACCAAGGACGATATGCGCAATGTCGTCGATCCGCTGTCGGGCCTGATCTTTCCGGCTGATACGCGGGTCTGCCCGAAGAGCGTGCCGATCTTCGACGGCGAATCGCGCATGGACCTGAAGCTTTCCCCCAAGGGAACCCGGCCCTTCAAGACAGAGGGTTTTTCGGGCGATGTCATCGTCTGCGGCATCAAGTTCGTGCCGAAATCCGGCTTCCGCAAGGGCCGCGATGACGTCGATTACCTGCGCAAGCTGGAAACCATGGAAATCTGGTTTGCCAAGGCCGATGCGGTCAATGTATATGCTCCGGTCTACGTCCGCATCCCGACCAGCTACGGCCCGGTCACCATCTGGGCAACGCGGTTCGGCAGCTGACATTTCCATTCAGGCCGGGGGGCATGCGCATGAAAGTCAAGGCAACGCTGATCGGCTTTTCGGCGATCCTGATGTGGTCGCTGCTGGCGCTGTTCACGGCCGCTTCCGGCACCATGCCGCCCTTCCAGCTTTCGGCCATCTGTTTTTCGATCGGCAGCATTCCCGGCCTTGTGGTGCTGGCGCTCAAGCCTGAGCGGCTGGCGCTTCTCAAGCAGCCCGCCAAAGTCTGGATCGTCGGCATTGCCGGCCTGTTCGGCTACCATTTTCTGTATTTCACGGCGCTTCGGAACGCTCCGGCGATTGAGGCCGGGCTGATTGCCTATCTGTGGCCGCTGTTGATCGTCGTCGGCTCGGCCCTTTTGCCGGGCGAACGGCTGCGCTGGTATCACGTCGCCGGGGCGATTTGCGGTCTGGCCGGCACGATCCTGATTGTGGCGCGCAATGGCGTTCAGTTCGATAATGCCTATGTCATGGGCTATAGCGCGGCCCTTGCCTGCGCTTTCACCTGGTCCGGCTATTCGCTGCTGACGCGGCGGTTCGAGGCGGTCTCGACGGATGTCGTCACAGGTTATTGCCTGGCAACCGCGGCGCTGTCGTTCCTCTGCCATCTTGGCCTCGAAACCACGGTGTGGCCGGAGACGGCAACGCAGTGGGTCGCTGTTGCCGGTCTCGGCCTGTTGCCGGTGGGTGCTGCCTTCTATGCCTGGGATTACGGGGTCAAGAACGGCAATATCCAGATCCTCGGCGTCGCCAGCTATGCCGCACCGGTTCTCTCGACGCTGGTATTGATCGCTTTCGGCTTTGCCGAACCGTCGTGGCGCATTGCGCTCGCCTGTCTGTTCGTGACCGGCGGCGCGGTTCTTGCGGCCAAGGATATCATCTTCCGAGACCGCTCGAGTGCCGTGCAACCGGCCGAATAGGCTCAAGCTGCCGGGGGATGCCAGTCTGCGGGGGCCATTTCGAACGCCGAAAAATCAAAGCCGGGCGAAACGGTGCAGCCGACGAGTGTCCAGGCTCCGAGCGAAGTCGCCGATTGCCATCCGTTGGCCGGCACCACGGCCTGCGGCAGTTCACCGATCAGGATATTGGAACCGAGCGTGACGGTGGTGGCCGGTTTGCCGTCCTCGGCGATGCTGAGCGCTAAGGGTGCGCCGGCATAGAAGTGCCAGACCTCGACGGCATCGCGCACGCGGTGCCAGTGCGAGCGTTCCCCGCGCTCCAAGAGATAGTAGATGGCGGTCGAGTGGCCACGTGGGCCGCCCGCCTTGTCCTTGAACGTCTGGATATACCAGCCGCCTTCCGGGTGGCGCTGCATTTTCAACGTTTCAATAATGGCTTGCGCCGACAGCGGCAGTTGAACGTCCATTAGAAATTATCCTTGCGCTTGCGGATTTCGGCAAAGACTTCGGCGTCCGATGCGTTGTCCATCTGTAGATGTGCCCTTATGGCGGCATCATGCGGACGCAGGAAGGGGTTGGTGGCCTTTTCCAGCCCCAGTGTTGTCGGCGCGGTAAAGCTGCCCTTGGCGCGCAGGGCCTCGATCTCGGCCACACGGGACTTCAGCGCTGCGTTATCCGGATCGACGGTCACCGCGAAACGGGCATTCGAGAGCGTATATTCATGGCCGAAATAGACCACCGTATCATCCGGCAGCGCCATCAGTTTCTGCAGCGAGGTCCACATCTGCGCAGGGGTGCCCTCGAAGAGACGGCCGCAGCCAAGCGCAAACAGCGTGTCGGCGGAAAACAAGAGCTTGTCTTCGGGAAAATAGAAACAGATATGCCCGGCGGTGTGCCCCGGTGTTTCGAAAACATGCACCGTATGGCCAGCGAACTCGAAATCGCCGCCATCGCCGATGGTCATGTCGAGCCCAGGAATTTTCGAGGCCTCGTTTTCCGGGCCGATGATCGTCGCCTCATAGCGCGTCTTTAGCGCCAGGTTGGCATCCACATGGTCGGGATGGTGGTGGGTCGTCAGGATATGCGTCAGCGTCCAGCCACGGCGTTTCAACGCCGCCAGGATGGCTGCTTCCTCGGGCGCATCGATCGAGGCGGTGGCGCCGCTTTCCGGATCGTGGATCAGCACGCCGAAATTATCGGTGCGGCACGGGAAGAGTTCGATGTCGAGATTGGCCATGAAGGGTTTCCTGCGGAGGGCGGGTTGTTATGGCGAATGTAGTGAGCGCCGCCTTGAAGTCCACCCGTTCCAGTCTAACATGAGGGTATGCACGCAGATATCGTCGATCTTCGCCAATTCTATCATTCCCGCCTCGGGCGATTTGCCGAACAATCGATCGGTATGGCGCTGTCATCCGTGTGGGCGCGGCTGCCGGAGGAGCGGCTGGTCGGGCTTGGCTACGCCGTTCCCTATCTCGATCGTTTTCGCGCCGACACCGAGCGCACCTTCGCCTTCATGCCGGCGGGCCAGGGCGCGGTGAACTGGCCGGTCGCCGAACTCTCCTCGACGGCGCTGATCTTTGACGAGGAACTGCCGCTGCCCGATTCGTCGATCGACCGGGTGCTGATGGTCCATTCTCTTGAATTCGCGGAAAATCCACGCGAGACGATGAAGGAACTCTGGCGCATTTTGGCACCGGGCGGGCGCTTAGTGATCGTCGTGCCGAATCGCCGCGGTGTCTGGGCGCGCATGGAGCACACGCCCTTCGGGTCCGGCCGGCCCTATTCACGGGGGCAATTGACCGCGCTTCTGCGCGAAACCAACTTTACCCCCGGCGCTTCAGCCGAGGCCTTGTTCTTTCCGCCGTCCAAACTGAAGGTGATCCTGAAGATGCGCCAGGCCTTCGAACGCATCGGCCGGTCGCTCTGGCCGGTGTTTTCCGGGGTGATCATCGTCGAGGCGCAGAAACGGCTCTACCAAGGCCTGCCGGTCGCCGCCCGCGCCTCGCGCCGCGTCTTCGTGCCGGTGCTGGCACCGCAGGGTGTGCCGACGACGCGGGATGCTGGGAGGTAGAATTGGCCGCAGGGCCAAGTCGCCCCTCTGTCAGCTTCGCTGACATCTCCCCCACAAGTGGGGAGATTGTTCTTTTCCCTTGCTTCGGAGTTACGGCCGATCTCCCCCCTTGTGGGGGAGATGTCGGCGTCGCCGACAGAGGGGGTAAGTCAGAGGTGTGAGCGAAGAAACAACGCCACACTCGACAAAAACCCGCTGCACCGGTATTGCCTGAGCGTCATTTCCCTGTCGCCGAAAGCTGATCCCATGAGCACAGACCTTACGAGCCCCACACCACGCCCCGGTATCCTCGATATTGCCGCTTACGTGCCGGGCAAGGAGCATGCGCCGGGTGTTGCCAAGGTCTACAAGCTGTCCTCCAACGAGACCCCGCTCGGGCCGAACCCGAAGGCGATCGAAGCCTTTCAGAAAGCCGCCGCAAAGCTTGAAATCTATCCGGATGGCCAGGCGATCGAGCTGCGTGAGGCCATCGCCTCCGTCTATGGCCTGAACACGGCCAACCTGATGTGCGGCAACGGGTCCGACGAACTGCTCGGTCTGCTCTGCCATGTCTACCTCGCCCCCGGCGACGAAGCGATCATCACCGAGCATGGTTTCCTCGTCTACAAGATCCAGATCATGGGCGCCGGTGCTACGCCGGTCACGGTGCCGGAAAACGATTGCCACGTCACCGTCGATGCCATCCTGGCCGCGGTAACGCCGAAGACCAAGATGGTTTTCCTTGCCAATCCAGGCAATCCGACCGGCACCTATGTCCCGGTCGATGAAGTGCGCCGCCTGCAGGCTGGTCTGCCGAAGAATGTCATTCTGGTTCTCGATGCGGCCTATGCGGAGTATGTCCGCCGCAATGATTATGAAGCAGGCCTCGAGCTGGTGTCGTCCAACCGGAACGTGGTGATGACCCGCACATTCTCGAAGATCCACGGGCTTGCTGCTCTGCGGGTTGGCTGGATGTATGCGCCGCTTGCCATCATCGATGCGCTGAACCGGGTGCGTGGGCCGTTCAACATGAATGCGCCGGCGATTGCCGCCGGTGCCGCCGCGATCCGCGATCAGGCATTTATGGCGACTGCGCTCGAGCACAATTCGCTCTGGCTCGGCAAGCTGACCGATGCGCTCTCCGCGCTCGGTCTGCGGGTGACGCCGTCGGTCACCAATTTCGTGCTGATCCATTTCCCCGATATCGACGGCAAGCGCGCGCCGGAAGCCGACGAGTTCCTGACCAGCCGCGGTTTCATCCTGCGGGCGGTGCGCGGCTATGGCCTGCCCAATGCGCTGCGCATGACCATCGGCTCGGCGGAAGCCAATGAAGGCGTGATCGCTGCGCTCACCGAGTTCATGGGCCGGGCGTGATGGCAAAGCAGTTTGAAACCATCGCGCTGATCGGCATCGGCCTGATCGGCTCGTCGATCGCCCGCGAGATCAAGGACAAGGGTCTTGCCGGTTCCGTCGTGGTCGCGACGCGCAGTGAAGCGACGTTGAAGCGGGCACAGGAGCTGAGCCTCGGCGACCGCTATACGACATCGGCGGCTGAAGCTGTCAAGGATGCCGATCTGGTCATCGTCTCGGTGCCTGTCGGTGCCTCTGGCGCAGTCGCCGCCGAGATTGCCCCGAACCTGAAGCCGGACGCGATCGTCACCGACGTCGGCTCCACCAAGGGCTCGGTGATCGCCCAGATGGCGCCGCACATGCCGCCGGGCGTCCATTTCATCCCCGGGCACCCCATTGCCGGTACCGAATATTCCGGCCCGGATGCCGGCTTCATCGGCCTGTTCAAGGGCCGCTGGTGCATCCTGACACCGCTGCCGGATACCGACGAGACGGCCAAGGCAAAGCTGCGCACCTTCTGGGAAACGCTGGGCTCGATGGTCGATGACATGGACCCGGAACATCACGACAAGGTTTTGGCGATCGTCTCGCACCTGCCGCATATCATCGCCTACAACATCGTCGGAACAGCCGACGATCTGGAGGCCGTGACCGAATCGGAAGTCATCAAATATTCCGCTTCCGGTTTCCGTGATTTCACCCGTCTCGCCGCCTCCGACCCAACCATGTGGCGCGACGTCTGCCTGCACAACAAGGACGCGATCCTTGAAATGCTGTCGCGCTTTTCCGAGGATCTCGCCTATCTGCAACGCGCGATCCGCTGGGGCGACGGCGACAAGCTGTTCGACCTCTTCACCCGCACCCGTGCCATCCGCCGGTCAATCGTTCAGGCCGGCCAGGATACCGACATGGCCGATTTCGGGCGGCATGCGATGGATCAGAAGTAGGCGGGTCGTCACCCACTACATTGCCGCTTTGCCCCTCACCCTAGCCCTCTCCTCGCAAGCAGGGAGAGGGGACGACGGAGGTCGCCGCTTGGTCCTTCTCCCCGTCAAAACGGGGAGAAGGTGTTCGGCAGAGCGGATGAGGGGCTTATCAGGCAAGAAAAGCTTACTTTAGCCGCCCCATCAAAGCTGCGGCAGTTCCCCAATCGGAAAGAACGCCAGAAACGCAATCCCATCGCGCACGTTGAGCTTCACCGTCGCCTCGTTCTTGCCGTCGGCCAGCGCCGTCAACATGTTGGCGATGTTGTTGACCATGACTGTGCCGTCCTTGTCGGTGAACACCTTGACGAGGTTCTGGCGCCAGCCCTCGATATTCTTCATGGTGACGCTGAATTCTCCCGAGATCAGGCCTTGGTCGTTGACGCTGAACGGGCCGGAGGCTGATGTCACCATGCCGTTGCCGAGATCGAGTGTCAGGTTGCGCATCTCGCCCTTGCTGCCCCGCAGGGCGTCCGGCTTCCAGCCGCCCCGCTGCATCAATGAGGCGCGATCGACGATTGTCATGTCGGCGCTGGCGTTGACGGGCGGCAGCAGGCCCAGTCCGTTGTCCAGTTTCAGATCGAATGCGTCGACACTGAGGGCTGCGTCGAGATCGTTGCCGTTCTGGCGGAAATGGGCCTCGCCATGCCCGGCATTGAAGATGACCTTGTGGGTGTCGCCGGGTGCGGCATCATCTTCGAAAGCCGGCAGCATGGCCGTGCCGGCCAGCTTGTCATAGGTGAGCGAGGTGCGGTCAAGGCCGGAGAGTGCCGCCTGCACGCTGGCATGCATGAGTTCCCAATCGGCAGAGACTGTCATGCCGGGGGAGAAGCGGATTTCCGCCGGGCCGTCGAGCTCGATGATGGCATGGCCCGGCCGGTAGACCTGGGCGGCCGACCGCAGCGCGCCAAAAGACGCCGATGCTCCGCGTGCCGTGTCATCGAGGCGCACGCTGTCGCAGAACAGGCCGATGCGGAAGGGAAAGCCGCGCACCGTCAGGGCGTCGCATTCCGCCGATGAACCGCTCGCCTTCTTCTCTGTCAGGAAGGCCCCCAGCCGCGTCTCGATCTGGTTGGCCGCGACAAACCATGCGCCGCAATAGACGATCAGGAACAGTACGATGCCGATCGCCAGCCGCTTGATTTTCCGGCTACCGGCGGAGGGGGCGGCGATATCTGCTGCGGTCATGGTCTGCTCCGGGTCTGTCGTGCGTCCGCGACGCTGCGACACGAGAATTCTGCTCTGCCGATCTGGCCATCCACGGTCGCGTGCGCTCCAATATCGTGCAGGAAATCGATTCCGATTGCCGGGCAGATGCGTTAGGAAAGCACCAGAGTGGTCTGTCCGCCGCTCCTGACCCCGTTTTGTGGCGCCGGGATGGCATGGATGTGAATGGCAGTGGATATGGACGATTTTTGGGTGTTTGGCTACGGTTCGCTGATGTGGAACCCCGGCTTTGCCTTCGAGGACAAGATGATGGCCCGGGCTTTCGGCTATCGGCGCTCGCTCTGCGTCCGCTCCTTCGTGCATCGGGGAACGCCGGAACGTCCGGGTCTCGTGCTCGGTCTCGACCATGGCGGCTCCTGCCGCGGCATGGCATTCAAGGTGGCCTTGAAGGACAAGGACGACGTTGTCGGCTATCTACGCGAGCGCGAGCTGGTCACCCATGTCTATCTCGAGCGCACCATGCCGGTGCTGCTGGCCGACGGCCGCCGCGTCGCAGCGCTGACCTACACGATCGACCGCGCCCATGTGCAGTATGCCGGCGCCCTGAGCGCCGAGGAGGCCGCTGCCACCGTTGCCGTATCCCATGGAAAATCAGGGCCGAATACCGAATATGTCATGAATACGCTCGCCCACCTGAAGGAGATGGGCATTCGCGATCATTGGCTGGAAGACGTGGCCGCTCTCGTCGAGAAAACCAAGCTTCAGGCCTGAGCCCCGAGCTCCTTGAGCTCTTTCAACCGCTGTACGGCCGTCGGCGGCAGCGGCACATGCGGATTGTTCTTCACCGTCTCTATCAGCAGTGCATCGCTGGCCGTTTCCATGACGTCGACCAGCGTCTTCAGGAACACGTCCGGATCGAGCCCGGCCTCGATCGGTGGCAGGATCTGCACCTTGAAATGGCCGGGATAGCGCAGGAACTTGCGTCGTGGCCAGAACAGGCCCGGGTGCATGACGACGGGCACCACCGGCACGGTCAGATCCCGATAGAGCCGGGCGATACCGTATTTGTAGTCGGGCGGGGCACCGGCCGGCCGGCGTGTGCCCTCCGGATAGATGATCAATTGCCGGCCTGTCGCCATCTCCTGTTTGGCGCGCTCCATCACCGCCGCCATCACCTTGCCACGGGCGCCGCGATCGACTGCCACCATGCGCTGCTTTTGTACGTACCAGCCGAACAGCGGAATCCAGGATAGCTCGCGCTTGAAAATGAAGAACGGGTCGGAAAGCCACGGCAGCAGCGCATAGACGTCCCAGAACGACTGGTGCTTCGGCGCGAAGATGTATCCGCCTTGCGGGATGTTCTCCAGCCCCTCGATCTCGAAGGTCGTGCCGACCATGACCCGGAACAGCCAGTGATTGCTGCGCGCCCAGTTCTTCGGAACGAACCAAGCCGTCTTGCGGGGCGCCAGGAAATAGAACGGTGTCATCACAACCATCTGGAGAATCAGATTGATGTAGAACACGATGTTGAACAGAACTGAGCGCAGGATGATCATCGGGCAGGCTTTCGCAGCAAAAAGGTTAGTCCGCTGCCTACACCAATATTCCGGCAAGGAAAACAGCTGGGTTTGCGAGATCAAGCGTCCTGCCTATGGGCTGCGGCTGGCATCCTTCGTTTCGGTCCGCAATCCGCTTGCCGGATGGGCACCGAGCGCATCGCGCGCCGACGCGATCGTCAGCTTGACATATTCCAGAAGGATCGTCTTCAGCACCATCGGATTTGCCAGCCAGTTGGTGCTCTTCAGGTCGGAATTGACGACCGGATAGGCGATGAACTCGATGTCCGGGTTGGCCCGGCGCAATTCGAGCAGGCTGCGCGGCATATGGTAATTGTTGGTGACGACCAGAATGCTGCGGTAGCCATTGTCGCGGATCCAGTTGGCGGTTTCGTTGGCGTTGCCGATCGTGTCGATCGCATCATGACCGATATCGACGCAGCATTTGAATAGGTCGGCCGAGCTCTGGGTGTTGCGGCGGATCTGACCGCCTGTTGTCGAGGGGTGGACGCCCGAGATCAGCAGCCGTTTTCCGGCTCCGTTTTTCAACAGATCGACGGCTTGGTCGATCCGCTGGAAGCCACCCGTCAGGACAACGATGGCGTCTGCCTTGGGATTGGCAGGCGGCTGAAGAGAGGCAACGGAATCGGCGAAATAGAGGAAGCCCGCAGCGGCCATTCCGGCAATCAGCAGAAGCACGTAAAATGTCAGCCGCACGACCCGGCGGCGCAGGCTCACATGCCGCCGCACCAGCGTTCCCCTCTGCCGTGTTTCGCCGCTGTCGCTCATTGCTGTTCCGGCCGCTCCGTTAGGACCAGGACTGATTCGGATTCTTCAATAGAGGCAGATTGCGGCAACGGATGGATGCAGGACAGCGCAATCATGACAATCAGGTCTGGTTGCCGTCGATGCGTGCCGGATCGGACCGGATCAGATCGATCTCGTAGATCGTCCGCATCACTGTGAAGCGGGCCGTCAGCGTTGTCAGCAGCGCGATGACGATCATGATGGCGGCAATGCCGAGGTAGCCGGAATAGCCGATGGAGAAGCTGCCGAACATGGCATTCGTCTGGTCGCTCTGGGGGGTGGCCAGCGAACGCGATTGCCAGAAGCTTGCGACTGCAAAGCAGGCCGCAGCCAGAAGGCCACCGGCGCCGGCGCCTTTCAGGCTGATCTTCAAAAAATGTTTCTGGAATTCCGAAGCGACGAAGCCGGCTTCGGCCCCGACGAAATGCAGCACCTCGACGATGTGGCGGTTGCCGGAAAGCGTGCCGCGCGTGGCAAAGACCACGGTCAGCACCATGGCGGAAAACACCAGCACCAGCACGCCGGTGCCGATCAGCGCCGTCGTATGCGCCATCGCCACCAGCCGGTCGACCCAAGTGCGGTGATCGTCGAGATAGGCCTGCGGAATGGTTTCCGTCAGCATCGCCCGCATGGCGGTGAAGTCTGGCGGGTTCTGCTCATCGATGGTGATGATCACAAGGCGCGGCACCGGCAGGTCGTCGAGGTCAAGCCCGGCCCCCAGCCACGGCTCCAGCAACCGGGCGGTCGCGGCCTTGTCGACGATGGTGCCATTGGTGGTTCCCTCGAAGGTCAAAGCGAGATCGCGAGCGTCGGCCAGCGCCTTTTCCATGTCTAGGTTTTCGTCCGGCTTGATCTGGATGGTGATCTCGCGGGAAATCTGGCTTTCCCAGCTTTGCGCCGTCGAGCGAACCATGCTGACGGCACCCAGCGTCAGGCAGGCGAGGAAGGCCATGATGGCGATGACCAGCACCAGCGCGTTGCCGGAGACATTTCCTGGCGGCACGATCGGGGCGGTCGGGCGGACACGCAGTGAAGCTTTGCGCTCCTGCGGCGCGGCCGGTTCGGCGCGATTGCTGGCGGGCGCTTCACTCATAGATGTCGAGCCGTCCCTGGGAAAGGATCATCCTGCGTGCTTCCACCTGATCCATCAGCGAGAGATCGTGGGTCGCGATGACCACGGCGGTGCCGAGCCGGTTGAGTTCGAGGAACAGATTGAGCAGGCGGCGCGCCATCGGCGGATCGACATTGCCCGTCGGCTCATCGGCCAGCAGGATCTCCGGCCGGTCGATCAAAGCACGCGCGATGGCCGCGCGCTGCTTTTCGCCACCTGAAAGCACCGGTGGCAAAACATTGATACGCTCGCCGAGCCCGACCCAGCCGAGCAGTTCGAGAACGTCGGAGCGGTAGGACGATTCGTCCTTGCCGCGCACGCGCAGGGGCAGGGCGACATTCTCGTAGGTGGTCAGGTGATCGAGCAGCCGGAAATCCTGGAAGACGATGCCGACGCGGCGGCGCAGCATCGGCAATTCATCGCGCGGAATGGTCGAGATGTTGCGGTCGAACATGCGAATGAGCCCGCGTGTCGGCTGTAGCGATAGAAATAGCATCCGCAGCAGCGTGGTCTTGCCGGCACCCGAAGGGCCGGTGAGGAACTGGAAGGATTTTTTGGGAATGTCGAAAGTCAGGTCGCGGAGGATTTCCGGGCCCATTCCATAGCGCAATCCGACATTTTCAAAATGAATCAACGGGTCAGTGTCCAGCTTCTCTTCGATCCAGCATGCCACGTCTTCGCGGCGGGCTGATGGCCCTTGTTGCAGCATATAGCGCAGCATTGCCTGTTACAGCGCCAACATGGTTAAACAGTGGTTAATTTTGCGTGAAAACAGGCCGGCTAGGCGACGCCGTTTTCGAAGCATTAACCATTTAGGTTTACGTCTGGGAAAGGTTTGTTTCAATGCCCGAATCTGGCCTGCCGATGCCTTAAGGTATTCTGGCGCGGCCGAGGTGGCTGCGAAGGAGAGACGATGAACGCTTTCCGTTCCAACGGTACTGCAACCCGCATGGATTTCCTGCCACCGGAGCGGCGGGGGCGTGCCGCTTCCGCAAAGGGCGTGCCGCATCGCACCGATATCGTCGATGCTGAATTCGAGACCGTCGCGTCGCATGGGCGGCGCAACGTCTATCCGGTTTTCAACGATAATCGTGCTCGTTCGGCGGCCCGGCCGGTGCCGCGCCCGCACCGGGTTGCATCAGCGTTCGGATGGGCGGTGAACCATTTCGAGCGCCTGCTCCAGACGGCGTCCCCCAAGGCGTTTGCCGTCCTCGTCACGTGCCTGTGCGCTCCGGTCTTTCTGCTGTTTGCGGGCTTTTCCCAATATCAGCCGGCCGTTGCCTCGGTACCGGCATTGTCGATCAGCGATGTCACCACGTCGCTCAACGATGCCAATGGCATGAAGATCCTGTCGGTCTATGGCGCGGTGAAAAATCACTCCGATGCACCCAAGGTCGTTCCCACGATCCTGGTCGATGTGATTGCCAACGGCCATCGGCGGACGGCCACCCGGATCGACGCAGGGCAGCCCGCTCTTGCTCCGGGCGAAAGCCGTCCGTTCTCGACCCGTCTCCTACACACAGGTGGAAAACTGCCCGGCGTCGCGGTTTCCTTTGGTCAGCCGGGTGATTCGGCGCCCTGACTGTGCTAAGCGGCTTGCTTCCGGAGGCATAAAACGCAGTCTCCACTATCGTTCTGGAGACTATCCTCATGCCCGTCGTTCGTGGAAAAAATATTGATCCGCTCTATACCGCCGAGGTGATCGCGGCGCGAAACGTTGAAATGGCCGAGCAAATCGTCAAGGGGCCGATCAACGACCTCTTGGTCATTGCCGTGCTCAAAGGCTCCTTCATCTTCGCCGCCGACCTGATCCGCGCGATGCACACGGTCGGTCTTGCGCCGGAAGTCGAGTTTATCACCCTGTCCAGCTACGGCACAGGCACTGTGTCGCAGGGCGTCAAGATCATCAAGGACATCGACAGCGATGTGCATGGACGCGATGTTCTCCTGATCGATGACATCCTGGAATCGGGCCGGACCCTGCGCTTTGCCAAGGAACTGATGCTGGAACGCGGCGCGAAGTCGGTGACGATCGCCGTTCTTCTCGACAAGAAGGTCAAGCGCCAGACCGATCTCGAAGCGGATTATGTCGGCTTTGAATGCCCCGACTATTTCGTCGTCGGTTACGGCATGGACGTGGCCTATGCCTTCCGCGAACTGCCCTTCGTCGGCATCGTCACCGGTGACGCCGAATAAGCATTCGGCTGTGGAAAGCCTTTGATCTGGCATCCGCGTTTACGGAAAACAAACAAAACTCTGGTGGTGTTGGCCTGCAGCCTGTGCTGCGGGTCGGGGACAAACGTCCCCGCAGAGCTGTTGCCGAAACGGAGGCCATGATGGCGAAAATCCTGATTACCGAAGATGAGGACGGCCTGCGCCGTTTCGTTGCCCGCGCTTTGCAGCTGGACGGCCATGAGACCGTCGAGGCGGCTGATGGTGCCGAGGGCCTCGCTTGCCTTCAGGGCGAAAGCTTCGATCTGCTGCTTTCCGATATCCGCATGCCGGTGATGGACGGCATCGAGCTTGCCCATCAGGCATCGGCAGCCTTTCCGGCGCTGAAAATCCTGTTGATGACCGGCTATGCCGAACAGCGCGAACGGGCCGACAACCTGACCGGCAAGGTCATCGACGTCGTCTCCAAGCCGTTTACGCTGCCGGATATCCGCAAGGCTGTCGCGGTGGCACTGGCGGCTTGAGCGGCGAAGAGCGTTTTTTGGGATAGGCCTCTCATCCGGCCTGTCGGCCACCTTCTCCCCGTGAACGGGGAGAAGGGATATGCGGCAACCTCTGCTATCCCCTCTCACCGCAAGCGGGGAGAGGGCTAGGGTGAGGGGCAAACTCTCAACCGGTAAGCCCTATGTTTGATTGACGCCGCCGCCGATTTCTCGCCTCACCTTATATCCAGCAACCGTTCCAGATACTGCCGCTCCGTCTCCGGCGATGAATTCGTGCCGAGGCGGCGGCGGATTTCGTCGAGGATCTCGCGCGCGCGTTGGGTGTCGATTTCATCCGGCACCTTGACCTGACCGCCGAAGTCCGGACCGGCATTCTGCTGGCGGCGGCCGAGCGGGTCGCGGCCGTTCTGGCCATACTGCGGTACGCCCTGACCTTGCCCTGGCCCCTGACCCTGGCTTTGCATCTGCTGCATCATGTCCTGCGCGCCGTCACGCAGGGCCTGCAGCGCGCGGCCCTGGTTGCCGACGGCCTGTTCGCCCTGGCCCTTGCCAAGTGCGCCAGAGGCGCCCTTCATCTCGCGGCCGGCCTCACCAAAACGCTTGCCGGGCTTGATGCCCATGCCTTCAAGGCCCTTCTGCAACTCGCCGAGCTGCTTGCCGAGCTGATCCTGCTGCGCCTGCATGTCTTTCAGCGCCTGCTTCAGCTCCTCCGCCGTCATGTTATCGAGCGGACCGGGCTGCTGGGCATCGCCGTCCTGCTGCTGCTGGCCGGGCTGCGGCGGCATGTCCTGCCCGAACAGTTCCTGGTCCTCGCCCTCCAGCGGATCGCCGCGCTGCATGCGGTCGCGCAGGGCTTGATCGTATTTGAACGTCTCGTCCATCAGGCGCTGCTGCTCCTGCATCAGCTGGCCGAGCTTGTCCATCTGCTTGCGCATCTCGCTGTTCTCCTGGCCCTGCTGCTGTTGCTGCGGCCGGCCGGCCTGGAGGTTGTTCATCATGCGCTGCATTTCCGACAGCATCTGGCGTGCCTGATCCTTGGCGCCGGATTTGGCGAGGTTCTCGATCTGGTTCATCATCTTTTCCAGATCCTGCTGACGCAGCACGTTGTTCTGGTTCGGATTGGCCGCCACCTGCGGATTCTTTGCCGCCTGCTTGGCCAGCGCCTCCATGTAGTCCTTCATGGCATCGCGCAGTTCCTGCATCAGCTTGGTGATTTCCTCGTCCGATGCGCCCTTTTCCAGCGCCTCGGACAGCTTCTGCTGGGCGTCGCGCAGCCGCTTGTCGGCCAGCGCCATGTCGCCACCTTCGATGCCGAGCGCGATATCCCAGAGATAGCCCGCCGCATCACGCAGCATGTCGTCATTGCGCGCCAGCGCCATACGGGTACGGGCGGATTGCAGCAGCAGGAAATGTGTGAGGTTTGGGATGGTTTCGTCCGGGCGGACCGACAGGGCGTCGTTGAGATCGATGGCGCGCGGCAGGTCGTTGGCGTTGAGTGCAAACACCTGGCGCTCTTCGGCGACAGCGCCTGCGAGCGGCTCGAAGAATGGCCGGGCAGGCAGGATCATGTCCTGCGGCACGCTGCGGCCTTCCTGACCGGCGGCATCCCTGGCAACCAGCGTGACACGGACACGTTTTCCCGACAGCGGGTGTTCGCTGAGATTGCGGCTGGTCAGGCCCTTTGCCTCGCGCGCATTGCGCTTGGGCAGGTCGAGACGATATTCCGGCAGTGGGTACAGCGGCCGCGCGTCGGCTGCCTGCTTGTCCAGAGGAACGATCTCGGCCCAGGCATCCTGAATGCCGTAGTCGTCCTTGGCTGCAAAACCGATTTCCAGCGCAGCATTGACCGTGGTGCGCGGAATTCCGTCAAATGCGATATCCGGCACACTGTCAGGGATGACCGTAAAGACCCATTGTTCGCCACCGACGGAGAGTGAACCGTCCTTGGTGATCTTCATCACATGGGTATTGCTGCCGGGCTTCGCCGGATCAGCGGGCGCTGCTTCGGCGATGGCCTTTCCATCCTTGCCAGGCTTTGGGGTCTGCGCCGCGATAACCAGCGGCTGGGCCGCGCCGTTTTCCAGATAGGTAACCGGCGCGTCCTGGCCGCCGCTGGTAATGCGCACGGTCAGTTCGCTGAACTGCGGGATGCGCAGCGGCTCGGTACTCTCGGTTGCCTGTACCGTGCCCCGCTGGCCGGTGAGGAAAACCGGTGCCCGGCCGGTATAGGCCGGCGGCGTCACCCAGGCGTCGATGCGGACATCCGGAGTGGCGGCGATCTGCTGCGGCGGGTGGAAGGCATCGGAAATCAGTCCAGCCTTGTTGGAATAGGAATAGGCAAAGGCGACGCAGGCCAGCAGGACCGGAACGGCGCGCAGGCCGTAGCTGTCGGTGCGGGCAATGTCCGGTTTCGGCAAACCTGCTTCCAGCACGCCGATCATCCGCGCCATGCGCGTCTGATGTTCCTGCCACAGGGCCCGACCGAAAGCGCCGCTTGTCGCGGGCTGGTCGTCCTGAACGCGGATTGCCTGATGCGGCAGATCGTTGCGTTCTTCCAGCATCCGGTCGGCTTCGGTATTGCCGGGAATGCGGATGCGCAGCAGCGGGATGAGGAAGATGATGAAGGCGGCTGCGAAGGCAAAAAGCGCCGTCGCATGCAACCAGCCAGGGGCTGCGCGGAAAAAACCGAACCAGGTGACGGAGAAAAACAGCAGCACGACAGCCATCAGCGGCGCGGCGCGGGGTGCTGCCTGCTCGATGACGAGAACGAGCCGCGCAAGCGTCCGCTTGACTGCAAGGCTTCGCATAAAACCTGCCGTCGCCGTCGAGCTATCCCGCCGGATTTCCGTCATCCGTTCCCTTTCAACGTTTGAAACGCGCCTGCGAAGGATAACACTCTTTGTGGCGAAGACGAGGGCGGCAACGCAATCGTGATCGATTTCGCAACCCGATGCGGCGCAATCAACAGCGGCAGATCGGGAGCCGCCCGTCTTGGGTCAATCGAGCCAGTCGGGCACCGAATCGAGACCGATCAGGTCTTCATAGGTCGTGCGCGGACGAATCACATGGAATCGATCGCCCTTGACCAGCACTTCAGGCACCAGCAAACGGCTGTTATAGGTGCCGGCCTGCACCGCACCATAGGCGCCGGCGGTACCGACCGAGATCAGGTCTCCCGGCTTCGGCATGGCCATTTCCCGGTCGAGCGCCAGATAGTCGCCTGTCTCGCAGACCGGGCCGACGATGTCGGCCTTGATGCGCGGCGCGTTGGCAGCCGATATGCGCACCGGCTGGATCTCGTGATAGGCCTCGTAGAGCGTCGGGCGGATGAGGTCGTTCATGGCGCCATCGACGATGACGAAGGTCTTCGAGCCGCCGTCCTTCACGTAAATGACTTCCGTGACCATGATGCCGGCATTGCCGACGATCAGGCGGCCGGGCTCCATGATGATCTTGCAGCCGAGTTCGCGCAGCTGGTCCTTGACGATTTCGGCATAGGCGTCGGGTAAGGGCGGGGGGGTGTTATCCGTCTTGTAGGGCACGCCAAGACCGCCGCCGACATCGACGTGATCGATGTTGTGGCCGTCGGCGCGCAGCGTATCGACCAGTTCGCGCAGCAGCTTGAAGGCATCGGCGAAGGGCTGCAGCTCGGTGATCTGGCTGCCGATATGCATGTCGATGCCAGTCACCTGAATGCCGGGCAGGGTTGCGGCATGGGCATAGACCGCACGGGCGCGTTCATAGGCGATGCCGAACTTGTTTTCCTTCTTGCCGGTCGAAATCTTCGCATGGGTCTTGGCATCGACATCCGGGTTGATGCGGAAGGACACATGCGCCTTCTTGCCTTCGCGCACGGCGCGGGCATTGAGCACTTCCAGTTCCGGCTCGGATTCGACATTGAAGCAGTAGATGCCGGCGTCGAGCGCTAGGTCCATTTCGGCGGCCGTCTTGCCGACGCCGGAAAACATGATGCGGTTGGCTGGAATGCCGGCAGCCAAGGCCCGACGCAATTCGCCGCCCGACACCACATCGACACCGGCGCCCAGGCGTCCGAGCGTCTTCAGCACGGCCTGGTTGGAGTTCGCCTTCATTGCGTAGCAAACCATCGCGTCGATATCGGCGAAGGCTTTGGAAAAGACCGAATAGTGCCGTTCCAGCGTTGCGGTGGAGTAGCAGTAGAACGGGGTGCCCACCGCCTTGGCGATGTCGATGACGGAGACGTCTTCCGCAAACAGAACGCCGTCACGATATTCGAAATGGTTCACGAGTGTGCTCTGTTACAGGAGGGGGTCGAGGAGGAAGGGCTTGCCGCGCGCTTCGTCCTGCTTTTCGACGCTGCCGGGTGCCGCCTTGGTGTTGATCGGCGCGGAGGAACCCGGGCGATCGAGATCGCCCTTGCGGCCGCAGCCGGACAGCGTCAGGCCGGTTATGGCAAGGGCTGCAAGCAAAATGGTGGTGTT
Source organism: Hyphomicrobiales bacterium (assembly GCA_900468065.1). Lineage (GTDB taxonomy): Bacteria > Pseudomonadota > Alphaproteobacteria > Rhizobiales > Rhizobiaceae > Pararhizobium. Next base: position 8,132 of record UBTA01000057.1, on the reverse strand, counting down.
TCGTGACAGCATCGATGGTTCCCGGTCCGGGCAATCAGCCCTTCTGCGCAAATTCGTCAAAACTCATATCGGCTTTTCAGGGCATTGTGCACCCTGAATCTTATGCTCAATTGCGGGTCCGCCACCAGGCGATCTGCTTGCGCACTTCGCTGGGCGCCGTGCCGCCGAAGGATGTGCGGCTGGCAACCGAGGCTTCGACGGTCAAGACGCCAAACACCTTGTCGGTAATATCCGGGTGGATCGCCTGCAGGTCTTCCAGCGAAAGTTCGGCCAGTTCGCAGGACTTCTGCTCGGCCAGCGCCACGGCGCGGCCGGTGACATGATGGGCGTCGCGGAACGGCAGGCCCGCTTCGCGCACCAGCCAGTCGGCAAGGTCGGTTGCGGTGGAATAACCGGAGCCGGCCGCCGCCTTCATCCGGTCCACCCGGATCGTCATGTCGCGAACCATGCCGGTCATCGCGGCAATCGCCAGCTCCAGGCTCTCGGCCGAATCGAACACCTGTTCCTTGTCTTCCTGCATGTCCTTGGAATAGGCGAGCGGCAGGCCCTTCATGACGGTGAGCAACGCGATCAGCGAGCCGTTGATACGGCCCGTCTTGGCGCGCACCAGTTCGGCGGCGTCCGGGTTCTTCTTCTGCGGCATGATCGAGGAGCCGGTGGAAAAGGCATCGGACAGGCGCACGAAGCCGAATTGCGGCGTCGACCATATGACGATCTCTTCGGCCAGCCGCGACAGGTGCACGGCGCAGATCGAGGCGATGGACAGGAATTCCAGCGCGAAGTCACGGTCGGACACGGTATCGATCGAGTTGCGGGTCGGCTCGCGGAAACCGAGCGCCTTGGCGGTCATATGACGATCGATCGGAAAGCCGGTGCCGGCAAGGGCGGCGGCCCCGATCGGGCTTTCGTCCATGTGTTCGATGGCGTGGCGCACGCGCTGCCTATCGCGGCCGAACATTTCGACATAGGCCATGCAATGATGGCCGAAGGTGACGGGCTGGGCCGTCTGCAGATGGGTAAAGCCGGGCATGACGGTTTCGGCATGCTCTTCGGCGCGGTCGAGGAAGGCGGCGATCAGGCTCGTCAGCATGCCTTCGCACTTCTGCAGCTCTTCCTTCACCCAGAGGCGGAAATCGAGCGCCACCTGATCGTTGCGTGAGCGGGCGGTGTGCAGACGTCCGGCCGCCGGGCCGATCAAGGCCGCAAGCCGCGCTTCCACATTCATATGGATGTCTTCGAGCTGGCGGGAGAATTCGAACTGTCCGCTTTCGATCTCTGACAGGATCGTGTCGAGACCGTGAACGATCTTGTCTTTATCCTCTGCCGAAATGATGCCTTGATGGGCCAGCATGGTCGCATGCGCCATTGAGCCGCGGATGTCCTGGGCGAAAAGCTTCTTGTCGAAGCCGATCGAGGCATTTATCTCCTCCATGATCGCCGCCGGTCCTTGCGCAAAGCGACCGCCCCACATCTGGTTGGAGCTTTTGGTTTCAGAAGTGCCGTCAGCCATGAAGAACGCCCGCCCTGGAGAATGACCCGTTTTGGAAAATCAAGTAAACGACAGACAAAAGCGCTTTCCGCCTGCCAGACTGGTGATGATCGCTGCCCTCGGTGGGCTGATCGCCGGTGCGGCTGCGGTATACGTCAGGGAAAGCGGGTCTGGCAATGGTGTGGCGGTGGAAACCGCCGATGCCAAGACATGCGAAGCGGCAAAAGGCAAGGTCGCGGCCATCACGCCGTTCCTCAAAGGCCAGGTCGCCGCCATGGCCCCGGTCAGCGAGCCCCGGCAATTGTCGGGCCTGAATTTCAAAGGCAAGGACGGCAAGGAGCTGACGCTCGCCGATTTCGGTGGCAAGACCGTCCTCCTCAATCTCTGGGCGACATGGTGCGTGCCCTGCCGCGAAGAGATGCCAGCGCTTAACGAACTGCAGAAAGCGGCAGGTAGCGACAAGTTCGAAGTCGTGGCTGTGAACATCGACATCGGCGATGATGAAAAGCCGACGGCATTCCTGAACGAGACCGGTGTGCACGAGCTTGGCTATTACCGCGATGCGTCAATGGGCGTCTTCAATGCGCTGAAAAAGGAAGGCCTTGCCTTCGGCCTGCCGGTGACGCTGCTGATGGATGACAAGGGCTGCCTGATCTCGTCGATGAACGGGCCTGCCGCCTGGGACAGCGATGATGCCAAGGCACTGGTGAAGGCCGCAACCGGCGGGATTTAACTTTTCGCCTCAAGCCACGGGGCGGATGGCGGCCGCCTGGAAACGCTGCCGGTATTGTGCCGGGCTGAGGCTGGTGATGCGCTTGAACAGGCGGCGAAAGAAGGTCGGGTCTTCGTACCCGACCTCGGCGGCGATGCCGTCGATGCTGTCGCGGGTGGTTTCCAGCATCTGCTTGGCTTCCTCGATGCGGATCGCCTGCACGTAGTCGACCGGGGTATAGCCGGTCGCCTTGGTGAAGCGCCGCTTGAAGGTGCGCTCGGCAAGGCCCGATTGCTCCACCATTTTCGTCACCGGGTTGGCTTGCGGATAGTGATCCGCGATCCACGCCTGGCTTTGCGCGATGACGGCATCGTCGTGCTGGCGCGGACGCGTCATCGCGGCAAAGGGCAATTGTCCGCCGCTGCGGTCACCGATCAGAAAGATCTTTGAGGCGCGCATGGCTTCCGCAGATCCGCAATAGCGTCCGATCAGATAGAGCGACAGGTCCTGCCAGGACGATGCGCCGCCGGCGGTCAGCAGCCGGCCCTCATGGCCGCTGTCACAGAGAATGCGGTCGGGCCGGAAACGGACGGCCTTGTAACGGTCGCGGAAAAGCTCAGCAGCACTCCAGTGGGAGGCTGCGTCACATCCATCGAGCAGGCCAGCCTCGGCCAGCAGGACCGAGCCGCTACAGGTCGAGCAGACCAGCGCGCCTCTCTCAAGCGCTGCCCGTGTCCAGGCGATTTCTTGCCCCCATCGTCCTTCCGGACTGCCCCGAAGTGGCAGTTCGATATCGCAGACGATCACGACGTCGGCGTCATTGTCGTCCGCAATGGCTGCTTGCGGTGTGATTGGAACGCCGATGACGGACATGAAGGGTTCAGCGGACTTCGAAACGATGCGCGGGAGAATGTCGCGAACCTTCTCCGTTTCACCGGTCAGCTGCGGCCAGATTTTTCCAACGGAACCAAGCACTTCATAGAGACCATAGACCGCCATCGGCGCTGTTTCCGGCAAGACCAGAATGCTCACGCGCAGCGGAGGAGGTGTGAACTGTTTTGGAAACATGACGGCAATTTGGCACGTATGCCCCGGTTTTGTCCATCCTGCCACTCAAGCGCTCGGCGGCGAGCAGCTAAGGTTCCCTTGTATTCAACAAGCCCCAAGGGAAAGCCCATGATTATGCCGGACATCGATCACGCCACCATCGTTCTTGAACGCAGCCTGGCCGCTGCCCCATCGGAGGTCTTTGCCGCCTGGTCAAGCCGCGAGGCGCTTCTTGACTGGAGCGCGCCGGGGGATGGGTGGGACATGGCCTATAGGGCTTTCGACTTTCGCGTCGGCCATACCGATATCCTGACATTCGGCCCGGTCGGTGCGGAGCCGTATGTCAACACGGTCCACTATCACGCCATTCGCGCCGATCAGTTCATCGTCTACTCAAGCACGGTTTCGCACGAAACCGGCCTGCTTTTTGCCGGCATGGTCTTGCTTGAGCTCGTTCAGACGGCCAGCGGAACGGATTTCAGGCTGACCGAGACGGGCTTCTATTTGGAGGGCGACAGCCCGGAAGGCCACAAGGAGGGCTGGGCCGCCATGCTCGACGGCTTGACCGCCTATCTCGCCCGCCGCGCCGCCTGAAGTCCATTCCCGTTTAGATTGAAAGGAGTTTGAGATGAAATACTACTATTCGCCGGGTACCAGCGCGCTTGCAGGCCATATCGCTCTTCTGGAGGCCGGATTTGAACCGGAACTGTTCCAGGTCGATATCATGACGCGGACGATCGACCGAACGGGGGACTATCTCGCCGTCAATCCGAAGGGTTACGTGCCGGTGCTCGAAATCGAAAGCGGCGTGCCACTGACGGAAACCGTGGCGATCCTCGACTGGATCGATCAGCACACTGCAGGCCATGAAGGGGCAAGCGGAATGGAGCGACATCGTCTGCTCGAGACGCTGGCATTCCTCTCGACTGAGGTGCAGAAGCCCTTTGCCTTCTCCTTCTTTCTGTCGGGGGACGAGGCGGTTGCCATGCTGCGAAGCATGGTCGAGGAGCGTTTTGTTCTGATTGCCGGACAGATGACAGAGCGGTATCTGCTCGGCCCCCGGTTCAGCGTCGCCGACGCTCTGCTCTATGTCACCCTGCGGTGGGCGCGGATGATCGAGATGCCGATTCCCGAAAGGATGCTTGCCTACATCGCCGATGTCGAGGCGCGGCGTACGGTTCAGCGTGCGCTGTGGGAGGAGGGATTGAACTAACGGAAACGTGCTTTACCCTCAGGCGCTCAACAGAAAGCGGCTGGGGCTTCGTCTTGGTACGGCTGCCACGGTGCCTTTCGTTGCCATGGCAAGAATCGTGGCGGCGGGGACCGGGCGGGAATAGACAAAGCCCTGTCCCTCCCGGATACCCAGTTGCAGCAGCGCCGTGATCTGCTCCTCCGTCTCGATCCCCTCGGCAACGACGATCATGCCGAACTTCGTCGCCAGCCCGGCCAGCATTTCCACCAGTTCCGACGACTTGCGATCGAGCGTGACCCCATCGACGAAGAACTTGTCGATCTTCAGGTAATTGGCGCCGAGCGCATGGATGGCCGACAGCCCGTTATGGCCGGTGCCCGCATCGTCGATGGCGACGCGCATGCCGGCATCGTTGAGCTTGCCGGTGACGATGGCTGCCCGTGCTTTGTCGGTAATGGCCTGCCGTTCTGTGACTTCGACGACGAGAGCGCGGTGGGGAAGATTGAAGCGGGTGGTGTTGGAGACCAGGGTATCGACAAAATTTTCCGTCAGATACTGGTCTGGCGTCACGTTGAAGGTCAGCTTGAGCTGGGTTTGCACCTGGAGAAGCCCGCCAAGCTGATCGCCCGCCTGTCGTAGCAGTTCCATGGTCAATCGTTCGATCCGGCCGCTGCTTTCGGCCAGCGGAATGAAGGCCAGCGGCGGGATCATCGTGCCGTCCGGTTTGATCCACCGGGCCAGCATTTCAAAGCCGAGAAGTTTTCGGTCCTCAAGATCGAAAATCGGTTGGAAATACGGCTGGATCTGGCCACTCGCCAAGGCCCGGTCGAGTTCACCGAGAATGGACGTGTTGCGCATCATGCCGCGTGCCGCCAGAAAGCCGAAGCCAAGGCCAAGGGCCACCGCAATCGCGGCCAGTTCCGGTGACACCGTCTGGTTCCATTGGGCAAGAGCGGCTGCATCGATCTTCATGCTGAACGTGATGGGATATTTGGCGGACGTCTCGTCGAAACTGACGAGATTGGCACCTTCGGTTGACCATTTTCGCTCGGGACGATAGCCGGCGAAGGACGAGCCGTCGGCAAGGGCCAATCGCATCAGAGCGCTGTCGCGCAGTTGTTCCGGCAGGATTGCGAAGAGCAGGCCACCGGTTGCGAGAATTTCGGTCAGGTTTTCGTCCTGCCCGTATTGCCAACGCACGCCCAGCCCCGTCCAGCCGGGAAAGCCAAGCGAGAACAGCGAATAGCCGGGGCTCTTGGTGCGGTTATGTCTTGCGTTTGCGATCGACTGCTCAAGCGCTTCGTTTTTTTCGTCATAGCTCCAGCAGGTGCCGTCCTTCGTTTCCAGCCGCATGTTCTTCATGATGCTGGAGCCGTACAACGCCTTGCTCATCGCCATCGGATCGACGGTTGCACAGGAGGTGCTGCGATTGACGATGACGTCGCTCATTTTCATGGTGGCGGAATCGATCGCCAGCTCCGTGCGTGCCACCGTATCAATGGCGAGCTGCCGCAACTGTTTCTCGTTCCAGGAGGTGATGAAGGCTGAATGAACGTAGTAGAGGACGCCGACGAACAGGCCGGTAAAACACAGCATGAAAGCTGCGAAGCGTAGTCTGCGCTGAACTGTCATGGCCCGGCCTTTTGCTGAGGTATGGACCGTGGCGGAAACAGGTTAAAATCGGTTGAATGATTCTACCGCTGATTTAGCGGGGAGTGCGGGTTCAGCGTGTCGGAACGGGCACTTCGCCACGGTAGTCATAGAAACCGCGGCCGGATTTGCGGCCGAGCCAGCCGGCTTCGACATATTTGACCAGCAACGGGCAGGGGCGGTATTTTGAATCCGCCAGCCCGTCATGCAGCACCTGCATGATCGACAGGCAGGTGTCGAGCCCGATGAAATCGGCCAGTTGCAGCGGGCCCATCGGATGGTTGGCGCCGAGCTTCATCGCCGTGTCGATGGCATCGACGCTGCCGACACCTTCATAGAGCGTATAGATAGCCTCGTTGATCATCGGCAGCAGGATACGGTTGACGATGAAGGCTGGAAAATCTTCGGCAACGGTGATCGTCTTGTCGAGTGAGGCGACGAATTGCTTGGCCGTGGCGAAGGTGCCTTCTTCAGTGGCGATGCCGCGCACCAGTTCGACCAGTTTCATCACCGGCACCGGGTTCATGAAATGGATGCCCATGAAGCGTTCCGGCCGGTCGGTCGCGGATGCAAGCCGCGTGATCGACAGGGACGAGGTATTGGTGGCGAGAATGGCGTCGGCCTTCAGAACTGGACAGATCTGGCCGTAGATCTTGCGCTTGACGCTTTCGTCTTCGGTCGCGGCCTCGATCACCAGGTCCATCGGCGAGAGGTCGTTGACATCGGCGGAGCCCTTGATCAGCGACAGCGCCTTCTTGCGCTCTTCGTCCGTCAGTTTGCCGGAGGACACCTGGCGCGCCATATTGCCGTTGATGGTTGCAAGGCCAGCTTCAACGCGGTCGGCAGAAATGTCGTAGATATGCACCTTGTAGCCGGCCGAAGCCGATACCTGGGCAATGCCGCAGCCCATTTGTCCAGCGCCAACAATTCCGACATTCTTGATCATCGAGCCGATTTTCCATCATCCATACGAAAGGCCGATCGCGCTTCCGTTCGTGCAAAAAGCAAAACGCCCGGCGGGGCGAGATATTCGCATGTCAGTGATAAAGGCATCGCGCCCACTTTTCCAGCCTTTATTCATGGCGGAAGTGATTGTGGGTTAAGGAAAGACGTTGCTTCTAAAACGAAAAACGGCCGCGCAGGGTTGCGCGGCCGTTGGTAGCAATGTCCAAAAGCTCAGAGCGCTTTTTCAAGCTCCGGCAGGATTGTGAACAGATCTCCGACGAGGCCGTAGTCGGCAACCTGGAAGATCGGGGCTTCCTCGTCCTTGTTGATGGCGACGATGACTTTACTGTCCTTCATGCCGGCCAGATGCTGGATGGCACCGGAGATGCCGACCGCGATGTAAAGCTGCGGAGCGACGACCTTGCCGGTCTGGCCGACCTGCCAGTCGTTCGGGGCATAACCCGCATCGACCGCAGCACGGCTTGCACCGACCGCAGCACCGAGCTTGTCGGCCACCGGCAGGATGACTTCCTGGAACTTTTCCGCGGAACCGAGTGCGCGGCCGCCGGAAATGATGATCTTCGCCGATGTCAGTTCCGGACGATCCGACGAGGACAGCGCGTCCTTGACGAAGCTCGAGAGGCCTGGGTTTGTGGCAGCGGAAATGGTCTCGACCGGGGCCGAGCCGCCCTCTGCCGCCGAGGCGAAGGAGGCCGTGCGCACGGTGATAACCTTCTTGGCCTCGCCCGACTGCACCGTCTGGATCGCATTGCCGGCATAGATCGGCCGCTTGAACGTATCGGCCGAGACGACTTCGGTGATCTCCGAGATCTGGGCAATGTCGAGCAAAGCTGCAACGCGCGGCAAAACGTTCTTGCCGGTCGAGGTGGCGGCCGACAGGATGGTGTCATAGGACCCGGCCAGCGAGACGATCAGGGCTGCGAGCGGCTCCGCCAGATTGTTGGCAAGGTCGTCGCTTTCGGCGAGCAGAACCTTGGAGACGCCGGTGAGTTTTGCAGCGGCATCAGCTGCAGGCTTGGCGCCCTTGCCAGCCACCAGCACATGCACATCGCCGCCGATCTTGGTGGCAGCCGTCA
>UBTA01000117.1:13027-58485 GCA_900468065.1 Hyphomicrobiales bacterium | reverse complement strand
CGAAATGAGGGCGAACAACTGACTTGATGACGGAGGATTTGGTTGTCGCCTAACTTCCCCATAACCGGTCAGTGAGTGGAACCGACTGGGTCAGTGGTCTCCCCCATGAACAGTAGTTTTGCCAACCATTTTACATGGCAGGAAGGTGAGGCAAACGATGTCGAAATCGCAGACTGTCATTGACGGCGATCTCCTGCCCAATCCGCATCCGGGTGAAATCCTGCTGCACGATTTTCTGGTGCCGATGGCGTTGAGCCAGAATGGCCTTGCCCGCGCAATTCGCGTGCCGCCGCGCCGCATCAACGAAATCGTCCTTGGAAAGCGGATCGTGACGGCCGATACCGGCCTGCGGCTCGCCCGCTATTTCGGACTGTCCGAAGGGTTTTTCCTGCGGCTGCAGGCGGATCACGACATCATGGAGACGCGCCGGGAACTGGGTAGCGAGCTGGATCGTATCAAGCCAGGAGCCGCCTGATCCTCACGCCTCGATGATCTTCACTGCCTTCTGCCTGTAGGGCGCGCTGGTCTCCGTTGCTATGCCGGCAGGCATGATCAGGGCTGCCATGTCCTCGATGCCGGTGATGTGGTGCGGCGAGACGGCGCCGAATTTTTCCTCCGTCAGCAGTGTCACCGTTTCTACCGAGCGGGCGGCAATGGCCCGCTTGATGGCGGCTTCCTCATAATCTCCGGTCGAAAGGCCGTGTGCCGGATGGATAGCGGTGGCGCCGAGGAAGAAGATGTCGGGGCGCAGCAAGCCGATTGCCGCAAAGGCCGCAGCGCCCGTTGAAACCATCGAGTGCTTGTAGAGCCTGCCGCCGATCAGGATGACCTCGGCCCGGTGCTTTTCCAGAAGTGCAGCGATCGCCGGGCTATGCGTTGCGATTGTCAGGTTCATCTCGCGCGGCAGGGCGCGGACCAGTTCGGCATTGGTCGTGCCGCCGTCGATGAAGATCAGTTGTCCCGCGCGCACCAGGTCTGCCGCCTTGCGTCCCAGCCGTTTCTTGACGTCGGTGGACATCGTCTGGCGGGTTTCGAGATCCGGCAGCGGTGGCGTCACCGGCAGCGCGCCGCCATGCACTCGCTTCAGCAGGCCGGCCGCCGCCATGTCACGCAGATCCCGCCGGATCGTGTCTTCCGAGAGGTCAAGTTCCTGCGCCAGTTCGCCGGCAACGATCTGCCCGTCGCTGGCCAGTCGTGACGAGATCAGTGCCCGCCGTTGGGAAGTCAGCATTCCAATCTCCAAATCATTCTTGACTATGTATGATATTGCATGATTTATCGTGAAATATCCAGAATAATCTGGAATTATCGTGCAATTTATGGAGAAGATCATGCTGATTTTGATTGCTGGCCCCTATAGATCCGGCACCGGCGACGACGCTGAAAAGATGGCTGCAAACCTCAAGCGTCTGGAAGCGCCGTCGCATGCGCTGTTTCAGGCAGGCCATGTGCCGATGATCGGCGAATGGGTGGCGCTGCCGATCTGGCATGCGGCAGGTGGCCGTGAGGTTGGCGATGACCTCTACGAACAGATTTTCCACCCCGTCGCCGGGCGGCTTTTACAACTGTGCGAGGCTGTTCTGCGTCTGCCGGGCGAGAGCAAGGGGGCCGATAATGATGTACGGATCGCCCGCGAGCGCGGCATTCCGGTCTATTTCCGGCTGGAAGACGTGCCGGGTTGTGCCGTGACCACACCGGCATAATCGTGTGCAAGTGACTGGCAAACACCCGGCGCGATTGGTATCAGTTGCGCCGGAACGTGCCGGCTTGTCGCCGGAAAATGGATGGAGAGCGCGCATGTTGAAGCTTTATTTCTCGCCGGGAAGCTGCTCGCAGGCATCGCATATCGCCCTTGAGGAAGCCGGCGCGGCTTATGAGGCGGAACGTATCGATTTTGGCAGGCAACAGCAGCGTTCTGCCGAATTTTTGCGCGTCAATCCCAAGGGGCGCGTTCCCGCGTTGGTAACGGATCGCGGCGTCATCACCGAATCCCCCGCCATTCTTGCCTATATCGGCCAGCGCTTTGCGGACACGCCGGTCGGTATCCCGCAGGATCCGTTCGAGTTTGCGCGCATCCAGTCCTTCAATGCCTATCTCTGCTCGACCGTGCATGTGGCGCACGCACACAAGCGTCGCGGTAGCCGCTGGGCGGATGATCCAGCGGTGATCGAGGCTATGACGCTGAAGGTCGCCAGCAATATGAGCGATTGCTTCGATCTGATCGAAAATACCATGTTTTCCGGTCCATGGGTCATGGGGGAGACATACTCGATCGCCGATCCCTACCTCTTTACTTTTACCAGCTGGCTGGAAGGCGACGGTGTCGATCCCAGGCGCTTTGCCAAAGTCTACGAACACAGCCAGCGCATGGCCGAGCGTCCGGCTGTGAAAAAGGTTCTGTCCGTCGTTGCCGGCTAAGGTTGGGGTGTCGCAGGCGCAACGAAACTGGCGGCAAGCCGCTTCGGCGCCTTCTGCCGCCAGGCAGCGATCAGCCGTTGCGTCAAATCCCGGTCGCCGATGACATCGAGACGAACCAGCATGGCCGGCCAGCCCTTGTAATGATCGGTTTCAAAATAGAATTCGGGCGCCAGCTCGATCAGCATGGCCTTTTCCTCAATCGCGCACATGACGACAAGAATGCCCGCCTCCTTGATGCGCACGAACATCTTGCCGCGCACCTGAAGCGCTGCCGTTCCGTAGGAGGTTCCCGGCGCAATCTCGGGCAGGCCCGCCGCCTTGGCGAGCCGCGTTACCCGTTCGAAATCCGTGTCCTGATGGCCGGTCATCGTCTTGCTTTCCGAGACAGATCAATGTCGGCCGAAACGCCACGTGCTTCAAGCCCTCGGGGCAAGGCTCAGGCCTGGCATGCCTCACAGGGCAGTTTGGCCGATAACCGCACGGTATTGCCCGGAAACGGCAGGTCGCCCAGTTCGCGCGCATCCATCCGGGCAATGTCCGGGTGACGCAACAGGTCGCGGCTCCAGTTTGTCTGCATGTCATCGTCTGCGGGAGCGGGAAGCAGCTGGTCGAGTATCGAGAAAATCTTCAACATGGCATCACCATCCTTCTTCGATGGTCACATGATCCTCCTTGTCCGCAGCAATTTCAATTGAGATTGCTGCGTGTACGGTATAGAAAAACTATATGAAAGATCTGAACAGCATTCACCTGAATGGATTGCGGGCAGTCGAGGCTGCGCGCCGTCTCGGTTCGCTGCAGGCGGCGGCCGGCGAGCTTGGCGTCACCATCGGTGCCGTCAGCCAGCAGATCATCAAGACCGAGAAACAGCTTGGCCGCGTCCTCTTCGAGCGCAGCCCGCGCGGCCTGGTGGCCACGCCATTCGGCGAAAGTTTTCTGCCCCGCCTGACCGGCGGTTTTGAAACGCTGGATCAGGCTGTCGCATCGGCAAAGCGACGGGACGAGACGATCCTGACCATTTCCGTCGCCCCGGTTTTCGCGGCGCGCTGGCTGGTGCACCGTCTGGATCGTTTTACCGAAAAACACCCCGATATCCGCCTGCGCATCGATGCGACGACGGCGCTGGTCAATCTGGAGCGCGCCGGCGTCGATATCGGCATCCGCGTTGGCGCTGGCGATTGGCCAGGCGTCAAGGCCGAGCTGCTGCTGGCGCAGGAAGTCTTTCCCGTTTGTTCACCGGCCATTGCAGAAAAACTGAAGGAGCCGGCGGATATTCTGAAAATCCCGGCCGTTATCGATGGCCATTCCACGCTCAGCTGGGAGATGTGGCTGCGCGAGGTGGGCCTGTCGGGAGAACAGATGGTCACGCGGCATATCTTCAATGACGCTTCGCTGTGTCTCGATGCGGCGATTGCCGGGCAGGGTGTGATGCTGGCCTGGCAGACGCTCGCGGCCTATTCCCTGATCGAGAAACGGCTGGTGATGCCTTTTCCCCTCCGAGCGAAAACGGGGTTCGCGCATTATTTCGTCACGCCCCCCTCGCGCCGCGAAACCAAGACGGTCACTGCCTTCAAGCAATGGGTACGTGACGAAATTGCCGAGAGCATGCGGCGTCTCGATTTTTAGATAGGTGTCAGGCGGCCTGCGCCTCCTTGCGCCGCCCGGCCATCATCGCTTCAAACGCCGGCCGTGCATGGCAGCGGCCAAGCCAGGCCTTGACGGCCGGGTGCCTGTCGAACAGATAGGTTTCGCTCATCGCGTAGCGCAGCACTTCCGCCAAGTTGAGATCGGCGACCGTGAAGCGGTTGCCGATGACATAGTCCTGCGTCTGCAGATGCTGTTCGAGCCGCGCCAACGGTCGCTCCAGCCCCTTCACGCAGGCTTCGATCAACGCCTTGCCGTCCGGGGTGTTTTCCCCAGCATTGTCATAGGTCAGCACGATCTTTACCGTATGCGGCTCGACCTCGGTAGCTGCCCACAAGGTCCAGGCGGTCATTTCGCCCTCTTCGCGCACATTGGCGCCAGCAAGCGGACCGCCATGTTTGCGGGCGAGATAAAGGTTGTTGGCGAGCGATTCCGCCAGCACCAGCCCGTCGTCCTCGATCGCCGGGATCAGCCCCATCGGGTTGACGGCAAGAAACGCGGGCGATTTCGTGTTGATCCGCGCGTCAGCGGCAAGTGGATCGGCAAGCAGCCGTGCCTGGATCACCGGCACCGACTGGAAGGGAATGCCGAGTTCCTCCGCCATCCAGTAATTGCGCGAGGCGCGCGAGCAGTAAACTCCGTAGATCGTCAGCATATCTGTTCCCCTTGGCTGAATTTCGCCGCACGCTATGGCATGTGAGCCGGGGCTTGAAGCGCGCGGCGTTGATATCAGCCATGAAATCTTTTGATGTGACCGTGCTCAGGCTAGCCGATTGCCGGTGAGGGTCAGATGGGCGAAGGCCGCGCTTCCGCCCGCCAGAAGATCGCCCGTCGCCTTGTCGTTCCAGCGGTAGCCGAGAATGGCGCCATCCTTGACGTCCTGAAACAGGTTGTTGGCAATGAGCGCGGTGCCGGCTCCTTCAACCACCGTGACGGCGCAGCCGGAACCGGCACTGCGCACCAGATTGCCGGTTGCGACGATGCCCCGCATATAGGGTCCCCAACCGAGCACCAGACCCCATTTCGGTGCATTCTCGATGACATTGCCGGAAATGACCGTGTCTGCCTCCGCCGCAATACCGAAGCCGAAGCCGGCGCCGTCATGCACATAGGGGCCATCAATATGCAGGTTGCGGACGATGTTGCCGCTGACGGTCGCCAGCCTGCCGCCATCGTCGAAATTGACGATCAGAATGCCGTTGGCGGCGCCATCGACCAGATTGCTGGAGACGATCGCACCCTGAAAGCCGAATTCGGAATAGATCGCCGTCTCGCCGGAACGCAGGCACTGATTGTTGGAGATCTGCACATTGGTGGCAGCGTTGGCGCGGATGGCGGAAAAGGCACAGTCGGAGACGTGATTATCCGTCACCATGACATTCCAGGCGCGAAAAATATTGATGCCGTTGCCATTCTCACCGGTGCCGCCATCCTTCGCGGCGATCTTGAACACCCGGTTGCCGCTGACCATCGTGCCGTCTTCGCCCGCTTCCCATCGATGCACCAGAATGCCGCCATTGCCGCAGTCGAACACCGTGTTGGCGGTGATTGCCAGCCGCGCGCTTTCCACCGCGTAAATTCCGGAAAAGGCGGCTTGCGAAACACTGTTGCCGGTGATCCTGCCGCCGCAGCGCTCGGCATGGATGCAATGTTTGGATGCGCCGGCAATCGTACAGTTGTCGATGGTGAGATCCGCAACACCACGCAAGTTGAGAAGTCCCTGCACATCGTCCCCCAGAGCTCTGCCGCCGCCATCCAGGACAAGGTCCGAAAGGGTGAGCTTGGTCAGAGTTTCACCGGAGATAAAGCTGCCGCCACCCGCATGGATTAGCCGGGTCTGGCCCGGGACGCCGCTGAGCCACAGATTGTCGGGCAGGGAGAGCCCCGACAGATGGTATTCCCCGGCGGGTAAGAAGACCGGCAATCTCTTTTCGGCAGCCTCCCGGAAGAGCCGGTTGAGTGCCTTGCTTTGGTCCCCGGCCTTGTCGGGGGCGACCCCATATCCGGAAATGTCGATGGTGCCGCGCAGGCCGGTCTGCGCCGGTTTAAGGGGCGCTGCGATGGCTTTGATACAGGCTATGGAGGCGATCGAAGACAGGAGCAGTCGTCTGGTGAGCATGGCGAATCCTTTCCGCGGTGCAAGCATAGACCATGCCAGGGCGGGATGTGCCGGAATGAAACGGCGACCCCCGTATTTGCGCCCTCTTTGGTTGAGTTAAGGGAAGATTCCGTCCGTCATGCGTTTATTTTAGCATCTTCTCTTTAGGGAAGAATAACTTCTGGCTGGTAGAAAACGAGCGGGGAACAAGGAAAAGACGGCTCAAACGGTGCATCCGTCCTTGGAGGCTTGCGTGACCAAGAATTTAGACCGCTATCGAGGCGACAGCGGAGCAAAAATTGCCAGCAACGACGACACCCAGCGATTGATCGCAGCAAGCCAGCGGCTTGCGGCAGAGGTCTCGCGCATGTTCGGCCCCGAACCCGACATCGCCGATCGCCATTACTGGCTCGAGACGATGATGAATCATATTCCCGACTACATCTATGCCAAGGATCTTGAAGGCCGCTTTCTTGTCGCCAATCACGCAACAGTCACGGAAAACGGCTTTCGCGAAGTCCATGAGATCGTCGGCAAGACCGACTACGATATCCACACGCTGGACAATGCGCGCCATTTCGAACAGGCCGAGCGCCGGGTGATCGAAACCGGCGAGCCGATATTCGGTATTGAGGAGCTGAATGCGGTCAGCAAGGACGAACGCTGGCTGATGACGTCGAAGGTGCCGCTGCGCGACAAGCAGGGGAAAACCATCGGCATTGTCGGCATTTCGCGCGATATCACTGATCGCAAGCGGGCGGAACGCCTTCTCCTTGGCCAAGCTCGCCTTTTGGAATTGATAGCCACCAGCACGCCGCTCTCCGACTTCTTCAACGAGCTGATCCTGATGATAGAGGCGCATCTGCCTGGCATTATCGGCTCGATCCTGCTTTTGTCCCCCGACCGGAGGCATCTTTTGACAGGGGCAGCCCCCGGACTTGACGATGCTTATTGCACGGCTATCCACGGCATCGCGATTGGACCCAAGGTCGGATCCTGCGGCACTGCAGCCTTTCGCGGCGAGCCGGTGTTCGTCGGCGATATCCAGTCCGATCCCTTATGGGAAGACTATGCCGATATGGTGCGGCCACTCGGATACCGGTCCTGCTGGTCTATGCCGATCCTGTCCTATCAGGGGCATGTGCTCGGCACCTTTGCTCTTTATTCGCATCAGCCGGGAATGCCGTCCGCAGAGCAGATCGACCTCATTTCGATGGCGGCGCATCTGGCGGGCATTGCCATCGAGCGGCGGCAATCGGAAGAGCGCATTCAGTTCATGGCGCATCACGACGCTCTGACGGGTCTGCCGAACCGGGCGATGTTCGATGAGCGCGTTGCAAGCGCGCTGGAACAGGCCCGTCTGACCGGACAATGGGTGGCGCTGGCCTTCCTCGATCTGGATAATTTCAAGCTGATCAATGACACGCTTGGACATCACGCCGGGGATGAACTTCTGCGGGTTGTCGCCGGCCGGATGCTGGCCTGCGTGCGCAAGTCGGACATGATCGTGCGGGTCGGCGGCGACGAGTTCATCATTCTGCTCAACGGTCTCCCGCCCGAAAACGCGGTGGTGCTGTCGCGTCTTGAGGCGATCCGCGCAGCGATCGGTGCACCGGTGGTGCTGGCCGGTCGCAGTCTGCAGGTCAGCTGTTCGATGGGCGTCGTCTGTTACCCCGAACATGGCGAGATCGCGACCGAACTTCTGGCCAATGCCGATTCCGCGATGTACAGGGCCAAGGAGGTTGGCCGCAACAATCTGCAGGTGTTCGACGCCCAGATGGCGGCCAAGGCGCATGAGAGCTTGCGGCGGCACGAGGAATTGCGCGATGCGGTGGTGCGCGGCGAATTCGTGCTGCACTATCAGCCGCAGATGAACCTGAAGACGGGCAGGATTTTTGCCGCGGAATCGCTGCTGCGCTGGCAGCACCCCGAGCGCGGGATGATTTCGCCGGGCGAATTCATCCCGCGCTCGGGGNNTCATCCCGCTGGCCGAGGAAACCGGGCTGATCGTACCGATCGGCGAATGGGTGCTGAACGAGGCCTGCCGCCAGAACAAGGCCTGGCAGGATGCCGGCCTGCCGCCGATTGTCGTCAGCGTCAATGTGTCCGCCCGTCAGTTCAAGGAACGCAACTGGGTGTCGAAGGTCGCCGAAGCACTCGAGGAAAGCGGACTGGACGCCTGCCATCTCGAGCTGGAATTGACCGAGAGCTTGATCATGCAGGATGTCGCCTCGGCGGTTGCCACCATGCACGAGCTGGAAGCGCTCGGCGTCCATCTCGCCATCGATGATTTCGGCACCGGCTATTCCAGCTTGAGCGCGCTGAAAAGCTTTCCGGTGCGGCGCCTGAAGATTGACCGGTCGTTCGTCCAGGATATTCCGGGCGATGCCGATGACCGGGCGATCACCGGTGCCATCATTTCATTGGCGCAGAAATTGCAGATGCAGGTGATTGCCGAAGGGGTGGAAACCCAGGCGCAGGTCGATTTCCTGGCGGCGAGCGGCTGCGACGATATTCAGGGCTATTTCATCAGCCGGCCGGTCGCCGCTGCCGCATTTGTATCGTTTCTGGCTGGGTAGGTCCGGCTGCTTCTGTGTCGTTTTTGCATCGCTTGCCTGACCTCGCGCAGTCGTGATGGCGCGGAGGGGCCACAAGCCCCGATCCAGCCGCAATTGCCATACTTGTGGCAAGAGACCGGTATTTGCTGCCGGGATAGACTGCTGCGCGGATATAAGCCGCGTCTTCGCCATATGCGTCAACGGAATATACAGAGTTCAATGACCCTCTCAAAAGCTCTCTCCCGCCGGCAGTTTCTCAATATGTCCGGGCTTGCGGTCGCGTCCGCCGGCCTTGCAAGCTGCACGTCGTCGATGAACACTGATCGTTTTCGCGCTGAAACTGCGCCTTATTTTCGCGATCCGTCCCAGGAAGGCCGGTTTGCCGATCCGCGTTATGGCGCCGCGCTCGAAGGTCCGGTCGGTGACGGCATGACCCCGACGGGCCTGCCGCTACAATCAGCCTATTATACCGAGATGTACGGCCCCAAGTTCGACGGCGGATTCAATATACCGGCGGTGCCGTACCAGCAGATCGATGCCCGCTTCTATCGCCAGCAGGTCGACAATACGTTCGGCGAGAAGCCCGGCACCATCATCGTCGATACCGGCGAGCGCTTTCTCTATCTCATTCTCTCCAACGGGTCGGCAATGCGTTATGGTGTCGGCATCGGCCGCGAGGGCTTTGCCTGGTCGGGCAGGGGTGTCCTTCAGTGGAAGCAGAAATGGCCACGCTGGAAGCCACCGAACGAGATGGTGGCGCGTCAGCCGCATCTGGAAAAATACTCGATCGCCAATGGCGGCATGGCGCCGGGCCTCGACAATCCGCTCGGTGCGCGGGCGATGTATATCTTCCAGAATGGCGAGGATACGCTTTACCGCCTGCATGGATCGCCGGAATGGCAGTCGATCGGCAAGGCCGTATCGTCCGGCTGCGTCCGTCTGATCAACCAGGATGTCATCGACCTCTATGACCGCGTGCGCGACAAGGCGCCAATCCTGGTCATCTGAATGAGCTATCTGAAAAGGCCCGCTGACTGAAAGGCGGGCTCAGCTTGCTGATCATTCCTGTGCCTGTCACAGGAATCCAGCCAGCTCAAGTCTTTGAGCTGAAAGAGTCTTTTGACCCGACAGACGTCGGGTCTGTGGATCCCCGCCACAAGGGCGAGGAAGCCGGGGTACCGCTCTCGTCCGATAATCGCATTTTGGGGTTTGCCAGCAGTCTGGGCGCGCCCACGCGTCCGGCACCCGTCGGGCATGCTAGTCCCCGGAGGGCTGATTTTCACCAAGATGATTGCTGAGGCCATGGAGTGCTGAACGCAGGGCCGCGGCTTCCTCCATGCTGCATCCCGTTGCCTTGCCGATTTCCGTCAGAATGCCGAAAGCGTCGGTCTTCAGCGCTACGCCTTTCGGCGTCAGCGTGATGATTACCTGGCGTTCGTCGCTCTTGTCACGGATACGGCTGACGAAGCCGGCGGTTTCCAGCCGCTTGAGCAAGGGCGAGAGCGTGCCGGAATCCAGCCCCAGCTCCTCGCCGATACCTTTGACCGTCATCCTGTCCTTCTGCCACAGCGCCAGAAGCACCAGATATTGCGGATAGGTGAGGCCAAACCGGTCGAGCAGGGGCTTGTAGGTACGGTTGAAGGCATGCGCCACCGAATAGACGGCAAAGCAAAGCTGCTGGCCGAGCGCCAGCGCATCACCCTCTTTCAGTTCGTCCTTACGCATGTCTTTATCATTGGTCATAGTGCGTATTCTCGCAGTTTTAGGATGATTTTGCAATTTGCAAAATCATATTGCGTCCAATTAAATTTTGCGCTATTGAAAATCCAGACAGCATATCACCTCGCAATCAACCGCTGAACCAAGGAGACAGACAATGCCAATTCTCTACACAACCAAGGCATCCGCAACCGGCGGCCGCGCCGGCCACGCCGTGAGTGAAAACGGTGTTCTCGATGTAACGCTGACCGTTCCGAAGGAACTCGGCGGCGATGGTGCGACCGGCACCAATCCCGAACAGCTTTTCGCGGCCGGCTATTCCGCCTGCTTCCTCGGCGCGCTGAAGTTCGTCGCCGGCAAGGAAAAGGTGAAGATCCCGGACGATGCGACCGTGACCGCAACCGTCGGCATCGGCCCGCGCGAAGACGGCACGGGTTTCTACATCAACCCGTCCATCTCGGTGAACCTGCCGGGCGTCGATCGCGAAGTGGGCGAAAAGCTCGTTGCAGCCGCCCATATCGTCTGCCCCTACAGCCATGCGCTGCGCACCTCGACGGAAGTTTCGGCAACGCTCGCCTGATGCTTCGTCTGATCTGATCAGAAGCCCGGCGGAGCGATCCGCTGGGCTTTTACATGTGCGGGGCTTGCTCGGCCCTGTATGAAATCCAAATTCGGGCTTGTAAAAGGTCCGTCTTTACTCTTGATTGGTTGCATTAGTCTTCTCTGTAGCAACATAGGGTAAAGACGCATGGACATGCTGATCGGCGATGTCGAGGCTGATGACATATTTACTGCAATCGACGAAGTCCTGCGGGCAAGTACCGCGAAGGCGTGTATTGCGATTTTCCGCGCCACGCTCGACCGTTGCGGCATTGATACGTTTGCCAGCGGCGAAGTCGATCTGAGGTTCCGTTCGCGATCCGTCTTTCATGTTATCGGCTGGCCGGAAGACTGGCGAAACTATTATTTCAGCTCGGGTCTCGTCCATCGCGATCCGCTGGTCGGCGCGCTGGAACATCGGATCAGCCCGTTCACCTGGATGGAACTGCGGGCCGATCGGACCTTGCCACAGGTCGGTACCCAGGCTTTGGAGCGGGCGGGCGAAGCCGGCTGGACGGACGGCCTCGTCGTGCCGCTGCCGCGCGGCGGCGGTCACCGGGTCGGTATTGTCAGCCTTGTCGCCAGAAAGTCGCGCGTTACCGGGGCGCAGAAGCGGTACTTGCCGGCCCTGTGCATCTGTTTTCACGAACGGCTGCGCGGCCTTGTCGCCGCCCACAGCCTGCCGGTCGCACCGGCAGGTCTGACATCGCGCGAATTCGACTGTCTGCAACTGGTGGCAAAAGGCATGTCCGACCGGCAGATCGCAGCCGAGTTGAACATTGCCGTCTCGACGGCGCACGAACATGTCGAACACGCCCGAAAACGGTTTGAGGCGACCACCCGCGCCGAACTCGCGGCGGCTGCCGTGTCGCTCGGGGTTATCCACTTTTGACGGCTCGCGCCGCCGAGCGTAGGGCATGCCGAAACCAAAACGGCGGCTCCATCCGGGGCCGCCATTCTATTTCAACCTGTGCGGCTTCTACCGCCTCAAGCTTCCGAGGATGCC
Source organism: Hyphomicrobiales bacterium (assembly GCA_900468065.1). Lineage (GTDB taxonomy): Bacteria > Pseudomonadota > Alphaproteobacteria > Rhizobiales > Rhizobiaceae > Pararhizobium. Next base: position 46,442 of record UBTA01000117.1, on the reverse strand, counting down.
GCGCACCAACGCCCGGCCGAGCGAGGAGGCGACGGTGCGGGCAACGGATTTCATCGCTGCCTCGGCCACGCTTTGGCGCTGGTAGCCGGCGCGCGGTTTCGGCTTGGGCTGTGCCGGTGCTGCATCATCGTCGCCAAAGCCGGGCAGGGTCCAGCGGCTGCCGCCGGGGGCTGCCGGCGGTGGAGCTTCAGATGCCTCGCGGCTTTCCTCGGCCTGCTGCGTCGATTTGGCGGCGCGCTGGGCCAAGAGCTCATAGGCGGATTCCCGATCGACATCCGTATCATACTGGCCAGCCACCGGGCTGATGCTCATGACATTGGCGCGCTCGGCCTCTGTCAGCGGACCGGCGCGGCTCGACGGCGGGCGGATCAGCGTGCGCTCGACCATCGAGGGCGAACCCTTGCCTTCGAGCGTCGAGACCAGCGCCTCGCCGGTGCCCAGGTTGGTGATGACAGTGGCGCAGTCGAAATCCGGATTGGGGCGGAACGTGTCGGCTGCCGTCTTCACGGCCTTCTGCTCGCGCGGCGTATAGGCACGCAACGCATGCTGGATGCGGTTGCCGAGCTGGGCCAGCACGGTTTCCGGCACGTCGAGCGGGTTCTGCGTGACGAAATAGACGCCGACGCCCTTGGAGCGGATCAGCCGAACGACCTGCTCGATACGTTCGAGCAGAACCTTCGGCGCGTCGTTGAAGAGCAGATGCGCCTCGTCGAAGAAGAACACCAGCTTCGGCTTGTCGGGATCGCCGATCTCGGGCAGTTCCTCGAACAGTTCCGACATCAGCCACAGCAGGAACGTGCCATAGAGGCGCGGGTTCATCATCAGCTTGTCGGCGGCCAGAACCGAAATGGCACCACGGCCATCGCGGGTGGTGCGCATGATGTCGGAGACTTTGAGAGCCGGTTCGCCGAAGAAATTCTTGGCGCCCTGCTGTTCGAGAATCAGCAGTTCGCGCTGGATGGAGCCGACCGAGGCCTTGGAGATCAGGCCGTATTTGCTCGAAAGCGCCGTGGCGTTCTCGGCCATATAGTTGAGCATCGCCTGGAAATCCTTGAGATCCAGAAGCGGCAGTCCACCTTCGTCGGCGATCTTGAAGGCGATGTTGATGACGCCTTCCTGGGCATCGGAGGCGCTCATCAGCCGGGAGAGCAAGAGCGGCCCCATCTCCGACATCGTGGTCCGCACCCGGTGGCCTTTTTCACCGTAGAGATCCCAGAAAATCACTGGAAACTCCTGGAAGGCGAAATCGGTGAAGCCGATCTGCTCGGCCCGCTTGGTCACCCAGTCCTTCGGCTCGCCAATGGCGCCGATGCCGGACAGGTCGCCCTTCACGTCAGCGCAGAACACCGGCACGCCGGCATTGGAGAAGCTTTCCGCGAGAATCTGCAGCGTCACGGTCTTGCCGGTGCCGGTGGCGCCGGTGATCAGCCCGTGGCGGTTGCCGAATTTGAAATCCAGATATTCGCCCTTGTTGATCGTGTCGTCCGGTTTCCGGCTGGTGCCGATATAGAGCTTCCCGTCCTCAAGCATATGGGCCTTGTCTCCGTTTCGCCAATGAAAGCCAGCGGTTCGCAGGCCTTCATCACATTGTTTTCCCATGCCTGTTATAGGAGGAGTGCCTTTCACCGGCAACAGAAGGATTGTCATGCAAAAGACGGCTTCTGCGCGCTGGATGGCCGCATTGTAATTGCCACCAAGCCATGAAACGATCATTGCGTTCTCGCGCTGCGGATACCGTTCCGAAGGGCGCTTGAGTTTCAATTCGAGATAATTTACCTTGACGTCAACGTCAATTAAACGAGGAGAATCACCCATGAACGAACTGGTCACGCGCGTCGCCGAAAATGTCGGCATCGATCCGGCGACGGCTGAAAAGGCCATCGGCATGATGCTCGGCTTCCTGCAGCGCGAAGCCGCTGACGGCCCGGTCGCCAAGATGATCGAAGCCATTCCAGGTGCTGAGGCGCTGGTTGCGCAGTACAATGGCGAAGGTACGGGCGGTGGCGGTGGCTTGCTCGGCGGTCTGCTGAATGCAGTCGGCGCCGGTGGCGGCGTCATGGCGCTCGGCCAGCAACTGATGTCGCAGGGCCTCGGCATGGGCGAGATCACGTCGCTCGCCAAGGAAACCATCGGTTACGCCAAGGAAAAGGCCGGCGCCGAAGTGGTCGACGAAGTCGTCGCCTCGGTTCCGGGCCTCAGCCAGTTCGTCTGATCGCGTCAAGTAATGGACGGTACGTCCGATAGCGACCTGGCCGCGCACTTGAGGCAACTGGAGCAACGTCTCCACGCCCCGAAGGTGCGCGGTTCTGCATTTTTGACCGTTGAACTGCTCGACGAGGATTTCACCGAGTTCGGCAGTTCAGGCCAAGCCTATGGCCGAGCCGATACCTTCGCCGCGCTGGTCACTGAGGCGGAGCAGGCCGTGCCCCCCGTACGCTCGGAAAACTACCAGCTGAAGCGCCTGTCGGAGACGGTCGCGCAGCTCACCTATGAAACGGCAAACGAGAACCGGCGTGTTCTCCGGTCATCGATCTGGCGCTATACCAACGGGCATTGGCGCATGGCCTTCCATCAGGGAACCCCGATGAAAAAGTGAGCCGGCAAGGCTCAGGCCGTTTTCGGCCGCCTCGCGAAAAACAGGAACAGCGTAAAAATCACCAGGAGCAGCCCGACGCTGACCGGAGCTGCGTGAGCGCCGAACAGGTCCATGATCGATCCCGTCGCGCCCGAGCCAAGGCCGCTGCCGACCGCATAGGCCAGCGCGAAGGCAGCGCTGCCCGCCACCAGCATTCCGCCGCGATATTGTTCGCCGAGCATGGTCAGTGCGCAGGTATAGAGCGAGAAGCTGGCCGCGCCGATCAGCGCAAAATCGGCAAGAATGGCAATCGGCGAGGTCAGGAACGGGATGATCAGGAAGGCGAAGGCGCCGATTGCGCCCATGGCGATCGCCACGCGCTGGCGCGGCAGCCGGTCGAGCAGCACGCCGATGAAGGGCTGGGCGAGCGCGGTCGGCAAGGCCAGAACCGTGACGCTCAGCGCCGCAAAGGCCTGCGAATGGCCGGTCTTGACGAAATAGACCGGCATCACCGAGATCGCTGCGATATCCGAAAATCCAAACGCCAGCACCATGGCGATCAGCACCGGTGCCTTGCGGAAGAAGACGAAGACGTCGCGGGTGGAGGAAGCCTCCGGCGTCGTGCGGGTCGAGAGCGTCAACAGGGCGGTGGCAAAGGCGACGAGCGCCACATAGACGGCGGTGAGCGCAAAGCCGAAGCCGCCTTCCGTTCCCATCAGCGGAATGACCAGCGGACCAGCGGCAAAACCGCCGCAGATGCCGGCGCCGTAAAGGCCGGACACCCGGCCACGCAACCGGTCGGGGCAGGCGGAGTTCATCCAGGCCTCGCTCAGCATGAAGATCAGGCTGGCGAAGAAACCCAGCAGAAATCGGGCAAGGAACCAGACGGGCAGCGAGTCGGTCGCCGCAAAAGTCGCAAGACATATCGAGCAGCCGGCAAGGCTGATGATGATCAGCTTGTCGGTGCGCAGCCGTGCCGTCAACTGGCCGATCATCAGCGTCGATGTGGCGAGGCCGAGCGCGAAACTGACCGCATTGAAACCGATCATCGCCGGCGTCACGCCACGGCTTTCGAGCGTCAGCGAGATCAGCGGATAGGTGATCCCCTGCGCCACAGAAAAGGCCGACGCGCCCAGAATGACGGCAACGATGGCCGCCCAGTCGGGCATGAAATCGGTGATCGTTGTCTGATGGCCCTGCATGAAAGTCCCCTCCGCCGCCCGTTGGTGCCGGGCGTACGCCTCTCTATCCGATCTGCAGGAGATTTGAAATCCGGGCAGACCGCGGCGTTATTAGAGATTTTTGGCTCCAGACCGCCAGTGAGGGCCGATCCTGATCAGGGGATGCGGGGGCTGGCTGCGCACCACGGTGCCTTCCGGCCACTGGTGGCTCCGTCTCCACCCCGCGTTGAGGTGACCGGCTTCCCCGGTTCAAAACCCCGCCGCAAAAACGCGGCAGGGTGAGGCTGTGAACATCAGTCCGCCCGGTCCCAGTCAGGTGCCAGTCCACCGGGGCTGACGATGCGGCCGTTCGGGCGGGCGAGCCTGTGGATCGCGGCCATTTCGTCGCCGGAAAGATCGAAATCGAAGATGTCGAAATTTTCCTTCAGGCGGCTTTCCGTTGCCGTCTTCGACAGGGTGATCACGTCCTTCTGCTGAACGAGCCAGCGCAACACTACCTGAGCTGCCGTCTTGCCGTGCTTGGCGCCGATATCCTTCAGCAAGGGCTCGTTCGGCACCTTGCCGTCGGCCATGGCATAATAGGCGGTGATCGACATGCCGGCTGAGCGGGCAGCGTCCAGCACCTTCGTCTGGTCTAGATAGGGATGGTATTCGATCTGATTGGTGGCAAGCGGCGCTTCGCTGAGGTCTACTGACTTTGCCATCAGCGCCGTGTTGAAATTGCTGATGCCGATGTTCTTGACCTTGCCCGCCTTCTTCACGTCGTTCAGCGCGCCGATCTGCTCGGCCAGCGGTACGCCGCTGCTTGGCCAATGCAGAAGCAGGAGATCGACGTAGTCGGTGCGCAGCTTCTTCAGGCTCTCATCGACGGAAGCGAGGAAATCGGCGTGCTTGTAATGATCGACCCAGACCTTGGTGGTGAGGAAGATATCGCCGCGGGCAACGCCGGATGCCTCGATCGCTTCGCCGACTTCAGCTTCGTTGCGATAGATCTGCGCCGTATCGATATGGCGGAAACCGAGCTTGATCGCCTGCGGCACGATGCGCAGTACGTCGGGGCCGGGCATGCGGAAGGTGCCGAAGCCGAGAACGGGAATAATGGCGCCATTGGCGCTGACTGTCTGCATGGAAATGTCCTTTCAGGGAGGAGACCCGGCACGCGGCCGGGTCCGGAATGATGTCTTTATAGATGTGGCGTGAGCCGTCTTGGTCAAGCAGGGTTCTTCAGGCCGCCTGGGCAACCGGTTCCGGCTTGCGGTCGAGCGTGCCGCTGATGACGGTGAGCACCAGGGCACCCGCGACCAGGATCGCACCGACCCATGGGGTTGCCTGCAGGCCAAGCGGCGAGGCGACCACCAGTCCGCCGATCCAGGCACCGGCAGCAATGCCGAGATTGAAGGCGGCGATGTTCAGCGCCGAGGCGACATCGACGGCACCTGGACGGTGCTGCTTGGCCAGTTGTACGACATAGAGCTGCAGGCCGGGCACATTGGCGAACGACAGGAAGCCGAGTGCTGCCAGCGTGATCAGGGCAGGGATGGCCGAGACCGAGGTGAAGGAGAAGATCACCAGCACGGCAGCCTGGGCGGCAAACAGCCAGATCAGCGCCTTTACCGGATTGCGGTCGGCAAGGCGGCCGCCGATGATGTTGCCGGCAGCGATCGCCAGGCCATAGAGCACTAGGACGAGGCTGACGGAGGAGGCGGCAAAGCCGGTGACGTCCTGCAGCATCGGCGCCAGGAAGGTGAAGGTGACGAACGTGCCGCCATAGCCGAGCGCCGTCATGCCGAAGACGAGCAGCAGGCGGCCCGAGCCGAGCACGCGAACCTGATCCAGAATGCTGGCGGGAGCCGCCTTCGACAGGGTGGAAGGCAGCAGGGTAGCGATGGCTGCAAGCGCAATGACTCCAAGGCCTGCAACGGCCCAGAAGGTGGCGCGCCAGCCGAATGTCTGGCTGATGAAGGTGCCGAGCGGCACGCCGGTGACGATGGCAACCGTCAGCCCCATGAACATCAGCGCAATGGCCGAGGCACGGCGGTTTTCCGGCACGAGGTCGGCGGCAATGGTGGCGCCGACGGAGAAGAACACGCCATGCGCAAAGGCCGAAAGCACGCGGGCGATCAGCAATGTCTCATAGGACGGGCTGAGTGCCGCCATGGCATTGCCGGCGATAAACAGTGCCATCAGGCCGAGAAGCAGCGGCTTTCGCTCGATCCGGCCGGTGAGCGCGGTGAGGATCGGTGCGCCAAAAGTGACGCCGAGCGCATAGATCGAGACGATCAGGCCGGCCAGCGGCAAGGTGATGCCGAGGTCGGTGGCGACGGTCGGCAACAGGCCGACGATGACGAATTCCGTGGTTCCGATCGCATAGGCCGCGATCGTCAAGGCAAACAGGGCAAGAGGCATGGGAACACCTTTATCGCCGGTGGGAGGCCGGACGTGTTGGTGGCGGCAGACCGGAAATCCGGGCCGTCATGGGTTTCGTTGAGCGGAATATGGGCCAAAGCCACTTGCGCGATAATCCATGGGAATGGATAAATGCCTGTGAATTGAATTCACAGAAAGCGATGCCATGGACAATCGGGCGGGCGAAATGGAGGTGTTCGTCACTGCGGCGGAGGCTAAAAGCTTTTCGGCGGCCGGACGGCGGCTGAAGCTGTCGCCTTCCGCCGTCAGCAAGCTGGTCACTCGCATCGAGGACCGGCTCGGCACGCGCCTTCTGGTGCGCACCACCCGGTCGCTGCTGTTGACCCCGGAAGGCGAAATCTATCTCGCCCGGGCGCAGCGCATCCTGGCGGACATTGCCGAAACCGAGCAGCTGGTTTCCGGCGGCGGCCTGGCGACGCCGCGCGGACTTCTACGGGTGAACGCAACCGTCGGCTTCGGCGAGCGCTACATCATACCGCTCGCCGGCGAGTTCCTGGCGCTTTATCCGGAAGTCCGTCTCGAATTGTCACTGACGGATGGGGTCATCGACCTGATCGAGGAGCGCACCGATATCGCCATCCGGGTCGGACCCATGCGAGATTCAAGCCTGAAGGCGCGAAAGCTTCTCGACAGTCACCGCATCACAGTCGCGACACCGGACTATCTCGCACGCCGCGGGACGCCGCAACGGCCCGAAGATCTCTCGGCGCACAATTGCATCACCTTCACCTTTGGCCGCAATCCGGGCGAATGGCTATTTCGCGATCCGGCGTCCAGCGCGCTCCATACGCGCCCCGCTCCCGGCAATGTGCAGGCCTCCAGCGGCTCGATCGCCCGCAACCTGTGCCTGACGGGGCTCGGCATTGCCCGCATCGGCAAATTCGATGTCGATCCGGATATCGGCAGCGGCAGGCTGATCGAAGTGCTTGAGGATTATAATCCGCATGAACCGGAGCAGGTCCACGCGGTCTTTACCGGCCACGAACATCTCGCAGCCCGCATCCGCGCGTTCATCGATTTTCTTGCCGCAAAGATGGACTAGGAATTTGCTGACCTGTCCCGCCTCTATGCCGATGCACTGCGTTTGCGAATAGAATGCAGGTAGCGGGTGGTGGTTGAACCGCTTGACTGATCAGTTCGCTCTGGCAGTTTGGGCAGGCAGGCCCCACATGCTTTCTTTCTGACACTGTCCTGCCGAGACGAGATACCGATGCCCAACCCGCGAAAAATGTCCCTGACACCGGATATGGTGGCGCTCTGCCATCGCGATGTCACTGATCCAGGCCCGGATGGACGATGGACCGCGATCAGCGACGAGCAATATCGCGATCTCGCCGTGTCGCTGGAGCGGGAAAGCCACGGCGAGCCGCTTTGGGTGTTTGCCTATGGTTCGCTGATCTGGAAACCGGAATTCGAGGCGACCGACCGGCAGCGGGCGACCGCCTTCGGCTGGCACCGATCGTTCTGCCTGCATATCAACCGCTGGCGCGGCTCGCATGATCAGCCGGGCTTGATGATGGCGCTCGAGCGCGGCGGCCGCTGCGACGGCGTTATCTACCGGCTGCCGGACAATGACCGCGCCGCCCAGATCGAACGCATGCTGCGCCGCGAAGTCAGCGCCGTCGAAAATATCGATGCCGTCCGGTGGATATCGGTCAAATCCGAAAGCGGCCCATGCCGGGCTCTGGGTTTCTGGGTGGGGGCGACCGGCGAGCGGATCCGCTCCCGCCTGCCGCTGGACGAGGTGGCGGGCGTTCTGGCCCGGGCTTGCGGACATTTCGGATCGGGGGCGGAATATCTCTACAACACCGTCTCGCATCTGGAGGATTTTGGCATTCACGACCGCAACCTCTGGCGCCTGCAACACCTCGTCGCCGAGGAAATCAGGTCGATTCATCACCAGACCCTGGAGCCGCAGGCGCGCTGACAGCGTGAGGAGAGACCGCTCATGGCCGAGAACCAAGCCGAACTGCCCGTATTGGCTTTCGCAGATGCTGCTGAATGGGAAAGTTGGCTCGCCAGTCAGCCGCTGTCAGCGAACGGGCTCTGGCTGAAATTTGCGAAGAAAGCGTCTGGCGTACCGACCGTCTCCAAACCGGAGGCGATCGATTTAGCACTGTGCCATGGCTGGATCGACGGCCAGCTGAAACCGTTCGACGGCAATTACTGGCTGATCCGGTTCACGCCACGGCGGCCGAAAGGCAAATGGTCAGCGATCAATTGCAAGCGGGCAGAGGCCCTGATCGAGGCGGGGCGCATGCGTCCGGCCGGCCTTGCGGAAATCGAGCGGGCGAAGGCGGATGGGCGTTGGGAGGTTGCCTATCAGTCCCAGAGCACCATCACTGTCCCGGCTGATCTGCAGCAGGCGCTCGACGGAAACGAAGATGCCAAAACCCTGTTCGGCATCCTGGACAGCGCCAACCGCTACGCCGTGCTCTACCGTATCCATACCGCCAGGAAACCGGAAACCCGCGCCCGCATCATCGAAAAGCTGGTCGCCATGCTTGGCCGTGGCGAAACCATCCATCCGCGCCGTGGTAAGCACTGACGTTCAGTGCTCGGCGCGCTGTGCGCCGTGTGCCCGCAGGATGGCATCCGCCTCCTTGCCGTACAGCTCCTCGAAATGGTCGAAGGTCTTGGAGAAATAGCCGATCCCTTGCGTGGCCGATCGCAGCGCGCGCGCCAGCTCGTCAAGCGCGCCTCCCGGAACAAGGGCGCGAAAAATATCCCAGCCCTTGGCGGTCTCATCCCGGTCGAAGCCGAGCACTTGTCCCTTCAGCGACGAGACGATCTGTACCAGATTGCCCGAATAGACCGAGGGGATGTGGATCTCGCTGCGGAAGACCGGTTGCATCAACACGGCCGCCCCTTCCGACAGCGCCTGCCGCACGCCCATTTTAGAGGCGGAACGGAACGCATGTTCGGAACTGTCGACCGCATGGTGCTGGCCGTCCGTCAGCGTCACGCCGACATCGATGACCGCAAAGCCCAGCGGACCTTTCTCCATCGCCTCGTGCGCACCGGCCTCCACCGCTGGAATGTAGTTTCGCGGAACCACACCGCCCTTGACGGTTTCGGTAAAGGAAAATCCCTGGCCGCGGCCATTCGGATGAATGGTCAGCTTCACATCGGCAAACTGCCCGGCACCACCGGTCTGCTTGCGGTGGCGGTAGTGGACCTCGGCCGGTTTCGAGATCGTCTCGCGATAGACCGGGGTCGGCGCACGCTCGGTCGCGGTCACGTGAAAGACGTCGGATAGGGTACGCAGGAGATCGCGCAGATGCACCGGCCCCTGGGCACAAACCATCTGGGCGCCGGTTCCTTCTTCCTGCAGGATTTTCAGGCTGCGATCGGTTTCCGACAGTTTTGCCAGCATTTCCGAAAGCTTGTTCTCGTCGCGCTCACTGCCCGGCACCAGAATCCTTTCCAGCATCGGCGTCGGCGCCTGTGTCCATTCGGGTGGAGAAAGGGCTGCCTCAGCCGTCAAAAGCGCCGGCACAGACAGGTGGTCGGATTTCACCGTCGCGAACAGATCGCCGGCTATTGGTGCAAACGCCGTATTGCCCTTGCCGTTGGCCGGATCCTGCACGGCACCCAGCCCAGAACCGCCGAGAGACGCTCCCTGTTTCAGCCCGTCACTCAGCGCGCGTGCCAACACTGTCTTGCCGATATTCTGGCGATGATAGGCATGAAAGCTGACGGCCTTGAGTTTGCTCTTGTCGGTCTTGGCGGCCAAGGCAAGCCGCTCGCGCAGCGCATCCACCGGCGGCGCCTCATGGCGCAGCGCCTTCATCAGCCGCATCATGCCATTGCCATGGCTGGCTGCCCCGATCAGCACCGGAATGATCTTGTTTTCACGCAGCACCCGCGTCGAGATCGCATAGAGCGCGTCGCTTGGCGGTTCGCGGTCTTCGATCAGTTCCTCCAGCAGCCAGTCGTCGAATTCCGACAGATGTTCAAGGAGTTCGGTTCGAGCTTCGTGCTCCCGCTCGGAAGCGCCTTCGGGAATGGCGATCAGCGCCGAGGTCTGGCCTTCGCGGTAGCGCCAGGCCCGCTCCGAAATCAGGTCGCAGCTGCCGACGATCCGGTCGCCCTCGCGGATCGGGATCTGGCGCAGCAGGAGCGTATGGCTGGCATAATCCTGAAGCGCTGCGATCACGTCCCGCAATCGCCCCCTCGGTTCGTCCATCCGGTTGACGAAGAGGATGCAGGGCGTTCCCGATGCCTCGATCATCCGCAGATAAGGTGCGGCGAGCACTGCTTCTTCCGGTGCCGGCGAAACGCAGAGAATACAGGCGTCGCTGGCCAGAAGCGCATGCTGCGCATGCGCCTGTGCCTCGTTCAACCCCGGCGTATCCAGCCCACACCAGGCTTCGTTGCCAAAGGTGAATTCGGTGAGATTCAGTCCGTAGGGAGAGATGGATTTTCTCGGCGGTGCCTCCAGCGAGCCGAGCTTGTCCACGATCGTCGATTTTCCGGTCTGCGACGGTCCAAGTACAGTAAAGCAGCGCATGGGCGGTCCTCCAACAGCCATAAGCTCAATTCTCTGTGGTGACAGGATGCCCTGAACTTGGCCAGCGCGCCAGAGGGCTGTTTGTCAGGTTGCGTGCAATTTTTGCCGAATGCGTCATCGTGGCGCGCATGCCGGTGGGGAATCGGATAGAGAACGTGTGATGCGGGCTGACAACCCGACGGCGGCGAGAGCCACTGTGATAAGGTGGACGGCGGGGTCTTCTAGGAGTGACGGCATAGGATGACGCATCCCCGGACGGGCAAGCGCCAGAGACACCATTGCCGCCATGCCGGACGGATCAGCACGGCCGTCGCCATATCAGCGTTGTTGCTTCCCACGGTCGTCCTTGCCGAAGATCCGATGCTGTTGATCGACCGGGATGGCTTCATGCTGCGGGCGCATCTGCAGGTCGGCGTCAATGCGGTGGCCGAGCAGAACCTGTTCTGGAACTATGCCGATATCTTCGCCCCCGATGCGGATTTCGATTCCGATACGGATTGGCTGGAAGGTTACCTGATGCCGGGCCTGAGTTTCACCCAGGAGATCGGCGCCGGTCTCGCCATCTACGGCAAGATCTCGGCCGTCGCATCCGGCACGATCGGCATCGATGCCTTCGCCGTCGGCAATACCGGCCGGCTCACTCTGGAGGAAGGCTATCTCGGTATCCGCTCCGAAGATGATGGCAGCCACCCGGCCTTCGACCTGTCGCTGGGCCCACGCGAATTCAAGGCCGGAACCGGCTGCTGATCGCCAATGGCGGCACCAGCGGCTTCGAACGCGGCGCCCTGAAGCTGGGGCCGCGCAAGGCGTGGGAAGATGCCGCACTCGCCCGTTTCGATGTTGGCCCGGTGTCCGCCACGGCCTTCTATCTTGATGCCAATGAGTTGAAACGAAGCGACAGCGGCACCCGCATCGTCGGCGGCGATATCCGCTATCACGGCGAATCTGAGACCTATGCCGGCCTGACCTTCGGCTATGTGCCGCAGTCGTCAGCACCTTATCCCAAGGCCGCCCCCGATGGCATCGGCGTGCCGGCCATCCTGCCGGGCGCCCGCGACGGTCTGACTTTCGTCAATCTCTACGGCCGCGCCAATCCATTCGACAATGTCTTCGTTGCCGGTGATTTCGCCTATGAATGGAACGACGCCATCGACATGCAGGCCTATGCCTTCCGTGTTCAGGCCGGTTAAACCTTCTCTGAGCTCTCCTGGACCCCGACCCTCGCCTATGGCTACCAGAGCTTTTCCGGTGACGATCCCTCGACCTCGAAGCTCGAACGCTTCGATCCGCTCTATTTTGAGGGGAGCCCCAGCGCCTGGTCGACCGGCTCGAAATCGTCGATGGTCTTCATCAATTCCAACGTCAACGCCCATCAGGTGAGCCTCAGTGTCCGCCCGACCGAACGGGACACGCTGACGCTGCGCTATGCCCGTGTCAGCGCCAACGAGTTGAAAAGCCCGATCCAGTTTGGCCAGGGCACCCGCATCGAGCTTGCCAATGGCGTTCCCAATCCGGTCGCAGGCGTCACCAAGAAACACCTCACCGACGACGTCTACCTCGAATACAATCGCGTCGTGAATGCCAATACCTACCTCACCGCCGGGTTCAGCGTGTCGTTTCCCGGCGCCGGGCTGGACGGTATGATTGGCAAGAAGGCACCAACCTGGACAGGAGGCTTCATCAATGTGGTCGTCATTTTTTAAGGCCAGCACCGCAATCCTGGCTGCCACCCTGTCGATGCCGGTCTTGAGCCACGCACAGGGGGTAGCGATGACGGCCGAACAATCCGACCCGAAGGCGCTTGGCTGGATGCTCGGAGCGCCGCCACCGGCCGACAAGATCATCCGCTTTTCCGATCCTGATTACTTCAGCTTCCCCAAGATGCGCTGGACCGTCTGCCATTTCCGCCAGCTGATGCCGACAGTCGGCGTCAGCCGCGGTCTTGGCGCGCCAAAACCTTTGACGCGCGAGATCGACGCAACGATTGACGGTTTGACCTTCACGCCAACGGGCGCTGCCACACTGATGACCTGGGCGCAGTCTCTGTCCGCCAACTATACCGATGGCATCGTCGTCCTGCATGACGGCAAGGTCGTCTACGAGCGCTATTCCGGCTGCCTCGATGAGGCAGGCCAGCATGGCGCGATGTCGGTGACGAAATCGCTGACCGGCCTGCTCGGCGAAATGCTGGTGGCCGAAGGCAAGCTCGATGAAACGGCCAAGGTCGCAACCATCATGCCGGAACTGGCAAAGAGCGCCTTTGGCGATGCGACGGTGCGCCAGGTGCTCGATATGACCACCGGCCTGCGCTACAGCGAGGATTATGCCGATCCCAATGCAGACGTCTGGACCTATTCGGCAGCCGGAAATCCCCTGCCGAAACCGGCTGATTACAAAGGCCCGCAGAGCTATTTCGAGTACCTGAAGACCGTCGCCAAGCAGGGCGAACACGGCGTTGCCTTTGGCTACAAGACCATCAACACCGATGCGCTCGGCTGGATCATTGCGCGCATCAGCGGCAAATCGGTCGCCGATTTGCTGTCGGAGCGCATCTGGAGCAGGATGGGCGCCGAGCAGGACGCCTATTACACCGTCGATTCCATCGGCACGCCGTTCGCCGGTGGCGGCCTGAACGCTGGCCTGCGCGACATCGCCCGGATCGGCCAGCTGCTGCTTGATGACGGCGTTGTGGGCGGCGAGCGGCTGGTGCCGGAAGCGGCGATCAACAGCATTCGCGGTGGCGGCGACAAGGCGGCCTTCGAGAAGGCCGGCTATGCCAATCTTCCCGGCTGGAGCTATCGCGGCATGTGGTGGGTGTCGCACAATGCGCACGGCGCCTATATGGCGCGCGGCGTGCACGGCCAGTCGATCTATATCGATCCGGCTGCGCGCATGGTCATTGCCCGCTTCTCCTCGCACCCGACCGCCGGAAACGCCGCCAACGACCCGACCACGCTGCCGGCCTTCGAGGCGGTTGCCGAACACCTGATGAAAAAGCCGTAGCGCTCGGCGCGGCCTATCGCTTGACCGCCACCATAAACAGGCGCGGGAATTTCAACAGCACGCGTCCATCTGCCAGCGGCGGATAGGCTTCGCGGATGCGCCGGAGATAGGCAGCCAGGTAGGCTTCGCGCGCATCGGCGGGCAAAGCATCGAGATAGGGGCGAAGGCCGGTGCCCTTGACCCATTCGACGATCGCTTCGGCATTTGCCAGGCGATGATAATAGATCGTGTGCCAGACATCGATCTTGATACATTTGCCTTCCAGCCGGTCGAGATAGACCGACGGTGAGGGCAGGGCGGCGCGGCGCTGGCCGCCATTCGGATAAAATTTCGAAAAGCGCGGGTCTTCCGCCAGTTCACGCATCGCGGCATGCGACGGCTCATCCAGATTGTCCGGCATCTGCACGGCAATCGTGCCGCCGGGGATCAACTCGCCCATCAGGCGTTCCATCGTGCCCAGATGATCCGGCAGCCATTGAAACACGGCATTGGCAAACAATAGCACGGCAGGCTTCGGCGGCGCCCATTGCGTCAGGTCGCCCTTCTCGAACCGCATATTTGACATGCGCTTGCGCGCCGCCATCAGCATGTTTTCATCGCTGTCGATGCCGGTCAGGATATAGGCGGGGAAACGGTCGTGGATCAGTTCGGTCGAATTGCCCGGTCCGCAACCGAGATCATAGAGCGCGCCGTCCGGCAGGTTGGGGATCTGGTCGAGCAGGTCGCGGGCCGGCCGGGTGCGCTCGTCCTCGAATTTCATATATTGTTCGGCAGACCAAGACATGGGATGTCCTTCAGCGGTTAGAGGCTTTCCAGAGACGGCAGGATCAGCGACGGGCCGAAATCGGCATATTCGTCGGGCATGTTGGCCCGGTTGATCCAGACGGTGCGGAAGCCGAACTTGGTGGCGCCGGCAATGTCCCAGCGATTGGACGACTGGAAGGAAACGGCATCGGGATAGAGCCTGTAGGTCGTCGTCACCATGTCGTAGACCGCCGGTGCCGTCTTGAACGCCTTCACCGTCTCCACCGAGAAGATGTCGTCGATGATCAGGTCTAGGCCGGCCTTCTTCACCGCCGATTGCAGCATCTGCGGCGTGCCGTTTGACAGGATGGCGATGCGGGCGCCGCGATCCTTCAGATGTTTCAGCACACTGGGTACTTCCGGATAGCAGTCGAGATGCCAGTAGGCGTCGAGAAGCGCGGCCTTGAGCGTCTTGTCAGCGGAGGGAAAACGCGCAAAGGCGTAGTCCAGCGATTGCTCGGTCAGCGCCCAGAAATCCGTATAGGTGCCCATCAGGGTGCGGATCCAGGAATATTCCAGCTGCTTGGCCCGCCACAGATCGGAAAAGGCCTGGCCGTCAGGCCCCATTGCGCCCGCATGCCTGCGCACCGCCGCGTGCACGTCGAACAGCGTGCCATAGGCATCGAACACATAGGCCGCATGAGACATCGAACTCTCCCGTCATTCCTTTGGCACCACACTCCTTCAATACACGAAACAGAGCTGTCAGCGCCTTGATTGATCGCGTTTTTTCGCCTGGCCGTTCCCTTGAGCTTGAGGCATCACGCAATCACCGCTTGGATACGGTTCTTGGCCCGGATCATGTCAAAAATTTGTGCAATGCACAATATTTCTCGGGTGAAATCCAATCAACTCTTTGCGGGTTTCCAGACCTTGGCGGGAAACCGCAGCGCCTGCTTGGCAAGCCGGCCCTTGAGACCGAGTGCTGCGTCGCAAAGCCCGGTCACATGCCGGTTCGGTTTGGCCTCGGGTCTCAGCCCGTGCAACGCCGTCGCAGCCTCCTCCGGCTCCGTGTAGCGAGCAAGAATGCCGAGCGTCAGCGCCGTCGAGCGGCCGATGCCGCGCAGGCAATGGATGAGCAGATGTGCGTCCTGCGGCAGGCTATCGACAAAGGCAAAGGCCTGCTCGATATGGGCGGGCTTTGCCGCATCCGCTTCGTCGGGATCGGTTACATCACCGAACAGCAGTTCCAGATGCCGCTCGGCCGGCAGGTCGATCATCGACAGAAGTTTTGTCCCCGGCGCCCGGATCGAGATCAGATGGCTCGGCGCCCAGATGGCCTTGTTGTGCCGCGCCTCGGTCTGCGATGCGACGATCACCCGCACCGGCCAGCCGTTCGGATGCGCCGTGTTGGTCGCAAGCAAGGGCGCATAGAGCACATCCGCCTGCTTCTCCTGCCTTTCCGCTGCCATTGCCATCATCGCCTCGTGATTCCGTTGCCGCAAGGCTCGAAAATATCAGCGACAGCGGGGTCGGGGGAAGAGGGTCTTTGACGAATGCAACCCCGGCGGGACATCGCGGTTAGTTGCCGCTTGCAAGATTGCCCTTCCGATCGAAATAGAAGGACTATTGGGGAGCATGGCAGCGTGCTGGTCGCTCTATCGCATGGGCCTGATCTCCACCAAGGACGGCGGCCCTCCCTCTTCTCCCCAGCGGGGAGAAGGTGGCCGACAGGCCGGCTGAGGGGCGGCACGCTCTGAAATTGGGAAGAGGCCCTCCCCGCTGGGGAGGGAAGGCTGCCGCAATCGTCTTTTCTCCATCGAGCCCAGAGCCTTACGGCCCGTGAACACGGCGCACTGGATTCTGAGGAAAACCCCGAAATGACGGATGGCCAAGCAGCTCGGCCGGTTCAGCAGACGATGGTGCCGGTACAGGCCGCAACGGCTCTCAAGGCCAGGACCGAATAGCCCTAATCTGCCTCGCCCAGCGCCCCGGAAAGATCCTTATTTCTTCTTCCTGGCAGCAGCCTTCTTCTCCGGCTTTTCTTCAGCCTGTTCCTGGCCGAGCCGCAGGGCTTTCAGCATGGCGGTCTTCTTATTTCGCGCCACCAGTTCCTGATTGATGATGTTCAGGGCGGCCGCGGACGTTTCGTCCGGGCTGCGCCGCACGGTTACTTTGCCGGGAACTTTGACGTCGATTTTATCGGCCAATGGAATGAACTCGCTTTGAACGGTGAAAGGACCATGGCGGGAGGTCGTTCTCCCGCCCGGGACGTTTGAACATGCAACGATGTTTAAAACACCGCGAGGTATTTCAGAAGCGAAATAATGCCGATGATGATCACGATAATCTGGACGATCTGCTTGGCGCGGCCATCGATCGGCAGGCGCGCAACGAGATACAGTACAAGTACGATGACGAGAAACGTGATCAGAATACTGATCAGCATAGATGATGCCATTTATCCCACTCCTAAAAAAATCCCGCTTTAACGCGGCAAGACGGGAAATAGGGCGCGAATGGCTTAAGGGAAGCTGCCGCCAGCAGAATATAATCGCTAGGTGATATGCCGCCGGCCTCTGGTTGCGGCTTTCCGGTTGCGGCAAATATTGGGTCGGCGGGACTGAACTGCCCGCAGACCCCCACGCACAGTCTTTTTGTCAGAACCGCGTAATCACGCTGATGCCGAGGTCCTGCGCCGTGTCCATCGTCATCAGCGCGGGTACCGCTTCCTCCAGGCTGATATGACGGCCGATCAGCTTTTGCGGGTTGAGCTTGCCGGTCTCCAGCATCGCCATCATCGCCTCGTAGCGCCAGGCCTGCATGCCATGGCTGCCGTAGATTTCCAGCTCATGGCCAATCACCTGGGACATGGGGATCTGCGGGCTGGCATGCTCGCCGAGCATCAACCCGACCTGCACATGGCGGCCGCGGCGGCGCAGGTTCTTGATCGAGTTGAAGCAGGTGACGGGGGAGCCGAGCGCATCGATCGACACATGCGCGCCACCCTTGGTGATCTCGCGCACGGCCTCCGCCACATCGCCGGTGACGCTGCCATCGATGGTGGCGATGGCGCCGATCTCGCGGGCGAAGGAGAGTTTCGTCTCGGAGATGTCGATGGCGATGACATTGGCGCCGAGCGCCGTGGCGATCATGATCGCCGACAGGCCGACGCCGCCGCAGCCATGCACCGCCACCCATTCGCCGCCGCGCACCCGGCCCTGGTCGACAATGGCGCGGAACGAGGTGGCAAACCGGCAGCCGAGGCTGGCGGCTGTCGCATAGTCGAGATTTTCGGGCAGATGCACGAGGTTCTGGTCGGCGAAATCGATGGCGACATATTCGGCAAACGAGCCCCAATGGGTAAAGCCCGGCTGGAACTGGTTGGCGCAGACCTGCTGGTTGCCCGAATGGCACTCGCCGCAGCGGCCGCAGCCGGAAACGAACGGCACGGTCACGCGGTCGCCAACCTTGTAGCGCAGCACGCCCTTGCCGGTGGCGGCGACAGTGCCCGCCAGTTCATGGCCCGGCACATGCGGCAGGTTGATATCCGGATCATGCCCCATCCAGCCATGCCAGTCGCTGCGGCAAAGCCCGGTGGCCTCGACCTTGATGACGACACCGTCGGCGCTGGGCGTCGGGTCGGGAAGCACGCGGATGTCTGGCGTCTTGCCGAAGGCGTCGTAATACATGGCTTTCATCGAACGGGTCCTTTTGACTGTCACACCAGTAGGGTGCAGGCGCGGCTGCGGAGCCGAACCTATCGTGAGATCATGCCGCGTAAACCCCCCTCTGTCACTTCGTGACATCTCCCCCACAAGGGGGGAGATCATTCGTTTTCCTCACCGGTTTCAACGTAAGGGAGGCGTAAATGGGGCCGGTCAATCTCCCCCCTTGTGGGGGAGATGTCACGGAGTGACAGAGGGGGGTAAACTCTCCTCAAGGATTTGGCCAGAGAGCAGCAGCGATTGCCGCCATGACTTTTTTTGATGTACCTATTTACCCTACTTCTCGATTTTCCGGTTATGCCGGGCCAAACGAAAGAAAAACAGGAGACCGTCATGGCCGTCGATACATCCCCGCGCAGCGCCACCTTTACCTATGTCGATGGCGAGTGGCTCTCCGGCAACCCGCCGCTGATCGGCCCGACCTCGCATGCCATGTGGCTGGGCTCGACGGTGTTCGACGGCGCCCGCTGGTTCGACGGCATCGCGCCGGACCTCGACCTGCATTGCCAGCGCGTTAATCGCTCGGCACTGGCGCTGGGCCTGAAGCCGGTGGTGACCGCCGAGGATATCGAGGCACTGGCCTGGGAAGGTGTGAAGAAATTCGACGGCCAGACCGCCATCTATATCAAGCCGATGTATTGGGGCGAACACGGCATGCCCGGCAGCGTCGTTGCCGTCGATCCCGATTCGACCCGGTTTGCGCTCTGCCTGTTCGAGGCGCCGATGGGCGAAGGTCCCGGTGGCCAGTCGCTGACCATCTCGCCTTTCCGTCGCCCGACGATCGAATGCATGCCGACCGATGCCAAGGCCGGCTGCCTCTATCCGAACAACGGCCGCATCCTGATCGAGGCCCGCAGCCGCGGTTTCTCGAACGCTTTGGTGCGCGACATGCTCGGCAATATCGCCGAAACCGGCTCGTCCAACGTCTTCATGGTCAAGGACGGCGTCGTCTTCACGCCCGCCTCCAACAAGACCTTCCTTGCCGGCATCACCCGTTTCCGCGTCATCGGCCTCTTGCGCGACGCTGGCTTCGACGTGGTCGAGACGACGCTGACGCTGTCCGACTTCGAGACCGCCGACGAGATCTTCACCTCCGGCAACTATTCCAAGGTCGTCCCCGTCACCAAACTCGAAGACCGCGACCTCCAGCCCGGCCCAATCGCCGCCAAGGCCAAGGACCTGTACATGGACTGGGCGCATTCGTCGGCGTCTGATTTGTAAGGGCATTGCAGATCAGCCATCCGCGTGGAAGGCGGATGGCTGTTTGTCTGCTGTAGGGCAGGTGGCTGACGGGCCATAGCCGTTACCCAGCCGGAACTCCCCGGTCCGCCAATTCGTTACGCTCCTGCAGCAAACCCTTGTCCTCCTGTGGTGCATCATGCCATGAGGACGCCTTTCTCCGGAGACTGGCAGATGACCGAGAACATATTGGCTGGATGGCCATGGAAAAAACTGGCGTTGATTGCGTCCCTTTTCCTGTGCGCTCCGGCACATGCGACGCCTGTGCTGGTTGTCGATGCCGATAGCCGGCAGGTGTTGTACCAGGAGGATGCCGGGGTGCCGTGGTATCCGGCCTCGACTACCAAGCTGATGACGGCGTTCGTGGTGTTTGAAGCCCTGCGCTCCGGCGAGGTGAGCCTGACGACACCGGTCACCATGACCCGCAATGCGACGAAACAGGCCTTTCTCGAATCCGGCCTCACCTTCGGGCGGACGATGACGCTCGAAGATGCGCTGTATGCCATGATCGCTGCATCGGCCAATGATGTCGCTGTTGCCCTGGCGGAAGCCGTGGCTCCCGACGAAACGTCCTTCGTGCGAAAAATGAACGATGCGGCAACCCGCCTTGGGCTGACGGGTACGCATTTTTCCAACCCGAACGGGCTGTTTGACAAAACCAATTATACGACGGCGCGCGACCTCGCGATGCTTGGAATGGAAGTTGATCGCCTGTTCCCGGACTATCGCCGCTTCTTCCTGGCCTCGGCCGTCACGATCGACGGCAAGGAGATCAAGTCCAACAATCTGCTCTTGACCCGCTTTGCCGGCACGATCGGCATGAAGACCGGGTTCCTCTGTGCATCCGGCCGAAACATCGTTGGGCTGGCCACACGCAACGGAAAACGGGTGATGGTGGTTGTTTTGGGGGCGACGACGGAGCGGGAACGCAACGAACGGTCGGCGCAATATCTGACTCAGGCCTTCGAGGGCCGCCTGCCGGCCAATGCAGGGCTCGTCAACAATGTGCAGAACCGGACCGGCGTTGCGCCGCAGGATATGCGCGTTCGCCTTTGCACTGGTGAGAGCGCAGCCTACGAGGCGAGCCGCAACGCGCTCTACCCGATGGGCCTGCCGGGCAATGAGAGCTATTTGCGCGATGAGATCCCCGGTCAGGTCCACGCGATCGTCACGACGGCCAACGAAAACCTGTCGGATGTTCCTGTCCCCGTCCGGCGTCCTTCAGATATGCAACCAAAAACGGGTTCAGCCGGCTGACGTCCGTGAGCGGTCGGCGCCAAACGCGCGCAGGCTTTTGCCAAAGCATCCCGAAAAGGCAAATGACGGGTTGAGATGACACCCGGCAATGGCTATCTGGTGCAAACCCCAAGCAACCTCCTGTCCCAAACAAGGCGTATCCCGGCATGACCCCAGAATTCCTCGTCACCCATTCCGGTGGCTTCCATGCTGACGAGTTGTTGTCCAGCGTCATCCTCACAAGGCTGTTCCCGCAGGCGCGCATCGTCCGTAGCCGGGCGCCGGAGTGGATCACGCCAGCCGTTGACCGGATCATCTATGATGTCGGCGGCGCCTATGATGCCGCTGCGCGCATTTTCGATCACCACCAGCGCGGCGCACCGCTGCGCGAGGATGGCCAGCCCTACAGCTCGTTCGGCTTGGTCTGGAAGCATTTTGGCCGTGATTATCTCATCGCGTCGGGGGTTCCTGAAGCACATGCCGCGGATATCCATGCGTCGTTCGACGCCAGCTTCGTGCTGCCGATTGACCTTGTGGACAATGGCGCGCTCAGCCCGTCGGTTGCAGGCGTGCTGGGTGGGTTGACCTTGCCGGTGCTGCTGGAAACCCTGAAACCTGTTTTTGACGAGATCGATCCGGACGCCGACGACCGTGCTTTCCACAACGCCCTGGCCATCGCCCGCGCCTTCGTTGAGGCAAGGATTGCCAAAAGTGCCGCCAAATTGCGGGCCGAGGCGCTGGTACATCAGGCCATCGTCGATGCAGGCGAGGGCCGTATTCTCGAATTGCCGATGGGCATGCCGTTTCGCCCGGCCGTCGTCAAGGCAGGCGCCGATCACCTGCTGTTCGTTGTCCATCCGCGTGACAAGGATTGGTGCCTGACCACCATCCGCCGTGCCGACGAAGGCTTTGAGGTCCGGGCCGATCTGCCGGCCGCCTGGGCGGGCCTCACCAATGGCGATCTGGAAGCGGCATCCGGGGTGAGGGGCGCCAGCTTCTGCCACAACGGCCGCTTCGTTGCCGCCGCCAAGACCCGCGAGGCAGCCCTTGCCATGGCAGAACTGGCGGTGAAGGAAGCTGTTTCCACTGGCACAGCTGAAGCCGTGGCGGCTGAGTAAGGAGAGCGGCGACGCCGGGACATCGGCCGAGGCCCGCGTCCCGGTTACTTCGCCTTCGCCACCGGCGTTGCGCCATCCGTCGTCAGCGCAAACGCCGTCATTTCCTCTGAGGTCAGGTAATACAGCCGGTCCGGCGGCGTTTCCAGGGCATGCAGCCAGAGGCCTGACTTGATGCCCATCTCTTCCAGATGGCGGCTGACATCGGCCGTCGTCCGTTGCGCGTCGGACATCGCCTGTTCGGGGGTAAGCTTTTCCTTCGAACCGTTGAATATCTGGTGAACGCCGATAACGGCGCCCTTTTCCGCCTCGCGGCTGACGCCTCCGGCCATGATGATCGGACACGAAGAGGCGCAGAGTGCACCGCTGGCGACCTTCGTTCCAAGCTTCTTTTCGCGGATCAGTTTCGACATCGCCAGCGCATCGCCGACGGACCCGCCGGGGGAGTTCAAAAGCACGGTCTTCACATATTCGCCGCGCGCTTCGATCTCGCTCGCAAACCGCCCCGCAGCGCCCGGCTCGATCGAACCTTCGGCCGACAGGATACCGCCGGGCCTGAGCTCGAAGCGGATCGCCTGCTTCAGCGTGTTTGGGTCAGTGGTAATATCGGAGGGGGCGTTTTGCGGCTCGCCCTCGGTCAACGCCGGCGGCAGCACCGGCACCGCCTGCGGCTGCATCGGGTCGAAACCGGGATGAGCTTGGTTGGCCGTGTTCAGCTCGTTCCAGTCGATGACGATGAAGACCAGCGACGTGACCACCAATCCGTGAAAGAAGTGGCGCATCAGCATGCCGTCATCGGCCGACAGCAGATAGGTTTTCAGCCGCTGACCGAACCCTTGCAGACGCGTGGTCGCGGTCACTTGCGCGGACCCTTGCCGGTAAGGTCGAGATTGGTGATGTTGGATTGCTCCCGTGCTTCCGCCTCGCTGATCGCCGTCTGGATATCGAAGCCGCTGCGCTGCAGCGCCTTCTGAACTTCCAGCGCTTCTAATAGCTCGGCGGCGGTGATCCGTTCGGCAAAGGGCAGGCTCTGTTCCTGCCGCCGTAGCGCGCCATGGGCGATCGACAGCATGAAGACGAGAACAGCAGGCAGAAGATCGATGGCGATGGCGCCGGCCCAACTCGGGATGAAGTCCGATGCGTAGCGGAGCACCGCTGCGGCCGAGGAGAGCGGCACGAAGCGGCGTTCACCGACGGGCGCGCGGGTGAGGATCTGGTCGGCGGCTTCCGAAAGCACCTTGGATTGCGCGGCAACCGAGGTACGGATGGTTTCCATCACCTGATCCTGCCGGTTGGCGAGATCGGCTTCCAGCCCGCTGGCAACCGGGGCGATGAAACCGAGCGACAGGTCTTCAGCCGCGCGCTTGACGGAGGCTGCGATCGACGTCTGCTCCAGCGCGGTGATCGTGCCGGTCAGGGCCACGGCTTCGGCAGCAAACTGGTCGGCGCGCGGATCGATGGCGCCGGGCGCGGAAACGAGGCCACGCATGGTGGCAAGATGGGCACGGCCCTCGTCGAACAGCGTGGTGACGCGGTCACGCGAAGCGGTAATCCCGGTTTCGAGTTCGTTCAGCTGCGCCGCCATCTGTCCGAGCAGCTGGACGACGCTGCCCGCCCCCGTCGTGCCGGTCAGCGCACCGCTTTCGCGCTCCTGGTCGGAAAGCCGCTGGAAGCGTTCGGAGGCGCGCTGGATATCCGGCAGCAGGCTCTGGGCGGCAAGGGCATTCTGATGGGCGCGGTCGAGATCGGCGGTGTAGTCCTCCACCGTTTCGGCCAGATGCTGTTCAAGGGCGGCGGAGCCCGCAAGGGCTGCGGCATTCAGCCAGCTCGCCATGGCAATGATCATCAGGCAGCCAAGCGCCATAATGCCGAGCATCGCGGTTCTAGCCGCAGCGCCGATGATGTGCGGATAAAACCGCGCCATATAGGTCCAGAAGGCGTAGATCGCCACGGAGACAGCGCAGGAATAGATCAGGGCTGCGAAGAACACCGCGGTGGCCGACCCATCGAGGATGGAGCGGACCCCGAGATAGGTATAGACGCCCGATGCCAGCGCCAGCGTGGCAAGGGCAAAGCGGGTCATGGTCTCGACGGCCTCGATGCCGTCCTGCAAGCGATGCGATGCGCCAAGCGCCATGGTGTTTCTCCGGCTGAGGTGGCTTAACAAACCCTTAAAATACCGGCGAAATCAAGGCTTAGGCTGCGCCGCTCGACTGTCTCAGGCGGGCAGGGCGCCTGAGCCCGCGCGGCGGTGCATGATAAAGGCCTGAAGACAGATGCCGAGAAGGAAAATCACCGCCCAGATGGCAGTCACTGTCTGGACCGGCGGCGAATCCGGGCCAGCGCCGATCGGGCTTGAGGGCGGCAGGCGCGACAGGGTTTCGTTGATGCCGGGGATCATCAGGAGGAAGAAGGTAAACGACATCGACAGCGCCTGCAGGTAGCGATTGAGGCGGCCGAACCAGCCGAGCTTGCCGATGACGATGGAAAAGGTCACCGCCAGCATGGCGATGATGCCGATCGCATGACCGGCATTGAAGCCGCCGGTGCTCGACAGGCCGAACGAGGTGATCGCCGACAGGAACAGCGTGATGATGTAGATGCGGCCCGAATTGGATTTCGGAACGATGGCGGCATATTTCGAAAAGGAATAGAGCCCCGCGACAATGGGCACGACGCTGATGATGGTGTGGACGATGCCGAGCGTGGACAATGGATTGGCCATGGAAAATCCCCCTGAATGATTGTGATCAATGCGCAGAAAAATCAACCGCTTCGCCGTCAGTTGTGGCCGGGCGGACATGCGCCGGGCAGCTGCGGACTTATGGGATTTTGATATGTTCATCGAGCGAGCGCAATCGAAATCCTATGCCGCTTTCCCGTAAATGGGAACGCACCGGACAGCCACGTTTTTTCTAAGGTTTGCCCGGCCTGCGAGACCAACCGAAAAGGATGTCGTTCAATGCTGTATGGTCGTGGTGCGGTTCTTTCCTATCAGTATCAACGGCGCAGCGATGCCGCCGCTGCCCCTCTAGCCGTCACCCCCGCAACGACGGGGCGGGAGGACGTAGCCATGCTGTTGCGGCTGTGCATCGTGGCGCTTCTGGCGGTCGGCGCGACTGCCGCCGTCATCACCTTTGCCCAATAGAGTGCAGCCTATGCGCGGCAGGCACGTTTCCTGCCACGCATAGGCTGACAAGGCTGTGAACTCATAAATGCGGAACGGCCGGGTTTGGTGGACAAGGGCTTCTCCGCGTCTGACGATCGGAAGGGATCAGCCGCCGCCCAGCGGTTCTATTTCAACGGCAGGAACAGTTCCGCGACTGTCTCGTGTTCCGGTACATCAGGAAAGAAGGCGAGGCGTTGGCAGTAGAGGGGGAAATCCCTGAGCTCTTCGCCGCTTTCCGGCAGCCAGTCGCGATAGAGGTAGAGAGCGGCAGGCTCCAGATTATCGGTATTGCCGACGACGCGCAGTACAGCGCAACGCCCTGCGGGGATAAGACCCGCCGCGACGCCCTCGTCATCCGGCCCTATGGGAAAGTCGATGCCCGCACACAGGTCCATTCGATAGTCGGGCGGGGATGCCGGCCGCCGCTCTGAACGGAAGACGTTGAAAATCGGGCTGGTCTTTGGCGATGACAGGCCATGGGCCTTTCGCCAAGTGATGAACCGCTGGATGGTGTCGCCAATCGTCGCGGGGTCGCCGCGATGCTCCATGATCGCCACCGGCGTCGGGACCACATTGCGGATCGTCACGTCTTCATGTCTGTAAGTTTTCTGCATGAGCTTGCTCCTGGCGTTGTCGAGAGGCCCGAAGGCCGCAAGCCACGTTTCCCATTCGGGAGATTTCCGGAACGACGAAGGCGATTGCCCGAACCGTTGCCGAAAGGCGCGGGCGAAAGCATCCGGTGCGTCGTAGCCGGCATCCATCGCTATATCCGTGACGCTATGGGCGTCCCTGTAGACCAGCCGGTACGAAGCGCGCTTCATGCGGGCAAGTTGGACATAGCGATGCACGGACAACCCGAAGGTGGACGTGAACTGCCGGTGGAAATGGTATTTCGAGAACGCCGCGACACCGCTCAACACTTCCAGGCTCAGATCGTCGTCCAGATGCTGGTCTATATGGTCCAGCACCCGCTGCATTCGGGCATGGTAGTTTTCAAGTGCCGCCTTCATCGTCTCTTCCTTCGTGGCGGCACCAGCTACGCCTTTCCGGATGTGTCGCGCTCGACCGATCTTGCGATTTGGCATGGATCCGCGGCATTGCGCGCCGTGATGCGCCTCTCGCTGAGCGCCGATGAATGTATGATCTAAACCGCCGTCAAAACCTCAAGTGCTTCCTTTACCCTTGGCCGGTCGGCCTGCGAAAGCGGGCGCATCGGCAGCGGCGGATCGTAGGGGCTGAGTTCCAACACGTTGGCGATCGCATGAACGGCGCGGTAGCTGCTGAGTTCGCGAAACAGCGTCCAGAGCGGCTCGAACAGCGCGTTGATGCGCGCGACCTCGGCGCGGTTACCGGCTTGCGCTGCCCGTAACAGCTTGACGGACGGTTCCGGCAGAATGCCGGCGACGACGCTGTACCAGGTGGCGCCACCCGCAAGGATGGCGTCAGCCACCAGCCAGTCGCCGCTATAGCCGACGGCAAACCCGGCGGGAACGGCTGACAGCGTTGCCTGATGCGCGGCAACGATATCGGCGGCGGGCAAAGCCGGGTTCTTGACGGCAGCGACGGTGGGGATCACGGAGAGCCGCGACAGCAGCGATTGGCCGATGGTAAAATGCGTCGTGCCGGGATTGTTGTAGATGCACAGCGGCAATGGCGTAGCTGCTGCGACCGCCGAAAAGTGCTCGAACACTTCATCGTCCCCCAGCGGCGTATAGGAGACTGGCGCGAGCAGAAGCCCCTGCGCCCCAGCATCCTGCGCATCCCGGGCCAGCGCCACCGCCTCGTCGGTCCGCAACGCCCCGACGCCGACGATGACGGGTGTGCGGCCGCCAAGGCACACCGAGGCGGCCTCGATGGCGCGGCGCTTTTCCGCCCGGCTCAGATACATGTAGGAGCCGGTGCTGCCCAGGAGACCGATGGAATCGGCGCCCGCAGCGTCAAGGCGCTTGATCAGGCCGCTCAGGGCGCCGGTATCAACGCGGCCAGCCGCGTCGCAAGGGGTGATCGGGAAGGCAGACAGGCCATGAAACAGCATAACGGGTCTCTGTGTTGGAGGAAGCGTTCCGGCAAGCTGTGACCATCCGGCTGTTCAAGGTCAATGGCGCGATTGTCCCGGTGTCATTTTGCCGTCATTTTGGCGTCATTTCGCTTTGGCGTTGAGCATCTTTTCTGTCAGTTCTCCACCCAGCTCCACGGCCTTGGTCTGCTTGTTGTAGACGCAGATCTGCGTGATCTTTCCTTTGCCGCCCTTTGGCTTGCCGCTGACCAGCGCAAGGCCGAAACTTTCAGAACCGAACGGATCGACGACTGCCTTCGGCTTTTCGATCGATCCGGCTGCCGCTTTGATGCATTTGGCGGAAACGTCAGTCCGCATGGCATCCCAGGCATCGTCCGAGGATGCAAAGGCAACGGCTGGCATCAGCGTTGCGGCAAAAACGGCGATCAGGGCGGTGCGATTGTGAAAAGACATCGGATTTCCTTGGGTTATGGGGCAGACGGTGAGGTGTAACCTGTCGAACGATCATGTCCATTCTGTGCCCGATTCATCACCATGGAACATTCCGGCGGTGAAAGTATTTTCCATACCTGTGGCGAAATTTGGCATGGTGGCGGTTGCCTGTTGCAGCGGTGGTCCCTATGTTCCGCCTCACAGATTTCTTTCATGAATTCCAACCCGGCTTTCATGGACCCCGCCAACAAGAGGAGATACCATCATGGCTTTCGAATTGCCGAACCTGCCTTACGACTACGACGCGCTCGCCCCTTACATGTCGCGCGAAACGCTCGAGTATCACCACGACAAGCATCACCTTGCTTACGTGACCAACGGCAACAAGCTGGCTGAAGAAGCCGGTCTTTCCGCCCTGTCGCTGGAAGAAGTCGTCAAGAAGTCCTACGGCACCAACCAGCCGCTGTTCAACAATGCCGGCCAGCATTACAACCACCTTCACTTCTGGAAGTGGATGAAAAAGGGCGGCGGCGGCACGCAGCTGCCGGCCAAGCTCGACGCAGCCATCAAGTCCGATCTCGGCGGCTACGACAAGTTCCGCGCCGATTTCATCGCCGCCGGCACGGGCCAGTTCGGCTCGGGCTGGGCCTGGCTCTCCGTCAAGGGCGGCAAGCTTGAAATCTCCAAGACCCCGAACGGCGAAAATCCGCTGGTCCACGGCGCATCGCCGATCCTCGGCGTCGATGTCTGGGAACATTCTTATTACATCGACTACCGCAATGCCCGTCCGAAGTACCTCGAAGCCTTCGTCGATAGCCTGATCAACTGGGATTACGTGCTCGAGCTCTACGAAGCCGCTGCGTAAGCCACGTTTCATCGGACTGCAGATTTGCACCCGGCGCCGAAAAGCGCCGGGTGTTTTCGTTTGGTCAAAGGCCTTTCACCGCTTGCGGTCGCCCTTTTTGACGGGCAAATGTCACGCAATTGTTACAAGCCGGTTCTAGGCAGGCGCCATGCAAAACGACACCGAAATGCCCATTCTCCGCTTCGGCATCGTCGCCGATCCGCAATATGCCAATATCCCGCCGCACGAGGCGATGAACCGCCATTATGGCCGCAGCCTCGCCAAGCTTACCGAGGCCATCGCCGTGTTCAACGCGACGGAACTGGATTTCGTCATGACGCTCGGCGATATCATCGATCGTGACTGGAAGAGTTTTGACGATATCCTGCCGGTCTATGAGACTTTGCGTCACAAAGCCCTGTTCCTGCTCGGCAATCATGATTTTGCGGTTGCGCCGGAATATCTTGGCGCGGTGGCCGGACGGCTTGGCATGCCCGCCCGCTATTATGATTTCGCCATCGGCAAGTGGCGCTTCGCCGTGCTGGATGGCAGTGATGTCAGCACGTTTTCCGCCCCGTCCGATGATCCGCGCACGGCATTGGCCACGGAACGGCTACAGGCACTTGTGGCCGAAGGTGCGTTCAATGCCCAGACTTGGAATGGCTCGCTGAGCGACGAACAATTCGAGTGGCTGAAACAGGTGATGGAAAAGGCGCAGACCGACGGTGAGGCTGTTCTTGTCCTCGGCCACTACCCGGTCTTTCCGGCCAACAGCCACAACATGTGGGACAGTGAGCGCATCATCGGTCTGCTCACCGGTTTTGCCTGCTTCCGCGGCTATTTCTGTGGCCACAATCACGAGGGCAATTTCGGCGAGGTCGATGGCCGGCCGTTCGTGACGTTCAAGGGCATGGTCGATACCGCCGATGAAAACACATTCGCGATCGTCACGGTCTTTAAGGATCGTATCGAAATCGAGGGGTTTGGACGGGAAGAGAGCCGGGTGATCCATTTCGGCGTTCGGAGCGCTGTCCCAACTTAATTTTCTGGCGAATGGGCCGATTTGCCAAGTCATGCGTTTACCCGGTGTTCAACCCATCCCAGGAGGCTACCGTGGCAACGACCTTTGATCTTTCCGGCCTGTCCGAACAGGAACTGACTGCCCTTATCGATGAGGCAACGAGCCTTCGCCAGACACAGCGTGACAGCCGCGAGCATGAGCGGGCAACCGCTGCCGACGGCTCCAAGGGCCAGGATGTAAAAGATCCGAACCATGGCGTGATCACTGCCCCGACGCCACGCTCCGTCAAGGAGGAGGGGCCGGCGCACGGCGCGACCAAAGGGCAATAGGAACGATCGCCTGACCGGCTCCGCTATTGTTTCGACCAAGTGCCGCGCATCTACTGATTTTGCGCGCACCATGCGGTTCGAGGCGCCTCATCGTGGATATATGCCGGTGAATAATCGTCGTAGCAGCCGTCGATACGAGTGTTCGTCTTTTCTGCCATCCAGAGGAGCACGCCCCCGCCAATAAGCAGCGCAACCAGTGTTGTTTTCCACGCGAGACGGAAAATGCAATACACTGACACGGCCGGACAACCTCCTGTTGAGAATGTGTCAGTATCTTGCAGGGAAGGCGGCGGCAAGGCATAGCAGGAGGTGTGTCCAATGCTATACCTGCGTGAGCGGGATCATCCGGCGCTTTTGTTCATCGCAGCCTCCGCAGCATTCACCTGCCATCCCCTGATCCACAAATCCCGTAACCCATCGCTTTCACCGCGAAAATATCCCTCCGTCTCCTTGCAGGTCTCCACCCGGTCGGCGCGAAAATTGCGGATCGCCTGGCGCAGTTCGCACCAGGCGACGACGACGGCGGTGGCGGAATAATAGATCAGTGCCAAGGGCCGGATCGTGCGTTCGCTGGCGCGGCCGAGTTCGTCGCGGTAGTCGAGCATCAGCTTCTGCTCGTCGCGGATCGCCCGGCGCACCAGGGCAAGATCGAGCCCTGAGGGCGGCGGCGTGATGGTTCCCCAGGCATGCAGCGCCTTGGAGTGCAGTGTTTGGCGAAGCGGCACCGGTATCGCGCCGGCGATCTTCTGGTTGACGCGCCGGGCGGCCTCTTTCAGTTCCGCGTCGCCGGTGCGCTCAAGCAGCGCCAGTGCCAGCACGATCGCCTCCGTTTCTTCGATCGAAAACATCAGCGGCGGCAGGTCGAAGCCGGGGCGCATGATATAGCCGATGCCGCGCCCGCCCTCGATCGGCACCCGCATCGCCTGAAGTGCTGTGATATCCCGGTAGATCGAGCGCACCGTCACTTCCAGTGTTTCAGCGATCTGTGCTGCCGTGACCGGACGGGTCGCCAGCCTTAGAATCTGGATGATCTCAAACAGTCGCGATGCCTTGCGCATGGGCCACCTTTATATCACCGGGCGAAACGCTCCTGACAGAACCCTGTCAGTTGGGTGAGGGTATAGCATGGTGGCAAGCGGTTGAAAAACAAGCGCTGGGCTCATCACACTCCTCTTCTGGATAAACGGACAACTGACATGACCTACGCGGAAAACCTCTGGCTGTTCTTAACTCTTCTCTTCGGCATCATCATCGTGCCCGGCATGGACATGGTCTTCGTCATGGCCAATGCGCTGACCGGCGGC
The DNA here is from genome assembly GCA_900468065.1 of Hyphomicrobiales bacterium. Classification (GTDB taxonomy): domain Bacteria; phylum Pseudomonadota; class Alphaproteobacteria; order Rhizobiales; family Rhizobiaceae; genus Pararhizobium. The sequence goes on along the minus strand of UBTA01000117.1, from coordinate 15,565 downwards.
CGCGCCTCGGGGCTAACGGCAACCGCCGGCATCATGGCGGGCGGCGTCTTCCACACGCTCTATGCGGCACTCGGCGTCGGCTTCCTGCTGCATCTGGTGCCGGAACTTTTCAACGTTCTTTTGCTCGCCGGTGCTGCCTATATCGCCTGGATCGGCCTGTCGCTTGCCCGCAGCAGCATATCGATCGCCTCGGTCGAGCCCGGCGCGAGGTTGTCGCCGTGGACAAGCTTTCGCCGCGGTGCCTTGACCAGTATCCTCAATCCCAAGGCCTATCTGTTCATGCTCGCCGTCTACCCGCAGTTCCTGAAGCCTGAGTTCGGGCCGCTATGGGCGCAGGCTTTGATCATGGCGATCATGATCTCGCTGACCCAGCTTGCCGTCTATGGCAGCCTCGCGCTCGCCGCAGGCCGCAGCCGCGATATCATCGTCTCTAGCCCGCGCGCCACGGCTGTTATCGGCAAGACGGTCGGCGTGGTCCTGATCGCCGTTGCCGCGTTGACCGCATGGCACGGCTGGGTATCGCAGGGATGATCCGTCAATAACATGAGTAAAGCACTCTTGTTAATTCAAGCTGTTGCAGGGGATGCGATAAACTCGATTTCAAAAAAATGTTACTTCCTTCGTGATCGCAACATGCAATCATGCCCGCGCATCGATTGAGACAATCCGCTTCGCCAGTCCGGGGCGGCGTCTCGCCAAAGCTGGAGATTCGGATGAAGCTGAAAATGATACTGACGGCACTCGTGATTGCAGGCTGTGGCGTGAGCGCTGTCATCGCTGCGGATGATCCGGTCAAGGTCCGCGAAGGACTGATGAAGCAGATCGGCGGATCGATGGGCGCGCTTGCCGGCATCGCCAAGGGCGAAAAGCCCTATGACGCCGAGATCGTCAAGGCGTCGCTGACGACGATCAGCACCAATGTCAAGGCATTCCCGGACCAGTTCCCGGCAGGCTCCGAGGCGAATTCCGAAGCATCCCCGAAGATCTGGGACAACATGGACGACTTCAAGGCCAAGGCCGCCAAGCTCGGCGCCGACGCCGATGTAGCGCTTGCCCAGCTTCCGGCAGACCAGGCCGGCGTTGGTGCTGCCCTTGGCATCATCGGCAAGAATTGCGGCGACTGTCATCAGGCCTACCGCGTCAAGAAATGACGCGGCGGGCCTTGTCCCCCTAAAACTGCGATTTTTGGCGCGCCCGTCCCGGCGCGCCAAATGTGTTTTCCGGATAAGACAGAAGGAACAGGCCGATGGGTGCGCGCGTTCGAAAACTGGTCACGGCGGTGGTCGTGTTCGCAGCCTTTGCCGGTGGCGCTGCCTGGTTCCTGACCAAGCCTGAGCCGTGGTCGGCATCGCATTGGGATGGGCTCGGCGAACCGGATCTTGCCAATGGCGAACAGATGTTCTGGGCGGGCGGCTGCACCAGCTGCCATGCGGCGGCGAAATCCGAGGGTGATGCCAAGCTGGTTCTATCAGGCGGATTGCCGCTGAAAAGCCCGTTCGGCACGTTTCACGTCCCCAACATCTCCCCGGATGAAACCGCCGGCATCGGCAGTTGGACGCTTGCCGAATTCGGCAATGCCATGACGCGCGGCGTCGGCAAACAGGGCGAACATCTCTATCCGTCCTTCCCCTACGGCTCCTACGCCCGGCTGACGCCAAAGGATATCAACGACCTCTGGGGTTTCCTGAAAACCCTGCCGAAAAGCGCCAATGTCGCACCGCCACATGATCTGCCGTTCCCGTTCAACATTCGTCTCGCGCTCGGCGGCTGGAAGCTGCTGTTCTTCACCGATAAGCCGCGCGTCACGGTTGACACCAGCAATCCGAAAATTGCCCGCGGCCAGTATCTCGTCGAAGGTCCCGGACATTGCGGCGAATGCCATACGCCGCGCAATGGGCTCGGCGGCTTCGAGGCCGCTCAATGGCTGGCCGGAGCTCCCAATCCGGAAGGCGAAGGCCGCATCCCCAACATCACGCCGGGCTCGAAGAGCATCGGCTCATGGAGCGAGGGCGATATCGCCAACTACCTCCAAACCGGCTTCACGCCCGAATTCGATTCGGCAGGCGGCTCGATGGTCGAGGTCCAGCAGAACATGGCAAAGCTGCCAGTGTCCGACCGCGAGGCGATCGCGGCCTATCTGAAGGCGGCGCCGGCGATTGAGTAAGTTTTTGCGCTGGCTTGCTTCTGTTTGAGGCAACCGCATAATGGTATTATTCGCTGCCGGAGGGGAGTAAAACCATGAACATCATCTCCTATAACGGTTATGCCGCGCGGCTCGATAATGATGCAGAAGACGAAATCTTTTTTGGAAGGATAGCCGGCATCACCGATGGTGTCGGCTTTCACGCTGATATGGTCGCGGATTTGAAGGCGGCATTCCACGAGGCCTTGGATGACTATATCGAAGCCTGCGCCAGGATCGGCGTGAACCCGCAAAAGGCTGCCTGAACGGCCTTTAGCTTGCTGACAAACCCTGAATACGATTGTCTGGGGAGAGCGGCACCCCACCGTCATCCTCGCCCTTGTGGCGGGGGTCCA
>UBTA01000117.1:0-12994 GCA_900468065.1 Hyphomicrobiales bacterium | reverse complement strand
AGACTCTTTCAGCTCAATGGCTTGAGCTGCTGGATCCCTGTGACGAGCACAGGGATGACGGAGGATTTGGCAATCGCATAGTTTCCCAAATGACCTGCAAAATGCAGAGAAAATGACTTTGTCAGCAGTCTGAAGGCGGCTTGAACTGGGCGGCTTTGATCAAGCCGCGTCGTCGCGGTCGATTTCGTGCAAGGCGGCAAGCGCGATGAACCCGGACCGCGTCAATCCTTTGGCTTCCGCAAAACGGTCGATCTGTCGAAGGACATCTTCCGGCAGTGTCACGTTCACACGCACTGCTTTCTTCGTGTCCGTTTTGACGCCGACCAGAATGGCAACGCCCTTTCTGTTATCCGGATCGGCCATGATCGCTTCGAGACTGGAGGGCTCTGCAATGGCAACTCCGTCCTCGACAAGACCTTCCAGGTGCAAGGCCAGCGCCTCCGCCGCCATCTGCCGGGCGTCGTCAAGATCGGTTCCCGCCGAAATCACGCCGGGAAAATCGGGAAAGGATACGCCATAGTCGCTGTTGGTGTCCTTGTGGATCAGTCCGATGTAATTGCGCATGGGCTACCTCAGTTTCAAGCCGGCCTGCTTTTCGATGCTTTTGAGTGTCCCGATGGGGATGTCGCGTTTGGGGTGGGGGACCGTCACTCGACCGGGCTTGTCCGGGTGCTTGAATTGGACATGACTGCCCTTTCTTGCCACCTCGTACCAGCCGTCCTTCCTCAGTGCGGAAATGACATCGGAGCTCAGCATGTATTAATTTATACACATCGATGTGTATAAATCAAGTTGGAGCTTGCTGGAGAGGGGGAGGGCAATTCACTCTCAGTGACATCTGTCCATGAGTTACGCGGTGGGGCTGAGGGCCAAGGCGCGTTCGTTCCAACGCGCCCATCGCCATAATGCTGCTGCTTGAAAATCGGCCGGCTCAGGCCAGCGTCTGCAGATAGCGCATGCCGGTCACCGGGCCGGGCGTGAAGTTTTCCGATTCGTAGAAGCGGTGCGCCTGGAAATTGCCGGTGGCGGCGCTGACGGAGAGATAGGTGGCGCCGGCCATGCGGGCCTGCTCGCGGGCCTTGGCGACCAGATGGCGTCCGATGCCGGTGCCGCGGTGGGCGGGGCGAACGTAGAGATGGTGTAGCTCCATGCCGCGCACACCCTGCTGGGCGCGGTAGAGCGGTACGAGGATGGCGTAGCCGATCAGTTCGCCTGCGGCCTCGGCCACCAGTGCGGTGATCCACGGCATCCGGCCGAACAGGTCGCGCTCGAGGTTTTCCGGGGTCACGGCTGCGGCGTCGCCATGATGGGCGGCAAGCTCGGCGATCAATTCGCGCAGCTCGGCCAAGTCGCGCTGCTTGGCGGTGCGGATGGTGACCATCGGCGCGCGTGTGGCGAGAGGAAGAGGGTGTGTCGGGGTAACAGTCTGCAGCATTGAATGGCTCCTTATGGCTTTCCCGCCATCAGGAGCCGTCCAAAAACAAAAGCCGCCTGATGGCGGCTTGTTTGAACGAGATCAGACAGCCGCACCTATGGGAGCAGCGTAAAATACCAACGGGCGATGTTCGCGGTTCTGATCATGGCGGGCAATGTCGCCTTTTCCCGAAAATTGTCAACGGGAAATCGCATGCCCGTTCATTTTTGCGGCTAAAACAAGATTCTGGGATGCCGCTTTTCCGGCCAAGACCGGCCACAATCGCTCTCTACGCATCGTCGCCAGCGGCAACGCATCTGGGTGAGTGATGGCTAATATTCGTCATTGCGATCAAGAGCTTGAAGTCGCCCGCACCATTATCCAAGGAGAACCCATCGCATGTCGTTCACGTTCAATCGCCGGTCGTTCATCATCGGCTCCGGCCTGCTCCTGCCCAGCATCGGTCTGGCGCCGAAAATGGTCTTTGCCGCCGGAAAGGACATCGAAAAACAGCTGACCGCGCTGGAAAAGCAAACCGGCGGCCGTCTCGGCGTCTACGTTCTCGATACCAAGACCAAGGCGTCCTTCGCCCACCGGCAGGACGAACGTTTTGCCATGTGCTCGACCTTCAAGGCGCTGGCGGCGGCCTTCGTTTTGGCGCGCGTCGATAAAGGCGAGGAAAAGCTCGACCGGCGGATTTCGATTTCGAAAAAACACCTTCTGTCCTATTCGCCGGTCGTCGAAAAACAGGTCGGCGGTGGCATGACGGTGGGCGAACTCTGCGATGCCACCGTTACCTATAGCGACAATGCCGCTGCCAACCTGCTTCTGGCGAGCTTCGGAGGCCCGAAGGGTCTGACGGACTGGCTACGCTCGATCGGTGACGGCACGACCCGCCTTGACCGCATCGAGCCGGAACTGAACGAAGCAAAGATCGGCGACCCGCGCGACACGACGACACCGATGGCGATGACGCAGACGCTCGGCAAATTGTTGCTTGAAGATGTTCTGTCGCCCGCATCGCGCGATCAGTTCTCCGCCTGGCTCGTCGCCAACACGACAGGCGACCGTCGCCTGCGGGCAGGGCTTCCGAAGGGCTGGACCATCGGTGAAAAGACCGGCACCAGTGGCCACGGCGAGGCAGGCGACATCGGCTTCATGCGCCCGGCCGAGGGCCATACGGTCCTGGCGTCGGTCTACATCGCCGAGGGCAAGAAGCCGACCAAGGATCTGGAGCCGGTGTTTGGCGAGGTGGGCAAGCTGATCGCGGGAATGGTGGGCTAAGGCAGGCGGCATGCTGGCGGCAACGTCGCTGACAGATCGTTTTGGGAAACCGTGCATCATCTGAAAACTCCGTCATCTCTGTGCTCCTCACAGAGATCCAGCCAGTTCAAGTCCTTGGGCTGAAAGAGTCTTTCGACCCGACGGACGCCGGGTCGCTGGATCCCCGCCACGAGGGCGAGGATGACGGAGGGGTGGAGTGGCTGTTTCGTCAAACAGCAGCTCTTAGAGGTGGCATTGTGCGGCGGCTTTGTTCCGGCTGCCGCCATTTCCAGCCGCGCCTCGCACTGGCCAAGGCTGTAAAACAATCGGCGTCGATCGCCTTCTCCACATCTCAGGCCATGATCCCGAGTGCCCGTGACACCCGCATGGCGGATCGGCCACGTATCGCGCCGGCGTGCAGCGTCGCCGGGAGGCCTTTCCAACCTCGCAAATATAGTATACCCCCCTATACTATAGTGAGGTTTCGATGTCCCATACCGTTCACCAAAAGACAAAACTGCTGGCGCGGGTGCGCCGCTTGAAAGGGCAGCTCGAGGCTGTCGAGCGGGCGCTGGAGGTGGAAACGCCCTGCGGCGATATCCTGCAGCTGCTCTCATCCATTCGCGGCGCCCTGAACGGGCTGACCGGCGAGGTGATGGAAGATCACCTGCGCGAACATGTGCTGCTCGCCGAAAGCGACGCGGAGCGTCTGCGGGCCGTCGATGAACTGTCCGCCGTGTTGCGGACGTACATACGCTAAAAATCCTGATACGCCGATCTTGAGAGGATGGCTCCATGCCGACAGAAAACCTGGTTCACGAACATGTCTTCCTCGGGGCCGGCCACCGGCGCAACGAGCGGCGTGTCTGGCTGGTCATCGCGCTGACCGCAACAATGATGGTCGGGGAGATTGTCGCAGGCAATCTCTACGGCTCGATGGCGCTGGTGGCCGATGGCTGGCACATGTCCACCCATGCCGGTGCCATGCTGATAACGGCGCTCGCCTATCTCTATGCACGGCGCCAGGCCCGCAATCCTCGCTTCACCTTCGGCACCGGCAAGCTCGGCGATCTCGCCGGTTTCGCCAGCGCCATCGTTCTCGCCATGATCGCACTGCTGATCGGCTGGGAAAGCTTGCTGCGGTTCGCCAATCCTGTCCAGATCAGCTTTTCGCAGGCCATTGCCGTGGCGGTCGCCGGCCTTGCCGTCAATCTCATCTCCGCGTTCCTGCTCAAGGATGATCACCAGCATCTTGGCCATTCCCACGGCGGGCATTCCCACGGCGGGCATTCCCACGGCGGGCATGCGCATGCTGGTCATTCTCATGCGGCGCATGCGCCTGACACACATGCACATGGTCCTAACGCCCAGCCTGCGGGCGGCCACGATCATCACGACCACACCGGCCATAGCCACGGTCACGACGATCACAGCCACCATGGCCACGCAGCGCACAAGCCCGGCGCCGATAACAACCTGCGCGCCGCCTATCTGCATGTGATGGCGGATGCGCTGACCTCGGTGCTGGCCATTCTGGCGCTGCTGGCCGGAAGCATCTACGGCTGGCTCTGGCTCGATCCGGCCATGGGTGTCGTCGGCGCGCTGGTCATCGCCCGCTGGTCGTGGAGCCTGATCCGCCAAACCGGCCTGATCCTGATCGATGCGACTGATACGGTCAGCGATCTGCAGTCGGAAATCCGTGAGCGGATCGAAACCCCGCAGGAGACGATCACCGATCTGCATGTCTGGCAGGTTGGCCCGGGACACAGTGCCGCCATCGTCGCCATCGCCACGCAAAACCCACACCCGCCAGCCTTCTACAAGGAAAAACTCGCCAAGCTCACCGGGCTGTCGCATCTGACCGTCGAGGTGACGCCAGTCGCGGCGTGACGGGAACGGGGCTGCTGTTTCAGAGGTGAGCGTCCACTGCTGCGGGCAGCAGCAGCAGTTGCGAACGGTCTGTTCTAGAAAGATGCGCCATGGCAAAATCCACCATAGACGACTAAATTCGGGAATCCCGGAGGGTGCTTTCAAACACTCTGGAAGAATTTCGCGACAGCAGCTGACCACAATACTCGGAGAGGAAGATTTGCCCAACAAGCCAACCAACAAATTGCTGTACGACGCCATTAGGGACCGAGGCACGGCCTATCTGATGGTCTTTCGCGAACTCAAGGCCCGCTACGGCGAAGATGAAGCCAAGGATGTGATGCGAAGTGCAAGCCGCGCCCACGGTCTTTATATCGGCAAATCGCTCGCGGCCTGCGCCCCGAGGGACTTCGAATGCATGGTAAGAGGCTTCGCGAAGTCACCAGATGACGGGTCAGTATTTTGCCCGGACATTCGTCGGCTCGACAGCACATGCCTCGAAGTGAAGATGATGGCATGCCCGATCAAGGACGCATGGGTTGACGCCGGATGCAGCCAAGAGGAAATCCTCACCTTGCTTTACTGCGCCTCCGCGCTTGACGAGGCGACTCTGGAAGCGGCGGGCTTCGACTTCGAGATTGAACTCTGGTCCCCCGGACAGGAAGGCTGCTGCCTGACCCGGATTACTGAGAAGACCGAACTGTGAACCCCCTTCGTCCCGCAGAGCTGCTATTTAGCTGTGTAATTCTTACCGAGCGTCCGAAAACTCGGTTCCGGAAAATCTCGTTAGAAAATGATCCTAAGAACCGGGCTCTAAGATTCCAACTGCGCAGATGTGCAGGCGAGTTGGCAAAACGAAATTCTAATGCGTGATTTTCATTTTGAGTTTCCGCACAGTCTGCGAGGTTTTCCCGGCACACCTTGCGCTGAATCAGCAACGCAGGTGGCCAGGTATGTCTGCTCGGGCGTCAGCTTCCCTTTTCTGGCCCCGGGGTTCTGTCCAGCGAGTTCCGGCGCATGCGCAGCAGATATTCCGCCATGTTGAACGGATCGGGACCTGAACGCGGGCGCAAACGCTGGGGACCAGCGATCGGGGCATAATGGTCAAAACTGGCGACCATCGTTCCCATGCCGCTTGTCAGCCCTGGCAGTTGCTGTTGAAAGCTCTGGGTTTTGGCAGAGGCGACCGTGCCTTCCAGCCGCACCACGCCATTGGCGATCACGGTATCAGTCATTGCTGCACCGGCCTTTGCAAGCAAGGTAAGCAGGCCATTCAGGGCACTGACAGGTGCTTCGATGTCGATGCGATCGACCGGCTCGCAGATGACGGTGTGAGCCGCCGATAGCGCTTCAGCCAGCACCAATGGCGTCAACTGGCGAAAGTCAGCGGCGGTGCTCGACGGCGAACTGTGCCGGGCCGCCGTCATCGCCACGTGGCAATCGATGACCTGCCAGCCAAAGACACCCTGCTTCAGCGTTTCCAGCACGGTGTCCTCGACCGCCCGGTAAAAACTTGCCGGCATCTGGCCGACGTCGACGTCCAGGGCGAAGCTGTTGCCTGCACCTTCCGGTCGCGGTTCGATGCGCAGCCCGACGGTGGCAAGAAAGGGGTTCGGCTCCTTGAATATGATCTGAAGACCGGCACCTTTCCCCAGCAGTCTCTCGACGCAGATGACCGTGCTTTCCTCGAACGTTGCTTCAAGACCGAAGTCTGTCAGCAAGGTCGATTGGATGACCTGCTTTTGTACCTCGCCATAGAGGGAGACGTAGACATCGTTCGCATCGTCGTTCCTGCGAAGATTGATCAATGGATCCTGTTCGGCCAGCTGGTTGAGAGCCAGCCAGAGTGCTGCATTGTCGGAGCCACGCTGCGCCAGCACACGGGTTTCAAGGGTCGGCGGGGCAAAGTGAACCCGGCTGGCCGAGGATGGGTCCGTACCGACGATATCGCCGATGCGGGCGCCGTTGAGGCCACTGACGCGGGCAATTTGTCCGGCGCGAAAGCTGGTAACGGTGTGAACCCGGCCGGCCTCGAACAGATGAATTCCGGTCACCCGTGCCTGGCCCTTGGGCAAATCCAGATAGTGCCGGGCTTTGACCGTGCCCGATGTCAGGGAGACGAAGGCTTGTTTTTCGCCGCCCCATCCCCGCTCGATCTTGAAGATCGTGCCCATCACCGGGCCATCCGGATCTGGGCTGCGGGAGGGCAGCATCGTCGCGATCGCCGACATCAGTGCCGGCACGCCGACGCCGGTCGTTGCTGCCCCGCCAAACACCGGGTGCACCAAGCCTTTGGCGACCTGGTCAATCAGAGACTGCGCAAGCGTCTCGCGGCTCAGGCAATCGGGTGACAGGACATAGTCGTCCAGCAGAACATCGTCATTTTCCGCCAGCGTTTCACAGAGAGCTGTAAACAGTGGTTCGCTTCGCAGATCGTATGCTTCTACCCGGGCAAGTTTGCTGCCTGGACCCTGGACGCCCGACATGGCAATGGGCCGAACCGGCAGCTGGCTGCCAAGAACATCCAGCAGCTCATCATAGCGAGCGCCGGCCCGATCGACCTTGTTGATAAAGAAAACGAACGGGACGGCAAGACGCTGCAGCGCGCGTACGAGCACGCGCGTCTGCGCCTGTACGCCCTCGACCGCCGAAACAACGACCACCGCTGCGTCGAGCAATCCAAGCACGCGATCGACTTCGGCGATGAAATCGGGATGACCGGGCGTATCGATGAGATTGACGACCGTATCGCCGATGGTGAAAGACACCACGGCGGCTCGGATGGTGATGCCCCGTTGCCGTTCGAGTTCGAGACTGTCGGTCTGTGTGTTGCCGGCATCGACGTTGCCGAGTTTATCGATCACGCCGGCGTCGAAAAGCAGCCGTTCTGTAAGACTAGCCTTGCCTGCATCCACATGGGCCAGGATACCCAGATTCAAAGTACGCATGTACCCTCAATTTCTCAGAATTTCGAATGTGATTTTCTTGAGAAATGAGTCGGCGCATTGGGAGTTCTCCGTACTGGCAATCGTGGTGCGATGCGTAACAGCCTGATTTTGCACCGACAAGGGCAAGCCTACAGGCGTTTTCAAAGATATGTCAAGCTAGGCGATGTGCGGCTTTGAGGGCTGGAAAACCACCGGCAATGCGTGGTTCTAAGGGGCAGAATTGGTCTTCCGCAGTCGTCTTTAAAGTGAATGGCCGACAGGCTACCCTGCCTGCACGGACTGCGGACGAAGTTATTTTCTCCTCATTTTGCAGGTCACTTGGGAGATAACGCGATTGCCAAATTCTCCGTCATCCCTGTGCTCGTCACAGGGATCCAGCCAGCCCAAGTCTTTGGGCTGAAAGGCTTTTTGACCCGACCGACGTCGGGTCGCTGGATCCCCNNGAAGACGGAGAGTGGGGTGGCGCTACCGGCAGGTAATCGTTGCCAGCGTTCTTCAGTAGTCTGAGCCGGCAGGTCGCCCTGCCGGCTTTCGAATGTTTTGGCGCCTACTTCCCCAGCTTATACGCGATCACATAGTCGCCGGGCTTGGTGCCGACCGAGCCATGGCCGCCGGCGACGATGAGGACGAACTGGGTGCCGTCGTCGGTGGCGTAGCTCATCGGTGTCGACTGGCCGCCGGCCGGAAGACGGCCTTCCCAGAGCACCTTGCCGGTGGTGAGCTCATAGGCGCGGATGTAGTTATCAACGGCGGCACCGAGGAAGGCGACGCCGCCCTTGGTGATCATCGGGCCGCCGATGCCGGGCACGCCGACCTTGAAGGGCAGGGGCAGCGGCGTCATGTCACGCACTGTGCCGTTCCTGTGCTTGTAGGCGATCTGGCCGGTCTTTAGGTCCGCACCGGCGACATAGCCCCATGGCGGCGCCTGGCAGGGAATGCCGAGCGGTCCGAGGAACGGCCCCATGAAGACGCCGTAGGGCGCACCGTCATTGCGGTTGAGACCCTGTTCGGAACCCTTCTCGTCCTGGCCCTTGGCCGGGATCTGGTCGCGCGGTACCAGTCTCGAGGTGAAGGCGAGATAGGTCGGCATGCCGAACATCACCTGGCGTTCCGGATCGACCGCGACCGAGCCCCAGTTGAACGTGCCGAAATTGCCGGGATAGATCAGGCTGCCTTCCAGCGACGGCGGCGTATAGCGGCCTTCATATTTCAGCCGCTTGAAGTCGATCCGGCAGGCGAGCTGGTCGAACATCGTCACGCCCCACATGTTCTTGTCCGTCAAAGGTGGCGGCGAGAAAGTGAGGTCGGAGATCGGCTGGGTCGGCGCGGTGAAATCCTCCGGGATGGCGCCGGTTGGAGCCGGGATTTCCTTGACCGGGATGATCGGCTCGCCGGTGCGCCGGTCAAGCACGTAGATATCGCCTTGCTTGGTCGGGCCGACAAGGGCTGGAACCGGCTGGCCGTCCTTGCCGGTAATGTCGAGCAGCACCGGCTGGGCGGGAACGTCCATATCCCAGAGGTCGTGATGCACGGTCTGGCGCACCCAGCGAACGGCGCCGCTGGTAATGTCGAGCGCGACGATCGACGAGGAGTATTTCTCGACATGCTCGCTTCTGTTCATGCCGAGCTGGTCGGGCACCTGGTTGCCGAGCGGGATATAAACGAGGTTCAGCTTGTCGTCATAGCTGAAAACGGACCAGCTGTTGGGCGAGTTGGTGGTGTAGGTCTGGCCCTCCGGCAGCGGCGTCGTCACGTCCGGATTGCCACTGTCCCAGTTCCAGATCAGCGCACCGGTATTGACGTCGAAGGCGCGGATGACGCCGGATTGTTCCTGCGTTGAGTAATTGTCATTGACGGCGCCGCCAACGATGATCTTGCCCGCCGTAATCACCGGCGGCGAGGTCGAGTAATAGTAACCGGCCGGATTGTATTTCATGCCGGTTTCAAGATGCAGCGTGCCCTTGTCGGCAAAGCTCTCGCAGACCTTGCCGTTGGCCGCATCGAGCGCGATCAACCGTGCATCGGCTGTCGGCAGATAGACCCGTTCAGCGCAGGCGCTGCCGGCCACGGCAGCCGGATCGGCATAGTAGGTCACGCCGCGGCAGGTCTGGTGCTGCCGGTCCGGGTTCATGCCGGAATTGGCATCGAACTTCCACTTTTCCTTGCCGGTCGCCGCATCCAGCGCGATGGCGAGATTGTGCGGCGTGCACATGTAGAGCGTGTCGCGGATTTTCAGCGGCGTCACCTGATAGGTGGTTTCGCCGATATCATCCGGCCGCTTCACATCGCCGGTCTGATATTGCCAAGCGACTTGCAGCGTGCCGACATTCTCAGGCGTGATCTGCGAGAGCGGCGAATAGCGCTGGCCATAGGGCGTGCGGCCATACTGGTGCCATTCGTTGTCCGGCACGTTGCCACCGAGATCGACGGCTGCCGTCGCAGTACCGACCGGCAGTTCGCCGGCAAGATCGAGTGGATCCTGCGTCATTGAATAGCCGGCAACGACGATCGAGGCGAGAACGGCGAGGCCGAGCGGCAGGGCGCTGGCCTTGTAGGTCTCACCCGTCGGACTGCTGAAGCCGAGGCCGCGGCGGATGGCCGGCAGAAGCAGCCACAGGCCGAGCAGGATGATGACGCCGCCACGCGGCCCAAGCTGCCACCAATCGAAGCCGACTTCCCAGATGGCCCAGGCGAGCGTGCCGATGATCAACAGCGCATAGACGGTCAGCGCAGCGCCGCGCCGCGCAAACAAGAGGAAGGCGGTGATGAGGAAACCCAGCCCGGCAATGGCATAATACCAGCTGCCGCCGAGCACGATGAGCCAGAGCCCGCCACCGCCGAGCGCCAGCCCGATCAGTGCGAAGACGATGGCCGTCAACAAAATCAACATGAATATCTCCCGTTATGGAAAGCCGCGCCGCGCGGATCGTCTCGCTTGCGGTGGGCATCTGGGTCCAACGCCTCAGGGAAAAGGCAGTCCGGTCTCAAGGCTGGCCATCGCGCCGGGTGGTTTGTGCGCGGTGATCCTCTGTCAGATGCGCGGCGGGAAAAAGGTTCAATCCTCGCGCGTATCATCACCGAACATACCGCGTGGCCGCCGCCTTTCAATGGCCACATTTCGGCACAGCCATCAAAATTCGGCATGGCAGACAGGCGTTTAACGCACAGCCAGCCGAAGGCGTGCGAAAGGGTTTCGGCCGTGCAGCGAAATAGGATAGGTCAACGGCAGCGTTTACCACAACGAGGTCTGAAATGAAGAAATTGCTGACGGTTCTCATGGTCGCGGTCGTGGCCGTCGCCGGGGTTATCGGCGGGCGCTGGCTGCTTTATGTTACCAATACCAATGATCCGCTCGACGAGGTCGGCATCGAGCTGAACAGCCGGATGCCGGACCCGTTGCGCAAATGGGGCTGCGCCCAGCTGAAAACCAATTTCGAAAACCGCCTGCCGCCGTTTGGATGTGCCGCCATCGGTGGAACCGGCTGGGAGTAGATTCCGAAAATCTGACCTACTGATTAAAAGCAGAACAGATAGCTCGTAATATATTGTTATTATTAGGAAAATATAGGCTAATTTCGACTGTGCGTGTTTAAGGGCGTGCGAGTGTGTGAAATCGAGATGTCCTAGCCTAAAAACCAACGGTAAAACGGGCGTGAGGAAAAGCCTTCCGCGCCGGTAACTATTCGTTCCCGACTGACCGCTGGATGCTGTGGATAGCAGTTCGGAGCGGTACGATGTTCTCGGTGACGACCACCCAGATCACCTCATGCGCAATCTTGTGGTACTCATGGCGCAGGATGTTGCCGATTCCGCGGATCTGTTTCCACGGAACATCAGGCGCGAGGGGCAGCAATTCGTCGGGAATGTGCCGGGACGCCTCCGAGACGATTTCCAAGGCACGCTGGATGGCGAGGCGCAACAGCCAATCCTGCTCAAAGTCCTTCTGCGACTTTCCAGCGGTATGGATTTCGATGCCGTCAATGACTTCCAGAATTTCGGCCAAGACCGGACCGACCTTGCGGTTAACCATCAGAAAACGCGGACTGCGGATTGTTCGATGTCGTTGCGGAGCATGGGGTGCAGGCTATTCCGTGTAGTGACATCCACTTCCACGGCAAGGTTCTCTTCCAGAAACTGCTTTATGCTGATCAAGTCGATCAGGGAGAAACGCTTGGCCGGATCGTAGTCGATAAATACGTCAAGGTCGCTGGACGCGCGGGCCTCGTTGCTGGCTGTTGACCCGAATAAATACAAGGCGGTCGCGCCCATGCCTTTCACGGCATGGGCGTGCTGCCGGAGTTTCCTGATGGCATCAATCCTGTTCATGGCAACATCTTATACCATCTGGCGCCAGCCATCCATATCCATCGCCTGACGGTCCTGGACAAGTAATCCGGGTCCGCTTTCTTGTCGCTAATACGGAAATTCCGGTGGACGATACAAGGTTCGAACTACGTCCCACAAAAGGTCTTCAACACTTCCTCTGCCGGTGCCGGCGGGGCGGCATAGGCGGTGAACTTCGGCTGGTCCTCATAGGGCTTTGCCAACACATCGTTCAAGGCCTCGAACAACGAGAAATCGCCATCGTCTTCCGCCGCGCGGATCGCCTGCTCGATGCGGTGGTTGCGCGGGATGAAGGCCGGATTGACGGCGCGCATCGCAGCCGCCGTCTGAGCATCCGGCAGGGGCTCGCGTCCGGTCCGCTCGCGCCAGGCAAGAAGCCAGGCATCGATATCGGCGGTGTTGGCGAAAGCGTCGCGAAGCGGGCCGTCCTTGGCGCTGCTTTCAGCCGCATCGCAAAGCCTGCGGAACGTCAAGGTGAAATCGGCCTCGTTGCGATGCATGGCGCTCAACAGCCCCTGAACCAGATCGAGGTCGCCGTCTTCCTCGGTCTGAAGACCGATCTTCGCCGTCATGCCGGCCAGCCAGTGCTTTTGAAACCGCGCCCCGTAGCCGCCGATCGCGTCATTGGCGAGATTGACGGCTTCCGAAGGCTCGGGGTCAAGCAGCGGCAAAAGCGTTTCGGCCAGCCGCGCCATGTTCCACTGGCCGATGGCCGGCTGGCTGGCATAGGCATAGCGCCCACCCCGGTCGATCGAGGAAAACACCTTGGCCGGATCATAGGCATCGAGAAAGGCGCAGGGGCCGAAATCGATGGTTTCACCCGAGATGGCGCAATTGTCGGTGTTCATCACCCCATGGATGAAACCGACGCACAGCCAGCGGGCGATCAGCGCCGCCTGCCGCTCGATCACGGCTTGAAGCAGCGCCAGATAGGGGCGCTCGCTGTCCTTGATTTCGGGATAATGCCGGTCGATGACATGATCGGCCAGAACCTTCAGACCCTCGGTATCGCCGCGCGCCGCCAGAAACTGGAATGTACCGACGCGGATATGGCTGGCCGCCACGCGGGTGATGACGCCGCCGGGCAGGACACGTTCGCGGTAGACTGGCTCGCCGGTGACCACGGCGGCGAGCGCCCGCGTCGTCGGAATGCCGA
>UBTA01000062.1 GCA_900468065.1 Hyphomicrobiales bacterium | reverse complement strand
AATGCCTCGGCTACAAAACGCCCGCCGAAGTCTTCCGCCAGAAACTGCTCGCGCAGATCCGGCGTACCGGTTAGTCTCTCGAAGCCCGCTGGTCGCGCTTCAGCATGAACTCACAGAAGTGCATTCTATTTCCAAGTGCGACAGAGACAATATTAGCCATGATTTCAGGAGGATGGAATGGCCGCTCCCCCTGCGTTTGAAGCTGCAGGACAGATGGAGGTTTCTACGCTGTTGCGAAATCAGCGCGAGTATCCATGTATACAGACGGATTTGGCTCGCTTTTCATCATCGTCCTGCGCCAAGCCTCTTGCTCGGCATTTATCAGGGCCAACTCCCAAACACAGGCAATCACGGGTCTCTTTACTGTGTCCATGGGCTCGGTGGCAGAATACAGCTTTCGATAGATATACTGACACAGCACCGAACCTTGTATCCACCAGTGAGCCGAGATGGAAACGCCCAGTTCGCCAGGGTGAATGATGACAAAGCCCATGCCGTTGTCATCGCCCTCGTCCGCTATACGCGGTAAAACATCCCGTCGCACAAATGACTGTGCGAGGATTAGCATGGCTTGATCTATCGTCCGGCTGTCTGCGACAAGACCATAGATTTTAAATTTGAGACCGGCCATGTCCCATAGGCCTAAATTTGAAACACCGCGTGGGTGATAGATTTCGATTGTTTTTGAGTTCAAAGTCGCACTCCGCTCGACCTATTATTGGTGCTAATCGGTGATCAATTTGGGGTGCGTCCGAAGTGTCGCCATTCCAGCTAGTGATAGCGGCGGATCAGGCCGACGAGTTTGCCCTGGATCTTGACGCGGTCCGGTCCGAAAATTCGGGTCTCGTAGGCCGGGTTGGCGGCTTCAAGTGCGATGGAGGCGCCCTTGCGGCGGAAGCGCTTCAACGTCGCTTCCTCGTCATCCACCAGAGCGACAATGATTTCACCAGGGCTGGCGGTATTCGTATTGCGGATGATGACGGTATCGCCATCCAGAATTCCTGCCTCGATCATCGAATCGCCGCGGACCTCTAGCGCGTAGTGTTCACCGGATCCGACCATTTCGAACGGAACGGAAATATCATGTGTGTTGTTCTGGATTGCCGAGATCGGAACACCTGCCGCGATTCGCCCCATGACCGGTATGGAAACGCTGTCGCCATTGGCAGCCGCCGGTTTGGCGGCAACGGGCGGGGCTGGTGCCTGAACGCCAAGACTGCCCTGGATGACGCTGGGAGAAAAGCCCCGCTTTGGCTGGAGGCTCATCGAATAGGCCTCCGGCAGCTTGATCACTTCGAGCGCCCTTGCCCGGTTGGGCAGGCGCCGGATGAAGCCCCGTTCCTCAAGCGCTGTAATCAGCCGGTGAATGCCGGATTTCGACGCAAGATCCAGCGCATCCTTCATTTCATCGAACGATGGCGGCACTCCCGATTCCTTCATTCTTTCGTGAATGAACAGAAGCAGTTCCTGTTGCTTGCGGGTCAGCATGAACGATCACTCCAGAATCGAGAAACAAATCAAGAACGAACACTATCTGTTCCATATGTGTTCCGCAAGTCCCTAAAATTCATTGAGTGTTTTCAAAGACAGATGGCGATTCCGATGACCGGATCGAGGCGAACAAGTTGTCGTCTTTACCGACTTCTGTTCGCTCGCTCATCAGCTTCCCGCATTTCGGAACCTTTGCGCGCCTGGAGCCGTTCATTCGACGCAAATGAATGACTGTTTCAGGAGGCAATAGTGGCACGATATGTCGATGAGCGTGGCGATGTCGTTTCAACGGACGAAACAAACCGAACCGTGGAGATGAGTGGCGTGAGGGCACGTCAGGGCCTTTTGGGCCGGCCGGTTTTGATGGTTCTGATTTGCGGCCTTTTGCTGGCTTTGATTGCCTGGGCTGGTGCTGAAATGTTTGGCGAACGCTTGGACAAGGATGCCGCGACGCGCGTCCAGGAGAATGCGCCCGCAGCCGATGTGGCGGCGCCATCCAACCAAGGAACGGTCGATAATACGCAGACGACCGGCAATCCGTCTCAAATGGCACCGGCCGACAAGAATCCCACGCCGCAGACAGGGTCGGGCGGCTAAAGGCATCCGGACAAACTACGTCTTCCCGAATGCTGTGTATTACACGACGGAGCCCCTCGCATGTTTCTAACGTCCGTAGATATTACGGGGGACTCTATTCTAGTCGGATGTCTGCCATTTTCGCGCCCACCAGACCGATAGCTTGCGCCGCCGGCGCCGGACGAAGGCGAGATCATGCGACAGGACCAGCAATCCCAGCGGCACCATCCAGAATCCGAGGACAGGCAGGAAGCCAAGAATGCCGCCGAAGATCAACACGCCGCCGATGGTAATACGCAAAAGACGCGATTGCGGCAGCCGCATCCGCCATGAACCGATAATCAGTTCATGTGTTGCGGCGTCGATGCCGAATTTTTTCGTTTTTTGCGGTTCCGCCATATATTCCACCTATCGAGCGTAAAGCGCGTCCCTGTAATGCTGCAATCCCGCAATGCCAAGGGTTTGGCTTGCGCGACAGTCAGAAGGCGCTGCCTCCCACAGATGGGAAGTTCTCCACAGTCTGACAAGATTGTGCGTTTTTTTTGAAAAACCGCTTGGCAAATCGGAAAAGCATTTGTATTAGCAGCCTCACTTCTGCAGCACACACCGCTGCAGACGATCCCTGGTAGCTCAGCGGTAGAGCATTCGACTGTTAATC
Source organism: Hyphomicrobiales bacterium (assembly GCA_900468065.1). GTDB lineage: Bacteria > Pseudomonadota > Alphaproteobacteria > Rhizobiales > Rhizobiaceae > Pararhizobium. Next base: position 104,864 of record UBTA01000062.1, on the reverse strand, counting down.
GACAGGTCGCCGGTTCGAATCCGGCCCGGGGAGCCAGTTTTCAAAGGCCTTGCTGAAAAGCGAGGCCTTTTTGGTTTAAGGCGCTATCGCCCCTCGCCTGTTTTATGTCCCTACCGATAACCGGTGGCGTCCGCCGGTTCGCCTGCATCCTGTACCTCAGTTATGTAGCGCCAGCAGTCAGGCCGCGATCCGTCGAGATCGGCGAAGCCGTAGATCTTGGCGAGATCACCGCTTGAGGTAGACTGGCCGTTGAGGCGGCCCCGGTCCGGATCTGCAGCAAGCGCCGCAACGGCACGGCCGGTAAAACGCGGTGTTTCGGAGATCACGAAATGCGGCTGGACTGCTGTAGCCTCCATCCAGTTTTCTTCACGCACGCCGTAGATATCGAGCATCATTTCGGAGCGCATCCAGCCGGGTGAGATTGCCACCGATGTCGCTGCGTGTGGCGCAAGGTCCTGCGCGTGCGCCCAGGCCATACGGATAACGCTGGTCTTGGCGAGGTCATAGAAAGGGCTGAGCCGGTAGTGCTTGGCATTGTACTCCGCCGTGCCATCCGTCACCTCCACCAGCAGCCCGCCCGGCCTTTCGATCATCAGCGGCAACGCGTAATGGGCGGTGATCAGATGGGTATCGATTGCCAGCCGCAGCAGTTTCAGGCCCTTTTCGAGCGTGTGTTCCCAGACCGGTTTATTCCACTCGGTCAAATGCTCACCGCCCCAGATATCGTTGACGAGAATATCGAGTCGTCCTTCCTCGCGGCGGATGCGGGCAACCAGAGCCTCGACCTCCGGGTGGACAAGATGGTCCACCCGCACGGCAATGCCTTTGCCGCCGGCCTCAGTCACCAGCTCGGCCGTCTCTTCGATCGTTTCCGGGCGGCCGTAGTCCGATTGCTGTGTGCGTGTCGTGCGCCCGGTCACATAGACCGTTGCGCCGGCAGCCCCCAGTTCCACGGCGATGCCTCGGCCGGCACCGCGCGTACCGCCGGCCACCAAAGCGACCTTCCCTTGCAGATCAGCTGTCATGTCATTGTCCTCCCTCTCGCAAACGGACCAGAAATCGGGTAGATTATAACCGAACGTTCGTTCATAAATTAAATGAATGCAAGGGGAAATTGATGCCGCGTCCACGTACGCTATCCGACCAGCATCTTCTCGATCTGGTGTTGACGCTGATCCATGCAGAGGGGCCGGAGGCGGCAACGTTTTCGGCTGTCTCCAAGGTAAGCGGCTTGTCCGGCTCGACACTGGTGCAGCGGTTTTCGACCAAGGCAGCGATGCTCCGTCAGGCTTTGCTTCATGCCTGGGATGAGCTCGATGCAGAGACGGCGCTGCTTTGCGGATCTGTCCCCAGAACGCCGCAAGGCGCGGCGGCCCTGCTTGTCGGACTGTCGCAGAATTACGGCGACAGCGCCGCTGTCTATGCCGACGGCCTGCGTTTGCTGCGCGAGGATTTTCGCGATCCCTTACTGCGCGCCCGGGGAGCTGCCTGGGGACGAACGCTCGTCGAGGCCATCAGCGCGTGTTTTGCCAATGCCAGCCGGCCGGAGATGAGAGCACGGCTGATGCTTGCCCAATGGCAGGGCTCGCTGCTCTGGTGGGGATTTGAGGCGGATGGACCGGTGGTGCCCTATGTGGAATCGCAGTTGAAGGAATTTCTCGCCGAACTTGGCAAATAACCCCCCCGCCCTCGCCGGCTTTTGTCAGAAAACAAGATCCGGCGCAAAAACTCGGTCATTTTCTGTTCGCTGATAGTGAAATCGCGTTTCGCAATATCCATCTCGTGCTGGGGCGTAAATTCGCCTTCGACAAGCAAGCCGTGGGGGATGACGCGTGACTGACTATCGATCCGGTGCAACCCGGGCGGCGGGCTTTTCTCTCGGAAGCCAGTGGATTGCCTATCGTCACGGCGAATCGGGTGATGCGCTGTTTCGGCGCACCGATGGCAGCGCTTACGCCAAAATCTCTACCGGCAGCGGCGTGGCGCTGCTGGATGACGAGCGGCGGCGCACGGCGTGGCTGTCCCCCTTCAAGCTCGGATCTCCCACAGTTCTCGATTGGCAGGTGTCGGACGATGTCGCATGCCTGGTGACAAGTGCCGTGCCCGGCATTCCGGCAGATCAGCTCGAAGCACATGAGCTGATGGAAGCCTGGCCTTCGATCGCGGCGCGGGTGCGCGACCTCCACGCGATTCCGGCAAACGATTGCCCGTTCGACCGTGGCCTTCAAACCATGTTCGAACGGGCGGCCGACGTGCTTGGACGTGGCGGCGTCAATCCGGATTTTCTCGATCCAGACGATCACGGCACGCCGCCGCAGACCCTGCTCGAGCGGGTACAAGCCGAACTGTCCGAGCGGCTGGCGCAGGAAAGCCTTGACCGTGTCGTTTGCCACGGTGATGCCTGCATGCCCAATTTCATGATCGATCCGGAAACGCTTCGCTGCACGGGAATGATCGACCTCGGACGGTTGGGCATGGCGGACCGCTATGTCGATTTTGCGCTGCTTGTCGGCAATACCCGCGAAACATGGCGCACCGTCGAGGAAGCTCAGGCTGCGCAAAATCGTTTGTTCGATATGCACGCGATCGCGACTGCCGACCGGGCAAGGCTCGATTTCTATCTGCGTCTCGACCCGCTGACCTGGGGATAATGATCATTCGGCACGGACGGTCGGCATGACAAGTGTACGAGACTTTCTACTGACGGTAATGTAGAGGAATTCAATCCAGTAGACCCACGACAGGAGCGGACAATGCCGTCGATCGAGTTGCTTATCGCCTTCATCGCCACCACGGCGGTCTTTGCCTATATTCCCGGTCCGGCCATGCTGTATGCGGCGGCCCAGACAATTGCCCGCGGCCGTTGGTCCGGACTGATGGCATCGCTGGGCATTCACCTCGGCGGCTACTTTCATGTCATTGCTGCGGCGGCAGGTCTGTCGATCCTGTTTCATGCCGTGCCAACCCTATACATGATCGTCAAATTTGCCGGCGCAGCCTATCTGATCTGGCTCGGCATTTCTCTCTTCCGTGCCAAGGTCGAGGACGCCGCCGCCCTGCCCGGCATCACGCCGAAATCCGGCCGGCGCGCCTTTTTCGAAAGCGTCACCGTGGAAGTTCTCAACCCCAAGACGGCGATTTTCTTCGTGGCTTTCCTGCCGCAATTCGTCGATGCATCGGCCGCCTTCCCGGTCTGGCTGCAGCTGGCAATCCTTGGAACGATCGTCAATCTGATGTTTTCGTCGGCGGATATCGTCTGCGTGTTTCTGGCCGGCGCGGTGATGACCAAGCTGCGCCGCTCGAGCTCCGCCCAGCGCCTGATGCAGCGCGCCGGTGGCACCATGCTGGTTGGTCTCGGGGCTCATCTGGCTTTCCAGAAGAGCTGAACCCAGCCGTTATACTCCAGCCGTAGCCAGCTGCGGCTGCCGCTTCATGTGGCGAATCGGCAGTTGAAATTTTGTCAGCAGTATTCCTCCGCAAAACGATGAAATAAAAAGCTTTCTCCGCGAAACCTTTGATCCGCCGTACCCGTATCTGCGTACACGACGACGCTGGATACGATGCGCGGATGAAAATGAAAAACAACGACCTTTCCCACGAAACCCCTATCATCGTCTGGTTTCGCAAGGACCTGCGGCTTGACGATAATCATGCGCTTCATGCTGCTGCCCAAACCGGCCGCAGTATCATTCCCGTCTATATCCGCGAGCCTTCACAGTACGGCACAGGGCCGCTGGGTGCCGCCCAGGCTTGGTGGCTGCATCATTCGCTGAAAGATCTGGAAAAGGCACTCGGCGGCCTTGGAAGCCGGCTTATGCTGCGCGGCGGTGAGCCGGGCAGCGTGCTGGCCGCGCTGATTGCCGAAACCGGCGCGTCAACCGTCCATTGGAATCGCCGCTACGATCCGAACGGCATCGCCGTCGATGGGCCGCTGAAAGAGACATTGGGGGTAAACGGAATAACCGTCAAAAGTTTTGCCGGACAGCTTCTCCACGAGCCCTCACGGTTGAAGACGGGCTCGGGCACGCCCTACCGCGTCTATACGCCGTTCTGGCGCGCGCTCGAGGCATCCGGCGAGCCGGATCAGCCGCTGGAGCAGCCAGATGCGCTGGTTTCTCCAGCCGAATGGCCCGGCAGCGAGGATCTGGCCTCCTGGGCGCTGTTGCCGACGGAGCCGGACTGGGCACGGACGTTTTCTGAAATCTGGACGCCCGGCGAGGCCGCAGCACTCGAAAGGCTGGAAGCATTCGTCGAAGACGATCTTTCCGGTTATAAGACGCGGCGCGATCTGCCCGGAACCGATGGTACATCGCGGCTCTCGCCGCATCTGGCCATGGGGGAAATCTCCCCTGCCCGCATCTGGCACGCCACGCGCAAACTCAAGAATGTTCCGGCCGAGGATGTGATCACCTTTCGCAAGGAACTTGTCTGGCGCGATTTCTCCTACCACCTGCTCTTCCATAATCCGCAATTGCCGAGCGAAAATCTCAACCGGAAATATGATGCTTTTGCCTGGGCTGAAAACGACGACGCGTTCAAGCGCTGGACGAAGGGCCAAACCGGCTATCCGATCGTCGATGCCGGCATGCGGCAGCTGTGGCGGCACGGCACGATGCACAACCGCGTCCGCATGATCGCGGCATCCTTCCTGATCAAGGACCTGCTGATCGACTGGCGCCGGGGGGAAACTTGGTTCCGGGATACGCTGGTGGATGCGGACCCCGCTTCCAATGCGGCAAGCTGGCAGTGGGTGGCCGGCAGTGGCGCCGATGCGTCGCCGTTCTTCCGGGTTTTCAATCCTGTCTTGCAGGGGGAAAAATTCGATCCCGACGGCATCTACGTCAAAACCTTCGTGCCGGAACTGGCGGACCTGCCCGCAAAATTCGTGCACCGGCCCTTCGAGACGCCTGAGAGCATCCTTGATGCTGCCGGTGTGACGCTGGGCGTCACGTACCCCAAACCGCTCGTGGACCATGCAAAGGCGCGCGACCGCGCTCTTGCTGCCTATAACAAGATCAAGGACGCAGCATGAACGCCCCCTTTTCCCATGGTCCGCATCATGTTCCCGGCCGGCGCCTGTCGATCGCCGTCATTGGCTCCGGCGTTTCCGGCAGTTCTGCCGCATGGGCACTCAACCCTGTCCACGACGTCACACTCTACGAGAAGGACCAGCGTCCGGGCGGACACACGGCGACGGTCGATATCGATTACGACGGCACGCCGATCTCGGTCGATACCGGTTTCATCGTCTATAACGAGGCGAATTATCCAAATCTCACGGCTTTGTTTGCCGAGCTAGACGTGACGACGCACAAGAGCGACATGAGTTTTTCGGTGTCGCTCGATCAGGGGCGGCTGGAATGGAGCGGAGACAATCTGGCCACCGTCTTTGCCCAGAAGCGCAATCTCGTACGGCCTTCCTTCCTGATGATGCTGCGCGAAATCCTCCGCTTTAACCGAATCTGTCTGGAAGACCGCAGCGCCGGCCGGCTTGAGGCGATGTCGATCGGCGACTATCTCAATTGGCGTGGTTTCTCGCCGGGCTTCACCAACAATTACCTGGCGCCGATGGCCGCTGCGATCTGGTCGTCGCCGACAGCCAAGATGCTGGATTTTCCAGCCGAGAATTTCATCCAGTTCTTCGACAATCACCGGCTGATTTATTCCAAACCGCACCCCTGGCGCACGGTCACCGGCGGCAGCCGCAACTATCTGCGCAAGCTTTTGCGGCCGCTTGGCGATCGCGTCCGTCTCAACTGCGGGGTGATATCGATCCGGCGTGAGGACGGCAGGATCATCGTCAACGACGCGCATGGCACGACAAAAGTCTTCGACAAGGTGATCATCGCCGCCCACAGCAACCAGGCGCTGGCCATGCTTTCCGATCCGACACCCACGGAAAGCGCGCTGCTGTCGGCCGTTCCCTATCATCCAAACCGGGTCATCCTGCACCGCGATACCGCATTGATGCCGAAACGAAAAAAAGTCTGGGCTTCCTGGAATTACCTGCGCGCGACCAAACCCTGTGGATCGCAAGGTGTCGCCGTCAGCTACTGGATGAACCGTCTTCAGGGCATTGCGCCACAGCATCCATTGTTTGTGACGTTGAACCCGGAGCGCGAGCCAGCACCCGGGACCGTGTTTGCCGAATTTTCCTATGATCATCCGCAGTTCGACGCAGGCTCGATGGCCGCCCAGCGTGCCCTAAAGGCGATCCAGGGCGATAACGACACCTTCTTTGCCGGCGCCTGGACCGGATACGGCTTTCATGAGGATGGCTTGGCATCAGGGCTTGCAGCTGCAGAGGCACTTGGCGGTATCATCCCCTGGCGCCAGCAGATATCATCGGTGTTCAGGGAGGCGGCAGAATAGATGGGTGCGTCATCCGGATCGGACATGACGAGGAACGGCGCGCCGCCGCAGGCGGCGGCAGCGCTTTATGCCGGCCAGGTCATGCATCAGCGGATGAAGCCGATCGGCCACCGTTTCAGCTATGATGTCTTTTCCCTGATGATCGATCTCGACAGGCTCGACGAGGCGGATAGGCTGAGTAAGGTCTTCTCCGTCAATCGCCGCAATCTTCTGTCGTTCCACGAGAAGGATCATACGGGCGACAGTGCATTGCCGCTGCGCAACTACGTCGATACGCTGTTGCGGCAGACTGGCATTGCGATCCCGCCGGCGCGCGTGCTCCTGGTCTGCTACCCACGCATCCTCGGCCTCGTCTTCAATCCGCTTTCGGTCTATTACGCCTATGAAAACGGCGGCGCGCTGATTGCCATGATCTACGAGGTTCGCAACACCTTCGGCGAACGCCACACCTATGTCTGCCCGATCGGACCGAACGATGTGTCTGACGCCGGCATTCGCCAGCAATGCGACAAGCTGTTTCACGTTTCGCCGTTCATTCCGATGGCCATGCGCTACCAGTTCCGCATGCTGCCGCCGGGAGACGCTATCCGCTGGCGCATTCTGGAGACCGACAAAGACGGGCCATTGCTGGCTGCAACCTTCTCCGGCGTTCAGGTTCCGTTGAAAACAGGCAAGATTTTGCGTCTTGTTGCCCGCATTCCGCATCTTACACTCAAGATCGTTGCAGGGATTCACTGGGAGGCATTGAAGCTCTGGATCAAAGGCGTCCGCTATATCCCGCGGCCGCAAGCGCCCGAACCGACGAGCGCCTGGAAGGAGGGCCGCAAGACAAGCCACGATTTTTCTCATGAATCCCATGTTGGCGGTCCGGCGGAATGAGGCTATTTTGTGTCAAGAGCAATGATTGCTGAGGAACTGTCGAATGAGTACAGCAGGCACCGGTTATTGTGACCCGAAGGACGGAGAGCGTCTTTCCACTGAAAATTTATCGCGCATTGTCAAAGGCCTACCAGCGAAAGCTCAGATGGTGCTGCGTGGTCTTGTCCACATGCAGGCGGGATGTCTGAAGCTGACATTGCCTGATAGCCGCACCGTGGTCGTCAAGGGCAAGGCGCAAGGGCCTGTCGCTTCCGTTACGCTGCATAACTGGAACCTGCCGCAACGGGCGCTGACCGGCGGCACCATTGCCGTTGCCGAAAGCTATATGGACGGCGACTGGGACAGCCCGGATGTCGGCGCCTTTCTTGAACTCTTCCTCGTCAACACCGACGTCGGTCGCAATTTCTCCAATGGCGCACGCGGCGTTCTGCGGCTGGTCGAAAAATTCCGCCACTGGATGAACGCCAATACCAAATCCGGTTCGAAGAAGAACATTTCCGCCCACTACGATCTTGGCAATGCCTTCTACAAGCAGTGGCTCGATCCGACGATGACCTATTCCTCGGCCCTCTATTCCACGGGTGCCAATGACCTGCAATCGGCCCAGCGCGCCAAGTACAAGGCGTTAGCGGATGCCGCCGGTATCAAAGCCAGCCATCACGTGCTGGAGATCGGCTGCGGCTGGGGTGGTTTCGCCGAATATGCGGCAAGTGAGATCGGTTGCAAGGTGACAGGGCTGACCATCAGCCGCGAACAGCTTGCCTTTGCCAATGAGAGGATGAAGAACGCCGGCCTGTCCGACAAGGTCGAGATCAAGTTCCAGGACTATCGCGACGAGGCCGGGATGTATGACCGGATCGTCTCCATCGAGATGTTCGAGGCCGTTGGTGAAAAATACTGGCCCGCCTATTTTTCGCAATTGCAGCGCTGCCTGAAGCCGGGCGGCAAAGCCGGACTGCAGATCATCACCATCAAGCCGGAAGCCTATGAGGAATACCGCGCCAACCCGGATTTCATCCAGAAATATGTTTTTCCGGGCGGCATGTTGCCGACCCCGCAACATCTGATCGATCTCGGCCGCAAGGTGGGTTTGAAGATCAGCGGCGATTTCGGTTTCGGGCTGGATTACGCTCGCACGCTCGCTGAATGGCGCGAGCGCTTCTGGAACGTCTGGGACAAAGTCGAACCCCTCGGTTTCGATATCCGCTTCAAGCGGCTTTGGGAATTCTATCTGTTCTACTGCGAAGCCGGTTTCCGGGCCAAGAATATCGACGTCAGACAGATCGTGTATGAATAAACCCGCAACCGGCGGCGGTGCGGAGATGCAGATCAGCCGCCGGATGCTTTTCGCCTACGCCCTTCCTGCAGCGCCGCTCGCAGCCCTCGGCCTGCCGCTCTATTCGCTTGTTCCGACCTACTATACCGAAACCCTCGGCCTGCCGATTGCCTCGGTCGGTTGGGCGGTGTTGCTGGTGCGCCTGTTCGATGCGGTCACCGATCCACTTGCAGGCTATGCAGCAGACCGGATCAATCCGGGCTTCGGCCGCCGCCGGCTGCTCTTCCTTCTGTCCTTGCCTATCGCTGCCCTGTCGGCCCTGATGCTCTATTGGCCTGCAGACGGCGCTGGCGTTGCGTGGCTTACCGTCTGGGGCATACTGACATCGCTGGGCTTCACGCTGGTGGTCGTACCCTATTCCGCTTGGGGCGCCGAACTGGTCAATGATTACCATGGCCGCACGCGGTTGACCTCGGCGCGGGAAGGCCTGACGCTGGTCGGGACGCTGATCGCCATCGTTTTGCCGTTTGCAATAGGCTTTGAGCAGAAGGGGTTTTCCGGTCTTGCGGTGCTGGGCATCGCCGTCGCCGCAATGCTCTTGCTGTTTGGCAGCCTCACCGTCTGGCTCGTTCCCGAACCTGTAGACACAACAAAAAGACGGTTGCCGTTGCTGCAATCGCTGTCCTTCCTTGGAGCCAACAGGCCTTTCCTGCGGCTGATCGCTGCATTTTTCCTCAACGGTCTCGCCAATGGCATTCCGGCGACGCTGTTTCTCTATTTCGTCTCAGCTCGGCTGCTTTTGCCGGAACTCCGCGGGCCGCTGCTCTTCCTGTATTTCCTGAGCGCCATCGTCGGCGTACCGCTTGCAGCGCTGGCGGCGCGAAAGCTTGGCAAACACCGTGCATGGTCTGTCGCGATGATTGCCGCTTGCGCTATTTTTTCAATGGCGCCCTTTCTGTCCCCCGGCGCAGCCGTCCCTTTCGCGCTGATCTGCGCGGCAACCGGCCTGTTGCTTGGTTTCGATCTGGCTCTGCCGCCCTCGATCCAGGCCGATGTCATCGATGCTGATACCGCCGCCTCCGGCGATCAGCGCAGCGGTCTCTACTTCGCCGCGTGGGGTCTTGCGACAAAGCTTTCGCTGGCAGCCGGCGTCGGCATTGTTTTTCCGTTACTCGGCTCCTTCGGTTTCAATCCATTTCCCGATGCGCATAACGATGAAACGGCGTTATTTGCCCTTGCCGCGATATATGCCTGGGTTCCGGTGGCGCTGAAACTCGCCGCGATAGCACTGATGTGGAATTTTCCGCTGGATAGGACTGCCCAGAACGAATTGCAGGATCGTATCCGGCAATAACGTCACCGCCCGCTTTACCGCCTCCTCCGAAATGCCTATGGAAGCTGCAGTTTTCCAACTGCTCGTATCGAAGGTGACGACGTGCGTCTTGCATGGATTTTTCTGGCGCTTGCCATAGCAACCGAAGTGATCGGCCTGACCGTGATGAAGGCAGCGTCGACAGGCGGCGGTGTCTGGGGCTATGCCGTCATGTATGTCTCGATCGCCCTCTCCTATTTTTTCCTTGCCAAGGCCGTGAAGACAATCTCCGTCGGCGTCGCCTACGCCATCTGGGAAGGGTCCGGCATCGCGCTGATTACCCTGGTTTCCGTGTTCGTTTTCAATCATGTGCTGAACTATCAGGAAATGATCGGCCTGTTGATGGCGGTGGGCGGTATCATCCTGGTAAATGCCGGCGAAGTGCACGAAGAAGAGGAGGTTGCCGATGACCTCGCCTAACATCTATTTCATCTTCGCTGTTCTGGCCGGTGTGCTGGATGTCGCCGCCAATCTTGCCTCGACCAAGTCGAACGGCTTTGCCCGGCGCGGCTGGGGCGCCCTGTCCATCCTGCTCGTGCTTGCGGCCTTCGCCTTGCTGGTCGAGGCTGTCAAGGGCATGGAACTGGCGATCGCGTATGCCATCCTCGGCGCAACCGGCATTTTCGGCACGGCGATCTCGGCCCGCATTTTTTTCGGCCAGAAGCTGAAGCCGATTGGCTGGGTAGGACTTGCTCTGGTCTTCGGGGCAGTGATCGTCCTTCACACCGCCTGAGGATCCCGCTCAAGCACATCGACGGCATGCCCACCGGTGACCAGCGGCCGCGTTTTCCACCCGGTCGCCCTATTGATCAGCCAGAAATAAAGGCCATAGGGCAAGAGGTTGAGCAGCTTCATGACGTAGGTGAAGCGCCTTGGAAACGTGATCTCGAAGCCGCTGGATTTCAGGCCTTCTGCAATGCGATCCGCCGCCACCTCGGCACTGACGAGGGCCGGCATCGGAAATGCATTCTTTGCCGTTGCCGCCGTTTCGACGAAGCCGGGATTGATGATCTGCAGGCGCACCCCCACCTTGTCGAGATCGAATTTCAAGCTTTCCGCCATGTTGATCAGCGCTGCCTTGGTAGCGCCGTAAGCAGCACTTGTCGGCAGGCCGCCATATCCGGTGACCGAGGATACGATGGCAATCTGGCCATGCCCCCTCGCCTTCATATGACGCACTGCCGGCAGCAGACAGTTGACCGTTCCGTTCAGGTTGACTGCAAAAGTCTTTTCGAAATCCTCGCGATGCAGGTCCTCGCCGTGCACGGCAACGTAGACGCCGGCATTGAGAACCGCGAGCACCATCGATCCGTGCTCGTATTCGATCGCAGCTAAAATCCGTTCCATATCGCGCGGATCGGTGACGTTGCCGTCGAGCACGATAACCTTGCCGGGGCCGGGTGATTCATGCTGCAACTGCACCAGTTTCTCGTGATCGCGCGCGGTGACGACAACGTTGAAACCGTCCTTGACCAGCCGCAGCGCCAGGGCCCGGCCGATGCCGGAGCTTGCTCCCGTGACCCAGGCGAGACCCATCTCGGGGTGTGCGACAAAATCGGTCATGGGGGTTCCTTTCGCTGCTTCATCGCGGATCCCGGAAACCGGGATCACCTAACAATACGCATTGAAATGTAGTTTGTTCCCGCATTCGGGCCATTGTTCGGCAAAACGTCAGCCGATCATGTCACCGAGCAATTGTCTCCATGAGCCGGTCAGCTTGACCGGTGCCTGGGAGACGGCAAAGCCGATGCACGGGCATTCGGCTTCCGCCACGGGGCGGTGATCGATGCTCTCGTCCGCCACCGATATGTCACCTTTTGCAAAGCGCCCGCGCGTATCGTTGAAAGCGCCGTCGAGAACCAGTGAAAGCTCATAGCCTTCATGCGTATGGGCCGGAATCACGCGTCCCGGCTTCAGCCAGAAGAAGCTGACATCGCAACCGTCGATCTTTCCAAGGCTGTATTCCTTGAAGCCCGGCAGTTTTCGTTTCCACGGGATTTCAGCGGCATCAAGCCCGGCAAAGTCGCGAATGGCCTTTGGAAAAAAGGCGTTAGGCTGTGCTCGTGCCGTGCCTGCCATTGCCAGAGGGGCTGCTGCGAAAACGGCTTTCAATGCTTCGTCTCTTAACCTGAGAGAAACCGGCTCCATGTGTTCCAGGATATCGCCGACGACCATTTCGTACTCGGCGACCTTGGGTCTATTGATGGATTGCATCTCGAGATGTGCTTCGACCAAGACACGCGCCGGCGCCGGCAGAATGCCGGCAGCATATCGTGCCATCAAGGCATCTACTGTATCCAGCTGAACATCAGCCATCGATTGTCTTCACCTGTTTTGCCGCACGGCGCAGCGGAAACTATCGCCTCACTACGCCAAGGGTCAAGAAATGGATCACCCCGGTTGTAAAACGCCGTCTTCCACTTTTGGGTCGATTTTTGCCACGACAGCGTCAAGGTGAAACGCTATTTCTTGCTTGAGGAGCAGCGTGAGCCGAAAAGACGCTAGGATTTCGGTATGTTGAATTGCAAGGGCATTTGTGGCTCGGGCAGTTCCCTCATGTCCTGTTCAAATCGTCATCCCTTCAGGTTCCTGCCTGAGGCAATTATCCGCAGCCGAGAGGTTTACTCATGCCCGTTCTGACTTCCGTTCTCGATGCCATCGGCAATACGCCGCTGATCCGCCTCAAGGGTGCCTCGGAAGCAACCGGATGCACGATCCTGGGCAAGGCGGAGTTTCTCAATCCGGGCCAATCGGTCAAGGATCGCGCAGCACTGTCGATCATCCGTCACGCCGAAAAAACCGGCCAGCTGAAGCCTGGCGGCGTCATCGTCGAGGGCACGGCCGGAAATACAGGTATCGGCTTGGCGCTGGTTGCCCAGGCGCTCGGCTACCGCACGGTCATCGTCATTCCCGAGACACAGAGCGAGGAAAAGAAGGATGCGCTGCGTCTTCTCGGCGCCGAACTTATCGAGGTTCCCGCGGTTCCCTACAAGAACCCCAACAATTATGTAAAGCTGTCCGGCCGTCTCGCGGCTGAACTGGCAAAGACGGAGCCGAACGGCGCGATCTGGGCCAACCAGTTCGACAACGTCGCCAACCGCGACGCCCATGTCGCAACCACCGCACCGGAAATTTGGCGCGATACCGACGGCAAGGTCGATGGCTTCATCTGCGCCGTCGGCTCCGGCGGCACGCTGGCCGGTGTGGCGCTTGGCCTGAAGGCGAAGAACCCGGACCTCAAGATCGGAATCGCCGATCCGGAAGGGGCTGCCCTTTACAGTTTTTATGCCCATGGCGAGCTGAAATCATCCGGGAGTTCGATCACCGAGGGCATCGGCCAAGGACGCATCACCGCCAACCTCGAAGGTTTCACGCCGGATTTTGCCTGTCAGATACCGGATGCCGAAGCCGTACAGTTGGTGTTCGATCTTGTTGAAAAGGAAGGCATTTGCGTTGGCGGTTCCTCCGGTATCAACATTGCCGGTGCCATTCGCCTGGCAAAAGATCTGGGACCGGGACATACCATCGTGACGATCCTCTGCGACTATGGTAACCGCTATCAGTCGAAACTGTTCAACCCGGCATTTCTGAAGTCCAAGGGCCTTCCTGTTCCGGCCTGGCTGACGCGGAATTCCGGAATAACGGTCCCATACGAACCCGCCGGATAAGCATCTCATGACCACACTTCCTCTTTTTCGCGACGATTTCTATCTTTCAACCACGGAAGCAATCGTCACAGGATTACGGGAAGACGGCGGCATCGAGCTGGATCAGACCTGTTTTTACGCAACCTCGGGCGGTCAGCCCGGCGACAATGGTTTCTTCGAGCGCGCCGATGGCAGCCGCATCGAGATCGAGACCACCCGCCACGGTGACACCAAGAATATCATCATCCATGTCCCTGCTGCCGATCAGCCCTTAGCGCTGGTCGGGGAAAAGCTGGTTCTGCACATCGACTGGGCACGCCGCTACAAGCTGATGCGCATGCACACGGCCTGCCACCTGCTCTCGGTTGTCTGCCAATATCCGATCACGGGTGCTGCCGTCGGCGAGGACGAAAGCCGCGTCGATTTCGACATGAGCGAAACCATAGACAAGGACGCCGTCACCGCCGCGATGATGGCGCTGGTTGACGGCAACCACTCGATCTACCTGCAATGGATCACCGACGCGGAATTGGAGGCCAATCCCGATATCGTCAAATCGAAGAATGTCCGGCCGCCCATTGGCCTCGGCCGTGTCAGCCTTGTCTGCATCGGCGAGAATGCATCGGTCGATAGCCAGCCCTGCGGCGGCACGCATGTGTCCGAAACCCAGGAGGTCGGTGCGATCTACATTGCCAAGATCGAAAAGAAGGGTAAGGAAAACCGGCGTTTCCGCATCCGTTTTGGCACGCCGGACACTGCGTCCACGGGAGAGTAATCGATGACCGAACAGAAAAGCGCTTTCGTCGTTTCCGCCGATTGGTTGCAGCAGCGGCTGACCGATCCTTCGGTGAAGGTTGTCGATGCAGCCTGGTATCTGCCAGCACAGAAACGGGACCCGAAGGCCGAATATGTGGCTGGCCACATTCCCGGCGCGGTCTTTTACGATCAGGACGCCATTGCTGACCTGACGAGCGGCCTGCCGCACACCATTCCCTCGCCCGAATCGTTTGCAGAGTCGGTCGGCAAGCTGGGCATCAGCGAGAACGATACGATCGTCGTCTACGATGGTCCCGGTATCTTTACCGCGCCGCGCGTCTGGTGGCTGCTGCGCAGCATGGGCGCGAAGTCGGTGTTTGTCCTGGATGGCGGCATCGATGGCTGGAAGGCTGAGGGCCGCCCGGTCACCACGGATGTTCCGCAGCCAACACCTGCAACATTCCATCCTCAATTCAATGCTGAAGCTGTGACCTCGTTCGCGCAAATGTGCGACATCGTTGAAACCGGTTCCCGCCAGATTGCCGATGCGCGTGGTGCCGCGCGCTTCACCGGCGAGGAAGCCGAACCCAGAGCCGGCATGCGATCGGGCCACATGCCCGGCGCCAAAAGTCTGCCTTCCGGTGTCTTTTCGACTGGCGGCAAGCTGAAATCGCTCGACGCCCTGCGCGAAACGATCGAGGCGGTGGGTATCGATCTCGACAAGCCAGTCGTCACTTCCTGTGGTTCCGGCGTCACCGCAGCGATCATCATGCTGGCATTGCAATCGCTGGGCCACACCGACAATACGCTCTATGATGGCTCGTGGTCCGAATGGGGCAGCCGGGCAGACACACCCGTCGTTACCGGGAAAGAATGATCAACATGACCAAGGACAAAGCAGTCGAAGCGCTCGACGTCCGCATCACCGAACTGGAAATGACCGCGCCACCCAAGCAGAGCCTGCCGGTGCCGGTCAATATCCAGACCGCGATCATGCGCGTGCCAGAAATTCCGCTGCCCTTCTATCGCTTTCTCTACCTGCAGGTCGGCAAACGCTGGAACTGGGTCGACCGGCTGCGGATGAGCGATGCCGACCTTACCGGCGTCCTGCACGACAAGCGCAATGCTGTCACGGTGCTCTATGTCAACGGCGCCCCGGCCGGTTTTTTCGAACTGTTGCAGGTGGATGAGGATATTGTCGAACTCTCCCATTTCGGCATGTTCGAACATGCGCTTGGCCTTGGGCTAGGCAAATGGTTTCTGCTGCAGACATTGTATGCGGCTTGGAACTCCAATCCGCAGACAGTGCGTGTTGCGACCAACACGCTCGACCATCCCCGCGCGCTGCAACTTTACCAGCGCTTCGGTTTTTCCCCGGTCTCGACCCATGATGCCAAGGTCCTGCCGCTCAGCGATGACGAGCTGCTGGAGTTCGCTCGCGGGCTCTGACCGTCGCAACGGCAAGTATCGGGTGTCGCTCCATGTCGGCACATGGCATTTCCTTCGGTATTGAAACCGGAGGAACCCGAAATGCCCCTACGTTACCAACCGATGCCGAGCGATCTTGCCGCGCGCTACCGCCGCCGCGAGCCCGATGCTTACGGCCTGACACCGGAACTGCATGTCTCCGATGGCCAGGGCATTCCCTGCCGTCATTGCCTCGCCAATATTGCCGAGGGAGATGGCTATCTGATTCTTTCCTATCGCCCGTTCCCGGAGCTGCAGCCCTATGCGGAAACCGGACCTGTTTTTCTGCATGCGGACCCATGCGAGGCCTATGTGGGTGGCGCGGCCGTTCCGCCGATCCTGACCACCAGCAAGGATTATCTTTTGCGTGGCTATAGTGCTGACGACCGGATCGTCTATGGCACCGGCGCAGTCATTCCGGTTACCGGTATCGATGCCCGGGCAAGCGAGCTGCTGGAGAAGCCGGAGGTGGCCTATGTCCATGTTCGCTCGGCCCGCAACAATTGTTATCAATGCCGCATCGAGCGCGCGTGAAAACGGGGCCGGAAGATACCGGCCCCGTCAACGGCAATGTTGTCGGTGCTCCAATTAGGCGATCTTCAATACCGCCTCCGGGGCATAGCTCTCATAACCAAGCGCCTCGGCAACCGCCTTGTTGGTGACGCGCCCCTTGTGAACGTTGAGGCCGGCACGCAGATGCCGGTCCTCTGCAATCGCCTTCAGACCGCGATCGGCCAGCTGTAGGCCGTAGAATAGCGTCGCGTTGTTGAGCGCATGTGCCGAAGTCACCGGAACGGCACCGGGCATGTTGGCGACGCAATAATGCACGATCCCATCGACTTCATAGGTCGGATCGGAATGCGTTGTCGCATGCGAGGTCTCGAAGCAGCCGCCCTGGTCGATGGCGACATCGACGATGACAGCGCCCTTCTTCATGCCGGACAGCATCTCGCGCGTCACCAGTTTCGGTGCTGCGGCACCGGGGATCAGCACGGCGCCAATCACCAGATCGGCAGAAAAGACTTCCTCTTCCAGCGCATCGATGGTCGAAAACCGGGTATGGACGCGCCCGGCAAACAGATCGTCGAGTTGGCGCAGGCGGGGAATGGAGCGGTCGAGAATGCTCACGTCAGCCCCAAGACCAGCCGCCATGCGTGCGGCATGCAGACCGACGACGCCGCCGCCGATGATTGTGACCTTGGCGGGCAGAACCCCTGGCACGCCACCGAGCAGGATACCGCGGCCGCCGTTAGCCTTTTGCAACGAGGTGGCGCCGGCCTGGATCGCCAGCCGTCCGGCCACTTCCGACATCGGTGCCAAAAGCGGCAGGCCGCCACGATCGTCGGTGACCGTTTCGTACGCGATCGCCGTCACACCGGAGGCAAGCAGCCCCTTGGTCTGTTCCGGATCGGGAGCAAGGTGCAAATAAGTATAGAGGATCTGACCGTCGCGAAGCTGGGCCCATTCGGCCGGCTGCGGCTCCTTGACCTTGACGATCATGTCGGATTTTTCAAAGACGTCCTTGGCGGTGGCGACGATTTTCGCACCGGCCGCTCTGTAGCTGTCGTCTTCCGCGCCGATGCCTGCGCCGGCCTTTGTTTCGATGATCACCTCGTGGCCATGGGCCACATATTCCCTCACAGATCCGGGTGTTAAACCGACACGATATTCATGGTTTTTGATTTCCTTCGGGCAACCGACACGCATCTTCGCGTTCCTCTCCTATGCAGCTTTCGCCATCGTTGTTTTACCCGCGTAGCGAAACAGAAAGATCACCGTATGTCCTTGCAAAATGACGGGCTAATCGCGTAATATTTCGCAGATTATTGCGTTTTTGATGAAAAATTCGAAGGATATTCGATTGGCGGCAATGGATGCAATTGATGCTGCGATCTTGAGGATTCTGCAGCAGAACGGACGGATCGCCAATGCGGAACTGGCCGAAAAAGTCGGCCTGTCGGCTTCCGCCTGCTCGCGCCGGGTCGATATCCTCGAAAAATCCGGCGTCATCAGCGGCTATCACGCGCGCCTGTCGCACAAGGCGCTCGACTATCGCATCATGGTCATCGTTCATATCTCGCTGTCCGGCCAGTTTGCCAAGACCCTGACCGAGTTTGAAGCGGCGGTAAAGCTCTGTCCGAATGTCCTGGTCTGCTATCTGATGTCAGGCGAATACGACTATATCCTGCGCGTCGCCGCCAAGGACCTTGAGGATTATGAGCGTATCCACCGGGATTGGCTGTCGGCCTTGCCCCACGTGGTCAAGATCAACTCCAGCTTTTCGCTGCGGGAGATTATCGACCGGCCGAATGTCGGTGTTTGAACGCTCCGGCAAGATAGTTCAAGCGTTTCCGACCACGCAATTGCGCCCTCTGCGCTTGGCTTCATATAACCGCAAGTCGGCCTTTGACAGCAGATCGCGCGTCGTCGTTCCGTCGATAGGTGTCGAGGCAATGCCGATGCTGACGGTAACGGCAGATTGATCCGATGCCGTCACGTCACTGAGAACACGTAGCCGCAACTGTTCGGCCCGTGATAAGGCGCTGCCGTGATCCAGGCCGTCACAAAGGACGACGAATTCCTCTCCGCCGTAACGGAAGAGGTGATCGCTCGGGCGCAGGCCCGCCTGGATGGCGTCGGTAATGGATTTCAGCACCCGGTCGCCTTCGAGATGACCAAAGCGGTCGTTGATGCTCTTGAAGTGATCGGCATCGATCATGATCAAGCTGATGACGCTGCCCGACGCTACCGCGTGGCGGATCAACCGTGGCGCTTCGAACTCGAAACGGCTGCGATCGAGCACGCCGGTCAGCATATCCCGCCCCGACTTCGACAGCAGGTCCTCGTAACGCTCCCGGAATGTCAGCGTGTTGAAGATGTCGCCGATCGGCTGCCGCAGGACGGACAGGACCGAATGACTGGAAAAATGCAGATAGGCACCCAGGATCAGCGAATAGACGACCGCCGCCCCCATCTTGGCAATCCAGCCGCCCCAGAACACTTCGGCCGGAGCATCGTTGAGTGCATACAGCGCGAGATAGAACCCAGCTTGGTCGAAGGTCAGCACGACGACGCCGCAGATGAGAAACCGCAAGGTAAGCAACCCGCGCATCCAACGGCCGATCCGCTCGTAAAGCAGGATGATCAGCAGCGAGTCGAGATAGAGCAGCAGCGTCCCCCACAGCATCAGCCAGCCCATCTCGTCGATGAACGCGAGGTCGGCACTGCGATTGGGAACGGCCGCAACTGTCTGGTGCATCTGCAAGAGCAGGCTGAGCGCGACGGTGAGAAAATTGCCTGCCAAGAGGCCGTAGATCGGCTGACGCACGGTCGCTGCGTCCTCCTTCACGTAAAGAAGGAGGATCATCATCAACTTGCCGGCAAACAGCACGGCAGATCCCGGCGAAATCACGCCGAACGGCAGCTGCACATAGAAAACAGCTGCCAGATAGGTCTCGATGAAATGCAGGACGCCGAGAGCTGCGATGAAGACGCCAAGGCCCAGACGGTGGCGCAGGTGCAGCAGCGTGACCATGACTGCGACGTAGACAAGGCCTTCGCAGAAAAACAGGGCTACATTGGTCATCGCCAGATATTCACTCGAATTTTCACTGAGTGAATCTATAAACGGCAAATTTAAAGAAACGTTTAGGGCTTTGCCGCCGCTTGTTAAAAGCGAACCGATGGGAGCGCCTCAAAGTCGATCGCGTGCGGCCCTTCAATTTTGCGCAGCAAGGACCTCTGCCGATGGCAGTTCGAATAACAGAGTTTTCAAATGTCCGGAGTTATACCTGCCGCGAGGCGATATCGTCGGCAAATAGCGACGGGCCGTGCTGGTCGATGATCTGATGCGCTTTGCGCAGCGTCGCGTCGATCACATCCTGTTCCGACGTGAAAACATCGGCGCGGATGAACGTGCGGACACGAATGCCCCCTTCGATCTCCTTTTCAACCGAACCGGCCAGCCTGAACTGGGATCCATCGCGGATCGGCGTGGCGCGAATCAGGCAGTCGCCATAGGTCTCCGTCTTGCCGGAAGACGCAGCCGCCTCGGTAACGGAGCCCTTGGAAAAACCGAACAGTTTTGACAGAAAAGAAGCCATGCGAAAGACTTACTCATGGCAAACGGGGCTGTCAAAGACTAAGTTCTGTCCTTCAGTGGTCCGCTCGCAGGTTCGAGGAAAAATGGAATGACAAGGGTGCTGCCGCGACCATGACATCGGGTTTTTCGGCCATCGGATCGATTGCCATCGGATCGATTGACGGTGTCGAAGCATATCTCGTGGCCAGCGAATCGGCCTTCCCCGATATCCGGCCGGGATTGGCCAAGCAGGTCGTCTGGGCCGATCCTCTCGCAAAGCACCGGACGCCGCTTGCGATTGTCTATATCCATGGATTTTCCGCGTCCAAGGGCGAGGTTCGCCCCCTGCCCGATCTCGTGGCGACGGCGCTTCACGCCAACCTGTTTTACACGCGCCTTGCCGGACATGGCCGCAGCAGCGATGCAATGGCTGAGGCGTCGGTGGAGGACTGGCAGGAAGACATGCGAGAAGCGCTGGATATCGCCGCGCTTCTCGGTGACAAGACGCTGATCATCGCAACCTCTACCGGTGCTGCACTCGCCACCTGGGCTCTTTCGCAGCCCTCATTGGCCGCACGCATCGTAAGCGCTTTTTTTATGGCTCCAAATTTCCGGATCAGGGGACGCGGCGCTTTCCTTTTGACGGCGCCGCTTGCCCACCTGAGCGCGCGTCTCATCCTTGGCCGCCGCCGTTCCTTCGTCCCGATGAACGCCCTTCATGCAGCTTACTGGACAACGGAATATCCAGTCTCCTCGCTTCTGCCGGTCGCATCGCTGGTCGCGCAGGTTCGAGCGCTACCCTTTGAAGCGATAGCAACACCGGCGCTGTTCATCCAATCACCGGCGGATCAGGTTGTCGACGCGCGGCAAACCTCTGCCGTCGCCGCGCGCTGGGGCGGCACGGCCACTATCGTTGATCCCGGCGAAATTGGTGATCCCTACCGCCATGTGGCCGCGGGCGACGCCCTGTCGCCGAAGACGACAGACCGGCTTGCGGAGACCATCCTTGACTGGTTTAGGAAAACCAACCAATGATCTGATATTAAATATTAATATCAGATCACAAGATTGGCCAATATTTCGTTGTCGGTGATATCCTGATAATGCAGTCCGGCGCTGTCGAAGGCTGCCTTCAGCCTTGGGAAATTCTCCGGATGTTTGGTTTCGATGCCGATCAGGATCGAGCCGAAATTGCGGGCCGATTTCTTCAGGTATTCGAACCGGGCGATATCGTCCTCCGCGCCAAGCAGTCCAAGAAAGTCTTTCAGCGCGCCTGGGCGCTGCGGCATCCGCAGTATGAAGTATTTTTTCAGGCCCGCATGCCGCATGGCGCGTTCCTTGACGTCAGGCAGGCGTTCGAAATCGAAATTGCCGCCCGAGACAACGGCAACGATGGTCTTGCCTTCCAGCGCCTCGCGGCCCAGCGTTTCCAGAGCCGTGATCGACAAGGCTCCAGCCGGTTCCAGCACGACGCCTTCGACGTTCAGCATGTCGGTGATCGTGACGCAGATGGCGTTTTCCGCCAGTAGCAGAACCTGTTCGGTGGAAAAATGCTTGAGCGCTGCAAAGTTAAGGTCGCCGATGCGCCCGACGGCGGCACCATCGACAAAATTATCGACCTGATCGAGTGTCACCACCGACCCTGTCTCCAGACTACGACGTAGGCTCGGCGCACCCTCCGGCTCGCAGAAAATGAAGGCTTCGGGCCGTATACGGTCTTTCAGATAGCTGGTCATGCCGGCGGAAAGCCCACCGCCACCGACAGGCATGATTACCAGGTCCGGAAAGACGCCATCCGGCAATTGCTCGATCATTTCAGCGGCGACCGTCGCCTGGCCTTCGATGATATCGGCATGGTCGAACGGCGGCACCATGACACCGTCGATCCGCTCCACGTGGTCACGCGCCGCCTGATAGCATTGGTCGAAGAAGTCGCCGACCAGCTTGATGGTGATGAACTCGCCGCCGAATATCCGCGTCTTGTCGATCTTCTGCTGCGGTGTCGTCACCGGCATGAAGACCACGCCCGGCACGCCAAAATGGCGGCAGACGAAGGCAAACCCTTGTGCGTGATTGCCGGCGGACGCGCAGACAAAGGTCTTTCCGGTTCCACCGGTCGCAATCACCTTGCGGAAAAAATTGAACGCGCCCCTGATCTTGTAGGAGCGCACCGGCGAAAGATCCTCGCGCTTCAGATAGATCGTCGCGCCGTAACGCGCACTCAGATGATCATTGAGCTGCAGCGGCGTTGCCGGGAACAACGCGCGCAAAGCCTCGACGGCATTATCAACGTCCTGCTTCATGGAATGTGGTCTTTCTTTCGGGTTCGTATCGCCCTGCCTATGCCACATCACCGTTGGCTAAACCACCGCTATTCGTCAATAAGTGGAGTCATGAATTCATCTTTAGGGGTGATGCACTTCGCCTTGACTCCGGCGGGCAAATACCGAACATCCGTAACAGATGCGGGATCAGGGGAGAGACAATGCGCACCGGCAATCGTAGAGGCTGTCTGAAGGGCGCAATCAACGCGCTCCCGCTCCTGTTGCTTTTGGCTGGCCCCACCCTCGCCGGGCCACTCGCAGACGCGGCAACGAAGGCCGAAGCGCTGGCAGCCTCCGGCGATACGCTCGGTGCCCATGATGCCATGCGCTCGGCAATCAGCGCGTTTTCAGCGACCTTGCCCTTTTCCGTCGGCAAGGCGGTGTTCGTCGCAGCCCCTCCCATTGGCTACGCCATGTATGAGCCGAAGCAGCAGCCGGTGTTCAAGCCGGGTGAAGCCCTCGTCTCCTATGTCGAACCGATCGGCCTGACCTGGAAAGCTGCGGCGGTCGAAGGCAAGATGGAAACGCATTTTACGGTGGACCTGGACATTCTCAGCGCTTCGGGCGAAGTGCTGGCCAACCAGAAAGCTTTTGGCAACTTCACCTTCACCAGTTTCTTCCGCAACCAGGAAATCTACGCGACGTTGACCACGGATGTCAGCGGTGCTGCGGCAGGCGATTACGTTCTCCGGTTTCATTTCAACGACCTGAACAGCGGCAAGTCCGCAAGCGTCGATCAGAAGTTCACGATCGCTGCCGCGCCGCCAACGCCGTAACCGCTCAGGCCTTGTTCTTCGACGCAGCAATCATGTCGATCATCGCCTTCACATCCGCCTCCGCCGCATCGAGAAGGGCTTCGTCGCGGGCGCGGATCACGAGGTCGGTCGAAAACGACGTGCCGTCGAATTTCGGATAGGATCCGATGCTGGTCAGGGGATGCGCCTTCTGCACCTCGCCAAGCGGTCCGCCGATATCGCCTTCCCCGAAAGGAGAGCGAACGGTGCGCGATTTGACGACCGTACCGCTTTCAAGCTGCGGCAGGAGTGCATCCAGCATGGCCTGGAACACCTGTGGTACACCGGCCATCACATGAACGTTGCCAATGATAAACCCCGGGGCTGTCGATACGGCGTTTGGAATATGACGCGCGCCGTTCGGCATGCGCGCCATCCGCCGCCGCGCTTCGGTGAACTCAAGGCCGCGCCGCTCGTACATGGCGCCAAGCAGGGTCATCGCATCCGGGTCGTGAATACATTCGACGCCAAACGCTCGCGACACCGCGTCGGCGGTGATATCGTCATGGGTCGGGCCGATGCCACCTGAGGTGAAGACGTAGTCATACTCCCCCCGCAACCCGTTGAGGGCTGCCACGATCGCCGGCTCATCGTCGGCAACGATGCGAACCTCCTTCAGATCGATGCCGGCGAGTGTCAGCACATCTGCCAGATGGCCGATATTCTTGTCCTTGGTTCGGCCGGAGAGCAATTCGTCGCCGATGGCGAGCATGGCGGCGGTAACGATTTTTTCGCTGGTCATCGGGAGGTCCTATGTGACGCTGGGATTGTTCAGTCGAAAAATCCGATTGTCTTTTATTCTCGAACAGTCTGTCGCGCGCTTCGCTTCTGACAACGGCCAAGTAAACTGATAAATCTTATGTCCAGCGGCAATCAAGCGGAATTGCCAACTCAAAGGAGAATACGATGGCTAAGGTGTTGGTGCTCTACTATTCGGCATATGGACATATCGAAACCATGGCCTATGCGGTCGCCGAAGGCGCAAAATCCGCAGGCGCCGAAGTCACCGTCAAGCGCGTGCCGGAACTGGTCCCCGCCGACGTCGCCAAAGCCTCCTATTTCAAGGTCGATCAGGCCGCCGAAATCGCCACTCCGGATGAGCTGGCCGATTACGATGCCATCATCTTCGGCGCCGGCACGCGTTTCGGCACTGTTGCATCACAGATGCGCAATTTTGTCGATCAGACCGGCGGTCTGTGGATGAAGGGTGCACTTGTCGGCAAGGTCGGCTCGGTGTTCACCTCGTCGGCAACCCAGCACGGCGGCCAGGAATCGACGATTCTCGGCTTTATCCCCACCCTGATGCACCAGGGTATGGTCGTTGTCGGCCTCCCCTATGCCTTCCAGGGCCAGATGGGGCTGGAAGAAATCAAGGGCGGCTCGCCCTATGGCGCATCGACGATCACTGGTGGTGACGGTTCCCGCCAGCCCTCCGAAATCGAACTGGAAGCTGCGCGCTACCAGGGCGCCCATGTTGCCAAGATCGCAGCCAAGCTGTCGGCTTGAGGCGCAAGCCACACCAACGTAGTGAACGTCAAAAGGTTGGCCCTAAGGTCGCCCTTTTGACGTCTGTGCCGGAAGGGCGGATGGCGGCTGCAGCAGGTGAATAGCCGGAGTGTCCATCGCATCGACCGGAAAAGTGGAAAACCCCTCCGATTTCGTGCTACTTTTGGATGCCGCGACGCAAAAACGAGAATTGGCAACGCGGATTTGAGCGATTGGAACGTTTGCCGCTATTGGCCGTTCTTGTCCGGTCACGTCGACTCCATGAGATAGTGGAATGCGGCGCACTCCAGGGAGTACGAAATGACCAAAGTGATCTATGCAATCGTCGAGCATGACGGCGGATGGGCCTATAAGCTTTCCGACGTATTTTCCGAGGCCTTCCCGAACCGCGATATGGCTGTAGCGGCGGCTAAAGCCGCAGCAGCGGAGCAGCAGGTCGGCGGCGATGATGAGGAAATCAGCTTTCAGGATCAGAGCGGCAACTGGCATTTCGAGCACGCCGATGGCGGCGATCGTCCCGAAGCGGTCGTCGAGGATCAATGATTCCAGGCGACGGGGGCAGCTTAGAAGACTGCAATCCAAAAGGAATGCCCCTCTCCGGCGCCGGAGAGAGGCGTATTTTTTTGGTGCTGAAAATGCCGAGTTTCCCTCCCTCGGCAGCATTCTTAAAGCCTGATCAGGCGCACACATCAATCGAAAGCTTTGATTAACCTTCACAGGTAGGGTTAATCGCCACGTCTGAAAATGATCGGGGGTCCCGTGCTGGAGGCGCCATCCGGAGCGCGACCGAAAGGCCGGCCGGCTTTCGCTTCCGCTTAAGCTGCCTTGACGGTGTTTTCCTGTGGTGTCTGCCTCGCCTCCAGTATGGCCATGCAAATGAGATAGCTCAGGATGACATCCTGCTGGGCATCGGCCAGCAACTTTGCAGCCTGCGGAAGGTCCGTGACATGCACGCGGTGTGACATCGGAAGCTCCCTTTCAAATGATTGCAAAGTCAATAGTAGTATTAATATTTGATAATTCAACTATAAGTTATAAGCGGTGATTATCGATAGTTGCGCATTACCTGTTTACGCCGCGAGGTTGATTGCGCCGTCATGTGCCAGCCTATGACGGCTGCATGTCTTCAAGCAGACCTGCCTGCCGAAACCATTGCTCGACGCTCGCCTGTACGGCAGCCATCGCTTCATCCAATGTGTCGGCCGATTGAAAATCGAACCGGATTGTACCGTTGCAACTGGAGACCATCCACTTCCAGTTTTTCTGACCATCATGTTGCAACACATAGGCCAGTTGCTGCTGGCCAAGCATGCCTGCAAACGAATGGTTCCTGATCGGCTTCCATATCAATGGGATTTCCTGCAGCACGTGGGTTCTCGCTCCATGTTCTTTCTTGACTCCGAAGTGTAATGGACCCGCCATTTGCACATAACCCTGCCGTTTAAGGGGTTTTTCAAAATCCGGCCTTGCTTATGAACGGATTGTGGAATTCGTTGTCGGGAACGTGTTTTAACAAACAGCCTATTGACCTTGATGCCCGAGTGTTTGAAAGGAAAAGCAGGCGGACGTGGCGAAACTGGTAGACGCAAGAGACTTAAAATCTCTCGGAGAGATCTGTACGGGTTCGACCCCCGTCGTCCGCACCACCCCCGAAACCGGATGCCTCTATCAACTGGAGCTTGAGCATGTCACTTCCTGAAAAAGCATTTCCCGTTTCCTGGGACCAGTTTCACCGTGACGCGCGTGCGCTTGCCTGGCGTCTCGCCGACAATGGCGGTGAGTGGAAGGCGATCGTCTGTATCACCCGTGGCGGCCTCGTCCCGGCGGCCATCGTCTGCCGTGAGCTGAATATCCGGCTGATCGAAACTGTCTGCGTTGCCTCCTATCATGACTATGATGCGCAAGGGGAGATGTATGTGCTCAAGGGCATTTCTGAGGAATTGAAGGCGGATGGCGGCGAAGGCGTTCTGATCATCGACGACCTCACCGACACCGGCAAGACCGCAGCCGTGGTCCGCGCCATGCTGCCCAAGGCCCATTTCGCCGCCGTCTACGCCAAGCCGAAGGGCCGGCCACAGGTCGATACCTTCGTCACCGAAGTCAGCCAGGATACCTGGATCTACTTCCCCTGGGATATGGGCCTCACCTATCAGGAGCCGATCGCCAAGGGATCGCGCGGCTAAAAGTATTTTTGGTGAAGCGGCCACAGCGGCCGTCTGCATACAAGACTTGTTGAATATTCCTGTTTGAACAACGAACTGTTCTGCTAGATTGAACCATCTTGCGCGGCAATATGGCAGCGCAAGCAGGCGCCCGAACAGAATGCCCCCAGGCCTTTCTCAACGGAACGCATGGGGAGGAAGGATCATCGTGGGCAGGATGCACTTCGTCGCTGCGACTGGCGCAGCGCTCTGCCTGATCCCGGTTGCGCCATCAAGGGCTGGTGACGTTCACGTCGAGCCGGTCACGGCCTATGTCGAGGCCAATATCCGGGCGTGGATCGAAGACCCGGTCATCATCGAGGCGCTGAAGAGCCAGAATGTGCTGCACGCCCACCTCACCCAGGCTGCAATCGACGATCTGGACGCCACGTGGCGCACCGAATTTGCAAGCGACATCCATCCCCTGATCGATACGGTCGTCGGCAATCCACTGTCGATGTTTCTCAAGGACAAGCAGGTCGCTTCGGGCGGGGTCATTACCGAAATTTTCGTCATCGACGCCAAGGGCTTGTCCGTCGGCGAGAGCGAGATCAGTTCAGACTATTGGCAAGGCGACGAACTGAAATGGCAAAAAACCTATCTTGCGGGGGCTTCGGCTCTCTTCGTTGATGCGGCTGAGAAGGACGAATCGACACAAATGCTGCAATCGCAGGCGAGCTTGACGATCTCCGATCCAAACACCGGACAGCCGATCGGCGCCATCACCATCGGCATCAATCTCGACGCGCTCTAACCCGGCAACAGCTTTTCGAATCAGTTTTCGCGAGGCCTCACATTTCGCGTGCCATGGCTATGGCTAGAGGGCACCATGGTAAATATAGTGTGGTTTCTTACCCGCAAAATTTCGCAAAATTGCCTGCCGCTGCGGACGGTGCTGGAGGGAACCCGGCGAAGCGTCTGATTTTACTGAATTTGCCCGCTGTCCCCGTTTTCCACAGGTCACACACACAACATCTGGTGTTCGCAATTACGACACAAACCAGCCCTTGACGGACTCGGGTCGAATGCCGTTAATGGATTCTACGTTGCGGCGGCGGCGGGACCGGAAAGTAACGAGGCCGGTTCATTTCAGAGAAAATCATCTGTGTTTTCAAAACTGTCCGGTGGATGATCCACGGGGCGTGATGGTTATTTTTTGTGATCTCCCATGGCGCCAAATACGTCACAAATCGCTGGCGTAAGTAAGTTGTTGATACTATATTTAGTGTTTGCAGCCAAAATCAGCACAAGATACAGGGTCTCCCGAGACGGGTTTCCCATCAGAGCGGAAAACGGAAACTGGCTGCGCATCAATCGCGTGGCCGGATGCGAATAATTGTGCCCTGAGCCTTTGAATGGGTTCGGGCCTGCGGCAAACAAAGGACAAGGGACAGATGCAGATCGAACGTCGTTTCACCAAGCCAGGCCAATCGGCCTATGCTGAAATTGAGTTCCGCAAGGCCATCAGCGAGATCAAGAATCCCGATGGCTCGATCGTGTTCCGTCTCGCGGATATCGATGTCCCCGCGCAGTTTAGCCAAGTCGCGGCTGACATCCTGGCGCAGAAATATTTCCGCAAGGCTGGCATTCCTGCGCGGCTGAAGAAGGTCGAAGAAAACTCCGTTCCGTCCTGGCTGTGGCGTTCCGAGGCGGACCTTGCCGCCATGAAGGATCTGCCGAAGGAAGAGCATTACGGCTCCGAAACCGACGCCCGCCAGGTTTTCGATCGCCTGGCCGGTACCTGGACCTATTGGGGCTGGAAGGGCAATTATTTCGCATCGGAAGAATCCGCCCTCGCCTTCCGCGATGAGATGGCCTACATGCTCGCCACCCAGCGCGTCGCACCGAATAGCCCACAGTGGTTCAACACCGGCCTGCACTGGGCCTATGGCATCGACGGTCCGGGTCAGGGCCATTTCTATGTCGACCCCTTCACCAACAAGCTGGTAAAGTCGAAGTCCTCCTACGAACATCCGCAGCCGCATGCCTGCTTCATCCAGTCGGTCGGTGACGATCTCGTCAACGAAGGCGGCATCATGGACCTGTGGGTGCGGGAAGCCCGCCTGTTCAAATACGGCTCCGGCACCGGCTCCAACTTCTCCTATCTGCGCGGCGAAGGCGAAAAGCTGTCCGGCGGCGGCAAGTCGTCGGGCCTGATGTCGTTCCTGAAGATTGGCGACCGCGCCGCCGGCGCCATCAAGTCGGGCGGCACCACCCGCCGTGCGGCCAAGATGGTCGTCGTCGATATCGATCACCCGGATATCGAGGATTACATCAACTGGAAGGTCAAGGAAGAGCAGAAGGTCGCAGCCCTCGTCACCGGTTCCAAGATCGTCGCCAAGCACCTGAAGGCGATCATGAAGGCCTGCATCAATTGCTCGGCCGAAAACGACGCCTGCTACGATCCGAAGGAAAACCCGGCCCTCAAGCGCGAAATCAAGGCCGCCAAGCAGAGCCAGGTTCCGGAAAACTACGTCAAGCGCGTTATCCAGTTCGCCAAGCAGGGCTACAAGGATATCGAGTTCAAGACCTATGACACCGACTGGGATTCGGAAGCCTATCTCACCGTCTCCGGCCAGAACTCCAACAACTCCGTCTCGCTGAAGGACGACTTTTTGCGCGCTGTGGAGGCCGATGGAAACTGGAACCTCACCGCCCGCAAGGACGGCAAGGTGATGAAGACGTTGAAGGCCCGCGACCTCTGGGAACAGATTTCCCACGCTGCCTGGGCATCGGCCGATCCGGGCCTGCATTTCAACACCACCATGAACGACTGGCACACCTCGCCGGCCGCAGGCCCGATCCGCGCATCCAACCCCTGCTCGGAATACATGTTCCTCGACGACACCGCCTGCAACCTTGCCTCGCTGAACCTGCTTCAGTTCAAGGATGCCGCCACCAAGAACATCGACATTGCCGATTACGAGCATGCCGTGCGCCTGTGGACACTGGTTCTCGAAATCTCGGTCATGATGGCGCAGTTTCCCTCCAAGGAAATCGCCGAGCGCTCCTATGAATACCGTACGCTCGGCCTCGGCTACGCCAATATCGGCGGCCTCTTGATGTCCTCCGGCATCCCCTACGACTCGACCGAAGGCCGCGCCATTGCCGGCGCGCTGACCGCCATCATGACCGGTGTCTCCTATGCCACCTCGGCCGAGATCGCTGCCAAGCTCGGCCCGTTCCCGGGCTTCAAGCCGAACCGCGAATCGATGCTGCGCGTCATCCGCAACCATCGCCGCGCCGCCCATGGCGAAACGCAAGGCTATGAAGGCCTGTCGGTCGATCCGGTGGCGCTGATCCACGGCGAATGCCCGGATCAGGACCTGATCGCCCATGCCAAGGATGCCTGGGACAAGGCATTGACGCTCGGCGAAAAGCACGGTTACCGCAATGCCCAGGTCTCGGTCATTGCCCCGACCGGCACGATCGGTCTGGTGATGGATTGCGACACGACCGGCATTGAGCCCGATTTCGCCCTGGTGAAATTCAAGAAGCTCGCCGGCGGCGGTTACTTCAAGATCATCAACCGCGCCGTTCCGGAGGCGCTCCGCACGCTTGGTTACACGGAAAGCCAGATTGCCGAGATCGAGGCCTATGCGGTCGGCCATGGCAATATCCACCAGGCACCGGCGGTAAACCCCGGCTCGCTGAAGGCCAAGGGCTTTACCGACGACAAGATCGAGGCAATCAACGGCGCCACCAAGGCTGCCTTCGACATCAAGTTCGTCTTCAACCAGTGGACGCTCGGCGTAGACTTCCTCAAGGATACGCTGAAGGTCACCGACGAGCAGCTCGCCGACATGAGCTTCAACCTGCTCGAGCATATCGGCTTCTCGAAGAAAGACATCGAAGCGGCCAACGTGCATGTCTGCGGTGCGATGACGCTGGAAGGCGCGCCATTCCTCAAGAATGAGCATCTGCCCGTGTTCGATTGCGCCAATCCCTGCGGCAAGATCGGCAAGCGTTACCTCTCGGTCGAAAGCCATATCCGCATGATGGCGGCTGCCCAGCCGTTCATCTCCGGCGCGATCTCCAAGACCATCAATATGCCGAACGAGGCGACGGTCGAGGATTGCAAGGCCGCCTACATGCTCTCCTGGAAATTGGCGCTGAAGGCCAACGCGCTCTATCGCGATGGCTCGAAGCTCTCCCAGCCGCTCAACGCCTCGCTGATCGAGGACGACGAGGACGAGGATGCGATGGAGGACTTTTTGGCAGCGCCGGCCGCTGCCCAGGCCGTCACCATCACCGAAAAAATCATCGAACGCGTCGTCGAGCGGGTCACCCGCGAGCGTGAAAAGCTGCCGAACCGCCGCCAGGGTTACACCCAGAAGGCAATCGTCGGCGGACATAAGGTCTATCTGCGCACCGGCGAATTCGGCGATGGCCGCATCGGCGAAATCTTCATCGACATGCATAAGGAAGGCGCCGCCTTCCGGGCGATGATGAACAATTTTGCCATCTCCATCTCGCTTGGCCTGCAATACGGCGTGCCGCTCGAAGAATTCGTGGAGGCCTTCACCTTCACCAAGTTCGAGCCGGCCGGCATGGTTCAGGGCAATGACGCGATCAAGAACGCCACGTCGATCCTCGACTACGTGTTCCGCGAACTGGCCGTCTCCTACCTCAACCGCCATGACCTCGCGCATGTCGATACGTCCGATTTCTCCAATACGGCGCTCGGCAAGGGCATCCAGGAAGGCAAGACCAACCTGCTCTCCACCGGCTGGACCCGCGGCCACAAGCCGACCCTGATCCAGGGCGGCCAGATCGATCGCACGTCCGGCGAACCGAAGGGGGCTGCAACCGCTGCTCCCGCCAAGGCATCCTCCGGCGGCGCCAATGTCACCGCCTTCTCGGGTAGTGCCGCCCGCAAGCTCGAACCGGCCGTCTCGATCTCCACCTCCGAAATCGTCGCCTTCAAGCGCGATTACGAGGAACGCGCCGTCGAACTCGCCGAAGAGATCACTGAGGACGCCAACAGCGAACCGGACGTCACCGCCCTGTTCTCCGACAAGGCCGCAGCAGAAGCCGCCGCCGCCAAGTCGGACGCCAAAAAACTGGAAACCGCACGCCGCATCCGCTCGATTGCTCAAGGCTATACGGGCAATATGTGCTCGGAATGCCAGAATTTCACGATGGTCCGGAACGGTACTTGTGAGAAGTGCGACACATGCGGCGCCACGAGTGGGTGCAGCTAACCTCTATTGAACGGTTGAACAGACGCCTTGAAAAGATCAATAATCCTTGAGGCAGCATATTAGATTTCCGGGCGATTTGATCGCCCGGAAATTTTCAATTTTAAATGCAGGCAATGCCCCGGCGCGACTGACGCGCCCTCTGACCGTTTAAAACACAGAGGTGGCCGAGCATGAGGATTGGCATCACATTCGATTTGCGTGAAGACTATGCGCGCGAAGGGTATGATGAAGAAGAAACGGCTGAGTTTGACCACCTCGACACGATTCGAGCGATCGAGTCCGCCCTGCATTGGCTCGGTCACATGACAGATCGCATCGGCCACGCCCGCGCCCTTGCAAAGCGATTGGTCGACGGTGACCGTTGGGATCTCGTTTTCAACATTGCGGAAGGGATGCACGGCTTTGGCCGCCAGGCGCTGGTGCCGGCGTTGCTCGATACCTATCGGATCCCCTACACTTTCTCCGATCCGCTCGCCCTCGCCGTCACGCTGCACAAGGGGACCGCGAAGCGCATCGTCCGCGATCAAGGCCTTTGCACAGCCGATTTTTCGGTGATCGAGGCTCTGTCAGATGTCGAGCATGTGACGCTGCCATTTCCGCTCTTCATAAAGCCCGTCGCCGAAGGCACGAGCAAAGGCATTTCTGCTGCGTCCAAGGTCCGCGATCTGACCGAGCTAAGGCAAGGATGCGGGAAATTGCTGGCGCGTCACAGTCAGCCGGTACTGGTTGAGCGTTACCTGACGGGCCGTGAATTCACCGTGGGAATGCTTGGCACAGGATCGGCCTCGACGGTGCTCGGCGTCATGGAACTGGTGCTGCGGGCGGGAGCCGAGCCCGAGATTTACTCCTACGACAACAAGAAACATTTCGAAGAACGGGTCGAGGCTCGCTTGGCAATGGATGCCGATGGTTTTGCAGCCGCAGAACTGGCTCTTGCCGCTTGGAAGGCGCTGGGCTGTCGCGACGCAGGCCGCATCGACGTGCGATGTGACGCAGACGGAAAGATAAACTTCCTTGAAGCAAACCCTCTGGCGGGCCTGCATCCCAAAGATTCCGACTTGCCGCTGCTTGCGCGCTTGAAAGGTATTTCATACCGGGCATTGATCGGGAGCATCATCGCTTCAGCGTTGAGCCGTGTCGCCAAGAGCGACACGTGATTTGCATTGCCCGCCCAGCGAAACCTTATCTTGCTAAAATGCCCAATCGCGCCCAAAGTATATTAGCGTATGCCGATGTACTCGTTGGGGCGGCCTGCACATTTCCTTGATCGTTCGGTCGATACGGACGAATGATCTCATCCTTTCTGCAGAGCCGAACTGACGTCCGGATACGTGTTTTTCGTCCGGGTCGAATGCCGCTCCAATGGCTGAAGTGGAAGGGTTGATGCAGCGCAGGCTAGTCACAATTCTAGCGACGGATGCGGTCGGCTATAGCCGTTTGGTCGCAAGGGATGAAGACGCAGCTCTGGCGCTCTTCAAAGAGCATGCTGCGATCATCGAAGACCTCATCCGGGTCCACGAAGGCCGTGTCTTCGGCGGCGCGGGCGATAGCCTCATCGCGGAATTTCCAAGCCCGGTTGAAGCGATGCGTTGCGCCGTCGAAATCCAAAACCAGCTGGCCCATTTGGATGAGAAACTCGACGAGGATTGGCGCATGCGATTTCGCGTTGGTCTCAACCTCGGGGATGCCGTCGTCGAGCAGGACAATCTGTATGGCGAGGCGGTCAATGTGGCCGCGCGCCTGGAGGGGTTGTCCGAACCGGGCGGTATCTGTGTGTCCGGAACGCTTTACGAACAAGTGAAACACCTGCCGAACATCGGATTTCACGACCTGGGCTCACGCAAGCTGAAGAATATCCCCACCCCGGTGCATGCCTATTCCGTGAGGGGAATGAGCCCTGCTCCTTCGCGCATACGTTCGATGCGGTGGCCTTGGGCAGCGGCAGCGGCAGCGCTTCTGGCAATCATCGCGATCCCCATCGGTTGGATCTACGTGCCGGAAATGGCCGCCAACAACAAATCGCCATCACAACTCCTGTCCCCTTCGCAGCCGTCGATCGCGATCCTGCCGCTCGAAAACCTTAGCGATCCCACCCACGAATATTTTAGTGAAGGCCTGACCAACGACATAACAACCGATCTATCCAAGTTCTCCGGTCTCTTCGTCATAGCCTACAACTCGGCATCGACGTTCAAAGGCAAACCGACGAAAGTCCAGGATATCGGAACAGCATTAGGCGTTCGCTATGTCTTGGAGGGAACGGTGCAGAAAACGCCGGAGCGGCTGCGCATCAATGCCCAATTGATCAATGCCGAAACTGGATTTCACGTCTGGGCCGAGCGCTATGACCGGACTTTGGGGGATACCTTTACCGTGCAGGAAGATATCACCAAGAACATCGTGACGGCACTTGCCGTCCAAGTAACCGCGGCCGAGGAAAAGAGGTCGGGCCGGAAGCTGACGGGAAGCATGGACGCCTATGACTATTACTTGAAAGGCAAGGCAATCTGGTCGGATCCCGACAAGGTGACGCCGGAAGGAAACGAAGAGGCGCGCCAACTGTTCGAAGCTGCAATCAAGCTGGATCCGCTCTATTCGTCCGCCTACGCGGAGCTGTCTTATTATCATGTCCGGGCCTATCAGAACGGATGGAGCCCCGATGGCAAGGCCTCGTTGCGCGAGGCAAAACAGCTTGCCGAGAAAGCCCTGAGCCTCAACGACGATTTCGGAGGCCACTGGAATCTCGCCGTCGTTGCCTGGAATCAGGGAGAGTTCGACAAGAGCCTGCACGAGTATGAAACCGCGCGACGGATCAACCCCAACGATCCGGATCTTGCAGCGGATATGGCCGAAGCGCTGGTCTATGGCGGCGAACCTGAAAGGGCAATCGAGCAGATCAGGGGCGCAATGCTGCGCAATCGCTTCTATCCCTTCTGGTACACTTGGAATTTTGCCCGCGCCTTGTACATGGCCGGCCGCTACCAGGATGCAATCGATGCGATCGCAACAATGACGGCTCCCCCCAATGATGTGCGGTTGATCACCGCTGCAAGCGAGGCGCAACTTGGACACATTGCCAAAGCACGGGCGATCATGGCGGAGTTCAGCAAGATAGATCCGGATTGGTCTATCGAACAGTCGGCCGCCTACTACTATCGCAGGGACAGCGATCGTCAGCATTGGGTCGATGGACTGAGAAAAGCGGGCCTGAGGGAGAAGTAGAGCGGATGAGAAACGGGATTAATCGCGGAATTACAACCGTAAATGTACATTTTTATACATTAACGGCAGCTATGGTTACGTTGACAACTATACGTTCGAGCGTAAATTAATCCCGTTCAGATCAGGAATAAGGGTCGCAGTTGATTGAGACCCTTCGCAGCACCCGCGATATTTCGCCCCGAAGGATCTGTACCGGCGGGAAACTCATCGGGTGCAGACACGTTGCCGGTATTGCCGTCAAAGATAACACCTGTCCACGATGCATAATTTCAGACCTGCATGATTTCAGACTGGCAAGTTGTATGAACTTGATGCGCGCACTGCCACGAACGGCGGGCGCAGATACAATACTGACCAATGGGGGATAGCATGATGCAGACCGCCCGAGACTATTGCCGCGAAGGAAGACAGCAGCCTTTGACCCCGGAAGGGAATGAAAAGGCTAGGGAATGTTATGCGAAGGCAATCAAGGACGATGGCAATTACATGCCCGCCTATGCCGAAGGTTCCTATGTCGAGCTCCGGGCCTACCAGAACGTGTGGACGCGGGACCGTGAAGCCTCGCTGGACGAAGCCGAACGGCTGGCGGATCAAGCCGTGGCGCTGGCCAATGACGTCAACAGCGGCTGGTACAATGACTTCAGGGCGCGCTGGTACCGCGCCATGGTGTATTGGAACCGGGGTGATTTCAAGACAAGCTTTCAGGAGTTTGACACCGCCCGCGCGCTGATCACCGATCCCCAGCGGATCAACAAGGATACAGCCGACCTCGATGCAGATATGGCAGAGGCATACATATATTATGGTGATCCAGAAACGGCTCTCGCACTGATCGACGGCGCGGCGGCGCGCGACCCCGATCATGCCTATTGGCACGACTGGAACCGCGCGCGTGCCTATTACATGGCAAAACGGTATGACGAGGCGCTGGCGACTATCCGCGGGATGAGCTCTCCACCCAACGATACGCGCCTCATCGAGGCGGCAAGCGAAGCGCAACTTGGACATCT
Organism: Hyphomicrobiales bacterium; assembly: GCA_900468065.1. Taxonomy (GTDB): domain Bacteria; phylum Pseudomonadota; class Alphaproteobacteria; order Rhizobiales; family Rhizobiaceae; genus Pararhizobium. The sequence continues at coordinate 68,753 of UBTA01000062.1, read as the reverse complement.
CGTTGATGCAAGGCGGATAATGAGCGAATTCAACAAGATCGAGCCCGGCTGGACACTTCAGAAATCGGCCGACTACCGGTACGGCGACGACGCTGCGCGGGACCATTGGCTGGACGGGTTGAGCAAGGCTGGGTTGAAATAGAGCCCGTTCCCCAGCTGGCCAACAGAATGATGCAAGCCACGCGCGAAATCCGCTACGTGAAAGAACACGATGCCCGCGAGGACCTCACCCGCCGGCAACCGCGCTGGTATGATCGTTGATCTCGATCCAGTACCCGTCCGGGTCCTGGACATACGCTTGGCGGAACCCGTCGCCGCGAATGCCGATCTGGCCGACATTTCCCGGCCAGTCATAAAATGTCACGCCCTTGGCCGAGATATCGGCGACGAAGGCATCGAGGTCATTGATCCGGAGCGCAAAATGCGTGTCCTTTGTGAGGTGCGTCGCGCCAAAATCGCCCTGTATCAGATGGATCGTATCGAGCCCACCGATCGTCAGCCACGCCACATTGGCGCTGCCAGTTCGATCGATCGGGGTAAATCCGAGGATATCTGTGTAGAAGGCGACGCTGCGATCGAGGTCGCGGACCAAGAGGGCAAAATGGTCGAGGCTATAGGTATGCCGCATCGAAAAATCCTCCCGTCATGTTGGTATCATGGCAAGGCCAGTCAGGCGACTGTGGCGCATCGCGTGTGACGGGCGCCCTCACCGGCTATCGGATGCCCTCGAGCCGTTTCACCAGACGCTCAGCAACATCGCCGTCCTCGTCCCGTACCGCCTCGGTCAACGCGTGCAGTTTGGCGCGCAGGCCGTGCACCTGATCGACAAGCGCCATGATCACGTCGATACCGTCCTGGTTGACGCCCATGCTTTCGGAGAGATCCAGGATCAGCAGCCCTCGCGCCAAGTCGGCGTCATGAAATGCCTCGGCCTGCTCAGTCAGTTCCGGAATGATCCATTGCCGGTCGATCCATATCGTCAGCGTGGAGGAAACGATGCTGAGACGCTCGCAAAACTCCAGATGGTCCATGTCAATCTCCCCAGGCCTTGCGAGGATTATGGGCTTGGCCCGCCGCCCAGGTGGTGGCGAAGGCCGTCAGTTCCGGATCGGCCGCATCCGGCAGCATGATCTTGAGGGTAATATACTGGTCGCCATTGCCGCCGCCGCGCTTGGCGACGCCCTTGCCCTTCAGCCGCAGCGTCTTGTCGGTATTGGAATGCGGCGGCAGCGTGAGCATGACGCTGCCGGATACCGTCGGGACATTGACCTTGCCGCCAAGAATGGCTTCCCGCAACGAGATCGGCATCTCGATCCGGATGTCGTCACCATCGCGGGTGAAGGTGGGGTGGGGCCTGACGTGGATTTCGATCAGCGCGTCGCCGGCTGGACCACCGCCGGAACCGGGATCGCCCTTGCCGCGCAGCCGCAGCGTCTGGCCCTCTTGCGTGCCGGGCGGCACCTGCAGGTCGAGAACGGTCCCGTCCGGCAGCGTGATCTTCTCCTTCGAGCCATTGGCGGCATCAAGGAAATTCACCTCCATTGAGAATTGCAGGTCCCTGCCCTTTGCGCGCATTGGCCCCCGGTCCCGCCGTGAAAAGAAGCTGGAGAAAATATCGTCGGTATCGGTAAAATCGGAAAAACCGCTGCTGTTCTGGTAGCGCGCGTCGTTGCCGGGAGCGCCGGCATACTCGCGGTAATAGTTTCGCGGCGCCTGTTCGGTTCCTGCGCCATCGATCTCACCCTTGTCGAAACGGGCCCGCTTGTCCTCGTCGCCCAGCACCGAATAGGCCTCGGAGACCGTCTTGAAACGATCCTCGGCACTTTTGTCGCCCGGGTTGAGGTCAGGGTGAAGCTTTTTGGCAAGCTTGCGATAGGCGCTCTGGATTTCTTTTTGCGTCGCGGTTTTCGCCACGCCGAGAGTTTTGTAGGGGTCGTTGGCCATGGGGCTCCCGCCGAAGCGTTGTCGTGACTGTGAAGATAGGCCATCTGCGTGCGAGAGCAAGCATTTGGAACGCGCCAAATGGCACTGGGAGTGGAATAGCAGAATGTAGCAGCTTGGCCTGAGTAAACCAGTGCCGGGACCGCGCGCCACCCGCCGCGTTACGGATCGGTGACGCTATCGCCCGTCAAAAGGGTCCGCCAGGGCAGCATCGGGGCGGCTAATCGGGTATCTTGTGCCGGAAATGCTGGCAGCCAGCTTTTTTGGCCCTTGCGCCTTCAACAGTGCACGAAAACTCGGATGCATACCGCCATCGGAATAGGCGCTGAGAGTTGAACTGGCCGGAACGGAACCAGTGATCGCCGTGTCGAGCTTGCGATCTTCCGCCTCGATTTTGGCCATTGCCTGAGGCTCGAGCTGGTTGACCACCGGTGGGCAGGCAGCCAGTGGATCGGTCGGCTCGCCGCCTTCGAATTCCTTGTTGAAGACATAACGGCGCTCGCAGACCGAAACCTTCGGCTGCCGGCGCGTCACCTCGAAGGCGTCGTAGCCCTCTTTCATCGTGCGCCAGAATGACATGTTCGGATCGCCGCGATGGCTGGCCATGTTCACAGCCGTCATGCGGAAAGGATAGGCCTGGACCTGGAACTTCTCCTGGCCGCTCGACAGTGCCTTCTGGACGATCGCGTAGATCTCGCCGACGCCCTGGTCGGTCATCGCAAAGCAGCCGGACGACGAGCAGGCGCCGTGCACCATCAGCGCCTCGCCGGTATAGCCGAGCGCCGATTCCAGTTTGTTGGGATAACCGAGATTGAAGGAGACATAGAATTGCGAGTTCGGGTTCAGCATGCCCGCCGAGACATGGTAAAAGCCTTCCGGCGCGTGGCGGTCGCCCACCTTGGTCTTCGGTCCAAGTTCCCCGGACCAGCGGCAGATCGGATAGGTCTTCAACAGCGCATAGGCACCTGTTTTGTTGACCTTCCAGACTTCCAGCTCGCTCTCCTGCTTGAAGATGCGCACCAGAACCGGGCTTTCCGGCTTCATGCCCTTCTTCGACATTTCCGCGATCATCTTGCCCGACAGTTTCGGCGGCGCCTCGGAGAGGTCGTCGAGCGCCATGCAGCCGGAGAGCGCCACGCCAAGGGCAAGTGCTGCCAATGTCCGCGACACGACCGTGCGGGCAGAGCGGATGCGCGTCGAGGCGCGATGAAGGGCAAGCAGAGAATTCATGAAAGCGTCTATCGCTGGAAATCGTGCCAAAGTTTTGTCGGGCGTGTCAAATCGGAACAATCATCCGCCCGGCCATCGAAGAATCGGTCATCGCGGTTAGCGTCCGGTTAATATCCGCCCTGCAGCTTGCGGGAGGCAGGCGCGGTTACGCCCGCCTCTCAAAAACTTACTGCCAGACGACGATCTTCGCCTTTGCAGGAACGCGCTGGTAGAGATCGATCACGTCCTGGTTCATCAGCCGCACGCAACCGGACGAAACCGCCTTGCCGATCGACTTCCATTCCGGATTGCCATGCAGCCGGTAGAGCGTGTCCTCGCCGTTCTGGAAGATATAGAGCGCGCGGGCGCCCAGCGGGTTTTTCAGGCCCGGCTCCATGCCGCCATTGGCGATCGAGTATTTGGCAAGGCTTGGCGTGCGCGCCACCATTTCATTCGGCGGCTTCCAGCGCGGCCAGGCCTGGCGCCAGTGGATGACGCCGTCCCCCTGCCAGGCAAAACCCTCGCGGCCGATGCCGACGCCGTAGCGCATTGCGGTGCCGCCGGGCTCGATGACATAGAGGAACCGTGATGGCGTATCGACGACGACGGTGCCGGGCGCTTCGCCCGTCCGGTCGGCGACGCGCTGGCGGTAGAATTGCGGATCGATCTGCTGGTATGGAATAGCCGGGATCAGATAGCCGCCGTCCTCGACAGGGCCGTACATAACCTGCAATTCGGCGTCCGACGGCGGGCCGATCGGCCGGCTGAGCCGCCCGGGTGTCGGAGCTGTGCGTCCGCCCGGCATCGTTGTGGTACACCCGGCAAGCGTGCCTGCCGCAAGAACGCCGAGAAAACCGCGGCGGGAAAAACTGTGATCGGTCGTCATGAGCCCCATCAATTCGCTATTCGGCAATATTGTCCGGCCCATCTGGACGAAGCAGCCGGCATGCTCGCCAATCAAGCATTACGCCACGCGTCTTCACCCCGCAGGAATCGGATCAAAGTCCTTATGCAGCCAATCGCAGCCCTTTCCAACGGGACCTTGCAGTTCCGGCGTCAAGTTTCCCGCATAGTCACCACATCGTGATGCGCCGTTGCGTGAAAGACGCAGCTGTCCGGGAGGCGTTGTTACTGTAACGTACTTCCGGATGCACATCGCGGTTGCGATGTTGCGGTATCGAAATTCGGAGGCTGCCATGGCTTTGGCATTAGATAGCGGAAAAGACAGTTCATTGGCGCTGAGCGAGATGCTCTGGATACCAGGCCGCACCTTCACGATGGGATCTGACAAACACTATCCCGAGGAGGCTCCCCCTCACCCTGTCAAGGTCGATGGATTCTGGATTGAGGCGACGCCGGTGACCAACCGGCAGTTCACGGCATTCGTAAAAGCCACGGGTTACGTGACCTTCGCCGAAAAAGCGCCGGACGCCAAAGATTACCCAGGGGCTCTGCCGGAGATGCTGAGAGCCGGTTCGCTCGTCTTCACGCCACCCAAATCGGTCAACGGACCGGATATCAGCCAGTGGTGGGTTTTCAAGTTCGGCGCGACCTGGCGCCGCCCCTATGGTGGATTGAGCGATCTTCGCGGCAAGCTCGACCATCCCGTCGTGCACGTGGCGCTGTGCGATGCCAGGGCCTATGCCGATTGGGCGAGCCTCGATCTTCCGACAGAAGCCGAGTGGGAACTGGCCGCGCGTGGCGGGCTTGACGATGTCGAATTCGCCTGGGGCGATGAACTGGCGCCGGGAGGCGTCGCCATGGCAAACACCTGGGCCGGCACCTTTCCGACCCACAGCACCAAGCCCGCCGGCAAGGACCGGACGACGCCGGTCAAATCCTTCGCGCCAAACGGTTACGGCGCCTATGACATGATCGGCAACGTCTGGGAATGGACAACAGATTACTGGTCCACACGCCATCCGGAACCGGCCGCCAAATCGTGCTGTATTCCGCAAAACCCGCGCGGCGGGGCCGTTGATGCCAGCTACGATCCGAATTCGCCGGATATCCGCATTCCCCGGCGGGTCCTGAAGGGCGGATCGCATCTCTGCGCGCCGAACTATTGCCGCCGTTACCGTCCTGCCGCCCGCCATGCCGAGCCGGAGGATACCTCCACCAGCCATGTCGGTTTCCGTTGCGTGAAAAGACCAGCAAACTGATCCGGGAGAGATCCATGTTGAATTTTGTTCGTGTATTCCTTGTCGTGCTTCTGTTGCCCTTTGCAGCGCTTGCGGATGATCTGCCGTCGTGGAACGACGGCACGTCGAAACAGGCGATCGTCGATTTCGTCACCAAGGTCACCGACGAGAAGAACGCCGATTTCGTCAAACCGGAAGACCGCGTCGCCGTGTTCGATAATGATGGTACGCTCTGGTCGGAACAGCCATTCTATTTCCAGCTCGGCTTCATGCTCGACCGGGTGAAGGCGCTGGCGCCCGAACATCCGGAATGGAAGGAAACAGAGCCGTTCAAATCCATCCTGGCTGGCGACCTGAAAGGCATGGCGGCGAGCGGCGAGAAAGGCATTATCGAGCTTGGAATGGCCACCCACGCAGGCATGACCACGGACGAATTCACCAAGATTGTCACTGACTGGTTTGCTGCCTCCAAACACCCGAAAACCGGCAAGCCCTACAACGAAATGACGTTCCTGCCGATGCGCGAATTGCTCGATTATCTCAGGGCCAACGGCTTCAAGACCTATATTGTCTCCGGTGGTGGCGTCGAATTCATGCGGCCGATAACCGAGAAAGCCTATGGCATCCCGCCCGAACAGGTGATTGGCAGCACCATTGCCACCGAATATGCACTTGTTGACGGCGAGCCTGTGCTCAATCGGCTGCCGAAGATCGACTTCATCGATGATGGTGCCGGAAAGCCGGTCGGTATCAACAAGTTCATCGGTCGGCGCCCGATCTTCGTCGCCGGAAATTCCGATGGCGACTACGAGATGCTGCGCTGGGTGACCGGCGGAAAACCAAACAGCCTCGGATTGATCGTGCACCACACCGATGCCGTGCGCGAATACGCCTATGACCGCGAATCGCACTTCGGCAAACTCAACAAGGCCATGGATGAGGCAGCGCAACGCAAATGGTTGCTCGTCGACATGAAAAACGACTGGAAGAAGATCTACGCGTTCGAAACACCCTGAACGCGCGATAGTTCTTCATCACAACCAACAACGGCTCCTCTCTCGTTTCCTCGACGATAGAGGAGCTAATTTTATCACCGGCCTTCGCCTCCTTGAATCGTTCTCTTATAAAACCTTTATCTCTTGGCCGTTGTCCCGGAATGGATTTCAAATGCGGCACGGCTCTAGCATCCAGGCATTCGAAACAGGTCACTGCCACGATGCCCATGCTCCACGTTCATCCTTCCCATTTCTCGACACAAAAGATCGAGCAGCGCAGTCGCCTCCAGCCTGAATCTCCGATGCGGTCCCGCAGGCAGCGCCGCGCCCGGCTCACGGCGGCACTGAATGCTGCCGCGATCTTTCTCTCAATCGCCGGTATTGCTCTTATTCTGGTCATTGCCTGAGACATGGCCATGGGCACGACATCGACGCCGCCGGTCCGGCAATCACCGGCCAAAACCATCCGTCCTTCCGAACGAATGGCCGCGCAAGCGGCACTCTCCAGCCTGATCGCCCGGGTCTGCGCCGCGCGAGTTCTGCGCGAGCACCATATCTGGGAAGCCGTGCGCATTCTGCCGGAGATCGGCGGCCTGCCGGATGACATCAAGCAACTACCGGAGTTTCGCCGGTTGATGGAAAAGGAGGCGTTTACAGCCGCTCTTCGCCTTCTGGCGCAATCCTGTCAGCCGGCCCGTGACATCCGCGATCTTGACCCGCAGGGAGATCATTGGGTCGCCACTCTTTCTGTCCGCAGCGCCCTTTCACAGCCGCGGCAGCGCAAGCTGATGCGCGCCGAACATCGCGATCCACCGGCTGCGGTCCTGATCGCTCTTCTGAGCAGCACCGTCCGCAAAGCCAGGCCGTTTGTGCACCGAAGACGGACAAACACAGCCGTGCAAAAGGAATTTGGAAATGAGTGAACGCACGCGGATCGACACCGCGCCACAGGGCGCAATCTGCGACCTCGTCACCCCCTTTCAGGGCGATCAACTGGACGAAGCCGCTTTCGCTGACCTCGCCGAATGGCAGATCAACAGCGGCATCTCGGGCCTGCTCGTTGCGGGACCGGCCGGTGAGCCCTGGGCGCTGACCGATGACGAACGGTCACGATTGATCAGGCTTGCCGTCGCAGTTGCCGGCAACCGCGTCCCGGTTTTCGCAGGTACCGGCACGAATTGTACCGAAACAACGGTTGCGCGCACGGCAGAGGCGAAGAACATGGGGGCCACAGCGGCCTATGTGGTGACGCCTTACTACAGCAAGCCCGCTCAGGAGGGCCTGTTCCGCCACTATCAGGCGATCGCCAATCGGGTCGATCTGGCGCTCATCGTCGGTGTCTCACCACAGCGAACGGCGATAGATCTTTCTCCCCGTACGCTGGAACGGCTGGCAACCCTGCGGTCCGTCGTTGGAATTGCCGATGAAACGGGAGACATCGCCCGTCTTGCGGCAATGCCTGCGGCCCTGCGTCAACGGTTTGCGCTTTATTCCGGCCACGATCTGACGGCCATGCCCTTCACCCTGATGGGCGGCCGTGGCGTTATCTCGGCCGCCGCCAATCTGGTTCCGCGCTTGACCGTTGCGCTGCATCAGGCGCTCGCCACCGGAAACCAGCAATCGGCGCAAAGCCTGCAGGAAAGGCTGAGCCCGCTGTTTCAGGCACTGGAGCGTGAGCCGAGCCCCGCTGCGATCAAATACGGCCTCAGTCTGCTCAGAGGTATCTGCGACGATGTCCGGCTTCCGCTGACGCCGATCGCCGCGGAAACCACTGCCGCGATCCGCATGGCACTGGCGCCCGTCCTGTGCAAACCGGCGCCAGTACGCCGGCAATTCCTATGAGATTTTAACAACAAACCCGCCGGCCACGCATGGAACGGCAATGGCAGAGTGCATATTTTCTCTTGGCAATCAGTGCGTTACGGATTGCCAAGTATCTCAACCGAAAGACCAGGTCATGCAACCATATGCACGGCAAAATTCATCAGACAGGCAGGCAGCGGTGCCAATGACATCGGATCGCAGCAGCCTGTCGGGCGCCGTCATCCGTCTGGTAGCAGTCTTTGCCTGTGCCGGCACCATTCAGATTCTGGCAGGCTGGCTTCTGCGCTGAGGCGCGCTGTCAACAGCACGCCATTAACAACACGCCATCAACAAAACGAAGGTCTACAAGGATCATGGGCAGTCGATACCCCCTCACGAACACACATTCTGCAACGCCACGTTTCACCGTCGGCTGCGATCATCACGGCTGGTGGGTCGTGCACGACCGGCTGGGCCGGGTTGGCGGATTGTTTGCCAGCGAAGCAGCGGCCCTCCACTTTGCCGATGAAGAAAGCAATCACGATGCGCGGGCGGTGTGCCGCGCACCGGCCGGCAAATGCGTCGAGTTTGACGGCATATCAACTGCCGCAACTACGCGGACTATCCCTGCGCGGCGCTACGCCTGAACCTTTGGGGCGCGCGCTTTCCCCGGCGGTCTGCGCCCCCTTTTTCCATCGGATGATCGATAGGATTTGCCTTAAATGCCAGCGCGAAATTTCACCGGGATGAAACGGCGGCCGGGATAAAAAGGATCGATTGCCACATCCGAAGGAGTGCCCGGCACGGGCAGATCGTCCATGACCCTGGTCGTTACCATGTCAGCCAACACGGCGGCTTACGCGGCGCAAGCCATCAAGCCGTCCGCCCGCGTCAGCGGCGATGGCCCGACCGACGAGGCGATCACCCTGCTTTCCGCGCGGCCAAAAGATGACGCGGCGAACACCCACGCCTCGGTTGCTGCCCTTCGCAGCCCAACCGCGCTGTCCCTGATGCTGATGAGTTCCAACGGCCGCCTGCCCCAAGGCACCCGTGGCGAAGCGGTCCGCCGCTACATGGAGTTCGGCCCGGACGACCCGGAAACCGATGAGAGCGACGAGGCATTGACCCCGGACGACGAAGCGACAGACAACTAACCCAGCCAAACAGCATGCGGGTCAAACGTAACGGCGCAGTTTCCTGCGCCGTCATGCGCCCCCGCAAAAATCGGCAGACTTTACTTGTGCTTGTGAGCGCCGCCAGAGGCGTTGCCGACGGAAAGCATGTAATCCACCTTGCCCGACTTCTCGAAGGTCAGCGTCACCGGGATGCTGTCACCTTCGGCGAAAGGCTTCTTCACATCCATGAACATCAGGTGCAGGCCGCCAGATTGAAGCGTGACGGTTTCGCCGGCCAGAATGGCAATGCCGCTCTCCAGCTTGCGCATCTTCATCACGTCGTTCTGCATGGTCATCTCATGCAACTCGACGCGGCCCGCGGCGGGGCTCTCGACCGAAAGCAATGTGTCGTCTTCTCCACCTTCATTCTTGATGACGAAGCCGCCACCGCCCACTTTTGCGCCCGGCAACATCGCCTTGACCGCACCGCCGGAAATTTCCAGCGATCCGGCCTTGACCGAGGCGCCATCGGTTGCGCCCATGCCAGCCATCGCCGCCATGTCATGATGATCGTGGCCGCCGGCCTGGGCAGGCGTCACCGTCACTGTCGGGGCCGGGTGTTCCAGCGAATGCGCGCTCTGACCCTCAGCAGCAATCTCGTCCCAGACGACCTTGTCAGAAGTGCCGCACAACTGCGTCACCGGGAAGGCGATCTGCGTGTCCTTGTCGAAGCCCGAGATTTTGCCGCTGATGACGAAGGTGTCGTAATAGTCGTCCGACAGGTTGCCGTTCTTCCAGCGGATTTCCAGCGGACCGGACGTTACCGTCTTTCCGTGATTGTCATAGCTCTTCTGGTAATCGCCCTTGATGATCTCAAGCTCCCAGCCGGCCTTGGGCTGCGGCTTCGCAAAAACGAAGCCCTCCGGCAGCTTGACCTGTACCTCGGTGGTCGCCTTGCCGTCGCAGCCATGCGGAATCTGCAGCACGGCCTTGAAGCTGCTTTCGGATGCCACTTCATCGGTTTCGAACGAAGCATGCGCACGGGCTGAGGCGGCAGCACCCAGTGAAAATGCGAGTGCAAGGAGTGTTGTTCTAGTCTGTGTCATCGATCTGTCTCCGGACCGGAGCCTGCCGCGCACGGCAGGACGGTCAATGCCGCGTCAGGCGGCTGAATGCTCTGAAGGTCTGAAAAATCGCCCGTGGCGAAGCTGTCAGAGCAAGATCGGAGGCGCGCGCGATTGCGGCATAAGGCGGGGATACGAAACGAAAAGCGCAGGAAAATCCGGCCTGCTGTCAGAAAGCGCAGCAAGGCGGATCGCCAGATAGCCGTCGCCCGGGGGCGATGGCAGGGCAATGGATGCCGCCAGCCGGCAATAATCGCAAACCGGCGCCATGGCCTCATGCGAAGAGCCGTGCTCCTTGCCGTCGATACCATCCATGCCGAAGCAGATATCGCCGATTGTTCCGTCCGGCAGCAGATACTCCGCTGCCATCGAAGGGCTGATCTGGCGGGCGAACGCCGGCTGGTGGGCAAAGGACAGGAACAGCAGCGCCAGCGCTGAAAGCACCCGCACCGTCACCCGCATCTGTCGCCCGGCTCTCGCCATTGATGATCTCCGTCTCCGCGAATTGCGTTATCCCCTGGGCGAGAAAAAAGCAAAGGCTGATTTTCTGCGCCAGTTCGTGCGGGTAAAACAGCCACGACAAAAATCTGTTCGGGCGCGACATTTTGCGCTTGCCAAGCAGTCGGCATCGCCGTTATCTGAAATCGATCTTGTTGGGAGAATCCGGGTAACACCGGTGCCGAAGGAGCAACCGCCCCGGAAACTCTCAGGCCAAAGGACCAGCAAGGTGCCGGTAGGACTCTGGAGAGAAGCATTTCCGCTCGCCGAAGGGATAACAATCTCAGGCAAAGGGACAGAGGGGGCTCGAGGAAACGACGCATAAAATGCGCCGTGGAGATGAGCCGGCGCGTCGCGCCAGACCTGGAGGCCGGACTTGAACGAACATTCCCCATTGAAACAGACGCCGCTGCATGCGTTGCACGTGTCGCATGGTGCCCGCATGGTGCCGTTTGCCGGCTACGACATGCCGGTGCAATATCCAGCCGGCGTGATGAAGGAGCATCTCCACACCCGCTCCGCCGCCGGTCTGTTCGATGTCTCCCACATGGGACAGGTGATCCTGCGGCCAAAATCCGGCCGGATCGAGGATGCCGCGCTGGCGCTGGAAAAACTGGTGCCCGTCGATGTGCTCGGCCTTGCCGAGGGCCGACAGCGCTACGGACTTTTTACCGACGGCAACGGCAATATCCTGGATGACTTGATGATCGCCAATCGCGGCGACCATCTGTTCCTGGTCGTCAATGCCTCCTGCAAGGAGGCCGATTTTGCCCATATGCAAAAGCATCTCGGCGAGACCTGCGAACTGACCTTGCTCGACGACCGCGCACTGATCGCCCTGCAGGGGCCGCGCGCCGAATGCGTGCTTGCCGAACTCTGGGCCGATATCGCCACCATGCGCTTCATGGATGTGGCGGAAGCTGCCTTGCATGATGTGCCCTGTATCATCTCGCGCTCAGGCTATACCGGCGAGGACGGCTTTGAAATCTCGATTCCGGCCGCCTCGGCCGAGGACGTCACGTGCCGGATACTCGAGCATCCCGATGTCATGCCGATCGGCCTTGGCGCCCGCGATTCGCTGCGTCTCGAAGCAGGCCTGTGTCTTTATGGCAATGATATCGACACCACGACGACACCGGTTGAGGCAGGCCTCGAATGGGCGATGCAGAAGGCACGCCGTGCCGGCGGTTCCCGCGAAGGCGGCTTCCCGGGCGCCGATGTCATTCTGCGCCAGTTCGCCGATGGTGCCGGCCGCCGCCGTGTCGGCTTGAAGCCGGAAGGCAAGGCCCCGGTGCGCGGCGGTGCGCCGCTGTTTGCCGATGCCGAAGGCAAGGTGCCGGTTGGCGCCGTCACCTCCGGCGGCTTTGGCCCGAGTGCGGATCATCCCGTCGCCATGGGCTATGTCGACAAAGCCCACACCGCCAATGGCACACAGCTTTTCGCGGAGGTCCGCGGCAAATATTTGGCCGTCACCGTCTCCGCCCTTCCCTTCGTCACCCCGACCTACAAACGCTGATCAGGAGTTGAACCCCATGCTGAAATTTACCGATGAACACGAGTGGCTGAAAATCGAGGGTGATGTCGCAACCGTCGGCATTACTGCGCACGCAGCCGAACAGCTTGGCGACCTCGTCTTCGTGGAACTGCCGGAAGCCGGTACCGCGCTCGACAAGGGCGCAACTGCCGCCACCGTCGAATCCGTCAAGGCAGCTTCCGACGTCTATTGTCCACTGGATGGCGAGATCGTCGAGAGCAATCAGGCGATCGTCGATGATCCGGCTCTGGTCAACAGCGACCCGCAGGGTGCCGGCTGGTTCTTCAAGCTGAAGCTTTCCGATCCGTCGGCTGTCAATGCCCTTCTGGACGAAGCTGCCTACAAGGAGCTGATTGCCTGATGAGCATGCCGAAGGATTTCACCTTTACCGACTACAAGCCGTATGACTTCGCCAACCGGCGTCATATCGGCCCCTCGCCCGATGAAATGACGGCGATGCTCAAGGTCATCGGCTATCCCAGCCTCGATGCTATGATCGACGACACGGTTCCGCCGTCGATCCGCCAGAAGTCCCCGCTTGCCTGGGGCGCTGCCATGACCGAACGCGAGGCGCTCGACAAGATGCGCGAAACGGCAAACCGCAACAAGAAGCTCGTCTCGCTGATCGGCCAGGGCTATTACGGCACGATCACGCCGCCGGTTATCCAGCGCAACATCCTCGAAAATCCCGCCTGGTACACGGCCTACACGCCCTACCAGCCGGAAATCAGCCAGGGCCGCCTCGAGGCTTTGCTTAACTACCAGACGATGGTCTGCGACCTGACCGGTCTCGACGTCGCCAACGCCTCGTTGCTCGACGAGGCAACGGCCGCCGCCGAAGCAATGGCCATGGCTGAACGCGTGGCAAAATCCAAAGCCAAGGCCTTCTTCGTTGATGAAAACTGCCACCCACAGACCATTGCGCTTCTGAAGACCCGCGCCGAGCCGCTTGGCTGGTCGATCGTCATCGGCAACCCGTTCATCGATCTCGATCCGGTCGATGTCTTCGGCGCAATCTTCCAGTATCCGGGCACCTATGGTCACGTTCACGATTTCACCGGCCTGATTGCGCTCCTGCACCAGACGGGGGCAATCGCCACGGTTGCTGCCGATCCGCTGGCACTGGCGCTGTTGAAATCCCCCGGCGAAATGGGCGCCGATATCGCCATCGGCTGCACCCAGCGTTTTGGCGTTCCCGTCGGCTACGGTGGCCCTCACGCGGCCTACATGGCGGTCAAGGACGCTTACAAGCGCTCGATGCCCGGGCGTCTGGTCGGCGTTTCGCAGGATAGCCGCGGCAACCGCGCCTACCGGCTGTCGCTGCAGACCCGCGAACAGCACATCCGCCGCGAAAAGGCGACGTCGAACATCTGCACCGCGCAGGTCCTGCTCGCCGTCATGGCCTCGATGTATGCCGTCTTCCACGGCCCCAAGGGCATCAAGGCCATCGCCCAGAGCGTCCACCAGAAGGCCGTCCTTCTGGCGCTTGGCCTGGAAAAACTCGGCTACAAGGTCGAGCCGGATGTGTTCTTCGACACGGTCACCGTCGATGTCGGCAAGCTGCAGGGGATCATTCTGAAGACGGCCGTGGCGGAAGAGGTCAACCTTCGCCGCATCGGCGCCACCAAGATCGGCATCAGCCTTGATGAGCGCTCGCGGCCGGTCACGCTGGAAGCCGTCTGGCGGGCGTTTGGCGGTGATTTCAAGGTCGAGGATTTCGAGGCCGGTTACCGGCTGCCCGAAACGCTTTTGCGCACCAGCGAATATCTAACCCATCCGATCTTCCACATGAACCGTGCGGAAAGCGAAATGACCCGCTATATCCGCCGTCTGTCAGACCGGGACCTGGCGCTCGACCGCTCAATGATCCCGCTCGGTTCCTGCACGATGAAGCTGAACGCCACAGCAGAAATGCTGCCGATCACCTGGCCGGAATTTTCCGAAATCCACCCCTTCGTGCCGGCAGACCAGGCCGAAGGTTATCGCCACATGATCACCGACCTCAGCCAGAAGCTCTGCCAGATCACCGGTTATGATGCGGTGTCGATGCAGCCGAATTCCGGCGCGCAGGGCGAATATGCCGGACTTCTGACCATCCGTGCCTATCACCGCGCCAATGGCGACGACCATCGCGATGTCTGCCTGATCCCAACCTCCGCACACGGCACCAATCCGGCGTCCGCCCAGATGGCCGGCATGAAAGTCGTCGTCGTCAAGGTCAGCGACAACGGCGATATAGACATGGGAGATTTCCGTGCAAAAGCAGAGCAGTACGCGCAAAACCTCTCGTGCTGCATGATCACTTATCCATCGACCCATGGCGTGTTCGAAGAAAATGTTCGCGACGTCTGTGACATCGTTCACAAGCATGGCGGCCAGGTCTATCTCGACGGCGCCAACATGAACGCCATGGTCGGCCTTGCCCGCCCCGGCGACATCGGCTCCGACGTCAGCCATCTCAACCTGCACAAGACCTTCTGCATTCCCCACGGCGGCGGTGGTCCGGGCATGGGACCGATCGGCGTCAAGGCACATCTTGCCCCTTACCTGCCCGGCCATCCGGAAACCGATGGCGGCGAAGGTGCGGTGTCGGCGGCCCCCTTCGGCTCGGCCTCCATCCTGCCGATTTCCTGGAGCTACTGCCTGATGATGGGCGGCGAAGGCCTGACGCAGGCGACCAAGGTGGCGATCCTCAACGCCAACTACATCGCTGCCCGGCTGAAAGGCGCCTATGATGTGCTTTACAAGTCGGCCAAGGGCCGTGTGGCGCATGAGTGCATCATCGATACCCGTCCGCTGGTCGATAGCGCTGGCGTGACGGTGGATGACGTCGCCAAGCGGCTGATCGACTGCGGCTTCCACGCGCCCACCATGAGCTGGCCGGTGGCCGGCACGCTGATGATCGAGCCGACGGAATCGGAAACCAAGGCCGAACTCGACCGCTTCTGCGACGCCATGCTCGCCATCCGCGCCGAAGCGCAGGCGATCGAAGACGGTAAGATGGACCGGGTGAACAACCCGCTGAAGAACGCCCCGCACACGGTCGAAGACCTGGTCGGCGAATGGGATCGTCCCTATTCGCGCGAACAGGCCTGCTACCCGCCGGGCGCCTTCCGCGTCGACAAGTACTGGTCGCCGGTCAACCGGGTCGACAACGTGTTCGGCGATCGCAATCTGGTCTGCACCTGCCCGCCGCTGGAAGATTATGCCGAGGCGGCAGAGTAAGTTCGAAAAAACGAAAGGGGCGCTCGATGCGCCCCTTTTTCGTCTCTGCGCCGCTGCGAACCGCCGTCCACCCTCGTCTTACTTTCCGCCAGATTGCCTCGGTTCGGGGAGCGTCACCACGAAACGAGCACCGTGGGTGAAGGCCGTGTCAAGCGCGATGGAGCCGCCGTGGCTCTCGGCGATCCGTTTTGCCAGCGCCAGTCCGATACCCGTACCAGGGTAGATGGATTCATCCCGGTGCAGGCGCTGGAAAACGTCGAAAATCTTTCTGGAAAAACGCGGATCGACGCCAATGCCGTTATCTTCGAACAATATCCGGATGACATCACCGTCTGTTTCGGCATAAATCCGGATCACCGGTTTCACGTCTTCCCGGCGGTACTTGATGGCGTTGCCGATCAGGTTCTGGCAAAGCCGTTTCAGGAGCTCCGGGTCGCCTTTGAGCTGTGGCAGAGCCGAAACATCGATACTGGCCCCGGCCTCTCGAATGAAACTATCGAGATTGAGGATGGTATCGGAAATAACATCGGTCATCGAGACGATCTGCCAGCTGCCGATCTCGTCGGCAATCTGGGCATAGTCCAGAAGGCTGTCGATCAGCTGGTCCATCCGCCGCGCACTCTGGCGCAGATGGCCGGCATAAACAGGCAGTTCATCGTGATTGCCGTTGGCCACATCCTCGACGATCATCTCGGAAAACATCGACATATGGCGCAACGGCGCCTTCAGGTCATGCGACACTGTTCCGGTAAACTGGTTGAGAGCGTCGTTCTTACGCTGCAGTTCAGCGCCCTGCTGGGCGATACGCTGCTGCTGTTCTTTCAGTTCGGTGATGTTGCGGCCGACAGTGACGTACTCGATCAGCTCACCGCCATCGAAAAGCGCGATATTCGACCAGAACAGCCAGAGATCGGCGCCATCGGGTAATTTCCGGTGTTGTTCGCGCGCCGCAAGCGGTTCCTGAACCGACAGGTTTTTCAGCACACCGGCCAGGCTCTCACGGTCCTTTTCCGGAACGAAATCGAGCAGCGGTTTTCCAATGAGATCGTCGGCCGCCATGCCGACCAACTGCGCATACCGGTCGTTGACGAACGTATATCTGAGATCGGGGGAAATACGGCAGATGAAGTCCGGGATATTCTGGACCAGTGTATAATATTCCAGCCTTTGCCGATCGAGCGCAATCTCAGCCCGCTTCAAATCGGTGACGTCGATACGAAGTGCTACGGTATTGCCGTCGCGCGTCTTGAAGTCCTCGACACGCAGCCAGCGGCCATCGCCGTATTCGAAGATCTGGTTGTCGCCGCCCGGATTGCGAAAGGCGCGCATCCGGTTCGCGAGCCACGCCTTGGCCTGCGGTGATCCGATGGGGGCATTGGGGTAATATCCCACCTCGTAGACGGCAAGCATGATCTCTTCGGCGGTCATGCCTATTTTCAGGCTCGGTCCCGCAGCACCACAGATCCGCCTATAGGCATCGTTGTAGACGATGATCCGCTCTTCCGCGTCGAAGATTGCAAATCCTTCCGGAATGGCCTGCAGCGCAGTGTCGAGAATTTCGCTGGCTTTCCGGCGCTCGCGGTCAAGTTCGAGATAGTCGGAGATATCGTGAACGATACCGGCAAAACCACATGTCGTACCGTCCGCACCGATAACCGGCGCCACCCGCAACCGGGCATTGAACTTCGTACCGTTGCGGCGGCGGTAGCGGTAGATGCCTTCGGAAAATTGTGTGTTTTCAAGTTGCTCCACTGTGTGGAAAACAGCTGCTTCAAAGTCATGGTCGCTGGCATAGAGCCGTTGTATCGAACCACCGATCATTTCATCGGCGGCATAGCCGAACTGCTCGATAGCGGCGGCATTAACGGACAGAATAATGCGATCGGCATCGACAAAGATGACGGGAGAAGGAAAAGCATAATAGATCGCTTTAACGAAATCAGTCTGCGACGCCGTCATCGGTTATTTGGTCACGCTCCGCCCCATATTTACAGAGATATAAAAACAGAAAAAGAGACTGGGGCAAACCAGTCTCTTTGCGAACCCCAGATATAGGCCGCACCACGGCGGCGAGATGCCTAGGTGGCGCGAACGACCGCATCGTCTTTTGCTGCGAGTGCCGCAAGATCGGCGGGCTTCAGCTCGACGGATTCGCCGCAGCCACAGGCCGATGTCTGGTTCGGGTTGTTGAAGGTAAAGCCCGAGCGGAGCGTCGTGACTTCAAAATCCATCCGGGTTCCGAGCAGATAGAGCACGGCTTCGGGAGCAACCCAGACCTTGGCGCCCTGATGTTCGACCAGATCGTCCTTTGGGTTCGGCGCGGTCACCATGTCGATGGCGTATTCCATACCGGCACATCCGCCCTTCTTGATCCCGACGCGAATGCCCAGGGCATCGCCACCGGCATTTTCGACGATCGCCTGGACGCGGCCAGCCGCCGCATCGCTCAAACTCATGACTGCAAAGCCCATAGGCCGTTCTCCTTGTAACAATCAGGTTCAAGGCCTGATGCTTTCCGAGTCCAGAATGTAATGCGCGGCGGTTAAGGGATCAATACGTGATCAGTACCAGCCGACGGCAACCTGCGCCTCTTCCGACATGCGGTCCGGTGTCCACGGCGGATCGAAGGTCATCGACACTTCGACGCCGGACACGCCTTCGACCGCACCGACAGCGTTTTCAACCCAGCCCGGCATCTCGCCGGCGACAGGGCAGCCGGGTGCCGTCAGCGTCATGGCGATCTTGACCATGCGGTCGTCTTCGATGTCGATCTTGTAGATCAGCCCGAGTTCGAAAATGTCGGACGGAATTTCCGGGTCGTAGACCGTCTTCAGCGCAGAGATGACATCGTCGCTCAGACGCGCCAGTTCGTCCGCCGGAATGGCGGAATGAACAATCCCTTCGCGAACGTCGATCTTGTTTTCAGTCGTATCAAGGCTCATCGGCTTATGTCCTTACGCAAAGAATTTGCGGGCTTGCTCCAGCGCATCCACCAGCACGTCGACTTCGGCCCGCGTATTGTAGAGGCCAAAGGATGCCCGGCATGTGGAGGTCACGCCGAAGCGTTTCAAGAGCGGCTGGGCGCAATGTGTTCCTGCCCTGACAGCAACTCCTGCCCGGTCGATCACCATCGACACATCATGGGCATGGATACCTTCAAGTTCGAAGGAGAAGATACCACCTTTGCCCGGTGCCGTCCCGATGATGCGCATTGAATTGACGGATGACAGGCGCTCATGCGCATAGGCAGCCAGATCGGCTTCATGGGCAGCAATCGCGGCCCGGCCGATATTGTCCATATAATCCAGCGCGTAGCCGAGGCCGATCGCCTGGACGATCGGCGGTGTGCCGGCCTCGAAACGGTGCGGCGGTTCGTTGTAGGTAACCGCATCTTCCGTTACCTCTACGATCATCTCGCCGCCGCCCATGAACGGGCGCATGTCCTTCAGACGGTCCATCTTGCCGTAGAGCACGCCGATGCCGGACGGACCGTAGAGCTTGTGGCCTGTCATCACATACCAGTCGCAATCGATATCCTGCACATCGACCGGCATGTGAACGGCGGCCTGGCTGCCATCGACCAGCACCGGGATGCCGCGCTCGCGGGCGATCCGGCAGATTTCCTTAACCGGAACGACGGTGCCAAGCGCATTCGACATATGGGTGATGGCGATCAGCTTGGTCTTGTCGGTCAGGCATTTGACGAAATCGTCGAGATGGAACGCGCCCTGATCATCGACCGGAGCCCAGACGAGCTTGGCGCCCTGGCGTTCACGGATGAAATGCCACGGCACGATATTGGAATGATGCTCCATGATCGAGATGACGATCTCGTCGCCATCACCGATCTTGGGCATGCCATAGCCATAGGCGACCGTGTTGATCGCCTCGGTCGAGGATTTTGTGAAGATGATGTTGTCGACCGATGGCGCGTTCAGGAACCGGTGCACTTTTTCACGCGCGCCCTCGTAAGCATCGGTGGCTGCGTTCGATAGGAAGTGCAGGCCGCGATGGACGTTGGCATATTCGTTGGAATAGGCATGGGCAACGGCGTCGATGACCACCTGCGGCTTCTGTGCCGAGGCGCCGTTGTCGAGATAGACCAGCGGCTTGCCGTAGACGGTCCGCGACAGGATCGGAAAATCCCTGCGGATCGCTTCGACGTCATAGGCCGGCACCGGCACCGTGTGTTCCATGTCAGCGATCCAATCAGGCGTGCTTTTCGAGCCAGGCGGCGATGATCGTTTCCAGAGTCTCGATCAGGCCTTCATGTTCGAGTTCCTCGACGATCTCATCAACAAAGGCATTGACCAGCATGGCGCGTGCCTTGTTTTCAGGAATGCCGCGGGCGCGCAGGTAGTAGAGATGCGTCGGGTTGATGTCGATGACGGTGGCGCCATGGCCGCACTGAACGTCGTCGGCAAAGATTTCCAGCTCCGGCTTTGCCGAAAAATCGGCATCGTCGGAAAGAAGCAGCGTGTTGCACGCCATCTTCGCGTCAGTCTTCTGCGCATCCGGAGCAACCCGGATCTGCCCCTGGAACACACCCTTGGCGCGATCGAACAGCACGTTGCGGAGAATTTCGGTCGATGTCGTGTTCGGCACGTCATGGCCGAGCGTGAATGTCACGTCGGTATGCGTTTCACCGCCCAGCAGATTGATTCCGCGCAGCTTGAAATCCGCACCTTCGCCCGTCGTGACGCCATGCACTTCCTGGCGCACCAGCTTGCCACCGGCATTGATGATGAACAGCCGCAGCTTGGCATTGGTGCCAAGGTCGAAATTGACCTGGGCCAGGTGGCTGTCGCTTGCACCCTGCTGCTGCAGGATGATCCAGGTGATCTCGGCGCCGTCATCGAGGATCAGGTCGCTCACCACAGTCACAAGGCTGGCGGCATCGCTGACCGATAGATGGCGCTCGATGACCGTGGCCTTCGAATTCGCACCGAACGTAACCGGGAAGCGGGAATGGCTCTGGCCGGCGCTCTGCACCAGTTGCAGTTCCAGCGGTTGTTCAAGCTCGGTGCCCTCAGGCACCTCGATCTCGAAACCGTCGCGCACGAAGCTGCCATTGATCCGTCCGATGGCGTCGTCCTGATCGCGTTCGACCAGATCGGCAGCGGCGACGCCATCGATCAGGCTTTCGGCATAGGAGCGCACATTGACGCCGGCCGGAAGGTTTTTCGTATCGGCCTTGCCGTTGAGAACGGCCAGAACCGAGGAGCCGGGAACCAGCGGATCGACCTTTTCGGCAAACGACGTTGGGTCAAAGTCAGGAACGCTGCGCAGCAGGGCCCGCAGGTCCGTGTAGTGCCAGGATTCGACCCGGCGTGTCGGTAGACCCTGTTTCTTCAGGTCAGCCAAAAGAGTGTCACGGGCCGACAGGACAGCGCCTTCGCCGGGCAGTTCACCGATCTGGGCAGTATAGGCATCGACGAGGGCCGTCTCGGCGGCTGTCATCGTGATTGCCGTTTGCATGTTCATCCCGGTACTCCTCAAGCCGCCGCATCGATGATGTCGGCATACCCATTGGCTTCAAGATCAAGCGCCAGCGACTTGTCGCCGGACTTGATGACCTGGCCCTTGTAAAGAACGTGGACGGTGTCCGGCACGATATATTCAAGCAGCCGCTGATAGTGGGTGATGACGATCACGGCGCGATCCGGCGAGCGCAGCGCGTTGACGCCGTCTGCAACGATCTTCAGTGCGTCGATGTCGAGGCCGCTATCGGTTTCGTCGAGAATGCACAGCTTTGGCTCAAGCAGCGCCATCTGCAGGATCTCGGCGCGCTTCTTCTCGCCGCCGGAGAATCCGACATTCAGCGGACGCTTCAGCATATCCGGGTTGATCTGCAGCTGGGCGGCGGCTTCCTTGACACGGCGGATAAAATCCGGCGTCGAAAGCTCGGCTTCGCCGCGGAACTTCCGCTGCTCGTTCAAAGCGACCTTCAGGAACTGCATGGTCGCAACGCCCGGGATTTCGACCGGATACTGGAAGGCAAGGAAGATACCCTTGGCAGCACGCTCCGAAGGGTCGAGCTCAAGAATGCTCTCGCCATTGTAGAGGATGTCGCCTTCGGTGACTTCGTAATCGCTGCGGCCCGACAGTATGTAGGACAGCGTCGACTTGCCGGAGCCGTTCGGACCCATGATGGCAGCCACTTCGCCGGCCTTCACGGTGAGGTTCAGACCCCGGATGATCTCGGTGCCATCTTCGGCGATACGGGCATGGAGGTTTCTGATTTCAAGCATCGTAGTTTCTCTCAATCTTCTTTTCTTCCGCGAAGGAAGCGATCTAGCGTCTCATTTCTAACGCCGGAGCTGAGCCAAAAGACAACCGCCAAAATGCCCCCGGAAACAATTCCCAAAGTCTTTGCGATCTGCCAGTCAAACACCCATCCGGCAAAGCCGAGGAAGAGACCCGTCACGGAAACGAAAATGATGAACACCATCATCTTCATTCCCAGCGTCATGTCTTTTGACCCGGCCAAAATACAATCCCGATTAGCCCACGCTACCTTCCAGCGAAATCCCGATCAGTTTTTGCGCTTCGACCGCAAATTCCATCGGCAGTTCCTGGATGACTTCCTTGACGAAGCCGTTGACGATCAGTGCGATCGCCGCTTCCGTCGGAATGCCGCGCTGCAAGCAGTAGAACAGCTGGTCTTCGGAAATCTTCGAGGTCGTCGCTTCATGCTCGAACTGGGCCGAGGAATTGCGTGCCTCGATATAGGGCACCGTATGAGCGCCGCACTTGTCGCCGATCAGGAGTGAATCGCACTGGGTGAAATTACGGGCGTTTTCCGCCTTGCGGTGGGTCGAGACCTGGCCGCGATAGGTGTTCTGGCTGAAGCCGGCGGCAATACCCTTGGAGACGATCCGGCTCGAGGTGTTCTTGCCGAGATGGATCATCTTGGTGCCGCTATCAATCTGCTGATGACCGTTGGAGACCGCGATCGAGTAGAATTCGCCGCGCGAACCATCGCCACGCAGGATGCAGGACGGGTATTTCCAGGTGATCGCCGAGCCGGTTTCGACCTGCGTCCACGAAATCTTCGAGTTCTTGCCACGGCAATCGCCACGCTTGGTAACGAAGTTGTAGATGCCGCCCTTGCCGTCCTTGTCGCCCGGATACCAGTTCTGGACTGTGGAATACTTGATTTCGGCATCGTCAAGCGCAACGAGCTCGACAACCGCCGCATGCAGCTGGTTTTCGTCGCGCTGCGGCGCCGTGCAGCCTTCGAGATAGGAGACGTAGGCGCCCTCTTCCGCGATGATCAGCGTCCGTTCGAACTGGCCGGTGCCCTTCTCGTTGATGCGGAAATAGGTCGACAGTTCCATCGGGCAACGAACGCCCTTGGGGATGTAGACGAACGATCCATCCGTGAAGACGGCGCAGTTCAGCGTCGCATAGTAGTTGTCGGTGGTCGGAACGACGGTGCCGAGATATTTCTTCACCAGATCCGGATGTTCGCGGATGGCTTCCGAGATCGACATGAAGATCACGCCGGCCTTTTTCAGCTCTTCCTTGAAGGTCGTGACGACCGAAACGGAATCGAACACGGCATCGACGGCAATACGCGGCGTTTTCACGCCGGCCAGAATTTCCTGCTCGCGCAACGGGATGCCGAGCTTTTCGTAGACCCGCAGAAGCTCCGGATCGACGTCGTCGATCGACGTCGGGCCGGGCGTGCTCTTCGGCGCCGCGTAAAAGTAGATCTCGTTAAAATCGATCTTCGGATAGTTGACGCGCGCCCAGGTCGGCTCTTCCAGCGTCAGCCAGCGCTGATACGCTTCCAGACGCCATTCGAGCATCCAGTCCGGTTCGTTTTTCTTTGCCGAAATGAAACGGATGATGTCTTCGGACAGGCCCTTGGGTGCCTTGTCCATTTCGATCGTCGTCTCAAACCCGTATTTGTACTGGTCCACATCGATCAGGGCGACCTGATCGATTGTTTCCTGCACAGCAGCCATCTCGTTCTCCAATCTCGCCGGATACAAGGTCCGGCAGCTTGTCAGTACGATACAATCTTCGTTGTACCGCCTATGTAGTGGGCTTAAGGGACATTTTCACCCCGTTTGCCAAGCGGAAAATTCAATTTCCGCAATTTAATTCAGAGTCAAGCCGCAGTACCTGCAAGCCTGCGCCGCGCCGCGACTTTGGCAAAGACCTCGGCACACCGTTCTATGTCGGCTTCCGTCGTTGACGGCCCTATCGAAATCCGCAGCGCACCATGGCGCGGATCATGCCCCATCGCCGACAGAACGTAACTCTGGCCGACTTTGCCGGACGAGCAGGCGGAACCAGCCGAAAGTGCGACACCCTCGAGATCGAAGGCGATCTGTCCGGTCTCGGACTTCAGGCCCGGCAGCGTGAAGAAGCACGTATTGCCGATGCGATCGCCGCCCTGGCCATGGATGATGACGTCCGGTGCTGCTGCAATCATCGCTGTCTCCAGCTTTTCGCGCAGCGCCGAAACCGCTATCATCCGCTCGCTGAGATTATCAGCCGCAAACCGGGCCGCAGCACCAAATCCGGCAATCGCGGCAGGATTTTCCGTTCCGGAGCGATGCCCCTTTTCCTGCCCGCCACCCCGGACCAGCGCCGTAGGCATCAGGATTTCGCCGCGTGCCAGCAATGCGCCCGCCCCCTTCGGCCCACCGATCTTGTGGGACGAAATGATCAGGAAGTCCGCACCAAGCGCCTCGATCGACAACGGCAAGCGTCCGGCAGCCTGAACCGCATCAACGACAAGGATGCCACCAGCCGCCTTGACCAAGCGGGACACCTCACCGATCGGCTGGACAATGCCCGTCTCGTTATTGGCCAGCATCACTGCAACCATCGGCAGGCCGGATTGGCGGTCATGAGCGGCCAATGCCGCTTCGAGTTCGGCCAGATCGATGGCACCCGCCGGCGTCACCGCAATCTCGCTGACATCGGCCTTGGCGAAACGCCCGCCTTCGCGAACGGCCGGATGCTCGATCGCGGAGATATAGAGATGGCCGATGGTCAGCGGCGTCTTGCCCATGCGAAAATCGGGCGTCAACACCCAATTGGCCGCTTCTGTCGCGCCGCTGGTAAAGGTCACGCTGGAAGCCGCAGCCCCACAAAGGGCGGCGACATCGCGGCGGGCATTTTCGATCAACGTGCGAATTTTCCGGCCTTCGCCATGCACCGAGGATGGGTTGCCGGGCAGATCAAGCGCATCAAGGCACGCCTCGCGCGCGGCCGGCAAGAGCGGCGCGGTGGCATTCCAGTCCATATAGACGCGCTCTTGTCCCATATTCCCTTGCCAAAGATGAACCGGCTGCCATGTAAAGGCATGCGGCCGGTGCATTTTCCTTGAATTTTTCGCTTCGCTTGCCGTAAGAGACAGCACTCGCCACGGAAAGTCCGTGTCAAAGTTTTGAATGGTTCTAAACTGGTTTTAGAAAAGCTGACTGCTTTCGTCAAGACTGCATCATCGCTGAAACGGTTTTTAGTCCCAGAATCAAGCCCGGAGAGCCAATGCCCGAAATCATCTTCAACGGACCGGCCGGTCGCCTCGAAGGCCGTTACCAGCCGTCCAAGCAGAAGAACGCCCCAATCGCCATCGTCCTGCATCCGCATCCGCAGTTTGGCGGCACGATGAACAACCAGATCGTCTACCAGCTGTTCTACATGTTCCAGAAGCGCGGCTTTACCACGCTCCGTTTCAATTTCCGCTCGATCGGCCGCAGCCAGGGCGAATTCGACCATGGCGCCGGCGAACTGTCGGACGCCGCTTCGGCGCTCGACTGGGTGCAGAGCATGCATCCTGATTCGAAGAGCTGCTGGGTCGCAGGCTATTCCTTCGGCTCGTGGATCGGCATGCAGCTTTTGATGCGCCGCCCGGAAATCGAAGGTTTCATGTCGATTGCGCCGCAGCCGAACACCTATGACTTCTCGTTCCTGGCACCCTGCCCGTCGTCCGGCCTGATCATCAACGGCGATCTCGACAAGGTGGCCCCGGAAAAGGACGTCAACACTCTCGTCGACAAGCTGAAGGCGCAGAAGGGTATCCTCATCACGCATAAGACCGTGCCGGGTGCAAACCACTTCTTCAGCGGCCAGGTCGATACGCTGATGGCCGAATGCGAGGATTACCTCGACCGGCGGCTGAACGGCGAACTGACGCCGGAACCAGCGGCAAAGCGTATTCGTTAATAAAGCAGGGGCCGGTTTTCTGGCCTGGTACTTTCGAATGGCATTCTGCGTGCTCGACCGCCGCAGAGTGCCATTTTTTGCGAGGCCGCCGAACGGCGGGTTCCGCCCGCTCACGCCGCGAACCGGCCATAGGCGACACAGTGCCTCCTCCTTGTTACCATCTTCGACTCGCGGTATTGATCAGGGCACAGGCTTGGCCCGCGCCTCCTCCCTCCGATCGGGGAAGTATCGTTCATACGGGGTATTTCACTCATCGAGCCATCTGTTCGAGCGCCGCATAAGGAGGGATTGCGTTTCCTGCTCGTAATGGAGGTTCCGCAATGAGGCTATCCGCGCCGATCTACCAACTGAAACGCCGGGCCAAACTGCTGGCCCGGGATGAAAAAATCCCCCTGCATGCCGCCTTGGACCGCATAGCGCGCGAAGAAGGTTTTGCAGGCTGGAGCCTGCTTGCTGTGCAAGTTGCGCGGAGTTCCGGCGAAAGAGACATCCTCTCCCGGCTCTCTGATGGAGACATCGTGCTGCTGGGCGCCCGTCCCGGACACGGCAAGACACTGTTGGGCCTAAAACTCCTGCTCGATGCCATCAGCGACGGTAGGAGGAGCGTATTCTTCACCCTGGAATATACCGAGCAAGAAACCAAGCAGCGTATCCGCACGCTGGAAGGCGAAACACCCGGCCTTGGCGAAGCACTGGAGATCGTCACGGACGACGATATCTGCGCCGGCTACATCATCCGCCATCTTGCAGAAGCCCCGCGCGGAACGGTCGCGGTCATCGATTATCTGCAAATCCTCGACCAGCGTAGAAACAAGCCCGTGCTTTCAGAACAACTCGGCGCTCTTCAAGCCTTTGCACGAAAGGCCGGTATTATTCTCGCCTTTCTGTCCCAGATCGATCGCTCCTATGATCCGGAAAGCAAACCACTGCCGGACTTGCAGGACATCCGCCTGCCCAATCGCGTCGATATGAGCCTCTTCTCCAAGGCGTGCTTCCTGCATGAAGGCAAGGCACAGTTTCAAACTATAACTTGATTTTCAAGCTTGCCGGGACGCTTGCCTTGTGCCCCGGCAGCCGCTTACCTGAACATAAACAGGGGTATCAGGCCTGCGCCTGCCACCCCTCCGCGTTGGAGGATATCGCATGCCCGGCGCGGTTTACCCGGTTGCGGCCGCTCTTCTTGGCATCATAGAGCGCAGCATCTGCACCCTTGATCGTATCAACGATATTGTCACCCGGTGCAGCCAGCGCGCAAACGCCAAAACTGGCCGACAGGCGGACTGTGTCCGGCAATCCGATAATCGCAAGCGATGAAAAGCTGTTTCGAAGCCCCTGTGCAAACAGGTAACCCGTTGCCTCGCCGGTCGATGGCAGGAAGATGGCAAACTCCTCGCCGCCGAAACGCGCGCAGATTGCCTCCGGCGGCGCATGCCCCGCAATCATCCGGCCAAAGGCCAGGATCACCTGATCGCCTGCAGCATGCCCATACGTGTCGTTCACGACTTTGAAATGATCGAGATCGCAGACAATCACGCTATGCGGATAAGCGGACATCGGGCGGGCAAGGATCTGGCTCACTCTTGCGTCGAAACCACGCCGGTTCAACAGCCCCGACAAAGGATCGATTTCGGAGTTCGCCTTGGCGTCGTCCATGATCTCAACGACGATGACCGCCAGCAATGTCAGCCCTGTCGAAACGACCAGAACGGCACTGAGGCTCTGGGAGACCAGTGCGTAGGTGCTGCCGAGATAGGCCTGCGCTGTGTCACCGCCGCTGAATTTGACCGCAAAATAGACCTTGCTGGCAAAATTCGCCGCCGTGATCAGCAGCAATCCCATGAGGATCCGGTCGGCTGTCTCGCGTCGCCCGGACCGGTAGACCGCCACCGCGCAGATCAGTTCCGCAATCGCGAACGGCAGCTGGTAGCCGAGCGAATGGGCAAATGTGCCCCGCGGCAAATCGTAGATCGTCAGGTTGAGGGGCAGTGCTGCACAGAGAAGCGCCGTGATGGTCCAGATGTTCGCCGGCACCGCGTACAGGCGGCCAATCCCGACGCGGATCATCAACAGCGCACTCAGCAAAGAGCTGAATGCCCCGAAGCTGGCAAGCCTGTCGAAATCGCCATAGCGGATCATCACCTCAAAGACCGCCGACAGCGAGGCAACGGCAAATGCAGCAGCAAACCAGCGTCCGGCCGACGGAATGCGGCTGCGCCTGGCGATAACCAGGAAAAAAGCGCAAAAAAGCTGCGCTATCAGGAAATTGACCGTCAATAGGAAGAGCGCGCCGTTCATCGATATGTCCGTTTCGAGAACACACACGCCGCGCGTTCCCTTCCGCAGGCCTCAAGGCTTGCCAGATTCGTGCGAATGGTATCTGCGTCCGGCAAAAGAAACGTTAATCTGGAGTTTGCGGCAGAGGTTCCAAAACCGGGTTGAAGACGCCGCCGGTGACCGGTTTTGTTACTCCCGTCGTCCCGGGAAATGTCAGCGGCAATCCTTCAAGCGAACGCACGGCAAGATAAGCCCATGCTTCCGCCTCCATGGCATCACCATCCAACCCCGCCTCCTCTGCAACAATAACTGTCACATCCTCCTTTGCCCCAAGCCTGCGAAGGTCGTGCATGATGACAGGATTGAGCCGCCCGCCCCCACATATGACAAGGGTCCGGGGCTGCTCTGGCAGGTGTCTGGACGATTTGAGAATGGCTGCTGCTGTCACATACGCAAGTGTGCGGGCGCCGTCCGCCAAGTCGGCATCTGCATCGGCCGGCGGTGAAAAGTCGTTGCGATCAAGCGAGCGGCGCTGGTTGGATGAAAAAAAGGAGTGGCCGAGATAACGCTCTGCCAGCCCGGGAATGATCCTGCCAGCATTGGCGATCGTGCCATCCTTATCGTAGGCGCCGCCCGTATGGGTCTCGACCCATTGATCGATCAGCGTATTTCCCGGACCGCTGTCATAAGCGACGATATCGCCTTGCGTGCCAATGAAAGTAAGATTGGAGATGCCGCCGATATTGACGAAAACCAGCGGCGCAGCTTGGCCGGCGCTTCGGGCAAGAGCGGCATGATAGACAGGAATGAGAGGTGCGCCCTGCCCGCCATGTACCATGTCATTGGCGCGCATGTCGTGGACGACGGCGATGCCCGTCATTTGCGCCAGCAGCGCGCCGTCGCCCAACTGCACGGTCAGCGCCTCATTCGGGCGATGAAGAACGGTCTGACCGTGAAATCCGATCACGTCTATATCGGCTGGCGACAGCCCATTCCGATGGAGAAAATCACTTACCGCGACGGCATGCCGTAACGTCAGGTTTCGCTCGATGGCGCCCAAGTCGCCCGGCCGCTGCGTCCTGCCGGTCATCGTGCGTGCCTCGTCCAATGCCAACTTCAGCCGGTCCCTGAAAGCCGGCTCGTAGGAAACCCCCATGAACGGGCCGCGCTCGACGTTGTCGCGGCCATCGGTTCGAATGAGCGCAATGTCGATCCCGTCCATGCTGGTACCGCTCATCAGCCCGATCGCCGTCTTCATCTGCGCCATCCCGCACTCAACTCCAAAGCAAACATTCCCGATGCAAACACGTGCACTTTTCGCCAAACAGTGCTAAACGCCGCGCAAATATCCAGCAAGCACTCATTCTTCTCCAAACAGCCCACCGAAAGAGACAGGTCATGTCCGAATTCAAGTCCGATTTCCTTCACACCCTCCACGAACGCGGCTTCATCCACCAGACGTCCGACAATGCCGGACTGGATGCTCTGTTCAACAAGGAAACCGTGACGGCCTATATCGGCTTTGATCCGACGGCGCCGAGCCTGCATGCCGGCGGCCTGATCCAGATCATGATGCTGCACTGGATGCAGGCAACCGGTCATCAGCCGATCTCGCTGATGGGTGGCGGCACCGGCATGGTCGGAGACCCGTCCTTCAAGGATGAGGCGCGCCAGTTGATGATGCCGGAAACCATCGCATCCAACATCGTCAGCATCAAATCGGTCTTCTCCAACTACCTGACCTACGGCGACGGGCCGAAAGATGCCCTGATGATCAACAATGCCGACTGGCTGTTGGGCATCAACTATCTGGAATTCCTGCGCGATGTCGGCCGTCATTTCTCGGTCAATCGCATGCTGGCGTTCGATAGCGTCAAGACGAGGCTCGACCGCGAGCAGTCGCTGTCGTTCCTCGAGTTCAACTACATGATCCTGCAGGCCTACGATTTCGTCGAACTCTACAAGCGCACCGGTTGCCGCCTGCAGATGGGCGGATCTGATCAATGGGGCAACATCATCAACGGTATCGATCTCGGCCACCGCATGGGAACGCCGCAGCTCTACGCGCTGACCTCGCCGCTCTTGACCACATCCTCAGGCGCCAAGATGGGCAAATCGGTCAACGGTGCCATCTGGCTCAACCCGGACATGATGTCGGCCTATGACTTCTGGCAGTATTGGCGCAATACCGAGGACGCCGACGTGTCGCGTTTCCTCAAGCTCTACACAACGCTGCCGATGGGCGAGATCGCCCGCCTCTCGCAGCTTGCCGGCACTGAGATCAACGAGGTCAAGAAGATCCTGGCGACCGAAATCACTGCGACACTGCACGGACGTGCCGCAGCGGAAGAAGCGGCAGAGACCGCCCGCAAGACTTTCGAAGAAGGCGCGCTTGCAGCCAACTTACCGTCCATCGATGTGCCCACGGCAGAGCTTGAGGGCGGCATCGGGGTTCTCGCGCTGTTCGTACGCGCTGGTCTCGCCGAATCGAACGGCAAGGTGCGGCAGTTCCTGAAAGATGGTGCAGTCCGTCTCAACGATGCTGTTGTCAGCGACGATCGTCAGGTGATCGGCACGGGTGATGTCACGCCAGACGGCGTCATCAAGCTGTCGCTCGGCAAGAAAAAGCACATTCTCGTCCGGCCGGCCTAGAGCAATTCCAGCAAAAGTGCGTAGCGGTTTTGCGTCCGGAATTGCGCAAAAACAAACGGATAGAGCGTTTTCGCAATTCGGAAAAAAGCGGAAATGCTCTAAACGCCTGGTACGATGATACGACAAGCGACATGAAAACCGGCGGCGATCCCGCCGGTTTTTTATTGGAATTCGAAGATGCTGCGGAACACGCCGGGTGCGATGATCGACAAGGGATTGATCGTCAGGTTCGGCTTGGCGAAAGGGCCAACCAGCTTGAAGGTGATCCCGAGCAGACCCCGGTCGCGGCCGTTGCCGAGAAGAACGCCGATGATCGGTAATTCGCCGAACAGACGATTGAGCCCGTAGGCCGGCATGAACGTTCCGGTCATGTCCATATTGCCGTTCGCATCGCGCACCGTCCCCTGGAACGTTGCACCGACATCGACCCCGCGCACGACCCCGCTGTCGATCGCAATCGATCCATTGTCGAGCGCGATATTGGCAGAACCACGCTCGAAGCGGGCCGAACTGACATCGATATTCTTCTTCACCGCCTGGTTCAAACTTCTGCCATCGGCGCCTGTCGGGGTGGAGACGATCGATTGCAGTCTTGCCTCGTTGACCAACGAAAACTTGCGGATATCGACATTGCCCCGCCAGGAACTGCCGCCGCGATCGCGCAGCTTCAGATTAAGCAGGCCGCCACGCATATTGCTGTAGATATTGGCAAATCGCGCGAGAGAGCCTGCATCGCCGCTGGTCAATTCCAGAATATTGTCGGCACCGTTTTTCGTCAGTTTGGCAACAACAGCCTGGCCGCTGTCGGTCACCGCCGACAGATCGACGCCGTCGATCTGCTTGCCTCTGGCCGCATAGCTCAGATTGACGTTGGACAATGTCTCGGAGTGGAAGCCGGTCACCTGTTGAAGGTTGGCATTGATGGAGATCCGCTTGCCGTCCCCATTGCCATCTCCGTCACCTGACCCGCTGCGCAGGCTTTCGATGACCGGGCGCATATCAGCGGACGAACCATTGACGCTGACGGCAAAGCCACCTTTCTGGCGCTTGATGTCGACGGCATAATTATCGCCCTTGGCGAGTTGAACCGAGGAAAACGCTCCGGAATTCAAACCTGATTTGTCGAGCACAAGTGCACCCGTGGCACCGAAACCATCGCCGTTCAGCTTCAGATCATCGATCTGCGTGACGCCGTCGGTGGTGGATGCCGAAAACGTCGCCTTGGCGCCGATCCCCGCACCTTTCGACCAGCCGATCCAGGGCAGCGAAATGGAGGCATTGCCCAGATCAGCCGAAACCGTGTGCTGATCGTTGTCATTGATCAAGATATCCAGCGCGACAGGTCCGCTGATGATGCCTGCAAGCCCCGGAGCGAGCTTCGCAAGCTCACCGTCATTGAGTGTCCCGGAAATCTCTCGCTTGCGTTTAACCGTGCTGGCTGCGCCGACCGGCTCGACAACGGAAATATCCATCTCCCCACCATCGATATCGGCCTTGGCCTCCAGGACGGCCTGGTTAGGATCGATCCGCAGGGTACCCTTGATGTCGGAAATCGACCGTCCGGCAATGGGTTTATTGACGGTGACGCCATTCAGCAGCATCTGCGCCTGCCATTGCGGCGGCGGTGGTTTTTGGGCCGTGACGAGACCGAACCGCGCACCGACCTGCGCCGTCATTTCCCCGGAAAAGTCCTCTGGCTTGAAGGGCGTCCGCTGCAGGGCGAGAATGGGCCGGTAGCTGACAAGCTCGGCAATCGCATCCGCCTGGCCGCCGACATCCAGTTTCATTTCGGCGATCAACGGCTTTTCATAGGTATTGGGGATGACAAAGTTACCGCCATTCACCGTGGCAGAGCGGCCGGACGGGAAATAGGCCGTTCCGCGTTCGATCTCCACATCCAGATGCTCGCCCTTGAGCTTGAACACGCCGGCTGCATCGCGCAGTGGCGGAATGTCGCCCGCCAGATTAACCCGCGCATCGGCGATGTTGAATTGAACGCTCAATTCCTCGGCATTCAGATCGATAGGACCGACGGTGCGCGTGATGCGTCCCATCGGCAGGAAGACTTCGAGTTTACCATCCGTGACCGTGCCGCCGAAGATGTTGTTGATCACCCAGCGCCGGGCCGTCTTGCCGACCCACCAGGGCCAAAGCTGTTTGACGGCAGCGGACTGAATCTTGCTCGTCAGAAGCGCAAAGCTGATCTGCGGTGATGTATCCCCGAATGTCATCGAGAGAGAGCCGGCGGCCGTGCCGAGAGCGCTCGCCACCGTCAGTTCCTGAAATACCAGCTCATGCGTTTCCGGCAGGAATCGCCCCTGTGCCTTGGCATCGAAGATCAGCGGGGCCTCGGAGACATCGACAGGAGACGAACTGGCCGATTGCAGCAGAAGGTCGATCGAAAATCCCGGTTTTCCGGCTGTCGCCGCCGGATCGAGATCGGCAATTGCCCCGGTAAACGGAAACGTCGATCGGCCGATCCGCACCATCGAGGGAAGAATTTCTATTCTGTCACGGCCAAAGTCATAGGTGATGTTGACGTCGGAGGACTTCAGTTCCGACGAAAATCCGCCGGCATCGAAGACACCCTCCGCCGACCGCCCTTTCAGTTGCAGGGTGGGCGTCAAACCTTGGCCGGCACGTGTCGCGTTAATACTCAGATCGGCGCTGCTTCTGATCCCGAATGCCTGTTCCGTCTCTGTCTGATTGCGATGGAGAAAGGCGGCCAGCGGCAGTCCGGTGGCAGCGCCGTCAAGGCTGGCTATCCGTCCATTTGCGCCGTTGGCACGAAGATGCAATTCCGCCGATTCTCCGTCTACGGAAAAAAGCCCGTCAATCTGCATGGAGCCATCGTCACCGCGCTTGAAATCGACAGATTTCACCACGACTGGAATAGCCCGCTTCCGGGGCCCCGCCACGGACAGCTGCAGGTCCGCAAGGCGCACGGTCTCTGTATTGCTGCGGCTAATCAGTTGCGAAATGCTGTCGATCTGGTTGAACACGACCTCTAGCCCGCCGGCAACATCGGCAACCCGGATGGCCGTCAGATCGATCGGCTTGCCTTGGGGCAAAAGTGACGGGTCGAGTGTCGCACCTTCAGCTTCCAGCCGCGACACGGCAATCCGGCCAGTCAACAAGGCGAGAGGATTGAGTTCGATAAAGACGGAATTGGTGGTCACCAGACGTTTGTTGGAGGCGTTTTCCACCAGCGTCACGTCCTGCGCTTTGAGCGCCAGAGCACCATTCGACGTCACGCGCAATACGGTGCTGCCGACTTCGGCACGATATCCGGTGCCGATGGCGGAATTCAGGGCCGTCTGCGCCCGCGCGTTGAGCGGCCCATCGAGAAACCCGCCTTCTATGGCGGCCAGTACAGCTGCCCCAAGAAGCAGGAAAATTGCAGTAATAACGATCGTTGTCGTGAAAACGAGATGTGCGACCCCACGCTTGTTCGGCGCGTGGACGATACATGGATCGTGGGCCTGCGCCGACGGCAGGGAATGCAGAGCAACAATGTCTTCCTTGCGAAACGATACTTTTTCGCCGCGGATTTCATTCATCAGCGCCGGTGACCTCCGGAAGTGTGAAAAAGACTCATGCGGTAGTTTCCAATCTGCTGCGATTTCACTTCGCGGCATCAGACGACGACATGCCCATGATGCCAAACGCACATCGTACGCGGTTGATTTATCTCATGTTCTCGCCCGAAAATGCCAATCGTGCATCGGCACACCGTTCGGCATCTGTATTCGTTGCACAGTAGTTAAAGAACGATCTCGGGGCAAACGATGTCTGCCCTTCCATCCATCTTCCCTGTGCGCGAGACATCCGCCGGTCCCTCCGGCGCTGGACGGGCCGGGCTCCGATTGGCTATGCCTCTTGCGACACACTTTTGCGGCACATGCCCCAGAATAAAGGAATAACCATGGCGAACCCGACCGAAGGCGCAATTGCACCGGACTTTACCCTGCCCCGTGACGGCGGCGGAACCGTCTCTCTGTCGGATTTCAAGGGACAGTCTGTCGTGCTTTTCTTCTACCCGAAGGACGACACCAGCAGCTGCACCACCGAATCGATCGCTTTTAGCGGACTGCTGAGCGAATTTTCAGCAGCTGGCGCGGTGGTCATCGGCATGTCGCCCGATTCGGTGAAGAAGCACGACAAGTTCGCCAAGAAATACGATCTGTCGGTCATTCTCGCCTCGGACGAAGATCTGACCGTATTGAACGGCTACGGCGTTTGGGTTGAAAAAAGCATGTACGGCCGCAAATATATGGGCGCCGAGCGGACAACCCTGCTGATTGGACCCGATGGTGTTATCCGGCGCATCTGGCCGAAGGTGAAGGTCGCCGGTCATGCCGAAGAAGTACTGGCAGCAGCGAAAAGCCTTGCCAACGGAACCGTGTGACGATGACCAGCCTTCCGGCGATCCGCAGCCTACGTGATGGTGCCGTCCGCGCAATCCGCGCGGCCGATCTCGATGTCAAGACGCTGCTGACCCAGGAAACCGCCCGCCGCTGGAATGCCCGAACCCTGTCGCTGCGCTCGCCGCTCGATACGCCCGTGCCCGACCGCCCCGGAAGGCCCGAAAAGCCGGAGCTGATACCGCCAAGGCAAATGCCAAAGCGCGCGCTGACCACCGATAGGGGCAGGATCGCCCTCCTCCACGCCATTGCCCATATCGAACTCAATGCTGTCGATCTGGCGCTTGATATTGTCGCCCGGTTTGCCACGGAGCCCGTGCCGAACTCATTCTTCGACGGCTGGATGAAGGTGGCCTTCGAGGAAGCCAAGCATTTTCGCATGGTGCGCGATCGCCTGCGCCAGCTTGGTGCCGATTATGGCGACCTGCCCGCCCATGACGGCCTTTGGCAGGCAGCCCATGACACGCGCAACGATCTTACGGCGCGGCTGGCGGTGGTACCGCTGATTCTCGAGGCGCGCGGCCTCGACGTGACGCCAGCCCTGCAGGCGAAGATGCGCGAGGCGGGCGACCTGGAAAGCGCTGCCGTGCTGGACGTGATCTACGAGGATGAAAAAGGCCATGTGGCCGTTGGTGCCAAATGGTTCCGCTTCCTCTGCGCCCGGCAGAAGAAAGACCCCGCAGCGGCGTTCCAGGCTTTGGTCAGGGCTAATTTTCGCGGTCCGCTGAAGGCGCCGTTCAACGATATTGCCCGTGCCGAAGCCGGCCTGACGCCATCGTTCTATCGTTCGATGACATCCTCCGTAAACACCTGACAGACAGTCACAAAACCCGCACCAGCAAGGCTTTGTTAACCTTAACGGTGTCTAATCGGCTCCATCAGGACGGGCAGAATCGCACGCGGCGGGGGTGAGTTGGTGTCTACGGAAAGCCAGGTTTTCGGCAAGCGCGCACAAAAGCACATCATCATTCTGGCAAGCGGTGACAAGGTTCGCCACATGACCATTCAGCCCTGGATGGCAGCGCTGTCGGTTTGTTTTGTTTCGGTTTTTTCGATCGGCTATCTCGCTGCAACCTCCTATCTGGTGCTGCGCGACGACCTGATCGGCGGCACGATGGCGCGCCAGGCGCGTATGCAGCATGAATATGAAGACCGGATCGCCGCATTGCGCGCGCAGGTCGATCGCGTCACCAGCCGCCAGCTCCTTGATCAGCAAGTGGTCGAAGACAAGGTCGAAAAACTGCTGCAACAGCAGATGGCACTGTCATCGCGCCACGGCCGCCTTGGCACACTGCTCGACCGCGCCGAGGAATCTGGTATCGCCGAGAAGGAAGTTCAACCTGCAGAGACAGCCCCTCTCGCCTACGAAAAGCGAGCAGACGCCAGCGGCGGGTTGAAAGCCATCGAACGGTTGATGGGCATCGGCGCTAAGGCGCCTCAGCAGAAGATCACGCTGGCCTACGCACCACAATCCGCCTCGGGCGGACAGGAGGCCATGTCTGACCGGGCCGACCGGCTGTTTTCGAAGGTGACGCTGTCGCTCAAGGATATCGAGCAGGAACAGAAAACCCGTATCGACAGCCTGACGGCAGGCGCATCGGAAGCCACCGATGCCATCATGACCATCCTTGCCCGCACCGGCGTCAAGGTGGCCGCGGATGAGGCGGTGGCCACAGCGCCCATTGCGAGAGATGACGATGCCATTGGCGGTCCGTTCGTCGAGCCGGAGACCACCGAGGCCTTCGACAACTCGCTGGTCGGACTTGATACAGCGCTTGGCCGTCTCGAAAGCGTTCGCAGCCAGGCGAGGAAGCTGCCGTTCAACAATCCGTCGCCGGCCAGCGATATCACCTCAAGCTTCGGCAACCGCCTCGATCCCTTCCTTGGCCGATTGGCGCTGCATGCCGGCATCGATTTCCGGGCGCCGACTGGAACCCGAATCCTCGCAACGGCGCCAGGTACCGTGATCACCGCCGGCAAGACCGGCGGTTACGGAAACATGGTCGAAATCGACCATGGCAACGGTATTACCACCCGCTATGCGCACCTGTCGACTATACTGGTTAATGCCGGCGACAAGATTACCACCGGCGAGACCATTGCCCGTTCCGGCAGCACGGGCCGATCGACAGGCCCGCACCTGCACTACGAAGTCCGCCTCAATGGCGAGGCGGTCGATCCCATGCGGTTTTTGACCGCAGGCATTAAGCTCAGCCACTACATCAATTGAACTTGATGGCTTTGCCCCCGCTCTTGACGTAACGGCAGGCGTTTTTTCGCTATCCTGTTGTTGGCAGTCCATTATTGACTCTTTCGCCGATCAAACCACCGGTTTTCTTGACTTTGCTTGGCTATGGGACTAAGAGCCCCAGCGACGGCAGTTATCGTATGCGCCGATTGACCAGAGTTCGACCGAACCGGAACGGAAACAGATTTCCCTTTGACCACTTTTTCAGACCTTGGCCTGAGCCAAAAAGTTCTCACCGCAGTGACAGATGCGGGCTACACCATCCCCACACCGATCCAGGCCGGCGCCATTCCGCCAGCCCTGCAGCGACGTGACATTCTGGGAATCGCCCAGACGGGTACGGGTAAGACGGCATCCTTCGTGCTGCCGATGCTGACGCTTCTGGAAAAGGGCCGCGCTCGCGCTCGTATGCCGCGCACGCTCATTCTTGAGCCGACGCGCGAACTGGCTGCCCAGGTTGCGGAAAACTTTGAAAAATACGGCAAGAACCACAAGCTCAATGTCGCCCTGCTGATCGGCGGCGTGTCCTTCGATGAGCAGGACCGCAAGCTTGAACGTGGCGCCGATGTGCTGATCTGCACGCCAGGCCGCCTGCTCGACCATTGCGAACGCGGCAAGCTTTTGATGACCGGCGTCGAAATCCTCGTCATCGATGAAGCTGACCGCATGCTCGACATGGGCTTCATCCCCGATATCGAGCGCATCGCCAAGCTGATCCCGTTCACGCGCCAGACCCTGTTCTTCTCGGCCACCATGCCGCCGGAAATCCAGAAGCTTGCCGACCGGTTCCTGCAGAACCCCGAGCGCGTCGAAGTGTCCACGCGCTCATCGACGGCAACGACCGTGACGCAGCGATTGGTCGCTACCCACAGCAAGGATTACGAAAAGCGTGCAGTGCTGCGCGATCTGATCCAGAAACAGGATGACCTGAAGAACGCCATCATCTTCTGCAATCGCAAGCTTGACGTTGCCGAACTGTACCGCTCGCTGTCGCGTCACGGTTTCTCCGTGGGCGCGCTGCACGGTGATATGGACCAGAGTTCGCGTACGAAAATGCTTGCGGGCTTCAAGGACAATGCGATCACCCTGCTGGTTGCCTCCGACGTCGCCGCCCGCGGTCTCGACATTCCGGATGTCAGCCACGTGTTCAATTTTGACGTGCCGATCCATGCGGAAGACTATGTCCACCGCATCGGCCGCACCGGCCGTGCCGGCCGTTCTGGCGCCGCGTTCACGCTGGTTTCCAAGCGCGATACGAAATTCGTCGATGCCATCGAAAAGCTGATCGACAAGAAGGTCGAGTGGCTGAACGGCGACCTCTCCGCCCTGCCCGCTCCGATGGAAAGCCATGAGAGCAGCAAGCCGGAGCGCGGCGGGCGTGACGGCAAGCGCGGCGGACGCCGCAACGACAGGGATCGTGAACACGCTCCCCGGCCAGTGGCCAGTCACAAATCGGACACCAAATCAGACGATAGTCCGGCAGTCGTAGCAGCCCCCCTCGAACCGGTAGTAGCAAAGGCAGAACCTGTGAGATCAGAACGCAAGGCAGAAACGAAACCGCAGAATGCCGGCCGTAACAGCAACCGTCCTGCTCCCCAGCCGTCTCCTGCCAATGACGACAACCGCCGCAATCGCTATCGCCGCGATCAGGACGACGGCCCGACGCCTATCGGCTTCGGCGACGATATCCCGGCTTTCATGCTGATTGCCGGCAAGGCCTGAGCCTTCCAGTCGTCGCATGGCATATCCAGGCATAGATTTTCCCGGTGTGGGATCAGGGCTTGCCGTCTTAAATGACGGCAAGCTTTTGCTTTGCAAGCGTTTGAAAGCACCGGAAGCAGGGCATTGGAGCATTGTCGGCGGCAAGGTCGATCACATGGAACCGGCAGCCGACGCCGCCTGCCGCGAGGCGGAAGAAGAGAGTGGCCTGAAAATCCATTCGGCACGTTTTCTCTGCCTCAGCGAACAGATGATCGAGGCTGACCGGCAGCACTGGATTTCGCTGATCTACGTGACCGACGATTTTTCCGGGGAACCACAGTTGATGGAGCCCGACAAACTCTCCGCAATCGGCTGGTATCCTCTCGACGACCTGCCGCAGCCGCTATCCCTGTTTGCGCAGGATGCGGTGAAGGCGTTGCGCGCACTCCCTATTTCTTAGCCCGCAACGCTGCCTCATAGGCAAGCCGTACCCAGCGGGCCATTTCGTCGGGATCATCGAAGGCTTCTTCCGGAATGGACCAGTAGGGCATCTTTACCAGCTTGCCCTTGCCGTCATAGGTCCACTGCGAACTACCGGCCTCCTCGAATTCACCGGCACTCTCCGTGTCTGCCTTCAACAGGATGTCGCCGCTCACCTCCAGCGCCAGTATTCTGCCCTCGAAATAGATGCCCTTGCCGCCAAACATGCGTTTGACCGTTACCGGGCCGAGAGCCGAAAACATCTCCTCGATCGCCGCATTGTCCATTCTCATCAGCCTTTCAATATGCCGCCGGCGGCGATGATCGCTTCCGGCGTGTCGGTACCGGGCCATGACTACAGGCGAGACACCCTTGTCCAGAAGAGCCTGGCCAGGCGCTCCGCTCACTTTGCCAAGCTATTCTGGCTACGAGCGTACCGAGGCACTCTTCGCATATGTGTCATGTTTTCCCCGGCGCCCTAGGGGGAAATCTATAATGTGCGGTAGTCCCGGTCCAGATAGACGAGCGCCGGTTGCTGCTGGCCGAGCGTGACAGCAACGACCTGACCGAACAGGACGATATGAGTGGCAACGGTCTTGATATCGATCAGCCGGCAATCGAACGCCGCCACGGCTTCGCCAAGAATCGGTGCGCCGGTCTTCAGCTCTCCCCAGGTGCCGTGGGAAAACCGCTCCGCCGGATCGACATTGTTCTTGCCCGAAAAGACATGGGCGAGATCCATCTGGTCGGCGCCGAGAAGATTGAGCGCGAAGCTGCCGCTGTCGCCAAAGATGTCGTTGCGCGGATTGGCACCGTTGAGGCAGACCAGTAGCGTCGCCGGATCGTCGGATACCGAGCAGGCGGCCGTGATCGTCACGCCACGCCGCACGCCGTTATGGGCCGCCGTCACGATATGCACGTGGCCAGCCAGCCGGCTCATGGCATCACGGTAGGTCAGCGGGTCCAGTTGGGTCTTGTCCAACACGGCAGTCTCCAGATCGAGGTATGTTTTTAACACATAGACATTGCAACGAAATATGAAACCCGTTGTCTGGTTTTTCTTCGTCATTTACGGCAATTGTCGTCCACCATACGAAGGTTCCGATCTTTTCCTTTGACCCTTGCAGCCACATCTTTAAAACATGGGCATTCTCAACTGGATAAGCGCATGTTTCGTTCGATTTTCGCCAGCCTTGTGATTGCCGGATCGGTTCAGGCCGCCCCCGCTTTGGCTGCGGGCGTGAAGATTGCCGTCGTCGCACCGGCGGACGGACCATTCGCGCTTCTCGGGCAGCAGATGCTGGACGGCGCCCGCTTTCAGGCAGAGGATCGCGGCTCGGAAATCATCGCCATCCCGGAAACCTGCGAGCCGAAGGATGCGGAAAGCCTGACAAAAGCGCTCATCGCCAGCGGCGCCGAGGCGGCCATTGGCTTCCTGTGTACGGAAAGCCTGGAAGCGACGCTGCCGGCACTGGCCGAGGCCGGTATTCCAGCACTGACGCTCAGCGTGCGCTCCGATATTCTGATGGAAGACGCGCTGAAGAAGAAATGGCCGTTTTTCCGGCTGGTCCCGAGCGCCAAGGCCGAAGCGGCCAAGGTGACGGAGATCATTTTGTCGCGCTGGAAGAACGAACCGCTCGGACTGATCGAGGACGGAACGATTCATGGGCGCGAACTGGTGGAAAGCGTGCGAGGCGCGCTGGCCGAAATCGGCCTGACCCCAACCTTCTCCGACACCTATCGTCCCGCCCAGGAACAGCAGGTGAGCCTTGTTCGAAGGCTCGCCAAGAGTGGCGCGACGCATGTCTTCACCGGCGGAGACCGGGCCGATACCGCCATCATTGCACGCGACGCGGCGTCCGAACAGGTGGCACTGACGCTGATGGGCGGCGAGGCGCTGGACGCGGCGAACCTGCCGGTTCCGCTGGCGAACGGCGTGCTGGCGGTGTCCCTGCCCGATTACGCCACCCTGCCGGACGCCAAAGTCACCGTCGATGCCATGACGGCGGCAAAATTGCTGCCGGAAGGCTATGTATTGCCCGCGTTTGCAGCCGTCACGCTGCTGGAACAGGCGAAGGACCAGGCCGGCAAAGATGGCGGCCCGGTGTTGGATGCCCTGGCCAAAGGCCCCTACCAGACAGTTCTTGGCCCCCTCCGTTTCAACGCCGGTCACGAACTGGCAGAAAACCCCTATCGCCTGCTGGAATGGCAAAACAACCGGTTCATCACCGCTCCAGCCGTTTCGGGAAGCCAATGATGCGCCCCGGCCCGCGCAATGCGATTACCGATGTCGATGGCCTGAGGGTCGGCAATGCGCAGGACCATCGGCTGAAATCCGGCGTCTCCGTCGTCGTCTGCGATCAACCGGCCGTCGCCGCCGTGCAGGTGCTGGGTGGCGCCCCCGGTACGCGCGAGACCGATCTGCTCGAACCGCACAATACGGTACAGACCGTCGATGCCATCGTTTTGTCGGGCGGTTCGGCCTTCGGGCTTGATGCGGCCTCCGGCGCGCAGGCGGCGCTACGCCAGATGGGACGCGGCTTTCCCGTCGGCGACCTGCATATCCCGATCGTTCCCGCCGCCATTCTCTTCGACCTTA
Organism: Hyphomicrobiales bacterium; assembly: GCA_900468065.1. Lineage (GTDB taxonomy): Bacteria > Pseudomonadota > Alphaproteobacteria > Rhizobiales > Rhizobiaceae > Pararhizobium. Next base: position 26,602 of record UBTA01000062.1, on the reverse strand, counting down.
TCAACGGCGGCGACAAGGATTGGGGCCTCTACCCGCCCTATCGCGAACTGGGTTACGCGGCTGTACAGGCAGCAGCACTGGAGTTTTCCACCGGCAGCGCAGGAGCCGGAACAGGCGCCATGACCGCCACGTTCAAGGGCGGGCTCGGCACGGCCTCGACGATCCTCGACAACGGCATCACCATCGGCGCGCTGGTCGCGGTCAATGCGCTTGGCTCAGCGACCATCGGCGACGGCAGACATTTCTGGTCGGCACCGTTCGAGGAAGACTCGGAATTCGGCGGCCTTGGTTTGCCGCATCCGTTCCCCAAGGACGCGCGCGACCTGCGCATCAAGTTTCGTGGCAACCAGAGCGAAACGAAAAACACCACGATCGCCGTCGTCGCCACCGATGCGGTCCTGAGCAAGGCCGAGGCAAAACGGTTGGCGATCGCCGCTCATGACGGGTTTTCGCGGGCGCTGTGGCCATCGCATACGCCGCTCGACGGTGACCTTGTCTTTTCACTTGCGACCGGAACAAGCGGCAAAACCATTTCGCTGCAGGATTTCATCGATCTGGGGGCCGCGGCGGCCTCCACCATGGCGCGTGCCATCGCCCGTGGAGTGCATGATGCGACACATCGGGAAAATGATCTACTTCCCATTTGGGCTAAGCAAACCTAGACTCCAGGCGATGATGAAGCGGCAACATCTGTTGTTTGCCGTGAAAAGCGATGCTATTGCCCGCAAAACAGTTGGAGCCCCACACCATGCCCCTGCCTATCCGCATCGCCCCATCCATTCTCGCCGCCGACTACGCCAAACTCGGACAGGAAGTGCGCGACGTCGTTGCCGCCGGTGCCGACTGGATCCATCTCGACATCATGGACGGCCATTTCGTGCCCAACATTTCGTTCGGCCCCGATGTGATCAAGTCGCTGCGGCCGCACACGCAGGCCTATTTCGATTGCCACCTGATGATTGCGCCGGCCGATCCCTATCTGGAAGCCTTTGCCAAGGCCGGCTGCGACAGCATCACCGTGCATGTGGAAGCGGGTCCACATCTCGATCGTTCGGTTCAGGCGATCAAGGCGCTCGGCAAGAAGGCCGGCGTTTCGATCAATCCGGCAACGCCGGAAAACGTGCTTGACTATCTGCTCGATAAGATCGACCTCGTTCTGGTGATGACCGTCAATCCCGGTTTCGGTGGCCAGAAATTCATTCCCGCCATGGAAGAGAAGATCCGCCGCATCAAGGCGATGATCGGCGACCGGCCAATCGACATCCAGGTTGATGGCGGCATCGCGCTGGACACGATCGCGCTTCCGGCGTCCGCCGGTGCCAACGTGTTCGTTGCAGGTTCGGCCATCTTCGGTGGCGGCCATGTCGATGCCTATCGGAAAACCATCGACACCCTGCGCAGCAACGCCGAAGGAGGCCGCAGGTGAGATTATCGGGCGGAATCTCTGCCGCACTGCTGGCCTTAGTGCTATCGACAACGGGCGCAGGTGCCGGCGATTTCGCCGCGTTCGAGTCGATCGGCTTTTCGGCAGATGGCAGCGTCTTTGCCTTTGAGGAATACGGCGTTCAGGACGGCTCCGGCTTTCCCTATTCGAATATCTTCTTCATCGACACCCGCAAGGACACGTTCCTGCCCGGCACGCCGATCCGGCTGCGTGTCGATGAGGAAAACACCAGCCTTGCCAAGGTACGCGCACAGACAGCCGCAAAAGCCGCTGCGCTCGTCCAAAAATTCGATCTTGGCGCCAATCCCGGCCTGCTTGCCGCTTTCAATCCGATCACGGAAACCGAAAGCTCTCCTCATCGCCTGACATACCGGCAATATGCGGTCGAACCGCCGGTTGGTGGAGACTTCACACTATCGCTCGATGAAATTTCCCTTGACCCCTCCGCACTCTGCAAGGACGTCACGCCCCAGTCGATCGGCTTTCGTCTCGGCTTCCAAACCGAAGACGGAAAGTCATCTGACCGCGTGCTGCACGCCGACACGGCGGTTCCCGACAGCCGCAAATGCCCGACGGGTTACCGTATCGGCGGTGTCATGGTGTTCAATCCGCTGCAAAGCGAACCGGTCCACGTTGTCCTCGTTCAGGTCTTGAGCGTTGGTTTCGAAGGCCGCGACGGCCGCTGGATCGCCGTTCCGGCGCCCGCAACGCCATGAGTGCATCCGGGCATTCCAGAACGGACGCGCAGCGCGGTCTGACGCGGAAAATAGCGCAGCGGCTGCTTGAGGCTCTGCCGGGCCTTTGGGAAGTTCTGCTTGGTGCGCCGTTGTGGGGCGTGATGATGGCCGTGTCGGCGCTCGGCGCACTCTATCTGCGCAACGGCGCCGAGACCTCTCATCTCTCCAGCATTCTTGTGCTGTTCTTCTTGGGCGGTCTGGTTTCCTGGCCATTCGCACTGCTGCTTGGCCGCTTCGGCGCGATCGGCAGAGGCCGGGAGACCCGCTTTGCGGCATTTTTCCTCTGCTTGACCCTCTGTACCATCGCCACAACGGCTGTTCTGTTTGCCCTCGATTACCGGATTTTCTATGCCCGCTGGCACGCTCCGTTCGGCACCGCCACCTGGGCCTACCAATTCACGTTCACCTCGGCGAGCGCCATTTATCAGTTCGTCGTCATGGGCATCCGCCTCTATCTGCCGCTCGGATTTGCCGCTCTCGCAGCGACCAGCCTGTGGCTGACCTGCCGGATGCCAAAACAGCAACGTTGAGATTGCCGTCTATCTTTGCTAGAGGCTCAGCCAACTCCCATCGTCACGAAAGCTAAAGCCCATGATCCCCCGTTACTCCCGGCCGGAAATGGTGGCCATCTGGTCCCCGGAAACCAAATTCCGCATCTGGTTCGAAATCGAGGCCTATGCCTGCGACGCACTGGCCGATCTCGGCGTCATCCCCAAGGACGCCGCCAGGACGATCTGGGAAAAGGGCGGCTCCGCCACTTTCGATGTCGCGCGCATCGACGAGATCGAAGCCGTCACCAAGCACGACGTCATCGCCTTCCTGACGCATCTGGCCGAATTCATCGGCCCCGACAGCCGCTTCGTCCACCAGGGCATGACCTCGTCCGACGTGCTCGATACGACGTTCAACATCCAGCTGGTGCGCGCTGCAGATCTGCTGCTTGCCGATCTCGACCGGGTACTGACCGCTCTGAAGACCCGCGCCTTCGAACACAAGGATACGGTCCGTATCGGCCGCAGCCACGGCATTCATGCCGAGCCGACCACGATGGGCCTGACCTTTGCCCGCTTCTATGCCGAGATGAGCCGCAACCGCGCCCGCCTCGTCGCTGCCCGCGCGGAAATCGCCACCGGTGCCATCTCCGGCGCTGTCGGCACCTTTGCCAATATCGACCCAAGCGTTGAGGAATATGTCTGCGAAAAGCTCGGCCTCGTGGCCGAGCCGATTTCCACCCAGGTCATCCCGCGCGACCGTCATGCGATGTTCTTCGCGACACTCGGCGTCATCGCCTCCTCGATCGAAAACGTCGCCACCGAAATCCGCCACATGCAGCGCACCGAGGTTCTGGAAGCTGAGGAATTCTTCTCGCCGGGCCAGAAGGGTTCGTCGGCCATGCCGCACAAGCGCAATCCGGTCCTCACCGAAAACCTGACCGGTCTTGCCCGTCTGGTGCGCATGTCGGTGGTTCCCGCCATGGAAAACGTTGCCCTGTGGCACGAGCGCGATATCAGCCATTCCAGCGTCGAGCGTGCCATTGGCCCGGATACGACGATCACCCTCGACTTCGCTCTCAATCGTTTGGCCGGCGTTGTTGAGAAGCTGGTGATTTACCCGGAAAACATGTTGAAGAACATGAATAAGTTCCGCGGCCTGGTGATGAGCCAGCGGGTGCTTCTGGCCCTCACCCAGGCCGGCGTGTCGCGTGAGGACAGCTACCGTCTCGTGCAGCGCAATGCCATGAAGGTCTGGGAAAAGGGCGCCGATTTCCTCGAGGAACTGCTGGCCGACGCGGAAGTGCGCGCGGCTCTGCCGGAAGCGGAAATCCGCGAAAAATTCGATCTTGGCTATCACACCAAGCATGTCGACACGATCTTCCGCCGCGTCTTCGGTTGATCTATCCCTGCGGAGAGCGTCACCGCTCTCCGCATCAAACTTGTGTTTGATTTCGACCCAGTTTGTTCGATTGTGAACGAATTTCTCAAGCTTTTTGTCAGTTTTCCGTGAGAAATTGCGAAAAAATGATTGGAGAGGAGTCGGGTGAACATGCCGTACCAGCAGACGATCGAACGCAAGACCATGCGCACGACAACGAAATTCACCGGTGAAGTAACCTGCAAGGGCGGATCGAGCCGGGGAATTGTCAAAGATCTGTCGGCGGCCGGCATTTGTTTTCAACTCTATTTCGACATCAATGCCACGACCGGCCAGGAAGTCTCTATCAAGAGCGATGAGTTCGGCCATTTGACCGGTATCGTGCAATGGTACCGCGGCGACAAGATCGGTATCCGCCTTGACGCGTCTTCCAACACCTCGGCGCAGATTTCGTCCTATTACAAATATTTCCGCTAAATCAGACGTACGGCAGCAATGGAAGCGCCGCCGTGGCGGCGGCACTTCTGGCAATTGCCGGGTTCCGCCGTATTACTTGCCTTCCGGGGCGACGACCATCTTGCGGTAGAGGTGCCACGTCGCATGACCAAGGATCGGCATGATGACGGCGAGACCGACGAAAACCGGGATCGAGCCGATAACCAGGCTGGTAGCAACGATCAATCCCCAGACGGCCACCGGTACCGGATTGGCAAGCGTCGCGCGCACCGACGTTTCGATGGCAGCAACGGCTCCGACATCCCGCTCAAGCAGCAGCGGAAATGACACGACCACGGTCGAAAGCACAATCATGGCGAAGACGAAACCAACGGCATTGCCGACCAGGATCAGGGTCCAGCCCTGATCGGTTCCGATGACCTGATGGTAGAGCGCCGAAAGCGATGCCGCAGGCATGTCGCCGAACAGTTGGGTGTAAAGCGACTGTGCAACCACAAGCCAGACGACGAACAACACCAACAGCATGAAGGCGAGCCCGAGGATCGACGCAAGCGCTGGGGAACGACGCACATCGAACGCGTGCCGCCATGACGTGTCCATGCCGATTTCCCGCCGTCTGCTGATCTCGTAGAGACCTATGGCGGCGACCGGGCCCAAAAGGGCAAAGCCTGAAACCAGCGGGTACACCAGAGGCAGCATGTTGACGCCCGAACTCCAGGTGGCCAGAACGACACCGGCGATCGGATAGATCAAGCAGAGAAAAACGTAGTGGGATGGCTTTGCGTTGAAATCCTGCCAACCGAGACGCAACGCGTCGAAAACGTCGGCTACACCAATCCTGCGAATGTCCGGATGTGCGAGACCGGCGCCGGATCCTGCCATTACATGAAATGCTGTCATGACCAATTCTCCTGCTGAAACACGCGGTGTCACGTCATTCGAGAACAATCAGTAGTGTCGGCTTGGAGGACAGTCCGGTAAGATGGACCGAAATGCGATGCTCCCGGTATCGGCGTCTTTTTCGCCACGGAGCGTCGTGACCAATCGCGCCGTGCAACCAGCATATATCAAATCTGTCTGTCTGACACTTGACTTCCGCTCTCCTCGACCTCAAATCGCCGTTATCATGAAAGCATCCGAAGCAGATATCCTGATCGTACCCGGCTACACCAATTCCGGACCGGACCATTGGCAAACCCGATGGCAGAACAAACTTGCCTCGGCGCGGCGCGTCGAGCAGGCTGAGTGGGCCAAGCCCGTGCGCGAGGATTGGGTGAAGAGGATGATCGACGACATCAATGCGGCAACCAAGCCCGTTGTCATCGTCGCGCACTCGCTTGGTGTTGCAACGGCGCTTCATGCGCTGCCGCATGTCGAAAAGAAGATCGCCGGCGCCTTCCTCGTTGCACCGCCGGAGGTGACCAATCAGAAGATTCGTCCGAAACACCTGATGACGTTCGGCCCCTACCCGCGCGATCCGCTGCCGTTTCCAAGTCTGGTCGTGGCAAGCCGCAACGATCCGTTCGGTACCTATGAACATGCAGGCGACATCGCCAATGCCTGGGGCTCACTGCTCGTCGATGCGGGCGAATCCGGACATATCAACAGTGAATCCGGACACGGCCCCTGGCCGGAAGGCACGATGGTCTTTGCCCAGTTTCTCAACAAGCTTCAGCCCTGATCCTACAACCCGCATAGCTATTTTAGGGCCCTCACATTAAGGGGGCTTTCATTGTCGTCGGTCATGATGCTCCAAAATCGCGCGAGATCGACGGACACGTGAAAACCGCCAGCGACAACCGAAATCTACGGGCAAAGCCGGCAACGGCCATTCCCTTGCCGGATGGCGACAGTCTTGTCGAGGCTTCGCCGGTCGGGTTGTGCCTGCTCGAACGGAACGGCCATATCGTCAGTATGAACCCTGCGTTCGCGGCCGCGCTCGCGCTGCCGGTCGAAGCGATCACAGGCGAACATATTCTGCGGTTCATTGATGATGAAGATGGCCCAACGGTCGAAACGGCGATGCAGGACATCCTGCAAGGCCGTCCCTCGTCAAAGCCGCATGAAATCCGCCTGATCGGTCCAACCCAATCCTTTTGGGTCCACGCCTCGTTTGCGCAGGCGGCTGAAGGCGCACCCCGGATCATTCTACAGGTACAATCTATCGACGCACTCAAACAGGCGCTGGCGACGCTGCAGAAAAACGAGACCCGATGGAAATACGCGCTCGAAAGCGCACACCAAGGGGTCTGGGATCATGATTTCAGCACCAACGATCTGTTTTATTCCGCCCACTGGAAAACCATCCGCGGCATGAATGCCGATGCAACGGTCGATGGCTCGCTGGACGTATGGATCGAAACCGTGCATCCGGCAGACCGTCAGCACGTTCTTGAGTGTATCCGCCGCCAGGATGACGGCGATGTCGCGTTCAATACGTTCGAGTATCGCGAACGCCATGCGGACGGTCATTGGGTATGGATCGAAAGCCGCGGTGCCTCCATCGAATGGGGCAAGGATGGAAAACCGAGCCGCATCATCGGCACGGATACCGATATCTCCGAGCGAAAGAAGGCCGAGGCACAGCTTGAAGAAACGTCGCGCCGGCTGAGGCTTGCTCTGGATGTTTCAAAGGTCGGCGTTTTTGAAGCCAACCTGGACACCGGTGTCGTCGTCCGCGACGAGCAATTGCTTCGCATCTACGGACTTGAGGCAGTCAGCGCCAACCAGCACGGCTCTGTGTTCGAACAACGCCTCCATCCGGATGACCGCGCCGGCGCGCTGGCAAGAGTTGAAGCGGGCATAGCCTCGACCGTTCCCTTCTACAACGCCTTCAGGATCGTGCGTCCAGATGGAGAAATTCGCCATATCCGGTCCAGTTCCGTCACCTTCACCGACGCGGAAGGTGAGCGCAAGCTCATCGGCGCCAACTGGGACGTGACCGAGGATGTGGTCTTGCGCGATGATCTCGAACAGGCAAGGCAACTCGCCGAGGCGCACAATCTGGAGCTGGAAGTGGCTCGAACCCGCATCGAATATAATGCGCTACACGATCATCTCACCGGTTTGCCGAACCGGCGCTTTCTCGACCAGCGCCTCGACGAATGGATTGCCGATAAAGTCGACTATTGCGCCATCCTTCATATCGATCTCGACCGGTTCAAGCAGATCAACGACACGCTTGGCCATCAGGCAGGCGACGCGATGCTAGTCCATACGGCGCAGGTTCTGACTTCGATCATTGGCGGCACCGATTTCGTTGCCCGCATTGGCGGCGACGAGTTCCTGGTACTGTGTGATGCCAGCCAAACGCAGGAGGCGGTCACCAGCCTTGCCGACCGCATCATCGATACCTTGCGCCAGCCAGTGGTCTATGACGGGCATCTCTGCCGGTTCGGTGCCAGCGTTGGAATAGCCTGGTCCGCCGACAGCACCGCCGATGCCAAGCAATCACTGATGAACGCTGACATCGCTCTCTACCGCGCCAAGGGACTTGGCCGAAACCGTTACGAGTTTTTCACCAAGCAACTGCAAACGCAGATCCATCACGCCAAGCGAACCGCCGACGAGATCATCAAGGGGCTTGAGGACGGTGAATTCGTCCCGTTCTATCAACCCCAGTTCGACGCGCGGACACTGGATATCACCGGTGTGGAGACGCTGGCCCGCTGGGTGCATCCCCGGCACGGCCTGCTCGCACCGGACTATTTCTTGAAAATCGCCGAGGACATCAATGCACTGACTGCGATCGACCGGACAATTGCCGAACAGGCGTTGCGGGATCTGGGATATTGGGACATGCACGGGCTGAATGTTCCGCGAATCTCCGTGAACGTCTCCTCGCCGCGATTGCGCGAGCCGGGTCTGATCGACAGCTTGAAACAGCTGAATATACCGCGCGGGAGACTATCGTTCGAATTGCTGGAATCGATCTTTCTCGACGATCTCGATGAAAATGCCTCGCAAACCCTCAGCGACCTGAGGGCGCTCGGCATCGATATCGAAATCGACGATTTCGGAACCGGTCATGCATCGATCGTCGGCCTGATGAAGCTCAGCCCCAGCCGTTTGAAAATCGACCGCGCCCTCGTCGGACCGATCCTCGAGGTTGCCGAGCAGCGCAAGCTGGTTGGGTCCATCATCGATATCGGTCACTCGCTCAGCATCGAGGTCGTTGCTGAGGGAGTGGAAACCACCCAGCATGCGCATATCCTGCGTGATCTGGGTTGCGATACCTTGCAGGGCTATGCCTTTGCCAGACCGATGGCCAAGTCGGACCTTGAGACCTTCATTCGTGCCGGCAACTGGCGCCCCAGTGCGATACCGGCGGGACACGCGCGCAGCCGTATCCGCAGCAATTTACCGGCATAGAAAAACCGCCCGGAACAACGGGCGGTTGAAACAGGCGGCAATGAACGGATATCAGCCGTTCTGGATCTGTGTAACGGCTTCCGACAGAAGCTCAAGCATCTTCAGACGGATCTGGTCGTCGGTCAGGGTGATACCAGCCGCATCGAAATCAGCGCGGATCTTGCGTACGACATCCTCGTGGCCAACTTCTTCAAAATCGGCGGCGACGACATCCTTGGCGTAAGCTGCCGCGTCGGTCTTGCCCAGAAGCTCGGCGGCCCAAAAACCGAGAAGCTTGTTGCGGCGCGCCTCGGCCTTGAATTTCAACTCTTCATCAAGAGCAAACTTCGATTCGAACGCCTTTTCGCGATCCTGCATACTGGTCATCTCCGATCTCCCAAAAAAACCGTTTTTCGTTTAGCTTTTCGCCCATAAACCAAAAGGCCGCAGAAAGTGCAATGCGAAGTTTTCCGGTATGGCGACTTTCATGCTACCCTGGACCTAATTCGGGGGATCGGATCAGACGCCGATTGTGAAATGGTTTCATTTCAGTTATGGACCGCCTTAGAAAATGCCGCGTGCGCAGCCCAAGAGCGCCGATAACCATAGAGACACCATTCATGAACCGTCGCCGCCGTATCTACGAGGGCAAGGCCAAGATCCTTTACGAAGGTCCTGAGCCGGGCACTCTGATTCAGTTCTTCAAAGATGATGCTACGGCCTTCAACGCCAAGAAGCACGAGATCATCGACGGCAAGGGTGTGCTCAACAACCGGATTTCGGAATATATCTTTACACATCTGAACCGTATCGGCATTCCCACGCATTTCATTCGCCGTCTCAACATGCGCGAACAGTTGATCAAGGAAGTGGAAATCATTCCGCTTGAGATCGTCGTGCGCAATGTTGCTGCCGGCTCGCTCTCCAAGCGTCTCGGCATCGAGGAAGGCGTGGTCCTGCCGCGCTCGATCATCGAGTTTTACTACAAGGCCGATGCGCTCGACGACCCGATGGTCTCCGAAGAGCATATTACTGCGTTTGGCTGGGCAAGCCCGCAGGAACTCGACGACATCATGGCGCTCGCCATCCGCATCAACGATTTCCTCACCGGCCTGTTCCTCGGCGTCGGCATCCAGCTGGTCGATTTCAAGATCGAATGCGGCCGCCTGTTTGAAGGCGACATGATGCGCATCATCCTGGCCGACGAAATTTCGCCGGACAGCTGCCGTCTGTGGGATGTCGAAACCAAGGAAAAGATGGACAAGGACCGATTCCGCCGCGACATGGGAGGCCTTGTCGAGGCTTACCAGGAAGTGGCCCGCCGCCTTGGCATCATGAACGAGAACGAACCACCCCGCGGCTCCGGCCCGGTATTGGTGAAATAAGCAGGAAAAGACGACAGTGATCAACGCACGCGTAACAGTGACGCTGAAAAACGGCGTTCTCGACCCCCAGGGCAAGGCAATCGAGGGCGCCCTTGGCGCTCTCGGCTTCGACGGCATCGGCCATGTCCGCCAGGGCAAAGTCTTCGATCTGCAGATCGACACAGCTGACAAGGCAAAGGCCGAAGCCGAAGTAAAGGCCATGTGCGAAAAACTTCTCGCCAACACGGTGATTGAGAATTACACTATCTCATTCCCGTAAAGGTTGAGGCCGCCACATGACGACCGTTGATGGCAATCTGATCTACGAAATGCTGAAACGCATCCAGGTAGATACTGTGTTGCTGAAGGAAGGCCAGCGCGACCTTCGGCAGGATAATTTATCCCTGCGCAACCAGTTTCACACGATGCAGGGAGACATCAACAATCTACGCGGCTCCATCGCCCACATTGAGGACCGCCTCGACCGTATCGAAAACCGCCTCGAATTGCGCGAGCTTGCCGAGGCCCAATCCAGGTTTGAACCGCACCCATGAAATCCGCCGTCGTTCAGCTTCCAGGCCTCAATCGTGACCGCGACATGATCGCAGCGCTGACCAAGATTTCCGGCAAGGCGCCAGTCACCATCTGGCAGACCGAAACGGACATCCCGGATGTCGATCTGATCGTCATCCCTGGCGGTTTCTCCTATGGTGACTACCTGCGCTGCGGCGCGATTGCAGCGCGCATGCCGGTGATGCAGGCGATCAAGGCCAAGGCCGAGGCCGGCGTCAAGGTGCTGGGTGTCTGCAACGGCTTCCAGATTCTCGTCGAAGCGGGCCTTCTGCCGGGTGCGCTGATGCGCAATGCCTCGCTGAAATTCGTCTGCAAGGAAATCAAGCTCGAAGTCGTCAACGCCAATACCGACTTCAGCCGCGCCTATGAGCAGGGCCAGATCATTCGCTGCCCGGTTGCCCATCACGACGGCAATTATTTCGCCGACGCGGAAACGCTGGCGACGATCGAAGGCAATGGCCAGGTGGTTTTCCGCTATGCCGCAGGCACCAATCCGAACGGCTCGATGAACGATATCGCCGGGATCGTCAATGCTGGAGGCAACGTCCTCGGCATGATGCCGCATCCCGAAAACTTGATCGAAGCCGCACATGGCGGCTCGGACGGACGCGGATTGTTCGCTTCAGCGCTCGATGTAATCGCTGCTTAACATTCGACCTGCTAGAAGGCACCCTAGAGACCGAATCAAAAGGGGCTTTCATGCGCGCTGCAGCTTTCATCCGTTTCATGGCTACTGCCGGCTCCGTCGCCCTTCTCGGGCTTGTCGCCGGTTGCCAGACAGCGGCCCCGCCGGCGCCGGCCCGCAATACCGCCGCATTGCCCACCATGGAGCGGGTTGCCCTCGGCGCCAATGCCTGCTGGTTCAAGTCGGGTGACGAAGCCTTCAAGGCCTATCGCCTCGCGCCGGAGCTGAATTCGTTCTCCGGCCGCCCGCGCATCCTGATCGTCAAGCGCAATTCACCCGAATCACGGCCTCTCGCAGTGGTTCAGGCAGAGGGGCACCCTGCCCGGCTTCAGGCCTTCGGCCCACTTTTCAGTGAGTCCGTGGGCGCAAGGATGACCACGGATATCAAGCGCTGGGCCGTCGGCGGCGAAGGCTGCCGCTAAGCGATTTGCTACCGAATTTTGCTGCGGGTAAGCCGGGTGGCATCCTGACCCGCCTTTGCGCGGGCTGCCTGTAGCGCCTCCGGTTAAAGCCTCCACTCACGTCCCAATCGAAATGGGCGGTGGAACAATGGCGTATCGCTATTTCTTGCAGCTTTTCATTCTTGCGCTTTTGCGGAACAATCAACTCAAGACTTCTCCCGCCGATTCCACACAACCCAAGAACGTATTTTTGCGCACCAAACCAGAGAATAGTATTCTTGCAGCTGTCACGATGCCGCATTCATTCTCATGTTAGGCGCAGACCATCCTTCTGGCACACCCTCTCGCCAAATCTCTTCCGATTGTTCCCATAGACACCCAAAGGCACACTCATGACCGTCATGATTTATCACAATAGTGATTGCGATACGTCCCGTTCGGTTCTCAAGATCATTCGCGATGCAGGAATTGAACCTGCCATTATCGACTATATGGCAACACCGCCAAGCCACGAGGAGATGCTGGCTCTTCTGCTCGCTATGGACATGGCGCCGCGCCAGTTGCTGCGGACAATGGAGTCCACCTACCTCTCGCTCAAGCTCGATGACCAGAGCAAGACGGACCGGCAGATTATCGACGCCTTGCTGGCCCATCCAGAGCTTATACAAAGGCCGATCGTGGTGACGGAAAAGGGCGTAAAACTCTGTCGTCCGAAGACGAAGGTCCTGGACCTTCTGTAGCCTGCAGCAACGCTGTCAGTTCCAAAACGGCCGCGCCGCCTCCCGCCGTGCCTCTGCAGGCGTGACGCCGATATCGGCCAGTTGTTCATCCGTCAACTCGGAAAGAGCAATGCGGCTGAGTCGCTTTTCTTCCCGCCCAATCATCCAGACGATCATCATCCAACCGAGCGCCTTCAACCGCGACAAGAGACCTGGCGGTTGAATTGTACCTATCAGCAAGGAGCGCGCAGCTCTACTATCAGTGCAAATTGTACCCATTGTCACCATCCTTTTGATTGCAACAGTTTCATTTCGATATTGCATTGTCATAATTGACAGGAAAACCAATGCAATGTAGAAATTGTCACCATGACAACATGGATGCCAGACCCAAGCCAAGGCCAAGGCCCGCTTTACGCACGTATCGCCGATCAGATCGAGCAGGCGATTGCCGGCGGTGTATTGGCTGTCGGTACGAAATTGCCACCACAGCGCAACCTTGCCTTCGATATCGGCGTGACAATCGGGACAATCGGGCGCGCTTATCATCTGGTGCGCGAACGTGGGCTTGTCAGTGGCGAAGTGGGGCGCGGCACCTATGTGCTCGACAATGCCGAATTGCGCCCGGCCGAACAGCCTGATCCGATGAGCGCGGCCCTGGCCGGCACGAGAGCGCAGAAAGCGCCGCCCGGAAAACTCCGGTTTGACAGCACGGCGGCACCCGATATCGGCCAGGGCGCGTCGCTCGAAAAGGTGCTGGGCGAGATCAGCCGCGTCCATCACGCCGATATCGCCAGCTACGCCCGCGATTTTCCGGCACACTGGTTTACCGCGGGAAGCCAGTGGCTTGCCAAGGGCTCTTTCCGCCCGCAGCCCGACCGTATCGTCCCGACCCTCGGCGCTCATGCCGGCGCTGTTGCCGTTATCGCCGCCGTCACGGCTCCGGGCGACAAGATCGCCTTCGAGAACATCACCTACTCCCAGATCAGCCGCAGTGCCGGGCTGATCGGGCGCAGAACGATTCTCTTGCGCACTGACGATTACGGGCTGGATCCTGACGATTTCGAAAGGGTCTGTGCGCAGCAGCACCCGAAACTCGCCTTCCTGATGCCGACAGCGCAAAACCCGACAGTCGTGACATTGTCACTGGAGCGGCGCCAGGCCATCGCCGACATTGCCCGCCGCTACGGTGTCTGGCTGCTCGAAGACGATCTTTATGGCGCCATGACCGGCGATATGATGCCCCTCCTGGCCGAACTTGCGCCTGAGCGGACATTCCTGGTCGGTGGCCTGTCGAAATCGGTGGCTGCGGGTGTGCGCGGCGGCTGGGTCGCCTGCCCTCCGCATTTCAGCCAGCGCATCCGCATCGCCCATAAGATGGTCAGCGGCGGCATGCCGTTTCTTTTGGCAGAACTCTGCGCCCGGCTGGTTCTGAGCGGCGAGGCTGCGAGCTTGCGGACGCGCTGCATCGACGAGATCAGAGCCCGCGAGCAGATGGCGCGCGAAATCTTTGCCGGTATCGACTTCAATTCGCATCCGCATGTGCCGTTCCTCTGGCTGAAACTGTCGGAGCCATGGTTTTCCGGAACGTTCAAGCATGCCGCATTCGAGGAAGGCGTGCTGGTCGATGACGAGGACGAGTTCAAGGCCGGACGGACGGAGAGCGTCTACCACCGCGTCCGGATCGGCTTCTCCTCACCCGCCGACCGCAACGAGGTACGGCGCGGTTTCCTGACGCTGCGCCGCCTGCTTGACAGCGGCCGCACCGGCTACGACAGCTTTGCCTGAGCGGGCACGCACATTATCGGCGAAAAGCGCGCGATCTCCTGTGCTTTTCCGGCATTTTCCTGTCGCATCCAGCGGTCGCTTCGGTTAAAGAAACCCCGACGTGATCTCTTTGTTTTGACGCATCCCCGCAAGCTGACGGAAGCTTTGCCGTCCGGGATGCTCCAACGGACCGAATGGACCCCGATGACCATTTCCAATACCCGCCCCATCACCCCCGAGTTGATTGCCTCGCATGGCCTGAAGCCGGATGAGTATCAGCGTATTCTCGGTCTGATTGGCCGCGAGCCGACCTTTACGGAACTTGGCATCTTTTCGGCGATGTGGAACGAGCACTGCTCCTACAAATCCTCGAAGAAATGGCTGCGCACGCTGCCAACCACCGGTCCGCGCGTCATTCAGGGGCCGGGCGAAAATGCCGGCGTCGTCGATATCGATGACGGCGACGTCGTGGTCTTCAAGATGGAGAGCCATAACCATCCGTCCTATATCGAGCCCTATCAGGGCGCGGCCACCGGCGTTGGCGGCATCCTGCGCGATGTCTTCACCATGGGTGCGCGGCCGATCGCGGCAATGAACGCGCTTCGCTTCGGCGCGCCGGATCATCCAAAGACCCGCCACCTTGTCTCCGGCGTCGTTGCCGGTGTCGGCGGCTACGGAAATTCCTTCGGCGTGCCGACGGTCGGCGGCGAAGTCGAGTTCGACGCGCGCTATAACGGCAATATCCTCGTCAATGCCTTTGCCGCCGGTCTGGCCAAGTCCGATGCGATCTTCCTCTCGGAAGCCAAGGGCGTCGGCCTGCCGGTCGTCTATCTCGGCGCCAAGACCGGCCGTGACGGTGTCGGCGGTGCCACCATGGCATCGGCCGAATTCGACGAGTCGATCGAGGAAAAGCGCCCGACCGTCCAGGTCGGCGACCCCTTCACCGAAAAGTGCCTGCTCGAAGCCTGCCTCGAACTGATGAAAACCGGTGCCGTCATCGCCATCCAGGACATGGGTGCTGCCGGCCTCACCTGCTCGGCCGTCGAAATGGGCGCCAAGGGCGGCCTCGGCATCGAGCTGGAACTGGACAAGGTGCCGGTGCGCGAAGAGCGCATGACGGCCTATGAAATGATGCTGTCGGAAAGCCAGGAGCGCATGCTCATGGTTCTGGAGCCCGCCAAGGAAGAGGTCGCCAAGGCGATCTTCGTCAAATGGGGTCTCGATTTCGCCATCGTCGGCAAGACCACCGATGACCTGCGGTTCCGCGTCATCCATCAGGGCGAGGAAGTCGCCAACCTGCCGATCAAGGAACTGGGCGACGAAGCACCGGAATACGACCGTCCGTGGACCCCTGCCAAGGTTGCGGCACCGCTCGCAGCCGGTGACATTCCGCAGGCAGACATTGCCGATGCGGTGCTATCGCTGGTCGGTTCCGCCAACAATTCCTCCCGCCGCTGGGTCTACGAGCAATATGACACGCTGATCCAGGGCAATTCGCTACAGCTGCCAGGCGGAGATGCCGGTGTCGTGCGCGTGGAAGGCCATCCGACCAAGGCGCTGGCCTTCTCCTCCGACGTCACGCCGCGTTATGTCGAAGCCGACGCGTTCGAAGGGGGCAAGCAGGCCGTGGCCGAATGCTGGCGCAACATCACGGCAACCGGCGCCCTGCCGTTGGCTGCCACCGACAACCTCAACTTCGGCAACCCGGAACGCCCGGAAATCATGAGCCAGCTCGTCCATGCCATCAAGGGCATCGGCGAAGCCTGCCGCGCGCTCGATTTCCCGATCGTCTCCGGCAACGTCTCGCTCTACAACGAGACCAACGGCCAGGGCATCCTGCCGACCCCGACCATCGGCGGCGTCGGCCTGCTGGGTGACTGGTCACAGATGGCGCGCATACGCTTTGCCGCTGCAGACGAAACCATCCTGCTTATCGGGGCGCCGGAAGGCCTTGGAACGCATCTTGGCCAGTCGGTCTATCTGCGCGACATCCATAGCCGCACCGACGGCCCTGCCCCGCATGTCGATCTCGCCCATGAACGCAAGACCGGCGATTTCGTCCGTGACCTGATCACCGACGGCCTGACAACGGCGGTGCACGACTGCTCGTCCGGCGGCCTGGCGCTGGCCGTTGCCGAAATGGCGATGGCATCGGGCATCGGCGCCAAGGTCTCGGCCGTTGCCGGCCGTGATCCGATCGAAGTCTTCTTCGGTGAAGACCAGGGACGTTATGTCGTGACCGTCAAGCCGGAACATGCAGCCCTGGTTGCGGAGCGGGCAAAGGCTGCCGGCGTAGCAGCTCCTGTCATCGGCAGCACCGGCGGCACGGAAGTCGTGCTCGGTTCAGCTAGGCCGCTTGCAATTCTGCAATTGCGCTCGGTACATGAATCATGGTTCCCTGACTTCATGGACGGCGAAACACAAATCGCCGCCGAGTAAATCAGGGAGTGCAGACGATGCCGATGGCACCTGGCGATATTGAAGACATGATCAAGTCGGGTATTCCCGGCGCAAAGGTGACAATCCGGGATCTCGCCGGCGATGGCGACCATTATGCCGCCGAAGTTGTCGCGGAAGCCTTCCGCGGCAAGAGCCGGGTGCAGCAACACCAGATGGTCTACAATGCGCTGAAGGGCAACATGGGTGGCGTGTTGCACGCGCTCGCCCTACAGACATCTGCGCCGGAGTAGCAAGCTCGATGGCCAACCTCATGAAAGAGCTGGTCAGTGGCGTGGTCGAGAGCGTTCTGAAGGAAATCCTGAAGAAGGCCGGCGGAACGACGACGAAGCGCCAGAAGCGTCAGACGCGTTCCGCCACCACCGGACGCTTCAAGAAGGCCCCGGCAACGAAGGCGAAAGTGGCCAAAAAGCAGGTGAGCCGCCGCCGAACGGCAGCATCGCGCAGCAAGACCAGCTGAAACGTCACAGCCACCTGTTGCCGTCGTGCAAGCCATCAATTTTTGTTGCACTTAGGTGATGAAAATCACTGGCGTGCATGTTATCTAACTGTAATCGACACCCCCGGCCCTTGAAGCGGGAGCAGGAAGGACTACGACATGAGCGGTATCAACGATTTCATCGCCAACGAAGTGAAGAGCAACGATGTCGTTCTTTTCATGAAGGGCACCCCGCAGTTCCCCCAGTGTGGGTTCTCCGGCCAGGTTGTGCAGATGCTGGATTATATCGGCGTCGACTACAAGGGCATCAACGTGCTCGCCGACGCGGACCTTCGCCAGGGCATCAAGGACTATTCTAGCTGGCCGACCATTCCGCAGCTCTACATCAAGGGTGAATTCATCGGCGGCTGCGACATCGTGCGCGAAATGTTCCAGGCTGGCGAACTCCAGTCGCATTTCGAGGAACAGGGCATCGCAGTCAAGGGCGCAGCATAAAACCTGATTTTAGCCACAGTGACACCTGAAAAAGGCGGGTCACCGCCTTTTTTGATTCAGGACGGCGTGACGGCAGCCTAATGTTTCACGCCCTTTTTTAGCTGAAACCGATATGACCCACTGTCACAAGCCGGTCGCGATGTTGGGAGTATGCACATCCGGGTGCCGACGGCTGCGCCATGAAACGAGGCCAGATCTGACCTCCTGCACATCCCTGTGATCGCCGGTGCCGTTTTGCCGGCCTCGCCTCGTGACCGGTGAGCCGGTTCCCGTTTTGAAAGCGCTTCGGAGCCGCGCTTTTGGTTCGATCTTCTATGCTGGCTCCGGCATTTTCATCTGCGCCGGAAACGTTTCCGTTTCCAGTTTCAGGCGCCCGGCACAATCGCCAGGAACATCCCTATGACCACAACGTCCGAAGCGCCGGGCCTACCGGCTCTGTCAAAACCACAATTCATTGCCCTGATGGCCATGCTGATGGCGATCAACGCGATCTCGATCGACATCATGCTGCCGGGACTTCAGGAAATCGGCGCAAGCCTTGGTGTCGTCGATGAAAACACCCGTCAATACGTGATCACTGCCTATCTGCTCGGCATGGGCTGTGCGCAGCTCATCTTCGGCCCGCTGTCGGATCGCTTCGGCCGCAAGCTTCCGCTTCTCGGCGGTCTTGGTCTCTATGCGCTTTGTGCGCTCGCCATCGTCTTCGTTCCGTCCTTTACCGGCTTGCTGGCGTTGCGCTTCATTCAAGGGATCGGCGCGGCAGCGACCCGTGTGATCACAATTTCAATTGTCCGTGACATCTATGGCGGCCGGATGATGGCGGAAGTCATGTCATTGGTACTGATGGTCTTCATGATCGTGCCGGTCATTGCGCCCAGCATCGGCCAGCTAATCATGATCTTTGCCGAATGGCACATGATCTTTGTGGTCATCTGCGTCTTCGCGCTGTCGGTGGCAACTGTCGTCATGCTGCGTCTTCCCGAAACGCTGTCGGCCGAGCACCGCCGGCCGTTCACGGTTACGTCAATCCTGGCCGGTTTTCGCATCGTCCTGACGAACCGTGTCTCGCTCTGTTACTCGTTGGCGGCGGCCTTTCTGTTCGGCTCGCTATTCGGTTTCATCAACTCGGCGCAGCAGATTCTTGTCGGCATCTACGGGCTCGGGCACTGGTTTCCGCTGGTCTTCGCCGGCTTTGCCAGCATGATGGCGCTTGCCTCGTTCACCAATTCGCGGCTGGTCAGGCGCTACGGCATGCGCCGCCTGTCGCATGGGGCGCTGATCGGCTTCGTCATTTCAAGCCTGATCTGGGTCGTGGCATCGGTGTCCGGAATGCTTCCCTTCTGGTTGTTCGCCCTGCTCTATGCCTGCGCCATGTTCCAGTTCGGGCTGATCGGTTCGAATTTCAACGCCATGGCGATGGAACCGCTCGGTCACGTCGCCGGAACCGCATCCTCGGTTCTGGGTTTCACCCAGACGATCGGTGGCGCAACCATCGGCGCGCTGATCGGCCAGGAATTCAACGGCACGATCACGCCGCTGGCCATCGGCTTCCTGACCGTTTC
This sequence comes from Hyphomicrobiales bacterium, assembly GCA_900468065.1. Taxonomy (GTDB): domain Bacteria; phylum Pseudomonadota; class Alphaproteobacteria; order Rhizobiales; family Rhizobiaceae; genus Pararhizobium. The sequence goes on along the minus strand of UBTA01000062.1, from coordinate 7,281 downwards.
CATCATCGGGCTCGCTTTTGTTCTCACCGCCGAAAAAGGCAAGCTTTTCAGCCCGCACAATCCCGCAGTTTAAATTTCCCTGTCTCCTCCCAAGACATTCATAGGTTCCTTCATGTCCGCCACCACAACTGAACACGTCGAAAATATCGGCTCGTCCCGAATAGGCCTCGGCTTCTTCGAGTTCGTCATCACCATCGCCCTCATGACCGCGAGTGTGGCGATGGCGATCGACATCATGCTACCGGCGCTGCCGAACATCGGCCATTCGCTCGGCGTGCAGAACGCCAACGATACCCAGTGGGTCATCGGCGTATTCATGTTCGGATTCGGTTGCTCACAAATCGTTTTCGGCAGCCTTTCGGATACTTTCGGACGCCGCCGGGTGCTGCTCTGCGGCCTCGCCTTCTATGCCATCTGCATGTTCGCCGCCGCCCTTTCCGGCAGCTTCGAGATGCTGCTTGTCATGCGCTTCATCCAGGGTATCGGTGCTGCCGCCGTACGCATCACCACCATGGCAATCGTGCGCGACTGCTTCGGTGGCCGCGAGATGGCACGTGTGATGTCCTATGTCATGATTGTCTTCATGATCATTCCGATTGTGGCGCCGTCCGTCGGTCAGGCGATCATCCTCTATGCCGACTGGCACTGGATCTTCATCCTGCTTGGTATCGCCGGGACGATCCTGTTTTTCTGGGCGTTGGCCCGCATGCGCGAATCCCTGCCGGTTGCCGAGCGCCTGCCGCTTTCGGTCTCGGCCGTGCTATCCGGCTTCGGCACGGTGCTCACCAACCGCATCACCTGCGGCTACATGATCGGCATGACGCTGTTCACCGCCGTCATCTGCGCCTATATCATGAGCGTTCAGCAGATGTTCGGCGAGGTCTATGGCCTCGGCGACTGGTTGCCACTGGCCTTTGCGGCCACAGCCGGCGGCATCGCTATCGCCAACTTCGCCAACGGCTATTTCGTGCGCCGCTTCGGAATGCGTCGGATTTCGCATACCTCGATGATCCTGTTCACGCTGCTATCGATTGTCGGTCTTGGCGTTGCACTCACTGGCACGCCGAGCTTCCTGTTCAGCTATGTGCTGTTTTCCGTGCTCCTGATGTTCTTTGCGGTTATTGCTACAAACTTCACCGCCATCAGCCTCGAGCCGATGGGGCACCTCGCCGGAACGGCAACCGCCATCACCGGCTTCGTCTCGACAACCGGCGGCGCGCTGCTCGGCGGTCTCGTCGGCCAGATGTTCAACGGCACCGTGCAGCCGCTCTTCGCCGGCTTCGCCGTCTTTGGTGCGCTGACGATTGCCGCCACGTTCTGGGCGGAAAAAGGCAAGCTTTTCACCCATCCGGGCGACGACCACGCTACTTTGGAAGGTGCTGGCGGACATATGTGAGCGCCTTGCATTGACGCCAGACAAACAAAGGCCCGCCGGGAAACTGGCGGGCCTTTGTTTTATGCGGCGAAGAGCGCGCTGGCGGCGTCAAAGCTTACGGCGGCGAATGCGGTAAACGCTGGCCGGTGGCAGATTGAAGGGCACCCAACGCCGGAAAGAGGCTTCAAGATCGAGGGTTTCCAGAATCTGTGCGGGAACCGGACAACGCGGTCCGTAGGTAAACTGGAACAGGCACGCATCATCGGCCAGATGCCGGAAGACGGCCGCAAGAATGTCGCGCACAACCGGTTTCGGCATAGAAAGCAGTGGCAAGCCGCTTATCGCGGCTCCAATCGTGTCGGCCGCCGGTAAACGAAAATGCCGTGCGTCATCCTCGACTAAGGTCGCCTTGGGAAACCGCTGACGCAACAGCGCCGCGAATGTCGGGTTGCGCTCCACCAGGATAAGCGTGTCCTCGTCAATGCCATCCTGCAGCAGCCTGCGGGTAAAGGTGCCGGTGCCCGGTCCAAGCTCAAGGACGTGGCCAGTGGACGGCCCCACTTCGGCGGTCATTGCAGCCGCCAGCCTTTTGCCGGACGGTGCAATCGACGCGACCTCCAGCGGTCTTGTCAGCCACGAGCGGAAGAACAGCAGTGTGTCCGATGCGGTATTGCTATTGGTCAAGGTCAGGGCTCCCGTTTTGAACGGGACTGGTATCACCTCTGGCAGATCCCAGCGCATTAACCCGGGTTAAGCCCGGCTTCGGCCCGGACGCGGGCGGCAATGCGGCTGAGGCCCACCGCGGTAATGCCGAGATAGCTTGCCAGATCCTTCTGCGGCACGCGTGTAATTAAGTCTGGCTCCTCGCGGACCAGCGAGCGATAGTGCTCTTCACGGTCAAGCGTCAGGAACTGGCGCTCGCGGCGCTCCTTGCGTTCGCCAAATATCATCAGGGCATTCCGGATCATCCGCGACCATCCAAGATTGGCATCTGCAAGGTCTCTGAGCGCTACGAATGGAATTTTCTCCAGCCGGCAGGCCTCGATCGCGATTGCCGAAAAGCTTGCGCACCCAGTTGGCGCAAGCGCCGAGAGGCTGGCCAAGAATTGCCCTCCAACAACAAACGACTTGATCCATTCCTCGCCGTCCGATCGCAGATAGGTCAACTTCAAGAGGCCGCTCTCGACAACATAAAGATACGGGTGCGGATCGTCCTGATTGAAGATACTCTCGCCGGGCTTGACCAGGCAAAGCTGGATCGTATCGGTCAAACGCTCCCTCTGCGCCAGCGGCTCTCCGGCAATCCGCTCAAACAACGAAATTGCCGCCCTGCCCCGCATATTAACCCTGGTTAATGCCATTACCGCCCCCCGGTGCATGCTGATATCCCAAACAACGGGAAAGATAGCATGACACGGTATGTCGTCACTGCGGCAAGTTCGGGAACCGGTCGGCAAAGCTCTTGCGATTGCTGCGGTTCATTGCACCGCCCCTGGCCGCCGCGATCATCCGCAAACTACGAGCGGAAAGATCTTGCCCTCCGCCCGCCTTCGAGATTTCGCGCGGCTCCATCCGCAGTCTAGACGGTGAATACCTCGCGGCGCAGCATCTCCCAGCAATCCTTGTCGGAAGCCAAGAGCAGGCCGCCATCTACATGATGCGGCAGGTAGGGCGAACCATCGAACCGGGCGGCATAGGCGCCGGCTTCCTGGGCAATCAGCGTACCGGCAAGATGATCCCAGGGCATCAGCTTCTGGTACATCAGGAAATGAAAGTGGCCGCCGGCAAAGCCGCGATATTCGTGGGCTGCGCAGCGGTAGCTGGTGGCGATGCGGACCCTGGCCATATTGGCCATGACGATGCGGCGATTTTCCGGTGCGTAGAAACCGGTCGAAGCGCAGCCGACCAGGCTTTCCAGCGGCACGGCCGGAACAGTCGAAAGCTGCTCCTGCGAGCCATCCGCCTTGCACAGCCAGGCGCCAGAGCCCTTTTCGGCAATCACCCAGTCATTGCCCATCGGATCGTAGATCAGACCGGCGACCGTTTCGCCCTTGGAGACCACGGCGGCCATGACGCCGAACAGCGGCAGGCCCGCTGCATAATTGAACGTGCCGTCGATCGGATCGACGACGATGGCGAGATCGGCACCGGCCAGGCTGTCGAGCAGCGCCGGGTTGGCGGCGACCGATTCTTCGCCGATGAACAAGGCGTCCGGCGCGAGTTCCGCCATCCGCGCCTTGATCAGCCGCTCGGCGGCTTCGTCCGCCTCCGTCACCAGATCGATCGCCTCCGACTTCATCCGCACGTCACCCGCGCCGAGATTGCGGAATTTTGGCAGGATTTCCTTAAAGGCTGCTTCCTGCAGGATATTGGCGATGGCAGCGATATCGATGGCAGACGTCATGCTTTGGGCTCCGCGAAGAGAGATTGGAAATCGAACAGTTTCGGGTCGAGCAGATGCGACGGGTTCACATGGCCAAGCGCCCGCAGCATCGTATCCTTGCGGCCGGGCATGCGGCGCTCGATATCCGACAGCATCGCCTTCATGGCGTTGCGCTCAAGACCATCCTGCGAGCCGCAGAGGTCGCAGGGGATGATCGGAAATTCCATGGCTGCGGCAAATTTGGCGAGATCGTCTTCGGCGGCATAGGCAAGCGGCCGCATCACCATCAGATCGCCTTCGTCATTCAAGAGCTTGGCCGGCATCGTCGCAAGCCTGCCGCCATGGAAGAAGTTCATGAAGAAGGTCTCGAGAATATCCTCGCGGTGGTGGCCAAGCACCAGCGCGTCGCAGCCTTCCTCGCGGGCGATCCGGTAGAGATTGCCACGGCGCAGGCGCGAACAGAGCGCGCAATAGGTGCCGCCGGCCGGTACCTTTTCCTTCACGATCGAATAGGTGTCGCGATATTCGATGCGGTGTTTGACGCCGATCGACGAGAGATATTCCGGCAGGATATGCTTGGGAAAGTTCGGCTGCCCCTGATCGAGATTGCAGGCGATGAGTTCGACGGGCAGAAGGCCGCGCCACTGCAGGTCCATCAACAGCGCCAGCAGGCTATAGCTGTCCTTGCCGCCGGAAACGCCGATCAGCCAGCGCTTCTGGCCTTTCAGCATGCCGAAATCCTCGATCGCCTGACGCACCTGCCGCAGCAACCGCTTGCGCAGCTTGTTGAACGACACCGAAGTCGGCATCTTCGCAAAGATTGGATGCATCACATCGTCGCCAGCGGTGTCGCTGCTGGGTGGAAGATCTTCGAGGTCAACAATCGGCGGCTGAATAGCAATATCCATGACAAAGTCCCGGATGAAAGGGCGCGCAGGCAAAAAACAGCGCGCGAAAACGATGCCCTGCACTTGCCCGTCTCAAGCAGCAAGATCAAGGAAAATGCGCCGATTTTGGTGTGAAACTTCCGTAACGCCCGCTCAGGCGCCGAACACGGACCATCCGGTACGGTTTGCCAGCATTTCAAGCGCCAGAGAACCGAGCAGCGAATTGCCGTTGTGATTGAGCCCCGGCGACCAGACGGCGACGGAAGCCTTGCCGGGGGCGACACAGAGAATGCCGCCGCCGACACCGCTCTTGCCTGGCAGGCCGACGCGATAGGCGAAATCACCCGAGCCGTCATAGTGACCGCAGGTCAGCATCAGTGCATTGATCCGCCGCGCCCGCTGTTTCGAGACAACGGAATGTTTGGTCAGCGGATTGGTGCCGGAGGCGGCCAGAAACAGCCCTGCCCTCGCCAACTGGACACAGCTCATTGCCAGCGCACATTGATGGAAATAGACGCCAAGTACATGCTCGACCGGGTGATCGAGCTTGCCGAAGGAGCGCATGAAATTGGCCAGCGCGAAATTCCGGTAGCCGGTGGCCTCCTCGGAACGCGCCACATCGGCGTCGATGAGGATATCGTCCTCGTCGGCCAGATAACGCACGAACCGGACGACTTCACCGATTGCTTCCTTCGGCGTATGACCGGCCAGCACCAGATCGGTAATGGCGATCGCACCGGCATTGATGAAGGGATTGCGTGGGATTCCGTGTTCGTGCTCGAGCTGGACGATGGAATTGAACGCCGACCCGGACGGTTCGCGGCCGACGCGCTTCCAGATATTTTCACCATGCTTGCCGAGCGCCAGCGTCAGTGTGAAAACCTTGGAAATACTCTGGATCGAGAATGGCACCTGCGCATCGCCGGCCATATGCACGTCGCCATCGACGGTGACGATCGCCATGCCGAAACGCTTGGGATCGACGCGGGCGAGCTGCGGGATATAGTCGGCCACCTTGCCCTCGCCGAGCCGTGGGGCAAGCTCGCGGTGGATATCATCGACAATCGACTGCAGGTCCAACGGGCCGGGCATCAGTCATTCTCCGCATCAGACTTGGTCGCGATTGGGCAACAAAAAAGCCACCCATCTCTGAGTGGCTTTTCCGAATTTCACAAGGCCGAGGCCCGAAGAAATTATCGCGAATAGAATTCGACGACGAGGTTTGGTTCCATGATGACCGGGTAAGGAACGTCGGCCAGAGCAGGAATGCGAGCGAAGGTCGCAACCATCTTGTTGTGATCAACTTCGACGTAATCCGGAACGTCGCGTTCAGCGAGCGAAACAGCTTCGAGAACCGAAACGAGCTGCTTGGACTTTTCGCGAACTTCGATCACGTCGCCAGCCTTGCAGCGGTACGAACCGATGTTGACGCGAACGCCGTTGACCTTGACGTGGCCATGGTTGACGAACTGACGGGCAGCAAAGACCGTCGGAACGAACTTGGCGCGGTACACGATCGCGTCGAGGCGCGATTCGAGCAGGCCGATCAGGTTTTCAGACGTGTCACCCTTGCGACGGTCAGCTTCGGCGAAAATCGCACGGAACTGCTTTTCGCGGATGTCGCCGTAGTAGCCCTTGAGCTTCTGCTTGGCGCGCAGCTGCACACCGAAGTCGGAAAGCTTGGACTTGCGGCGCTGGCCGTGCTGGCCAGGACCGTATTCGCGGCGGTTCACCGGGGACTTCGGACGGCCCCAGATGTTCTCGCCCATACGGCGGTCAATTTTGTACTTGGACGATTCGCGCTTGCTCATCGTATTTCCCTTCAACAGGTTACACCGGTCTGTTGCCAAACCGGATCAAGGAAACACGCCCTCCTCTGAACTTCTTTTGAAAGCTCTGACAGGTTTCTCACATTACGCTAACGGAGAATCCACGGGACATGTCAAATAAAACACCGGACATTTCGGCCCGGCGTTGTGGCGGCTTTAGTCACTTCGGCCTTTGTTGTCAAACGAATTTGCGTTTTTGCACTTGAGATTTAACGCGCATCGCCTTCAGTCCGCCGCTCCACGGAGACCAGCAACTTGCGCAACAATGCCGCCAGATCCGCACGCTCCTCGACGCTCAGATCTGTCAGGTAGGATGCTTCGCTGGCCATGTCGACGAGAAAAGCCGCTTCGGCAAGCCGTATACCCTCCTCGGTCAGTCCGACGGCCATGCTGCGTCCATCGGACTGCGAACGCTCGCGCAGGATCAGCCCCGATTTCTTCAGCCTGTCCAGCCGATGCGTCAGCCCGCCCGACGAGATCATCAGCGATGTATAGAGCTCCGTCGGCGTCAGCCTGTATGGTGGCCCTGACCGCCGCAGCGTCGATATGACATCAAACTCTCCACGATCGAGACCAAAGGACGCGAAGGTCGCCTCGATCGACGGACGCACCAGATTGGCGAGCCGGTAGGCGCGGCCCAAAATGGCCATCGGCTCGGTATCGAGGTCTGGCAATTCCCTTTGCCACTGCCCGCGCAACCGGTCCACGTGATCGGTGTTTTCATTGTCTTCCGCCACGGTGTGCCTTTCAAAAATCGAAACTATCTTGACGAGAAGATAGTTTCGCATACTATCTTCTCGTCAAGAT
>UBTA01000185.1 GCA_900468065.1 Hyphomicrobiales bacterium | reverse complement strand
CGTTGCGCTTGCAACCTTCCTGATCACCGGACAGATTGACCGGGAACAGCACCTCTTCGGCAAGCTTGGCCGCTTCGCCGACGATCGCCTCGATCATATCGGGTGTCGCATCGGCAAAGCCGGGCAGGTTGTTGTAGCGCTCGATACCGAGAACGTCGTTGAGAATGAAAAGCGTGTCTTCGACCGGGGCCTTATAGCTGGGCATGTCTCGTGTTCCTCACCTGTAACCGTGTCACGGGGCGGCGTCTCCTGGGTCGCTCCATGTGATTTCCATCATGCTACAAAACTTTGACGTGCGCGTAAACGTCAAAGTTTGCGGAGCGGCAAAATTTGATCGATCACTGGGCCCGGCGGACCGGGTGTGCCGAAACTGTATTGTGAAAGCCTCCCGAGCCCAGCATGCGCGCAAATCGTTAAAAAATTTTCAGTCTGGTTAACGGGTTATTTACCACGTTTCGTGAAAGTGCGTGTTGAGATGGTCACAGCTGCATTAGTTTTGTCTTCGCGTCGTTGCAGCTCTGTCCGGATCGGTACCGGAACTCCCGGAAGGCGGGGATTTGCCTTTCAGAAGCCCGGATTCCGATCAAGGCCGATGAAAGAGGCGAAGAACGATGAACGGATCGCGATCAAACACTCCACGTCCCGGCGCCCAGTCCTATGGCGACAGGTCGTCCCTCGACGCGCTGAACCGCACGATCGAAGGCTTGGAAGCGCGTATCGAAGGATTGATGGGAACAGCAGGGCGTGATCAGCGCGGCCGTGTCCCGGCCGATGGTCCAGTGGCTGTTGCCGACCCGGTCACGGAAATCATGCAGCGGCAGCGGACACTGACGGCCACGCGGGACCGCGATGCTGTCCGGGAACGCGATACCGTTCGCGATCGTATCCAGCCCCGTCCGGAGCCGCGCGCCTATGACGAGCGCAGCGTTCCGTCATTCCAGCCCCCCGTACAGCCCCGTCGCGAGATGCCGGTGGCACCGCCGCTCAGCGAACAGCTGCGCAGCGAAGTCTATCGCAGCGAGCCGCTCCGCCGAGAACCGGTCCGCCAGGAAAGCCTGCGCCCAGAGAACCCGCGTGCAGAAACCGTTCGTCCGCTGCTGGCGCAACGCGCAGAACCTGTGCGCAGCGAGCCGCTGCGCTCGGAACAATATCGCAGCGAACCGCAGCGTCCCGATCCGGCCATGGCCGAGATCGCCCAGGCGCTAGTCGGCCTGCGCCAGGAATTGAAGAAGGATATTGCCGACGGCCTGTCGCGCGAGATGACGACGTTGCGCGCTGAAATCCGCGGCATCACCGCAGATGCCGCCCAGGACCAGACGATGGCGGAAGATATCCGCGGCGATCTGCAGCGCCTGTCCGACAGCATCAACCAGCTCGGCCGCCAGGCATCGCCGTCGCAGGCCGATGCGCTCAAGGTCGAGTTCGACGAACTGCGCGTCATGATCGATGGCCTTGCCCGCGAAGACAGCGTGCACCGGATGGAAGCGCGCTGGACCGGCGTTGAAGACCGGATGAATGCGTTCGATTCCAACCGCGACGACGAACTGGTGGCGCTTGCCTACCGGCTTGACGAAATCAAGTCGCAGATCGGCTCGATGAACAGCGGCCCTGCCATTCACGCTTTGGAAGACAAGCTGGTTTCGGTTGCCCAGGCAATCGAAATGATCGGGCGCCACATGCAGCCGGACGATCGCCAGATGACATCGCAATTTGCCGACCTGGATGCGCGTCTCGACGAGATCAGCCGCGCCATCGTGGCCAGCGGCCGTGCTGCCGTTCCAGACAGCGCCGGCGTCACCCGCGTCGAAGGCCGCCTTGCCGACCTTTCCCGCCAGATCGACGGCCTGCAGCGGCCGGCCGACAATGGCGTCGGTTCGCGCATCGAGGCTCTGACGGCTCGCGTCGAGGAACTGGCCAACGAAGAGGCTGCGGTACGCCTTGAAGAGCGCCTCGAACAGCTGTCGCAGATGCTGGAGCGCTCGCAGAAGGTTTCCTCCCAGCCGGACCTGACCGGATATCTCTCCGATATTTCCCGCAAGATCGACGCGCTCGACCAGGGTTCGGTCAATGATGCGCTCGCCGAGCGTCTCGACGATCTCGCCCGCCGGATCGACCAGCTGGATATGCCGCAGACATCCTATGTCGGCGATGCCCGCTTCGACCGGCTCGAAGGCCAGCTGTCGGATATTGCCACCCGGCTTGAGGAAACCCATGCGGCTCCTTATGACGACAGCGAGATCCTGCGCAGCCTCCAGGATCAGATCGCCAACCTGTCGAGCCTCGTTAGCCAGCCGCGCGAAATGGCCGCTGTTCCCGTCGAGTTCGAAGGCCGGATGAGCGCGCTTGAGGATTATCTGGCGACCAGCGACGAATATATCATCGAGGCCGCCCGCCAGGCGGCCGAAGCGGTGATGGAAGCCTATTCGAAGAACGGCATGGGCCATTCCGCTTCCGGCGGTTCGGACATGGCGGCGATCTCGGCGCTTGCCGACGATCTCAAGGTTCTGGAAGACATGAGCCGCTCGAGCGAGGAGCGCACGGCGCGCACGTTTGAAGCGCTGCACGAGACGCTCGTCCATATCGCCGAAAAGCTGGAGCGGCTGGAAGAACGCGGTCAGGAACAGGACGCGCCGCGTGCGTTCGGTTCGCGCGGCCAGGACAGCCAGCCGCAGATGCCACGCGCCACACAACCGGTTTTCGAGACGCAGGACGATCCCTTCGCCGAGGCTGATTTCGGACGCCGTTACGAAGACCTGAAGCGCGACATGCATGGGCTGACGACAGAGGCTGAGCCTGCAGGCCCATCGCGTGAAGAGGTCGCCGAAGCCGTTGCCGGACAGGCCGCTGTGCATCAGAGCGACATCAAGACCGCGCCGGTGCCCGCCGGCAAGCCCAGCCTTCTGGCCGGGATCGCCAAGCGGTTTAGCGGCAAGCGGGCAGAGCCTGCTCGCGCCGTTGAACGCCAGATCATCGACCCGACGCCGTCGATCGATGCGGCCGATGCCATCGAGCCGGATGTGGCCAACCAGTTGCTGGAGCCCGGCTCCGGCGTTCCGGATGTAAAAAAGATCCTTGAGCGGGTTCGCGCCGGCCAGACCGGCCGCAACGCGCCGCCGAGCGAATCGGACAAGGCAGACTTCATCGCTGCTGCCCGCCGCGCCGCGCAACAGGCCGCCGAAGAAGTCGATACGATGAACCGTGGCAAGGGCGGTGCCAGCGCCTCGCCGATCGGGGTCTTTTCGCGTCATCGCCGTCCGATCCTGATGGCAGTCGGCGCCGTGCTTCTGGCGATCATGTCCTATCCGCTGGTCAATACGCTGATCCGTGGCGAGCAGGCGCCTGCCGAGGCTCCGGTGGCTGCCATCGAACAGCCGGTGACCCAGGAAATGCCGGTGGCAACCGAAACGCCGGCAATGGCGAATGTGGCTCCCGCGACGGAGGCCGCCGATAACGACGTCGAGCCGCTCACCTCATTGCAGCCGCAGGCCGAAGATCAGACAGCCGGACAGCCGGAGGCCGCCGCGACGCAGGTAATACCGCCGGAAACGCCATTGTCCGAAACCGCGCAGCCGGAAGCGAAACTGCCGGACGCTGCGCAGACAGCGGCGGAAACCGGAGCGGTCAACAGCCGGATGCTGTCGCCCGTCATCGAAGGTTCCACACCGGAAACTGCAACAGGTCTGGCGGCGGCCCAGCCTGCCGCAGGCGAAGCTGCGCTCACCGTTCCCGCCGAAATCAAGCCGGAGGCGCTGGCCGAGGCTGCCCGCAAGGGCGATCCCCTCGCCATGTTCGAAATCGGTGCCGTCTATACCGAAGGCCGCGGCATCAAGGCCGATCTCGCCCAGGCGGCGAAATGGTATCAGCGCGCTGCCGATGCCGGCGTTACTCCTGCCGAATATCGCCTGGCCAGCCTCTACGAAAAAGGCACCGGTGTTAGCCGCGATCTGGCGAAAGCCCGCACGCTCTACCTGCAGGCTGCCGAAAAGGGCAATGCCAGCGCCATGCATAACCTCGCCGTCATGCTGG
>UBTA01000025.1 GCA_900468065.1 Hyphomicrobiales bacterium | reverse complement strand
CAAATTTGCTCTTTGCCATTTCCGGCTCTCCGTTTTGTAACCCCGAGGGGTAATTCTCTTGTTTCTGTCAGCTGGCGTTAGGCTCCGGTCACTTCTGACCGGAGTACTTCGCCTGGATTTCCTGTGCCACGTTCGACGGAACCGGCGCATAGTGATCGAAGGTCATCGTGTACTGTGCACGGCCTTGGCTCATCGAGCGCAGGTTGTCCACGTACTTGAACATGTTGGCCAGCGGCACGTTGGCATTGATCACGACGGCGATGCCGCGTGCTTCCTGGCCCTGGATCTGACCGCGACGCGAGTTCAGATCGCCGATCACGTCACCGACGTAATCTTCCGGCGTCACGACTTCGACCTTCATCATCGGTTCGAGCAGCTGGGCGCCAGCCTTCTTGGCTGCTTCACGGAAGCAGGCACGCGAGGCGATTTCGAAGGCGAGAACCGAGGAGTCGACGTCATGGAACGCGCCGTCGATCAGGGTTGCCTTGACGCCAAGCATCGGGAAGCCAGCGAGCGGACCGGAAGACAGAACGCTTTCGATGCCCTTCTGAACGCCGGGGATGTATTCCTTCGGAATAGAACCACCAACGATCTTGGATTCAAACTTGAAGTCGTCGCCTTCTTCATTCGGTTCGAAGACGATCTTGACGCGCGCAAACTGGCCGGTACCACCGGACTGCTTCTTGTGCGTGTAGTCTTCTTCATGACGCTTCGTGATCGATTCACGGTAGGCAACCTGCGGCGCGCCGACGGTGGCTTCGACCTTGAATTCGCGGCGCATGCGGTCGACGAGAATGTCGAGGTGGAGTTCACCCATGCCGGCGATGATCGTCTGGCCGGATTCTTCATCCGTCTTGACGCGGAACGAAGGATCTTCAGCAGCCAGGCGGTTGAGCGCGAGGCCCATCTTTTCCTGGTCGCCCTTGGTCTTCGGCTCGATGGCGATCTGGATGACCGGCTCAGGGAATTCCATACGCTCGAGGATAACCTGGTGCAGCGGATCGCAGAGCGTGTCGCCGGTGGTGGTTTCCTTGAGGCCTGCGAGAGCAACGATGTCGCCGGCAAAGGCTTCTTCGATGTCTTCACGGGAGTTGGAATGCATCTGCAGCATACGGCCGACGCGCTCGCGCTTTTCCTTGACCGTGTTCATGACCGACGTGCCCTTGGAGAGCTTGCCGGAATAGATGCGGGCGAAGGTGAGCGAACCGACGAAGGGGTCGTTCATGATCTTGAAGGCGAGCATCGACAACGGCTCTTCATCCGAAGGATGACGGGCGATTTCGGCTTCGGTCTTCACATCGATGCCCTTGATCGACGGGATGTCGAGCGGGGAAGGCAGATATTCGACAACGGCGTCGAGCAAAGGCTGAACGCCCTTGTTCTTGAAAGCCGTACCGCAGAACATCGGGTGGAACTTCACGTCGATGGTGCCGCGGCGAACCAGCTGGCGGATCTTGTCATTGTCCGGCATGATGCCGTTCAGATAGTCTTCCATCGCCTGTTCATCGATATCGACGACCTGTTCGATCATCTTCTCGCGATATTCCTGCGCCTTTTCCTTCATGTCTTCCGGAATTTCGACGACATCCCACTGGGCGCCGAGCGACTCGTCGCGCCAGATCAGGGCGTTCATCTCGATCAGATCGATAACGCCCTTGAATTCGGTTTCCGCACCGATCGGGAGCTGCATGACAACAGCGATGGCACCGAGACGGGTCTTGATCATCTCTACCGAGCGGTAGAAGTCAGCACCGGTCTTGTCCATCTTGTTGCAGAAGATCATCCGCGGAACGTTGTACTTTTCAGCCTGACGCCAGACGGTTTCCGTCTGTGGCTCAACACCGGCGTTGGCGTCGAGCAGAGCGATCGCACCGTCGAGAACGCGCAGCGAACGTTCAACTTCAATCGTGAAGTCAACGTGACCGGGGGTGTCGATGATGTTGAAGCGGCGCATCTTGCCGTCGCGACCCTTCCAGTAGGTCGTCGTGGCAGCGGACGTGATGGTGATACCGCGTTCCTGCTCCTGCTCCATCCAGTCCATGGTGGCAGCGCCGTCATGGACTTCGCCGATCTTATGCGACTTGCCGGTGTAGTAGAGAATCCGCTCAGTGGTCGTGGTCTTGCCGGCGTCGATGTGCGCCATGATACCGAAATTGCGGTAGTCTTCGATTTTATATTCGCGAGCCATAATGACTGCCTTTCGAAAATTGTACGTCGATTACCAGCGATAATGCGAGAACGCGCGGTTGGCGTCAGCCATCTTGTGCGTGTCTTCGCGCTTCTTGACAGCGGAACCACGGCCGTTTGCCGCATCCATGAGTTCGCCGCAGAGGCGATCGATCATGGTGGTTTCGTTGCGCTTGCGGGCAGCAGCGATCAGCCAGCGAATGGCAAGAGCCTGACGGCGCTCAGGACGAACATCGACCGGAACCTGGTAGGTTGCACCACCGACGCGGCGCGAACGCACTTCGACGTGCGGAGCGATGTTGTCGAGGGCCGAATGGAACACGGTGACCGGCTCCTGCTTCAGCTTGCCCTGGACCAGATCGAACGCACCGTAAACGATGTTTTCAGCGACCGACTTCTTACCATGAAGCATGATTGCATTCATGAACTTGGTGACGACCAGATCGCCGAACTTGGGGTCCGGATTGATCTCGCGCTTTTCTGCACTATGACGACGTGACATACTTTTGTCTCTCAACTTTGAACGGGCGCCTTAACACGCGGAGAACCTCGCGCAGCACCTTAAATTGTGGAACCCGAATTACTTCGGACGCTTTGCACCATACTTCGAACGGCGCTGCTTACGGTTCTTGACACCCTGGGTATCGAGAACCCCGCGAATGATGTGGTAGCGAACGCCCGGCAAGTCCTTTACACGGCCGCCGCGGATCATGACCACGGAGTGTTCCTGAAGGTTGTGACCTTCGCCCGGAATGTAGCCGATGACTTCGAAGCCGTTGGTGAGACGGATCTTGGCAACCTTACGCAGAGCCGAGTTCGGCTTCTTCGGGGTCGTTGTGTAGACGCGTGTGCAAACGCCACGCTTCTGCGGGTTTTCCTGCAGAGCAGGAACCTTGTTGCGCTTTACCTGTGCCTGACGCGGCTTGCGGATCAGCTGGTTTACGGTAGGCATATAACCATCCCTTACAAATTCTGTCTCAATACCCTTACGGGCGGATCAATGCCGTCTCCGGCGGTTTCGAACGCTATAACTGCGCAAAACGAGGACCGATCCGCCTTTCGGCAGATGGCCCGCAAAAAGCAGAGGACACCAATATTTTCAGCGTCTTGCGTGCAGCATTTTGGTCTTCAGCGTGCGTTTCGAACCTTGTTTGAGGCGAACTCCAGAACGTGACGTTCCGAACCAGCCAGCCTCACATAGGCTCCGATGGGGCGGGGTGTACTGATTTCGGGGTGTCGCGTCAAGGGGAATTAACAATTATTCTTGGTTCCACAGGGCTGACATGCCTGCAAAACAAGGCTTTGACGCTGAAACGGGAGCCAGCGGCAGCCCACGCTGCTCGGAATCGTCAGAGCTCCTTGTTCGACTTAAAGAATCATAAAGCAATTCTACAATTCCGCAAGAACGGGGAGAATCGTCCCCCCTGCCCGTGACGATTCGTCGTGGGAACAGTGTTTTTTCCTGCGCGCACGGCAGCAATACGCTGTAAAGTCGTTTCACTTATCTTTCGAAAGAGGAAATAGCCATGACTGCCAAGCCGGACAACGACAACAATCTCGACGGACCGATGATCTTCATCATCATCGGCAAGGCCTATGAGCAGGATGGCGATGAAGAGGGCGTGGACATTCATGTGATGCTGCGCGCACCAGACGACGACACCGCCGTTCGGGAAGCCCTGAACGCACTGGCCGAGGAAGGTTTTCTCGAGGCCGACCTCGACCAGATCGGCACCCTCACCGACGTGCCCAACGATGAGCCGCATGCTTCCGCCTATCAGGGCGCTCTGACCGGCGAAGTGGCGATCATCAAGTTCGGATAAAACACATCGAGCACCGCCGCCTGTGTGATAGCGGCACACTCGCTTGAAACGAAATGCAAAAAGCCGCCCGGATCGCTCCGGGCGGCTTTTTCAATGGGTCGGAAAGGGCGACAGAACCGCCCTCGCCTTTCAAGCCTTATTCGGCTGCAGCTTCTTCCTTGGCTGCCATGTCGGCGAGCATCGGCGTTGCTGTATCGGCACCCGTTCCCTTGCGGCGCTCTTCGAGGATCATCTCGTCGCGCGCGGTCGCAATACGGCGGATCTGGGTCATCGTGCCACCGGTACCGGCCGGGATAAGGCGGCCGACGATGACGTTTTCCTTCAGACCCTGGAGGCCGTCGGTCTTGCCGGCGATCGCAGCCTCCGTCAGCACCTTGGTCGTTTCCTGGAAGGAAGCGGCTGAGATGAACGAAGGCGTCTGCAGCGATGCCTTGGTGATGCCGAGCAGGACCGGATCGCCGTAAGCCGGCTTCTTGCCCTGTTCGATCAGCTGATCGTTGACATCTTCCAGTTCGATGCGGTCGACGCTGTCGCCAACGATATAAGTGGAGTCACCGGCGTCGGTCACTTCCACCTTCTGCAGCATCTGGCGAACGATCACCTCGATGTGCTTGTCGTTGATCACAACACCCTGCAGACGGTAGACTTCCTGGATTTCGTTGACCAGGTAGGAAGCGAGTGCCTCCACGCCCTTGATCGCCAGGATGTCGTGCGGTGCCGGGTTACCGTCGAGGATGTAGTCACCCTTTTCGATATAGTCGCCGTCCTGAAGATGGAAGGGCTTGCCCTTCGGGATCAGGTATTCTACCGGCTCGACACCGTCTTCCGCAGGCTCGATCAGCACGCGGCGCTTGTTCTTGTAGTCGCGGCCGAAGCGGATCGTACCATCGATTTCGGCGATGATCGCGTGATCCTTCGGACGGCGCGCTTCGAAGAGTTCGGCAACGCGCGGCAGACCACCGGTAATGTCCTTCGTCTTGGCGCTTTCCAGCGGCGAACGTGCAAGCACGTCACCCTGGGAGACCTTGGTGCCCGGCTCGACCGATAGAATGGCGTCGACCGAAAGCATGAAGCGGGCGTCGCCACCACGCGACAGCTTCATGACCGAGCCGTTCTTGTCCTTGATGACGATTGCCGGCTTCAGGTCGATACCGCGCGGCGTCGAACGCCAATCGATAACCTGACGCTTGGTGATGCCGGTTGCTTCGTCGGTCGCTTCCAGAACGGAGATACCGTCGACGATATCTTCGAAATGAACCGTACCCTCGACTTCCGTCATCATCGGGCGTGTGTAGGGGTCCCACTCGGCCAGACGCTGGCCGCGCTTCACCTTGTCACCGTCATCGACGAAGATCTTCGAACCATAGGCGACACGCTGCGAGGAGCGCTCGACACCACGTTCGTCGAGGATCTGGACCGCCATGTTACGGCCCATCGCGACGAGAATGTTGTCGGAGTTGCGCAGCATGTTGCGGTTCTTGATCTGGATCGTACCTTCGTACGACGCTTCCAGGAACGAGCTGTCGACAACCGTTGCCGTGCCACCAAGGTGGAACGTACGCATGGTGAGCTGAGTACCAGGCTCACCAATCGACTGAGCAGCGATAACGCCGACCGCTTCACCCATGTTGACAGGGGTACCGCGGGCAAGGTCACGACCGTAGCAGACGCCGCAGACGCCGGTCTGGATTTCGCAGGTCAGAGCCGAACGAATACGGATCGACTGGATGCCAGCCTTTTCGATTTCAACGACATCGGCTTCAAGGATCATGCGGCCAGCATCGACGATGCGATCACCGGTCAGCGGGTGATCGATATTGTCGAGAGCCGTACGGCCGAGAACGCGAACACCGATGGAG
Source organism: Hyphomicrobiales bacterium (assembly GCA_900468065.1). GTDB lineage: Bacteria > Pseudomonadota > Alphaproteobacteria > Rhizobiales > Rhizobiaceae > Pararhizobium. The sequence goes on along the minus strand of UBTA01000025.1, from coordinate 13,994 downwards.
GCAACGACCTGACCGGCATCGACGATGGCGGTCATGGTGAGGCCGGTTTCGGTACCGCAATCCACCGAGTTGACGATGCAATCCTGCGCGACGTCGACGAGACGGCGTGTCAGGTAACCGGAGTTTGCTGTCTTCAAGGCGGTGTCTGCGAGACCCTTACGGGCACCGTGGGTCGAGTTGAAGTACTCGTTAACGGTCAGGCCTTCCTTGAAGTTCGAGATGATCGGCGTCTCGATGATTTCACCCGACGGCTTGGCCATCAGGCCGCGCATGCCACCGAGCTGACGCATCTGGTTCGGAGAACCACGAGCACCCGAGTGCGACATCATGTAGATGGCGTTCATCGGCTTCTGACGGCCGTTATCGTCGAATTCGACAGCCTTAATGCGGGCCATCATGTCTTCGGCGACCTTGTCCGTTGCCTTGCCCCAGGCGTCGACAACCTTGTTGTACTTTTCGCCCTGGGTGATCAGGCCGTCATTGTACTGCTGTTCGTATTCCTTCACCAGGCTTTCGGTGTCACCGACGATCTTGGCCTTGGTATCCGGAATGACCATGTCGTCCTTGCCGAACGAAATGCCGGCGCGGCAGGCATGGGCGAAGCCGAGCTGCATGATGCGGTCGCAGAAAATGACCGTGTCCTTCTGGCCGCAATGGCGGTAGACCGTGTCGATCATCTTGGAGATGTTCTTCTTGGTCAGTTCCTGGTTGCAGACGTCGAACGGCACGTTGGCGTTCTTCGGCAGAAGTTCGCCGATGATCATACGGCCAGGCGTGGTTTCATAGATCTTCGAAACAGGCTTGCCGTCGGCATCGACCGTCTTGAAGCGGCCGCGAATCTTGGCATGCAGCGTCACCGACTTGGTCTCAAGCGCGTGATGCAGTTCGCCGAGATCGGAGAAGGCCATGCCTTCGCCCGGCTCGTTCTGGTTCAGGATCGACAGATAGTAGAGACCGAGAACCATGTCCTGCGACGGAACGATGATCGGCGCGCCGTTTGCCGGGTGCAGGATGTTGTTGGTCGACATCATCAGGACGCGGGCTTCCAACTGCGCTTCCAGCGACAGCGGCACGTGAACGGCCATCTGGTCACCGTCGAAGTCGGCGTTGAACGCCGTGCAGACGAGCGGATGCAGCTGGATCGCCTTGCCTTCGACCAGGATAGGTTCGAAGGCCTGGATGCCCAAGCGGTGGAGGGTTGGCGCACGGTTCAGGAGAACCGGGTGCTCGCGGATGACCTCGTCGAGGATATCCCAGACTTCCGGCTTCTCCTTCTCGACCAGCTTCTTGGCCTGCTTGACGGTCGAGGAGTACCCCTTGGCGTCGAGGCGGGCGTAGATGAACGGCTTGAACAGTTCGAGCGCCATCTTCTTGGGCAGGCCGCACTGGTGCAGCTTCAGTTCCGGGCCGGTCACGATGACCGAACGGCCGGAATAGTCGACACGCTTGCCGAGCAAGTTCTGCCGGAAGCGGCCCTGCTTGCCCTTGAGCATGTCGGACAGCGACTTCAGCGGACGCTTGTTGGCACCGGTGATGACGCGGCCACGGCGGCCGTTGTCGAACAGGGCGTCAACGGATTCCTGCAGCATGCGCTTTTCGTTGCGGATGATGATGCCAGGCGCACGAAGCTCGATCAGGCGCTTCAAACGGTTGTTCCGGTTGATGACGCGGCGATAGAGATCGTTGAGGTCGGACGTGGCGAAACGGCCGCCGTCCAGCGGAACCAGTGGACGCAGGTCCGGCGGGATCACCGGGACGACCTTCATGATCATCCATTCCGGGCGGTTGCCGGATTCCATGAAGTTCTCGACGATCTTCAGGCGCTTCATCAGCTTCTTCTGCTTCAGCTCGGACGTGGTGTCAGCCATTTCCGCGCGCAGATCGCCAGCGATCTTTTCGAGATTCATCGAAGCCAGCATCTCGTAGATGGCTTCAGCACCGATCATCGCGGTGAACTGATCTTCGCCGAACTCGTCGACGGCGATCATGTACTCTTCTTCCGAGAGAAGCTGACTTTCCTTGAGGGACGTCAGGCCCGGCTCGGTGATGATGTAGTTTTCGAAATACAGGACGCGCTCGATATCCTTCAGCGTCATGTCGAGCAGCGTCGCGATGCGGCTCGGCAGGGACTTCAGGAACCAGATATGGGCAACCGGAGCTGCAAGCTCGATATGGCCCATGCGCTCACGGCGAACGCGCGACAAAGTCACTTCGACGCCGCACTTTTCGCAGATGATGCCCTTGTACTTCATGCGCTTGTACTTGCCGCACAGGCACTCATAGTCCTTGATCGGGCCAAAGATACGCGCGCAGAAAAGGCCGTCGCGTTCCGGCTTGAACGTACGGTAGTTGATGGTTTCCGGCTTCTTGATCTCACCGTAGGACCAGGAGAGAATCTTCTCCGGCGACGCAATCGAAATCCGGATGGAATCGAAGGTCTGCGCAGGCACCTGCGGATTGAAAAGGTTCATGACCTCTTGGTTCATGCCTATCTCCTTTATGGGCTATCGCCCTGAGCTTGGCAGAGAGCGCGGCAAATCCCGGGCGCCGGCTTCCTGCTCGAAACGGATAAAACCGCATGAAATGCGGCCGCATTTCCTACCCCTGCCCCAATGACTTGAGACCCGGGTGGAAATGGTGCGCGCCGCTTGGGAAAGCGGCACGCACCCTGATGTCTTATTCGGCCGCGTCCGGCAATTGCTGGTTTGCCGCGTTGAGTTCGTCGAGCTTGGAATTCTCCAGTTCGACCGAGAGACCCAACGAGCGCATTTCCTTGACGAGAACGTTGAAGCTCTCCGGAATACCAGCCTCGAAGGTATCGTCGCCTCGGACGATCGCTTCGTAGACCTTGGTACGTCCGGCCACGTCGTCGGACTTCACCGTCAGCATTTCCTGCAGGGTGTAGGCGGCGCCGTAGGCTTCCAGAGCCCAGACTTCCATTTCCCCGAAGCGCTGACCGCCGAACTGCGCCTTACCACCGAGCGGTTGCTGGGTGACGAGCGAGTAAGGACCGATCGAACGGGCGTGGATCTTGTCGTCCACAAGGTGGTTCAGCTTCAGCATGTAGATGTAGCCGACCGTCACCTGACGGTCGAACTGATCGCCGGTACGGCCATCATACAGCGTCGACTGACCCGAAACATTCAGGCCTGCCTGTTCCAGCATCTCGTTGACGTCGGCTTCGACTGCACCGTCGAAGACCGGCGTTGCGATCGACACGCCGCGGCGGGTCTGCTCGGCCAGACGGACGATCGACTCGTCGTCATAGTCCTTGATCGGCTCGCCCTTCGGACCGGAGCCGATGACACTGTCGATGGTATCGCGCAGCGGCTGAATTTCAGCGCCCGCCTTATAGGCATCAAGCATGGCACCGATCTTCTTGCCCATGCCGGCGCAGGCCCAACCCAGATGGGTTTCAAGGATCTGGCCGACATTCATGCGCGAAGGCACGCCGAGCGGGTTCAACACCACGTCAACATGCGTACCGTCTTCCAGGAACGGCATGTCTTCGATCGGCACGATACGGGAAACCACACCCTTGTTGCCGTGACGGCCGGCCATCTTGTCGCCTGGCTGGATCTTGCGCTTCACAGCGACAAAGACCTTGACCATCTTCATGACGCCCGGAGGCATTTCATCGCCGCGCTGGACCTTTTCGACCTTGTCCATGAAGCGATGCTCGAGCAGCGACTTGGATTCGTCGTACTGGCCACGCAGAGCTTCAACTTCGCCCTGAGCCTTTTCGTCTTCCGTCGCAAACATCCACCACTGCGAGCGGGGATATTCGGAAATGACGGCGTTCGAAAGTTCGGTGCCCTTCTTGAAGCCCTTCGGACCGGCAACAGCGACCTGACCGCGCAGCATGTCGAGAAGACGCGAGTAGACGTTGCGATCGAGGATCGCCTGTTCGTCGTCGCGGTCCTTGGCAAGACGCTCGATCTCTTCCCGCTCGATCGCCATCGCACGTTCGTCTTTTTCCACGCCGTGGCGGTTGAAGACGCGAACTTCGACGATGGTGCCGAAGGTGCCCGGAGGCATGCGCATGGAGGTGTCGCGGACGTCGGACGCCTTTTCACCGAAGATGGCGCGCAGAAGCTTTTCTTCCGGCGTCATCGGGCTTTCGCCCTTAGGCGTGATCTTGCCGACCAGAATGTCGCCAGGGGTCACTTCGGCGCCGATGTAGACAATACCGGCTTCGTCGAGGTTCTTCAGCGCTTCTTCCGAAACGTTCGGAATATCGCGGGTGATTTCTTCCGGACCAAGCTTGGTGTCGCGCGCCATCACTTCGAATTCTTCGATGTGGATGGAGGTGAACACGTCATCGCGAACGATGCGCTCGGACAGAAGGATCGAGTCCTCGTAGTTGTAGCCGTTCCACGGCATGAACGCGACGAGCGCGTTGCGGCCGAGAGCCAGGTCACCGAGGTCGGTCGACGGACCGTCAGCGATGATGTCGCCCTTGTTCAGAATGTCACCGACGGTGACCAGCGGACGCTGGTTGACGCAGGTGTTCTGGTTGGAACGCTGGAACTTCTGCAGGCGGTAGATATCAACGCCGGACTTGCCAGCCTGGAGATCTTCCGTCGCACGGATAACGATACGGGTCGCGTCAACCTGGTCGACCACACCGCCACGGCGGGCAGCGATAGCAGCACCGGAGTCACGGGCAACGATCGGCTCCATGCCGGTACCGACGAACGGAGCTTCCGCACGCAGCAGAGGCACCGCCTGACGCTGCATGTTGGAGCCCATGAGGGCGCGGTTGGCGTCGTCGTTTTCCAGGAACGGGATGAGCGCTGCCGCAACAGACACGAGCTGCTTGGGCGAAACGTCCATCAGGTTCACGATGTCGCGCGGTGCGAGCATAACGTCGCCGGCGTGACGGCAAACAACGAATTCTTCAACGAAGGACTGGTCTTCGTTGAGTTCGGAGTTGGCCTGGGCCACGTGATACTTGGCTTCTTCCATTGCCGACAGGTAGACGACATCCTTGGTCACCTTACCGTCGATGATCTTGCGGTAAGGACTTTCGATGAAGCCGTACTTGTTGACGCGGGCAAAGGTTGCCAGCGAGTTGATCAGACCGATGTTCGGGCCTTCCGGCGTTTCGATCGGGCAGATACGGCCGTAGTGGGTCGGGTGAACGTCGCGGACTTCAAAGCCAGCGCGTTCGCGCGTCAGACCGCCCGGTCCAAGAGCCGAAAGACGGCGCTTGTGGGTGATTTCCGACAGCGGATTGACCTGGTCCATGAACTGCGACAGCTGCGAGGAGCCGAAGAATTCGCGAACAGCGGCAGCAGCCGGCTTGGCGTTGATCAAGTCCTGCGGCATGACGGTGTCGATTTCGATCGACGACATGCGTTCCTTGATCGCACGCTCCATGCGCAGCAGACCGAGGCGATACTGATTTTCCATCAATTCGCCGACCGAACGCACACGGCGGTTGCCGAGGTTGTCGATGTCGTCGATTTCGCCCTTGCCGTCGCGCAGGTCAACCAGCATCCGGACAACAGCCAGGATGTCTTCCTTGCGCAGGATACGAACGGTGTCGGCAGCATCCACGTCCAGACGCATGTTCATCTTCACGCGGCCGACGGCGGAGAGATCGTAACGCTCCGAATCGAAGAACAGCGTGTTGAACATGGCTTCAGCCGAATCCATGGTCGGCGGCTCGCCGGGACGCATGACGCGGTAGATGTCGAACAGGGCATCCTGACGGTTTTCGTTCTTGTCGACCGAAAGCGTGTTGCGGATGTAGGCACCGACATTGATATGGTCGATGTCGAGGATCGGGATCTCGTCGAAACCGGCCGTCAGAATGACGCCAAGCGTCTTCTCGTCGATTTCGTCGCCGGCTTCGAGGAAGATTTCACCCGTCGACGGATTGACCAGATCTTCGGCAAGGAAGTTGCCGTAAAGCTCGTCATCGGTGGCCTTGATGGCCTTCAAGCCCTTTTCCACCAGCGTCTTCAACAGGCGCGGCGTCAGCTTCTTGCCGGATTCCACGACCACTTCGCCGGTGTCGGCGTCGATCAGGTCGGAAAGCGCCTTCTGGCCCTTGAGAACCTCCGGCTGGAACGGAATCCGCCAGCCCTTGCCGTCGCGGGCATAGAGCGACTTGGTATAGAAGGTCTCGAGGATTTCCTCGCCGTCCATGCCAAGCGCCATCAAAAGCGACGTGACGGGGATCTTGCGGCGGCGGTCGATACGCGCGTGCACAACGTCCTTGGCATCGAATTCGATGTCGAGCCAGGAGCCGCGATACGGGATCACGCGGGCAGCAAACAGAAGCTTGCCCGAGGAATGGCTCTTGCCCTTGTCATGGTCGAAGAACACGCCCGGCGAACGGTGCATCTGGGAGACGATGACGCGCTCGGTGCCGTTGACGATGAACGTACCGTTGTTGGTCATGAGCGGCATGTCGCCCATGTAAACGTTCTGTTCCTTGATGTCCTTGACGGACTTGGCGCCCGTATCCTCGTCGATATCGAACACGATGAGGCGCAGCGTCACCTTCAGCGGCGCTGCGTAGGTCAGATCGCGCTGACGGCATTCCTCAACGTCGAACTTCGGCTGTTCGAACTCGTAGGACACGAATTCGAGCATCGAAGCGCCGGAGAAATCCGTGATCGGGAAAACCGACTTGAAAACGGACTGAAGCCCCTCGTCCGGACGACCGCCCTGCGGCTCGTCGACCATGAGGAACTGGTCGTAGGATGCCTTCTGAACCTCGATGAGGTTCGGCATTTCTGCGACTTCGGGAATTTTACCAAAAAACTTGCGTACGCGCCTACGACCATTGAAAGAAAGGGTCTGAGCCATCGTCGCTCCTTCAAATTTTGCATCCGGGCCTGCAACGGACGGGAACCGATGGCCAGTCGACCCCGTCAATCAATGGATTGTTCAATCTCGTCCAACCTCCAAAAACGCTCAGCGCGGATTGCTGTGCTGTTCCTGGTTCGGGACTATCCTCTTGAAGAACCCATTACCCAAAAGCCGTTTTCAATAGGCTTTTGGGTAATATGTTCAGAAAGCGGTCAAAGAGAGGCGGCCATTTTCATGGCCACCTCCCCTTTAAAACAAGCAGAATTACTTGACGTCAACCTTGGCGCCAGCGTCTTCGAGCTTCTTCTTGAGATCAGCAGCTTCAGCCTTGGAAACGCCTTCCTTGACAGCCTTAGGAGCGGCTTCAACGAGGTCCTTGGCTTCCTTCAGGCCGAGGCCTGTGATCGCGCGGACTTCCTTGATGACGTTGATCTTGTTTGCGCCGGCATCAGCGAGGATGACGTCGAATTCAGTCTTTTCTTCTTCAACAACAGCAGCAGCAGCACCGCCAGCAGCAGCAGCAGCTACCGGAGCAGCAGCGGAAACGCCCCACTTTTCTTCAAGAAGCTTCGACAGTTCTGCAGCTTCCAGAACGGTCAACGAGGACAGGTCTTCAACGATCTTAGAGAGATCAGCCATTTTTTAGTTCCTTTTGTTCGGTTCGAACTTGGTTTGATATAACAACGAAAAACCGCCTTATGCGGCTTCTTCGTCCTTCTTGGCGTAGGCCGCGAACACGCGGGCAAGCTGGCTTGCCGGTGCTGCAACAACCGATGCGATACGCGTTGCCGGGGTCTGAATCATACCCAGCAGCTTTGCACGCAGCTCGTCCAGCGACGGCAGTGTCGCAAGCGACTTGACTGCATCCGCGGACAGCGTGGTTGCTCCCATGGCGCCACCCAGAACAACGATCTTGTCGTTGGTCTTGGCGAAATCCATGACAACCTTTGGAGCCGTGATCGGGTCGGCGCTGAATGCTACCAGCGTCTGGCCCTTGAAGAGATTTGTCATCCCTTCGGCTTCCGTACCCTGAAGGGCGATCTTGGCCAGGCGGTTCTTCGCGACTTTGACGGTGCCGCCAGCAGCGCGCATCTTCGAACGGAAGTCGTTCATCTGTGCGACTGTGACACCAGCATAGTGGGCCACGACAACCGAACCGGCGCCCTTGAAGGACTCGTTCAGCTCCGTGACGAATTCGCGTTTTTCCGCTCTTTCCACTGCCTATCTCCAGTTGACTGGACCGTAAAACACAGTCCAGTCGGTTTGCCTTTGCCGCAAGAGATCAGAGTTGATCCCAAGCGACGCTCGAGGATCCTGTCCCCTGCGCGTTCCCGTTCAACCGGGTCTGGCACAAGGCAAGCCGAGGTTCGAACCGAATTTCCACGCTTGCGCGCGTCAAATGAAATTCGGGACTCACCCATCTCATGCAGGCTGAAGTGATTAAGGGATAACCACCTGCAATCTCGGACAGGAGTTCCGGGTTTGATCCCGGAATTTCCGGCCTCGAAAGGCCGGAAATCTGTGACCGGACAAAAGTCCGGATAAACGTGATTAAGCGCTAACCGTCGACGGATCGATCTTGACGCCCGGACCCATGGTCGAGGAAATCGCGACACGCTTGACGTAGTTGCCCTTGGCGCCAGCCGGCTTTGCCTTGATGACTGCATCAGCGAAAGCGCGGATGTTTTCTTCAAGAGCAACAGCATCGAACGATGCCTTGCCGATGCCGGCGTGAACGATACCGGCCTTTTCGACGCGGAACTCAACGGCGCCGCCCTTCGATGCCTTAACAGCACCGGCGACGTCCATGGTGACGGTTCCGACCTTCGGGTTCGGCATCATGCCACGCGGGCCGAGGACCTTACCGAGACGGCCGACGAGCGGCATCATGTCCGGAGTGGCGATGCAGCGATCGAAATCGATCTTGCCGCCCTGGACGATATCGACCAGGTCTTCCGCACCGACGATGTCTGCGCCGGCAGCCTTGGCTTCATCAGCCTTGGCGCCACGTGCGAACACGGCGACACGAACCGTACGGCCGGTGCCGTTCGGCAGGTTGACGACGCCACGGACCATCTGGTCGGCATGACGCGGATCAACGCCGAGGTTCATCGCAACTTCGATGGTTTCGTCGAACTTGGCGATCGCCCGTTCCTTGACCATCGAAATGGCTTCGCTCAGAGCAACGAGCTTCGTCGGATCAACACCTTCACGGGTCTTCTTTACGCGCTTTGCAATCTTTGTCATGGTCTCAACCTGCCACTTCCAGGCCCATGGAGCGGGCCGAGCCCTCAACCATTGCCATTGCGCCTTCGATATCAGCCGCGTTCAGATCCTTCATCTTGGCTTCAGCGATCTTGCGAACCTGATCCTTGGTGAGGGTACCGGCCTTGGCGCCCTTGCCAGGCGTCTTGGAACCAGCCGTCAGCTTCGCTTCCTTCTTCAGGAAGTAGCTGACTGGCGGCTGCTTCATGATGAAGGTGAAGGACTTGTCCTGGTAGTAGGTGATGACGACCGGGATCGGCATGCCCTTTTCCAGTTCCTGCGTGGCGGCATTGAACGCCTTGCAGAATTCCATGATGTTTACGCCACGCTGACCAAGCGCCGGGCCGATTGGCGGGGACGGGTTTGCCGATCCTGCCTTGACCTGAAGCTTGAGCTGGCCTGCAACTTTCTTAGCCATTTCTCTCTGCCTTTATGGTTTCCCCGGTATCCCTGCCCGCCATATGCGAACCGGACCCGGAAACGTTACAACCGGTTTCCCGGCTTCTCATGCCGCCCTTTCAACAGGACGGCGGCTGCGGTTGCGTGGTGCGGATTGACCAATCCGGCTAAGACCGGTTTCCTTCCACGCGGTTTGCGGGCTTGCCCGCATTTGCCGAATACATCGATCCGGCAAAACCAAAAGAAAGCTGCGCAGCCGAACGGAATTCGGCGCTGCAGCCTTCAGAAATCAGACTTTCTCGACCTGAGCGTACTCAAGATCTACCGGCGTTGCGCGGCCGAAGATGGAGACTTCAACCTTGAGGCGCGAACGCTCTTCGTCAACGTCCTGCACGATGCCGTTGAACGAGGCAAACGGACCATCGGATACGCGCACCTGTTCGCCGACCTCAAACGAGATCGAAGGCTTCGGACGGTCAACACCATCCTGAACCTGGCCGAGAATGCGCTCGGCTTCAAAATCAGGGATCGGAACCGGCTTGTTGTTGGAACCGAGGAAACCCGTGACTTTGGGTGTATTCTTGATGAGGTGATAGGCCTCATCCGTCAGGTCGGCGCGCACCAGCACGTAACCCGGGAAAAACTTACGCTCGGCGTCGACCTTGCGGCCACGGCGAACTTCAACGACCTTCTCGGTCGGAACGAGAATCTTTTCAAACAGATGGCTCAGGCCCTTCTGCTTGGCCTTCTCCTCGATCGATTCAGCAACCTTCTTCTCGAAATTCGAGTAGGCGTGAACGATGTACCAACGCGCTGCCATATTCATCCCCAACCGTTCAAACGCCAGCATTCAGGACGAGGCCAATCAGCCAGCCCATCAGTTGGTCCGCAGCAAAAAAGAAGATAGCCGCAAAGAACACCATGACGAATACCATCAGCGTCGAGATCATCGTCTCGCGCCGTGAAGGCCATGTGACTTTCGCCGTCTCAGCACGAACCTGCTGCAGAAACGTAAATGGATTTGTTTTGGATGCCATTGAATGCTCACGCCTTAACGGCCCGTAAAGCTGACGATCAGCCCCACGCGCCGCGTGTCTGTTTGAACCCTACATAAAGACCGATTCTATAAATCACAAGAGGTCAACGGTCTTTTTGCGAAATTAGCCGGAAAAAGCAAGCCTTCTCCCTGTATAATGCACCAACTCGCTGCGGCATGATATGCGCCGAATTGAATGGCAGGGGCAGTAAGGCTCGAACTTACGACCTGCGGTTTTGGAGACCGCCGCTCTACCAACTGAGCTATACCCCTAGACCAGCGGCGCGGAGAGCAAAAAGCAAAGCGCCACATGAAGTCAGCGGGTTATTATTCAGTTTGACCGGGATTGACAAGCGCCTTTGCGCGAAAAAAGAAAAGAAATCCGCATCCGGACTTCTTTTCCACGCCCTGATATCGGCAGCTTACGCCTCGACATATTGACGCCAGTCGTGCTCCTCCCGGAACCCCAGCACGTCGCGGATCTTCCGGTTCGAAAGCAGCCCCTCAAACGCGCCTATCTCGCGCGTAAACGGCACGTTGGGGAAATAGCGGGCCGCCAGTTCCTTCGTTGGCGTATTGGCCGACACGGTATCGTTGGCTGCATTGAAGACCTGGAAACCGAGCCCATCCTTTTCGATGCACAGCTTGACGATCTGGCCGAGATCGCGGGCGTCAATATAGCTCCAGGCGATGCGCTTGCGGATTTCCGGATTGGCGAAATAGGCCGGGAACCGTTCGTATTCGTGCGGTTCTATGACATTGCCGATTCTGAGTGCGTAGATGTCAGCCCCGGAACGCTCGGCGAAGGCGCGCGCCGTCTTCTCGTTCACCACCTTCGACAGCCCGTACGAATCCATCGGATTGACGTCATAGTCCTCGTCCAGCGGAAACTGATGAAAGTCGCGATGACCTTCGGCAAAGCAGACGCCATAGGTGGTTTCGCTGGAGGCGACGATGATCTTGCGGATGCCGAGCTTCACCGCCGCCTCGATGACATTGTAGGTGCCCATCGTATTGATGCGGAAGGTTTCGTTGTCCGGCTTGATCAATATCCGTGGCACAGCGGCGAAATGAACCACCGCATCGAACGGCTGGGGTCCCTGCCCCTGTTCCATATCCGGGAAATCCCGATGCATCGACATGACGTTGAACATCTGGCCGCTATCGGTGATATCGGCGATCAGATTGGTGACGCCAGGGCTTTCCAGCGGCGTCAAGTCGACATTGTGCACCTCGTATCCAGCCTCGACGAGATAGGGGACGGCGTGCCGCCCCGCCTTGCCCGCGCCGCCGGTAAACAGAATTCTCTTGCCCATGATATTCCTCCGTTCCGCGGCCGCCGCACAGGTGCCTGCATACTACGCTACCGCCGGTATGCCCTGCCCGTTTAAGGGCTGCAACAGCATTCTCTAACGCCGGGGGATGACGGAATGCATGCTGTGCTCTATCTCTTCGTGCACAAGCAAACAGCCTGGATGCCTTAAAACATGCCGATGCAAGCGGAAGACTTCGAAACGATCCTTTCGAATTATGAGATGGTCGCATTGATCGCCAACAGTGAAAGCGTCGATATCGACAACATCGCACGCGCCCTGCCGGAAAAAACGCTCTATGTCTTCTTCACCGGTTGCGCCAAAGTGCTTGCCCAGCCCTTCGGAAGGGATGCCGTACTCTGTCACCGTCTTGTTGCCGGCGGCACGAAGTTCCTGAAGTCGCAAAAGCATTTCGACAAGGCTTACAGCCTCTTCAAAAACAGCCTGAAGGCCGAGATCGGCGTCATAGCCGAACGCAGCCTGGCACAGGGCGCTGCCGCCTTGTCTGCGCCTCGCACCAGCGAACTGGTGCCGTATACGCTCGACTTCGACTACACGTTCGGACCGCTCTATCCGGCAGACCGCAGCCCGACGACCGGATTTGCGCTTGCCATGTGGCTTACCGAAAGGGCGCCAGGCGCAAATGTATGCCTGTGCGGGTTTACTGGCGTCGCCGGCCTGCAGTTCAACATGTACACCGGACACGACTGGACCTTCGAGCAGATCATGCTGCAGCTCTTCGTCAAGAAGGGGCGTATCAGGCGCTTCGAGGATAGCCTCAACGAGCCAGCCGGCACATTCGCACGCATCCACGAGCGGTTTCCGGAATTCAGCGAAGCGACGATCGCGCTTGTCGCCACCAATGTTCTAGCCAACCGTTATACCGGCATGGAGCGGCAGGTCGCCAAGCTCTGGTCGAAAACCAAGATCGAACGCCGCATCCGCGGCTTCTTCAAGCGCTTCAAGCGCTTTGGTCACTGAGACCTGCGCAACAGGCGCAGGTCTCCCTTTCAGGCTGTCATGCACCTTAGCGCTGAGCGACGGAGAGAACGCGCTCGCGGGCTGCAAACCACTCTTCGGCATAATCGTCATTCTTGTATTCTTCGAAATACGGCCCGCCATCGGTGAAATGCACGAGATCGGCCGTTTCGTTGTAGTCGTATTCGTTGACCAGCCAGTTCCATGTCTGCGGCAGCGCGCCGATCAAATCCTCGGATTCGAGCCATTTGAATTGATGCAGCTGCAGACCGGTCGCCTCGTTGACATAGTCCTTGGTCAACGCACGGCATTTGGCATTGTTGAAGAGGATGACGCTCGACCAATTCTTCTTTTCGTATTTTGTCTGCGTCTGGCCGAGGAATTTCGTTTCAACCTTGGGCGTATAGTCGTGTTTGACGCACATGGCGGCATAGCGGTCATCGCGCAGCGCCCATAGTTTGGCGATATCGGTCCGCATCAGCATATCGCAATCGGCAAACAGGCTCCAACCTTCGTAGTTGCTGAGATAGGGCACCAGAAAACGCGAGAAGGAAAATTCCGTCGATTGCAGCTGATTGCGTTCGCGGGTGAAGATGCCGCCGAGATTGTTGAGCGCGATCGGCAGGAACTCGACCGGGATCGAACTCTTCTCCAATATGCTCTGGCAAAAGACGTGGTAGGCAACAACTTCCTTGCTGTCGAAACCGATGAAAACGCGTGCACTGTCCGCCATCTCTTCTCCTGTCGAAATATGTGAGCGGCCGCATCTCAATCATGCGGGACTTCATTTCTCGATCGCCCGCCGGCGGCGTATCCGCGCGAAACACGATCAAGGCAGAGATTTATTAGAGTCATCGGATTATTCAACCGTATGACGGTGAAGATTTATCGCGCATGAGATGAATGACCGATAAAGCCGAATTTTTTGATGTATCGTCCCAAACCAGGAGAGGTGTCCATCATTGCCGGGAAGAGCGCCCCTGTCGCCGGACAACAAAAAACCGCCGTTGCCGGCGGTTTTTTCAACTCGTGTTATCGCCGATTACTCGACGATGGAGGCTGCGATGCCAGCGCTGCGTGCAAATCGCGCTTGCGCGCCATTTGCACCACGTTTCTGCGCCGGCAGCTTTCGGCCTCGTCTACCGATTGTTATTCAACAATCGAGGCGACGATGCCGG
>UBTA01000063.1 GCA_900468065.1 Hyphomicrobiales bacterium | reverse complement strand
CCCTGCTCGGATGGATACGGAAGACCGCTCAACCTCTCACACCATCAATCGACTCTTCTGCCGCCAAACTGTCCCGTCCCTGTAAAACTCAGACGTTGACCCGGCAGGCATATTCCAGTTTACCCCTCCCTGAAGGATCAGCGATGCTGAGTGCACGAGGGTGGTATTACCATTCTGAGCAATCGGAGGCCCTCGCCACTCCAGCACCAAAGGAGGAGAGCAAGTGAGCGACATAGGCTGGCCATAGATCTGTTGCTATTCCTAGGGCTTCGACGCGGTGACGTGGTCGTGGTTGGAAAGCAGCACATGAAAGATGGACTGATATCGATTCGGACTGGAAAGACTGGGGAGTGGGTGTTCCTGCCAGTGTTCAAGCAACGGCAGGAATCAATCGATGCCACGCCGACGGGGGATCTGGCGTTTCTGACGACATCGACGGGGAAGCCGTTCGCCTCACCAGCTTCATTTGGGAACTGGTTCAGGGACCGGTGCGTCGAAGCTGGACTTCCGAACGTTTGCCGCGCTCATGGCCTCCGGAAGGCGGGGGCAACGATAGCCGCCAACGAGGGATCAACAGCGCATGAACTGATGGCGATGTGCGGCCGGGCAAGGCTGTCGATGGCTGAGATGTATACGAGTCAGGCGGACAAAAAGAAGCTCGCCCATGGTGCATCGGAACGGCTCGCGAACAAAATGTAAGCCGCACCCAAATCCCAGAGCGGTCGCACCTTGAAAGAAATCAATTACTTAGGGAGAGGATTGGCGACCCCTGCAGGGCTCGAACCTGCGACAACCTGCTTAGAAGGCAGGTGCTCTATCCAGCTGAGCTAAGGGGCCGCTTGGTGGAGGCGGTTGCCTCCGGAAACAGTCAGGCTTCGGTCAATGCGTCCACGGCTGCGTGCGGCTAAAGCGGAAGTTGTCGCTGTAGGAGACGCTCTTGCGGGTTGCTTCCTTGGGCGCGATGACGCGGTAATCGATGGCGTTGCGCTCGGCGTAAGCGACGGCCTGTTCGGCTGTTTCGAATGTCAGCTTGAGCTGCTGGCGGGTGTCTGCCGAACTCGTATATCCCATGATCGGATCGATCGTGCGCGGCGTTTCCTGATCGAACTCAAGAACCCACAAATGCGTCTTGGCCTTACCAGACTGCATGGCAGTTTTTGCGGGTCGATAGATTTTCGCAGACATTCTTAAGCGGGCTCCAGCATACATCAACCACGCCGGCGCACTCTTGCCGATCGCTGCGCAAACCCATAGCGCAGATTGGATTAAAACGGAATGACCTTCCGGCATCATATCGTCTGATTTCGCAGGCATGTGGCGTTTCACAGCGAAAATCGCCTGGACGTGAGCGGCGGCATATCTGCGGAAATTTGGGCAAGTGCAAAAGCGCAAAACGGTAAATGCCGTTTGCTCAAATCACCACTATGAAGGGAAAGTTCGATGGTCGGAGTGGAGAGATTCGAACTCCCGACCCTCTGGTCCCAAACCAGATGCGCTACCAGGCTGCGCTACACTCCGTACCCGTCGATGGCCGGGAGATACACGCTTCCCCCTGCCCCTGCAACACCTAAATTGAATAATCCCGCCGGAGTGCGATTTCACCCACAGGCGGCTGGTTTGACCGATCAGGGAGCGGTGGCGGAGATGCGCGCGTTATCGACGATATCACCCGTTGCGATGCCGAGACGGCGGACAGTGCCGCCATTGAGTTCAAGAACAAACGCAACGGGTACGCGCGAATCAATAATTGCTTCCGAGAGCGGAACGGCATTTTCTCTGATCGTCTCGACCTTGCCATCCTTGTTGATGAACAGCATGTCCAGCGGCAGGTACGTATTCTTCATCCACATCATCACCTGACGCGTCTGACCGAAGTCAAACAGCATCCCGCGATCGCGCGGCATATGACGGCGGTCCATCAGCCCGTGGGAGCGTTGATCGTTATCGACAGCCAGTTCGACGGTGAACTTGTGGATCTGGCCACCGGATGTGACGATAGTCAGTGGCGCGGTCTCGAAGGTGATATCCGCCGCTGTGGCACAAAACGGAGCAAGGCACAAAAAAAGCGCCACAAGGGCGCTTTCGAAAAAGCGCTGAAAACGCGCCCTCATCAATGTGCCCGCCCAGCCGGCGCCGGCACGTCCGGATGGATTTCGGCCGCCATCAGGCCCTTGTCGCCATCGCCGAAACGAACCAGCACGGTCTGTCCCGGCCGCAGTTCGGTAAGTCCGAAGCGACGCAGAGTTTCCATGTGAATGAAGATATCTTCCGTACCATCACCGCGTGTCAGGAAGCCGAAGCCCTTGGTGCGGTTGAACCACTTGACGAGGCAACGCTCTAGGCCGCTGGTAGGCGTCACCTGAACGTGCGTTTTGACCGGAGGCAATTGCGACGGATGAACAGCGGTCGACTGATCCATGGAAAGGATGCGGAAGGCCTGGTAGCCGCGATCGCGCTTCTGGATCAAGGCGACGACACGGGCGCCCTCGAGCACCGTCTGGTAACCGTCGCGGCGCAGGCAGGTGACATGGACCAGAACATCCTGCATGCCGTTGTCCGGTACGATGAAGCCAAAGCCCTTGGCGACGTCGAACCATTTGATGACACCGGTGATTTCAACCAGATCAAGCGCATCGCTGCCGAAATCTTCATCCGGCGTTACGCCCTTCGTTGAAATCCTGTCCGCCATTACCTGTCCAGCCCCTCGATTACGCGTCACACTCATTACGGTTAACTGATTCTTGACAGGGAGAATAACATCGTCCTGCCGCAATTGCGCAAGCCCTCGAATGAAATTTGCCGTCGATGCACGTTATCCTGCGAGCCTTGCCTCTGGCTGGTTGTCAGCTAAATATAGCGCATCTTCGGCAAAACAGGGATATTACAATGCGTTATCTGCACACGATGGTTCGCGTCAAAGATCTGGACGCCTCACTTCATTTCTGGGGCAAGCTTTTTGGTCTTCAGGAAATCCGGCGATACGAGAATGAAAAGGGCCGGTTTACCTTGGTTTTCCTGGCTGCACCGGGTGATCTCGACCATGCAAAGGCTGAATTGTCGCCATGCCTGGAGCTGACCTACAACTGGGACACAGAGGATTATACCGGTGGGCGCAACTTCGGGCATCTTGCCTATGAGGTCGATGATATCTACGCGACCTGCCAGCACCTGATGGACAACGGCGTCATTATCAACCGGCCTCCACGCGACGGCCACATGGCGTTCGTCCGTTCGCCGGACGGCATCTCGATCGAGATCCTGCAGAAGGGCGAAAACCTGCCGTCGCAGGAGCCGTGGGCTTCGATGGGCAATACCGGCGCTTGGTAAGCTCCGCGCAATGTGGGTGGGCGATATCTTACTCTCTTTCCGTCGCCGCTGGCGGTCTGGAGTTGGATATCGCCTGGTTCATTCCGGATCAATCTGATCCAATCAAGTGTGGATCGCCCAATAGCGAATCGCTCGGGAAGCCCGGCAAGGAAAACCGCCTGCGTCAGCGCAGGTTTACAAACAACGAAGCGTTCATTAATGTTTGAACGAAACGTTAAGGGGACCAGGATCTGCACTGCCGCTTCGAGCTGGCGCTCATTCCTGCTTCCGGTTGAACCGGTCAAACCGAAAAAAGCGGCGCGCATGGCCCTCCAAGGCGTGCGGCGGCAATTTGGTTTGTGACTTCCTGATGAAAGGCCATGACGGCGGAAGACGCCGCCCGGCCCGCATTGAGTGGGGATACAACGTTGCGTCATGTTCTGCACAAAGCAGCGACCATGCGCGGTTTTAGCTGCGCGCTCGCCCTGACTGTTTCGGTTCTGACCCTCTCCGGCTGCGTCTCTGCCGCAAAGGAAACGGCTGATGCTGCCCAGGCGGCTGAAGATGTGGTGCCGGTCGTCGCCTCGGCCGATGCGGCAGCGCCGGCCGGCTATACCGATCAGCAGGTTGCCGCTGCCGGAGCCAATGGGCAGCAGCAGACCGCCGCTTACCCGGCGCAAGCAACCGCTATGGTTCCTGCCGCCGGGACCGGACAGCCGGCCTCGCTGACAATGCAAAGCACCGGGCTCAAAGCGACATCCAGCAGCATCTTTTCCGTCCAGACGCCCAATGCGGCCGGTCAAACGCAGGGCAACGCGCCCCTGCCCGCGGGACAGCAGACCGGCGTCAACCCAGCCAGCAACAGCCTCTTCAATAGTGGCCAGCCGCCGGTCAATCCGACGCCACTTCCGCTGGAAGGCGCGAGCAATGCCGAAGGCACTGCCGCGGCGACACAACAGGTGGCAAGCGCCGGGATGGGCACCGACGGCACAGCTTTGCCTGTTGCCGTCCCGATCCCCTCAAGCGGTGACGGCATGCGTGCCGGTCATGTGCAACAGCCCGCCGCGATACAGACTGCATCAGCGGAGATCATCAACGGTGCCCCGGCCATTCTTGCCGATTCGGGAAAGGTGCCCAAAGACGGCAATCAATCGGACAATGCTGAGCGGCCCCTGACGCTGGCCGGCTTGTTCGCGGCCAAACGTAAGAATCGCAACCCGTTCAATGGCGATCGATTCTCCAAGGCGCCGGCCCAGAAAACGCTTGGCGTTACCGATGCCAAGCCCCAGCAGATCGCCGCACTCGGCTTCACGGATTTGCCAGGCGTCCGCACAACATCAATGTTTGCGACCGTCGAAGATTCCGAACCGGCCCATGATGATGACAGTGCGGCAGTCGAAGTAGCCTCCCTGTCTGGCCTGGCGCGTCTTGCTCCGAATGGCCTGTGGCTGCAAACCGAGAAAGTCGAGACCGGCTGTTTCCAGCCTGATCTGCTGCGCGTTTTAAAAGTCGTAGAGACCCATTACGGCCGCCAGGTGATGGTGACATCAGGCCTGCGGGATTTGAAACACAATGCCAGCGCTGGTGGAAGCCGCCATTCGCTTCACACGACCTGCCAGGCAGCCGACATTCAGGTGCCCGGCGTCAGCAAATGGGATCTGGCCGAGTATCTCCGAACAATCCCGGGACGTGGCGGGGTCGGAACTTATTGTCACACGGAATCGGTTCATATCGACACCGGCGAGTCCCGCGACTGGAATTGGCGCTGCCGCCGCCGCAGAATCTGATATTAACCTACTGTTTTTGCTTAATATTATTGTGAAATCGAAGAAGTTTCGGTTTATCAGAACTTTTTTACAGGAAAATGAAATTTGCCGCTTGCGGTATTCAAAACCCCTGACTATAAGACGCCCACACAACGGCTGCGCCCTTCGTCTATCGGTTAGGACACCAGATTTTCATTCTGGGAAGAGGGGTTCGACTCCCCTAGGGCGTACCATTGTGAACCTCCCCGACAGCAAAATATGCCCCATTCGCCCGCGAAAACGCATCGGCGCTGGCCGGTTTGAGCGACATAAACTCCCTTTGTTTTACTGCTGTTTTTACTGCGAAAAATCCTTGAAAAAACGTGATTTAGCGCTTGCAGCATTCAGCGTGTCTGACTATAAGACGCGCACACCACTGATGCGCCCTTCGTCTATCGGTTAGGACACCAGATTTTCATTCTGGGAAGAGGGGTTCGACTCCCCTAGGGCGTACCATGGTTCTCCAATTTCCCCACATTGAAGCATAGACATGAGACGCCGGTAACGGCTGCTCAGAACGCCTTTGCAGCGTCGATCACCCGCAACTGTACGCGGCGTGTCCCCTGCCACAGGTCGGCCGAGATCGAGGCGGCCACATGCAGCGACGTGCCACGCTCAGACAGCAGCAAATCGCCCAACGGCGTCTCCAGCGCGCGGAATGCGATGCCTTCGATCCTCGAGCCGTCCTGGCCTTCCAGCGTCACCTTCACATGGTTGGCGCCGACCTGGCGCGAATCGCGCAAGCGATGCGCCGGCAGTGCAAAGATCGGCTGCGGATGCCCTGCCCCATACGGGCCTGCCTGCTCAAGCTGATCGATCAGCGCCAGATTGGCCCCGGCAGCCCCCAGAGCGCCATCGATCTTCAGCGTCTCGGCCGAAACAAGGTCCTTGACGATATTCTGCGCCTTCTCGTCGAAGAAATGCCGCAGCTTGCCGAGATTCGCGCGCTCGACAGTCAGGCCGGCTGCCATCGCGTGACCACCGCCCTTGACCAGAAGACCGTTATCCACCGCCGCGCGAACAATCTTGCCGATATCGAATCCGCTGATCGAGCGGCCGGATCCCGTTCCCTTGCCATTCGCATCGAACGAGATCGCAAAGGCCGGACGGCGAAACTTTTCCTTCAGGCGCGCAGCCAAAAGGCCAACGATGCCGGGATGCCAGTTCTCGCGCGCCGTGACGATGATCGAGGCCGATTCGCCAGTGCCATATTCCGCCAGCGCTTCGGCTTCCGCCTCGGCCAGCATCGCGACCTCCATGACCTGGCGCTCGCGGTTGAGTTCGTCGAGTTTTGCGGCGATCTCTTCGGCGGCCCCTTCGTCCTCCAGCGTAAGCAGGCGGCTACCAAGTGCGGCATCGCCGATCCGTCCGCCAGCATTGATTCGCGGGCCGATCAGGAAGCCAAAATGATACGGCGTCACCGGGCCGCCGAGCCCGGCCTTGCGAAACAGCGCCGACAGGCCCGGGTTCTGCATGTGCCGTGCGGCGACCAACCCCTTGACCACATAGGCCCTGTTCAGGCCTTTCAGCGGCACCACATCGCAGACGGTCGCCAGCGCCACGATATCAAGCAAGGCGAGCAGATCGAACGAGGCGACGCGCTTGTCACCGGCTTCTCGCAGTTGGCGCACGGCGTTGACAAGAACGAGGAAGACGACGCCGGCGGCGCACAGATGCCCCTGCCCCGACAGGTCGTCCTCGCGGTTCGGATTGACCAGCGCCACGCATGGCGGCAAGTCCGCGCCGACCTGATGGTGGTCGATGACAACAACATCGATGCCGCGCGCTTCTGCAGCAGCAAGCGATTCGTGGCTGGTCGAGCCGCAGTCGACGGTCACGATCAAGCGTGCACCATTGTCGATCAATTGGTTGATCGCTGTTGGGTTGGGGCCGTAGCCCTCGAAAATACGGTCGGGAATATAGATTTCCGCATCGACGCCAAAATGGCGCAGGAACCGGAACATCAGCGCCGATGATGCTGCCCCGTCGACATCGTAATCGCCGAAGATGGCCACCTTTTCGCGCGCCCTGATGGCGGCGATGATGCGGGCGGCGGCCTTGTTGCAATCTGTCAGCGTATCGGGATCTGGCATCAGCGAGCGGATGGTCGGATCAAGGAACGCCACTGCATCGTCCATCGTCACGCCGCGCCCGGCCAGTACCCGTGCGATGAGATCGGAAAAACCGTGAACCTGGCTGATGGCCAGTGCGCGATTCTGCCCGGCTTGATCCAGCCGCGACACCCAGCGCTGGCCGGTGACCGAACGCTCGACATTGAGAAACGCCCGCTGGACGGGATCTGGCACATCACTCATCGTACACCCATGATTTTTAACCGTTCGTACGCGGGTTTTGCATCAGGCGCAAACCGCAACGAAAACGGCCCCACCCGGAGATAAGCCGGATGGGGCCGCAAGACATTCATCTGCGATTTCGGATCAGGCGGTCTTTGGCCGCTCGATGCGGATGACCTGCGGTTCGCCGACCAGATAGCCCTCGCCCTTGATCGAGGCGACGGCCTTGCGGACCGAATCCTCGGTGGTCGCGTGGGTGACGAGAATGATCGTCTGCGGACCGTCGGGATCGACAGGCTGCTTGGAGTGCTGAACGATGGATTCCAGCGAAATCCGGTTTTCCGCCATGCGCGTCGCAATGCTCGCAAAAACGCCGGTCTTGTCGAGAACCTTCAGGCGAATGAAATACCCGCCCTCATGGCTCTGGATCTGCGCCTGCTTGTAAGGCAACAGCGCCGTGACGGGACGGCCGAAAGCTGGCACGTGCTGGGCGCCCGGACGGCTCTTGGCAATATCGGCGATGTCGCCAAGCACCGCGGATGCCGTCGCATTGCCGCCAGCGCCAGGGCCGACCATCAGCAGCTCGCCGAGAATGTCAGATTCGATCGCCACGGCATTGGTGACGCCGTCAACCTGCGCAATCACCGAATCGAGCGGCACCATGGTCGGATGCACGCGCTGCTCGATACCGCTGTCGGTGCGCTGGGCAACGCCCAACAACTTGATGCGATAGCCGAGATCGGCGGCCGCATGGATATCGTCGATCGAGATATTGGTAATGCCTTCGAGATAGATGTCATCGGCGGCGATCGCCGTTCCGAAGGCTAGGCTGGTCAAGATGGACAGCTTGTGGGCGGTATCGTTGCCCTCGATGTCGAAGGCAGGATCGGCTTCGGCATAGCCCAGGCGCTGCGCTTCCTTGAGGCAGGCCTCGAACGACAGGCCTTCCTTCTCCATCTTCGTCAGGATGTAGTTGCAGGTACCGTTCATGATGCCATAGACGCGCGAAATGGTGTTGCCCGTCAGCGATTCTCTCAGCGCCTTGATCACCGGAATGCCGCCGGCAACCGCAGCTTCATAGTTCAACAACGCGCCATGCTCTTCGGCCAGACCAGCAAGCGCGATGCCGTGGGCGGCAAGCAGCGCCTTGTTGGCGGTGATCACGTGCACGCCGCGTGACAAGGCAGCCTTGACGGCGGAGAGCGCCGGTTCACCGGCACCGCCCATCAACTCGACGAAGACGTCGATATCGGCGGTCTGGGCCAGTGAAAGCGCATCGTTATGCCATTTGATGGCGGAAATATCGACGCCACGATCGCGGTTCCTGTCACGTGCCGTGACAGCGGTAATTTCGATGGCCCGGCCGCATGTCGTCGCCAGCGCCTCGTGGCGCTCCTGGAGAATACGCACGAGCGAGGCACCAACAGTTCCCAAGCCCGCAATGCCGATTTTAAGGGCATCTGCCATACACGTTTCCTAACATTAACATATCGAGAGCGCTCCGCCTGACACGGCGGAGCCAATTTTGAGGACTACCGGAAAAATCCGGTGCCTCAGCGGTGAGCGTTCAGCGAGATGACGTTGTGCAACGTATCGTCGGCTGTCGAGAGAAACTTCTTGAGGCTGCGGGCGGCCTGACGAATCCGGTGTTCGTTTTCAACCAGCGCGATGCGGATATAATCATCGCCCTGCTCGCCGAACCCGATACCGGGCGCCACGGCGATATCGGCCTTTTCGACCAGAAGCTTGGAGAATTCCAGCGAGCCGAGATGACGGAACTTTTCCGGGATCTTTGCCCAGGCAAACATGGTGGCGGCTGGCGGTGGTACGTCCCAGCCGGCCTTGCCGAAGCTTTCGACCAGCACATCGCGGCGGCGCTTGTAGATGTTGCGCACTTCGGCAATATCCGAACCATCGCTGTTCAGTGCATGGGTCGCCGCCACCTGGATTGGGGTGAAGGCACCGTAATCGAGGTAGGACTTGACGCGCGTCAGGGCTGCGATCAGGCGTTCATTGCCGACGGCAAAGCCCATGCGCCACCCTGGCATGGAGAATGTCTTCGACATCGAGGTGAACTCGACCGTGTTGTCCATCGCGCCTGGAACCTCCAGAACCGACGGCGGCATCACGCCATCGAAATAGATTTCCGAATAGGCCAGATCCGACAGGATGACAATGTCGTGCTTTTTGGCGAAGGCCACGACTTCCTTGTAGAAATCCAGCGTTGCCACATGCGCCGTCGGGTTGGACGGATAGTTGATCACCAGAGCGATCGGCTTGGGGATCGAATGGCGGATCGCCCGCTCGAGCGGCGGGAAGAACGTGTCGTCCGGTTCGACCGAAATCGAGCGGATGACGCCGCCGGTCATCAGGAAGCCGAAAGCATGGATCGGATAGGTCGGGTTCGGGCACAGGATCACGTCGCCAGGCGCGGTGATCGCCTGCGCCATATTGGCGAAGCCTTCCTTGGAACCGAGTGTCGCTACAACCTGGGTATCGGGATTGAGCTTGACGCCGAAACGGCGGGCATAATAAGCGGCCTGCGCGCGGCGAAGGCCCGGAATGCCCTTGGAGGACGAATAGCGGTGGGTGCGTGGGTCCTGAACGACTTCACACAGCTTATCGACGACGGATTGCGGCGTCGGAAGATCCGGATTGCCCATGCCGAGGTCGATGATATCAGCTCCACCCGCTCGCGCGCTGGCTTTCAAACGGTTTACCTGTTCGAAAACGTAAGGCGGCAGACGCCGGACTTTGTGAAACTCTTCCATCTCTAAACCTCGTCTTGCGCCGTCCCCGTGCAGGATTCATGCGTGCAAGGAAACGCGCGCGGTGCAATCAGGCCCACGCGGCCATGAAACGCTTTGCGTCCAAATCAGCCGAAACGCAAGCGCTATTTCTGTATCTGCTTCAGCGTATCGGCACCGTGATTGGCAGCCAGCAGCTGTAGCTCCTTCAGGCGGCGCTGATATTCCGCTTCGGAGATTTTTCCCGACGAACGGGCNNTTCGTTGCTCATCTGGGCGCTGGCAGCCGGCAATTTTCCTTCGATGACCGGATAGACATCGGCGGGAATGGGCTTGGCCATGGTGGCGGAATAGATGGACGGTTGCTCTTCGACTTTTGTCGAACTGCACGCGGCAAGAGCAAGCACCAAACCTGCCATTCCAAAGGCCGTTACCATCCGCGTCATCACTGCTTTCCCCGACTTCGTCATCTCGCCCCTACCCGGCACCTTTGGTTTGAACTCCGACCGAAACCGGCGGACAGCCGATGTGCCCCGAGTCCAACATGCGCTGGCACTTGTAATCATTTTAAGGCAGAATGTAAAAAGACAAAACAAACAAACATCTGTGGAGGAAACTGGGTGGCAGAAGACAGGAAGGCCGAGGGCCAGACCGGCGCCAGCACGGATGGTTTTCCCGGTTTCGACCCGAAATCAGTCGATCCCTATATCGTCAAGGACCCGGAAGCCTTTACGATCAATCTTGCCCGCACAGTCGAGCAACTCGGCAAGGCGGCGTCCGCCTGGCTTGCACCGCGCGAAAGCGGCGAGAAGATCGACATGGCCGCCGACCCGATGGTCGACATGGTCAAAACCCTCTCCAAGGTCTCTGAATACTGGCTCTCCGATCCGCGACGGACGCTTGAAGCCCAGACCTACCTGATGGGCAGCTTCTTCTCCATGTGGACGCGCACCCTGCAGAGGATGGGCGGCGAGACGGTCAACGACCCCGATGACGTGCCGCGCAACGACAAGCGGTTTTCCGATGCCGACTGGGTCGCCAACCCGTTCTTCGATTTCCTGCGCCAGGCCTATTTCATCACGTCCAACTGGGCGGACAAGATGGTGCGCGATGCGGAAGGCCTCGACGACCACACCAAACACAAGGCCGCCTTCTATGTGCGGCAGATTTCCAGCGCGCTTTCGCCCGCCAATTTCGTCACCACAAACCCGCAACTCTATCGCGAAACGGTCGCCTCGAGTGGCGCCAACCTCGTCAAGGGCATGCAGATGCTGGCCGAGGATATCGTTGCCGGCAAGGGCGATCTGAAACTGCGCCAGACGGATGTCAGCAAGTTTGCGGTCGGCGAAAACATCGCCATCACACCCGGCAAGGTGATTGCACAGAGCGACGTCTGCCAGGTGCTGCAATATGATGCCTCGACGGAAACGGTGCTGAAGCGGCCGCTTCTGATCTGCCCACCGTGGATCAACAAGTTCTACGTTCTCGACCTCAACCCGCAAAAGTCCTTCATCAAATGGGCGGTTGATCAGGGGCACACCGTCTTCGTCATCTCCTGGGTCAATCCGGATGAACGCCACGCCGGCAAGGATTGGGAATCCTACGCCCGTGAGGGCATCGGTTTCGCGCTCGACACCATCCGCCAGGCGACTGGCGAAGAAGACGTGAATGCGATCGGCTATTGCGTCGGTGGCACCCTGCTTGCCGCGACGCTTGCCCTGCATGCACAGGAAGGCGACACCCGCATCCGTTCTGCTACCCTGTTTACCACACAGGTTGATTTCACCCATGCCGGCGATCTCAAGGTCTTCGCCGACGAGGAGCAAATCGCCCAGATGGAAGAAAAGATGAAGGAGACCGGCTATCTCGACGGCTCGAAGATGGCGATGGCCTTCAATATGCTGCGAGCGTCGGATCTCATCTGGCCCTATTTCGTCAACAACTACCTGAAGGGCCAGGAGCCCTCAGCCTTTGACCTGCTCTACTGGAATTCCGATTCGACCCGGATGCCGGCGGCCAACCATTCGTTCTATCTGCGCAATTGTTACCTCCACAACAATCTGACCAAGGGCGAGATGGTGCTGGCGGGCAAGACGATCTCGCTCGGCGACGTCAAAATACCGATCTACAATCTCGCCACCAAGGAAGATCATATCGCTCCGGCAAAGTCGGTGTTCGTCGGCAGCCAGTTCTTCGGCGGCGAGGTCACCTATGTAATGTCCGGCTCCGGCCATATCGCTGGGGTCGTCAATCCGCCGGACAAGGGCAAATACCAGTTCTGGACTGGCGGCCCGGCCACGGGCGATTTCGACGGCTGGGTGAAGACGGCCAAGGAAACGCCGGGGTCCTGGTGGCCCCATTGGCAGTCCTGGATCGAAGCGCTCGAAGGCGAGCGCGTGCCGGCGCGCAAGACGGGCGGAAAGCTCAATTCTCTGGAAGAAGCGCCGGGCTCCTATGTCCGTGCGCGCGCCTGATCAAACAACGGACACCGACATTTCATGCTCTTCGACAGGCCACTGGTGCCCGCCGTCCTCATCCAGCGCTACAAACGCTTTCTCTTCGATGCCGTGCTTGAGGATGGGCGCGCGATCACCGGCTCCTGCCCCAATACCGGATCGATGCGCGGACTGACGACGCCGGGTTCACGGATCTGGCTTTCCGAGCACGACAGTCCGACGCGCAAATATCAGCATATGTTCGAAATGATCGAACTCGGCAGCACCGTCGTCGGCATCAATACCGGCTTGCCCAACAGGTTGGCGGAAGAGGCCATCCGGGCCGGACAGGTCGGCGACCTTCATCTCTATTCAACCGTCCAGCGCGAACAAAAATATGGCCGCAATTCCCGCATAGACATCTTGCTCAGCGATCCCACGCGCGGGCGCGCCTATGTCGAAGTCAAGAACGTCCATTTCAGCCGCACACCCGGCCTGGCCGAATTTCCCGATAGCCCGACGGCGCGGGGCGCGAAGCATCTGGAAGAGCTTGGCGACATGGTCGAGGCGGGCCATCGCGGCATCATGATCTACCTGATCCAGCGGGACGACTGCGCCACGTTCAGGATATGCTGCGATCTCGACCCGGTTTATGCCAAGGCTTTTCGCCGGGCGATGCAGCGCGGGGTTGAGATTTTCGCCGTCAAATGCCGGGTTTCGCCGCAGCAAATTGCGCCTTACGGGCTGATCCCGATAGACGAACCCGCCTGTGCTGATCTATGACATTGATGAAAGACAACTGAAAGTATTGTAATGGTCACCTATATCGAGGCAGCGTCAGCGCCCTACAAGAATACCGGCGTTATCCGCCTCTATACGCCCGAGGATTTTGCCGGGATCAAGCGCGCCTGCCAGATCACGGCACGCTGCCTCGACGAACTGGCAAGCCGTGTCAAACCGGGTGTGACGACCGACGAGATCGATCGTTTCGTGTTCGACTTCGGCATGGATCACGGCGCCCTGCCCGCGACACTCAACTATCGCGGCTACACCAAGTCGTCCTGCACATCGATCAACCACGTTGTCTGCCACGGCATTCCCAACGAAAAGCCGTTGCGCGAAGGTGATGTCGTCAATATCGACGTCACTTACATTATCGACGGCTGGCACGGCGATTCCAGCCGGATGTATCCGGTCGGCGAAATCAAGCGGGCTGCCCAGCGGCTGCTCGAAGTCACCCATGAATGCCTGATGCGCGGCATTGCCGCCGTCAAACCCGGCGCCCGCACCGGTGCCATCGGCGAAGCCATCCAGACCTTTGCCGAAGCTGAACGCTGTTCGGTGGTGCGCGATTTCTGCGGCCACGGCGTCGGTCGCCTATTTCATGATGCGCCGAACATCCTGCACTATGGCCGCGCCAACGAAGGCCCGGAAATGCGCGAAGGCATGATCTTCACCATCGAGCCGATGATTAACCTGGGACGCCCGCATGTGAAGGTTCTGGCCGATGGCTGGACGGCGGTAACCCGCGACCGGTCGCTGTCGGCGCAATACGAACATGCTGTGGGCGTTACCGCCACCGGCTGCGAGATTTTCACCCTGTCGCCGGGCGGCCTCGACCGTCCAGGCCTGCCAGCATAGGGTTTTCAATGAGCAAGCCCCCTTTCTCCTTTGACGGTGACCATTCACAACCGCCTGATGAGAGGGGCTTTTTCGCCGAACAGCAATCGAAGCGGCCGGCGCTGACAATCCCACCAGCGCAACAGGACGATGCGCATTACCATGGTCATCGCGACCGCCTGCGCACACGCTTCAAGGACCACGGCGACACGGCGCTGGCCGACTATGAAATCCTTGAGCTGCTGCT
This sequence comes from Hyphomicrobiales bacterium, assembly GCA_900468065.1. Taxonomy (GTDB): domain Bacteria; phylum Pseudomonadota; class Alphaproteobacteria; order Rhizobiales; family Rhizobiaceae; genus Pararhizobium. The sequence continues at coordinate 133,460 of UBTA01000063.1, read as the reverse complement.
CTTCCGGCTGATCCCCCGCCGCGATACCAAACCCATCGCCAAGGCACTGCTTGAACGGTTCGGAACTTTAGCCGGCGTCTTTGGCGCTTCCCCGGCCTTGCTGCAGGAAGTGAAGGGCATCGGCGAGGCCGTCGCGTTCGACCTGAAGCTGATCTCGACCGTTGCCCACCGGGCACTCAAGAGCGAACTCAAGGGCAAGCAGGTCTTGGCCTCCTGGTCATCGGTGATCGACTATTGCCATGCCGCCATGGCGCACGAGACCCGCGAACAGTTCCGCATTCTCTTTCTCGACAAGCGCAATGCGCTGATTGCCGATGAAGTGCAGCAGACCGGCACCGTCGATCACACGCCGGTCTATCCGCGCGAAGTGGTCAAGCGCGCGCTCGAACTCTCGGCGACGGCGCTGATTCTCGTCCACAATCATCCATCCGGCGATCCAACACCCTCGAGGGCCGATATCGAGATGACCAAGATGATCGTCGACACGGCAAAACCGCTGGGCATCACCGTTCACGATCACATCATCATCGGCAAGGATGGCCATGCCAGCCTGAAAGGGCTGCGGCTGATCTAACCCTTCGGGCTCAAAGCCATTTCGCCCGCCGGAACATGCGGTAGAGCATGCTGCAGACGACGAAGATGAGAGCCAGAACGACGAAATAGCCGTATTTGAACTTCAATTCCGGCATGTCGTCGAAATTCATCCCGTAGATGCCCGCAATCGCCGTCGGGACCGCCAGAATTGCGGCCCAGGATGCGAGCTTGCGTGAAATTTCGGTCTGTTCCGACTGGCCGATCATCAGGCTGGCCTCGAAGGTGAAGGCTAATACTTCGCGCAACGTGTCGATATCCTCCTGCACGCGGCGGACATGATCGGTCACGTCACGGAACAGTGCATGCAGCGTTGCATCCATGCCGGGCAGATCGAGATGCTCGTGGCGCCGGCAGACATCGACAAGCGGCACGACGGCATTGCGCAGGCGCAGCAGGCTACGGCGCAGGAAATAGAGCCGCTCGATATCCTTCTTGTCGAGCCGGTCGCGCAGGACCCGCTCTTCCAGCTCCTCGACTTCGGCGTGGATGCCCTCGACGACGGGCATGTAGTTATCGACGATGAAATCGAGGATGGAATAGAGAATGTAGTTTTCGCCATGCGCCAATGCGGCTGGGGAAGCCTCGCAGCGTTGTCTTACCAGATTGTAGGATGTCGATGGTCCATGACGCACCGAGACCACATAGCCGCGGCCGACGAACAGGTGGGTTTCGCCAAAGACGATCTCATCGCCCATCATATGCGCTGTGCGCGCCACGACGAAGATGGCCTCACCGTAGATTTCCAGCTTGGGACGCTGATGGGCATGGCCCGCATCTTCAATGGCCAGCTCATGCAGACCGAATTCCGCCTGCACTTCCCGCAACAGCGCATCGTCTGGCTCATGCAGACCGATCCAGACGACCGCCTTGTCGCGGCCCTTCCACATATGCGCGTCCTTGATCTCGATATCGCGAATGCGCTGTCCATGTTCATAGACTGCGGCAGCAACAACGCCGGGGCGGCTGCGCGGTTTGACAGGCGGCGCATTGCCGCTATCGGGGGCGGTATCGGGTGAGGCAGCTGTCTCGCTGCCGTGCCTGTCTTCTGCTTCCTGCAAAGCCATGGTAACCTCCCATCACGCAAGTCGGACAGTGCCGGTCTGTCGATACAGTGCTGAAAGCGTACTCCTTCGCCCAACCAGCAAATTGCTTCGGCTCAATATAATCCCTTTTGGTAAAATAAGCATCGGCAAGCCCGGGCCTGTTCCAAAGGCTTTATTAAACTGTAAGATTGACGATATAGACGCTTGCGGGCGACATTTGTCGCAACGCACAATGATTCTCCTCCATCATCGGAAACGCGACATGAACCAGTACGATCTCGTGGTTGTCGGCAGTGGACCTGCAGGACGCAGGGCCGCCATCCAGGCCGCCAAGCTGAGCAAGAAGGTTCTTGTCATCGAACAGGGAAAGCGTGTCGGCGGCGTTTCGGTGCATACCGGTACCATCCCATCCAAAACGCTGCGCGAAACCGCACTCAACCTCACCGGCTGGCGCGAGCGCGGCTTTTACGGACGCGCCTACCGTGTCAAGGAAGAGATCAGCGCCGAGGATCTGCGCCGCCGTCTGCTGATCACCCTTGATCACGAGGTCGAGGTGCTGGAACATCAGTTTGCCCGCAACCGCGTTCAGCATATTCGCGGCAAGGCGAGTTTCATCGATCCGCAGACGATGCAGATTCTGAAAGAAGACGGTGAAATCATCCAGGTTTCCGCCACCAGCATCCTGCTTGCTGTCGGCACGAAACCCTTTCGCCCGGACTATATTCCCTTCGACGGAAAGACGGTGCTCGATAGCGACGAGTTGCTTGAAATCCAGGACCTGCCGCGCTCCATGGCCGTGATCGGCGCCGGCGTCATCGGCATCGAATATGCGACAATCTTCAGCGCGCTCGATACGCAGGTCACCCTGATCGATCCAAAATCCACCATGCTCGATTTCATCGACAAGGAAATCGTCGAGGACTTCACCTACCAGCTGCGCGACCGCAACATGAAGCTGCATCTTGGCCAGAAGGCCGAAAAGGTGGAGCGGACGCCGGACGGCAAATGCTCGATCAAGCTCGACAGCGGCCGCGTCATCATCTGCGAAATGGTGTTGTTTGCGGCTGGCCGCATGGGCGCCACCGATTCACTCAATCTGGAAGCCGCTGGTCTTCAGGCCGACAGCCGTGGCCGCCTTAGCGTCAACCCAGAGACCTTCCAGACATCCGTTCCCAACATCTATGCGGCCGGCGATGTCGTCGGCTTCCCGAGCCTTGCCTCCACCTCAATGGAACAGGGCCGGATCGCAGCGCGCGTCGCCGTCGGTGCGATTGCCAAGGAACCGCCGAAATTCTTCCCCTATGGCATCTACGCCGTACCGGAAATCTCGACCTGCGGCCTGACGGAGGAAGAGGTCAAGGAACGTGGCATTCCTTATGAATGCGGCATCGCCCGCTTCCGCGAGACGTCGCGCGGCCATATCATGGGGCTTGATTCCGGGCTTTTGAAGCTGATCTTCTCGCTGAAGACCCGGCGCCTGCTCGGCGTCCATATCGTCGGCGAAGGTGCTACCGAGCTTGTCCATATCGGCCAGGCAGTGCTCAACCTGAAGGGCACCGTCGAATATTTCGTCGAAAACACCTTCAATTACCCGACACTCGCAGAAGCCTACAAGATTGCCGGCCTTGATGCCGGCAACCGGATGGGCGAAATCGCGCCGAAGGTGTGAGGACGGCTCCAGATCGTGACGCTGGCGGCCTCAGCGAGCCTCCGGATGCCGCGGCAAACGCGGCGAAAAACCGCCGCACCGGGCGGTTTTTTGGTGTCCCAGGTTTCAAGGCCTATTCTGCCGGCTGACTTTCCGTCTTGCGACCGATCGTCTTTGCCTTCTCCCGTAGCCACTGGAAATTCACGTAGAGCATCGGGATCAGAAAAATACCGACCAATGCTGCACCCAGCATGCCGCCGAACACCGCGGTGCCGACGCCGCGGCGGCTGAGCATGCCGGCTCCCTGGGCGATGACCAACGGTACCAGGCCCGCGATAAACGCGAAGCTGGTCATCATAACGGCGCGGAAGCGTTCGCGGGCGCCCTCGACGGCCGCGTCCGCAATGCCTAATCCTTGCTTTCGCCGCTCCATGGCAAACTCGACGATGAGAATACCGTTCTTCGCCGCCAGCGCGATCAGCACCACGAGGCCGATCTGGGCATAGAGGTTGTTGTCGAGACCCGCCACCTTCAACGCCAGCATCGAGCCGGCGATACCGGCCGTCACCGACAAAAGCACGGCAATCGGGATCGTCCAGCTCTCGTAAAGCCCGACAAGGAACAGATAGGCGAAGAGCACGGCAAGCCCGAGGATCATCGTCGTCTTGCCGCTGGCCTCGATTTCCTGCAGCGCTGTTCCCGTCCATTCATAGCTGTAACCGGCCGGAAGCGTCTTGGCAGACACCGCCTGCATGGCAGCAATCGCTTCGCCGGAACTGCGGCCCTCCGCCGGTCCACCGTTGATCGTCGCGCTGGCATAGTTGTTGTACCGCACGATCAGCTGCGGCCCGAGGATCAGGCGTGCCTGTGCAAAGGCCCGGATCGGCACCATCTGGCCCTTATTGTTGCGCACGTTGATCCGGTAGATGTCATCGACCTTCGACCGCTCCGATGCCTCGCCTTGAACCGTGACCTGCCATGTGCGGCCAAACAGGTTGAAGTCGTTGGCATAGGCGCTACCGAGCACCGATTGCAGCACGTTGAAGACATCCGAAACCTCGATGCCGAGCGTCTGCACCTTCTCACGGTCGATATCGAGATAGAGCTGCGGCGTGTTGGCAGCATAGGTGGTGAACACCTTGCTCAGTGCCGGGTCCTGGTTGGCCGCAAACACCAGGCCACGTGCCGTCTGGGCAATTTCGCTGGCGCTGCCGCCGGTGAGGCTGAGAAGCTGGTATTCGAAGCCGCTGCCGGTACCCAGGCCAATGATTGGCGGCAGATTGTAGACGATGACATTGGCGTCCTTGATCGCCTGCAGTTCGCCGCTGAGCTTGGCGAGCAGGCCGTTGACGGACAATTCCGCCGTCGTGCGATCGGCAAACGGCTTCAGCGTGATCACCAGCAAGCCCGAATTTGACTTCACCTGGCCATCAAGCAGACTGTAGCCGACAACCGACATGACGCCGTCAACGCCATCGGTCTTGCGGATCATCTCCTCGACCCGCTTGGCAACCTCGTTGGTGCGGTTGACGGAAGCGCCGTCCGGCAGGACGATTTCACCGAAAATGGCGCCCTGATCCTCGGACGGCAAAAACCCTGTCGGTGTCGACTTGAACAGCCAGCCGGTGCCCGCAACCAGTCCCACGAGCAGAACGAGTCCAAGAACCGCGAAGCGGACGAACCGCCGCACCAGCGACGCATAACCATCGCGGGCATAGTCGATCCCTTTCAGCACATAGCGGATGGGTCCGCGTTTGGGACCATGATGGGCTTTGAGAAGCACGGCGCAGAGAGCTGGCGACAGCGACAGCGCGTTGATGGCCGAAATCACCATCGACACAGAAACGGCAACGGCAAACTGGCGGAAAAGCTCACCGGAAATGCCCGGAATGAACGCCACCGGAATGAACACCGAAAGCAGAACCAGCGTGATGGCGATAATCGGCGCGGTGATCTCGCCCATGGCAAGCCGAGCAGCTTCCGCAGGCGTGATGCTCGGGTCCTTTTCCAGCTGGGCCTCGACCGCCTCGACGACGACGATCGCGTCATCGACGACGATGCCGATGGCCAGCACAAGCGCCAGTAACGAGACCGTATTGGCCGAAAAACCGAACGCCATCATGACCGCGAATGTGCCGATCAGCGAGACCGGCACGGCGATCAGCGGAATGAGCGTTGCCCGAACGCTGCCGAGGAACAGATAGACGACGATGACGACGAGGATGAAAGCCTCGATCAGGGTCTTGATGACCTCATGAATACTCTCATCGACGAACTTCGTCGTATCGTAGGTCACCTTGTATTCGACGCCATCCGGAAACGACGGCTTGAGCTTTTCGAGCAGCTGGCCGATGGCCTCGGCCGTAGCGATCGCATTGCCACCGGGCGACTGATAGATGCCAAGCACCGCCGCCGGCGTGCCGTCCTGCCGCCCGATCTGCTCTGCCGTCTTCGACGTCAGCTCGACCCGCGCCACATCGCGGATCCGCACGAACGACCCGTCCGGCTGCGCCCGCAGCACGATGCTGCCGAATTCCTCGACGGTGCTGAGGCGTCCCTTTGTCTGGATGGTCAGCTGGAACTGCTGGTCGGGCAGCGCCGGCTGCGCGCCGATACGGCCGATGGCCGCCTGGACGTTCTGCCGCTTCAGCGCATCGATGATATCGTTTGGCGTCATGCCGAAGCTGGTCAACCGCTCCGGCGTCACCCAGATGCGCATGCTATAATCGGAGGGTGTCAGCAGCGAGACATCGCCGACGCCGCTGATCCGCTTCAGGCCGTCAATGATGTTGATGGTTGCGTAGTTGGAGAGGAAAAGCTGGTCCTGCTTGCCGTCCTTCGACGTCAGCGCAATCAGCTGCATCAGCGCCGAGGATTTCTTCTTGACGCTGATCCCCTGCGCCCGCGCCTCCTGCGGCAGTTGCGCCTCGGCAAGATTGACGCGGTTCTGCACGTTGACAGCATTGATATCGGGGTCGGTTCCGACGGCGAAGCTGACGGTCAGCGTATAGCTGCCGTCATTGCCGCTGGTCGACTTCATGTAGATCATGTTATCGACGCCGACGACGCGGGATTCGATCGGCTGGGCGACCGATTGCTGAACGATTTCAGCGCTGGCGCCGGGATAGCTGACTGTCACCGACACCTGCGGCGGCACGATGTCCGGGAACTGGGCAATCGGTATGACGCTCAGCGCGACAAGACCTGCGATAGTGATGACGAGCGAGATGACGACCGCAAGCCGTGGCCGATCGATGAAAACCCCAGACAGCATGGCTCAGGACCCTGACTTGACTTCGAGTGGCTCGACAACCTGCCCGGGGCGAACCCGTTGAATACCCTCGGTGACAATCCTGTCGCCGGCGGAAAGCCCCTTGAGGACGGACAGGTCGCTGCCCTCCGTCTGGCCCGGCTCGATGCGGCGGACCTCGATCTTGTTTTCGCTGTTGACGACGAGCGCAAATGGTCCGGACTGGTCGATCTGGATGGCTGCCTGTGGCACGACCAGCAGTTTTTGCGCGGTGCCGCCTTCGACGGTGACGGTGACCAGCTGGCCATCGATCAGGATCCGGTTCGGATTGGGAAATGTCGCGCGAACCGGGACGGTGTCGGTGCCCTGATCCACGGTCACATCGACAAAATTGACCTTGCCGGGCTCGGCATAACGCTTTCCGTCGGCAAGCTCGACATAGACGACTGCCGCTTCGACGGTGCTGCCCAACGTTCCCTTGCCGGCCAGCTTGGCCCGAATGTCCAGAATTTCGCGCTGGGAAACGGAAAAGCTCACATAGATCGGATCCTGGCTGACGATCGTCGCCAGCACATTGCTCGAGGGGCCGATGAAGTTTCCGACGGAATAGGCCGAACGGCCGATGCGTCCGGCAATCGGCGCGCGAATTTCCGTATAGCCGAGATCGAGCTTGGCCTTGTCCAGCGCGGCATTCAGTTGCGTCAGGCTGCCTTTTGCTTCGCTCTGCTTGGCGATGGCCAGGTCCAGCTGGTTTTGCGGAGCTGCACTTTTGGCGACAAGCGTGGTCTGCCGTTGGACCTCGATATTCGTCAGTGCCAACGCGGCCTCAGCCGACTCGATCGCGCCCTGAGCTTGAATGACGGCAGCTTCGTATTGCCCCTTCTCCATGACGAACAGAAGATCGCCTTGCTTGGCGTCCTGGCCTTCGGTGAACAGCCGCTTTTCGAGAAAGCCATCGACACGCGCCCGCAACTCAACTTTGTCGACGGCCTCGACGCGGCCGGTGAAGGAAATCGATGGCCTGATATCCTTCTCAATGACCTGGATGACGGAAACGGACGGCGCAGCGGCGGGCTTGGCGGCCTCCTGAGCCACGGCACTGCTGCTCATTGCCATCACCGACATGACCATCGCCTTAGCCGCCAATGATCGATAAGCGCAACCTGCCATTGAATATCCCCCCTCAATCGCGTCCGGTAACTGCCCTCACCTTCCTCCGTCCGATGACAAGTGTCAATCTATGGAAGCCCTTAGTGTTTTAGCCTCTCGGATTGTTCCAATCGGGGACAGAATCGCAAACCCGCAACGGCAAACGATGCCGGGACATCAAAACAATCTTCCAGCCTCGCAAACAGAAAAAGCCGCCCCTTGCGGAACGGCTTTTCCAAAGTCATGCAACGATACGCGAACTTATTCGGCGCTGTCGTCGGCGGCCTTCTTCTTGGCCGGGGCCTTCTTCTTTGGTGCGGCGGCTTCTTCGCCTTCAGCAGCGTCGGCCTTGGCGACCTTCTTCTTCGAAGCGGCCTTCTTCGTGTCCGAAGTGCCTTCCTCGTCGTCAGCCATCAGTTCTTCCTTGCTGACGGTCTTGTCGGTTACTTTCACTTCGGAGAGCAGGTGATCGACGACCTTTTCTTCGAAGATCGGCGCGCGCAGCGAGGCGGCAGCACCCGGGGTCTTCTGGAAGTAGTCGATGATCTGCTTTTCCTGGCCCGGGAACTGGCGCAGCTGTTCGAACAGCGAACGCTGCATTTCTTCGTCGGTAACCTGGACGCCGGCCTTTTCGCCGATTTCCGAGAGAACGAGACCGAGGCGGACGCGGCGTTCAGCCAGCTTGCGGTATTCGCCGCGGGCTTCTTCTTCCGTCGTGTCTTCATCGGCGAAAGTCTTGCCGGCCTGTTCCAGATCGGTGTTGATCTGGCGCCAGATGTTGTCGAATTCGGCGTCAACGAGACGCTCCGGCGTGTCGAACTGGTAGAGTTCGTCCAGCTGGTCGAGGATCTGACGCTTGACCTTCTGACGGGTCATCGCGCCGTACTGGCTTTCGATCTGGCCGCGAACGACTTCCTTCAGCTTGTCAGCCGATTCGAGGCCGAGCTTGGTGGCGAGGTCGTCGTTGATTTCGACTTCAGCAGCGGCAGCAACGTCCTTGACGGTGATGTCGAAGGTGGCATCCTTGCCAGCAAGATTTGCAGCCGGGTATTCAGCCGGGAAGGTCACTGTGATGACCTTTTCGTCGCCAGCCTTCAGGCCGACGAGCTGCTCTTCGAAGCCCGGGATGAACCGGTTGGAGCCGAGAACCAGCTCAGCATCTTCGTCCTTGCCGCCATCGAAGGCTTCGCCGTCGACCTTGCCGAGGTAATCGATGGTGACGCGGTCGCCGTTGGCCGCCTTGCCCTTCTTGGATTCGTAGGTGCGGGCATTTTCAGCGATCTTGAGGATCTGCTCGGTCACTTCGGCTTCGTCGATATCAACGACTTCGCGGGTCACCTTGATGCCGCTGACGTCCTTGAGTTCGATCGCCGGGATGATTTCGTAAGCCAGCGTGAATTCGAAATCGGCTTCGGCGCTGAGGATCTTGTCCGCTTCGGCTTCATTCTCGGTCATCGCGATTTCCGGCTGCGTCGCAGACTTTTCGCCGCGCTCGGACAGGATTTCGGTCGGCTTTTCGCGAACGAGTTCGTTGACGAGCTCAGCCATGATCGACTTGCCGTACATCTTCTTCAGATGTGCGAAAGGCACCTTGCCCGGACGGAAACCGTTGATGCGGACCTTGTCCTTGGTTTCGGCGAGACGCTCGTTCATACGAGCTTCCATGTCCTTGGCCGGGATAACGACCTTGAGTTCGCGCTTCAGCCCTTCAGCGAGCGTTTCGATAACCTGCATGTTCAAACCTTCATTTCACGTTGACAGGGCTCTGTCGGTGTTCTTGTACACGAGCACTTGAGCCGATCCATTTGCCGGGAGTGGCTTTACGCAAATCAGTCACCGTTTTGCAAGCAAAATGGCGCCGTCCTCTCGATCGACGCCAAGGCAAGCCCTGGACGTCCCTTTATTCTGGTGCGGGTAGAGAGACTTGAACTCCCACGCCTTGCGGCACCAGAACCTAAATCTGGCGTGTCTACCAATTTCACCATACCCGCGTTCAGAAAACCGCAGCGCCTGCTCGCATCGGCACAGAAAGGTCCCAGCGACAGCGCCGAAGACAGACCTGCACCGGGTTCAGGGCGTTCCCGAGCGCGGCGTCTCTATATCACCCGTTTCCAAGGGATCAAAGGAAAAATGGGGATCGAAGGAAAAATGCGGTTTTTGTCGTGTTTCTGTCACCTGTCCGGTCGATGCGGCCCCTCACGATCAATAAAGTGGCTCCTCATAGAGCGGCTTGCCATCGATGGCGATCAGACGGATCTGCATCCGGCCATTGTCATCCACCCGTGCGGTCACCGACAGGGCGCTGGCATTGCGCGCCTCCTCCAAAACCTTGCCCTCTCCTTCCGGCACATAATAGCGCTCGATACCGTAATCGACATTCAGCGAAGCCTGCGGGCTATCCGGCGTCGGATAGAAATAGAACGGTGAGCTGCGGGCAATGACGCTGCCGTCCTTTGGCGCAAGAGCGCCGAAGGACGCTTCCGTAACACCCCAGGATCCGTCCGGCTGCGTTTTCAGGCGGACAGAGAGCTGCGCGTCGGTTGCCTCGGTGGGAAAGCCGCCGGTCACCTTGTCGGCCGGGATGGTCGAGATATCGTAGGATAAAATGACATAGTCGCCGCGCAGCAGGTCGCGCGGATCGACGGGAACAGTCTTCAGCACCACATCGACACCGTTGCGCAGGATCGATGCGCGGCTCTCGATCATATAGCCAAGGAAAGCGGTCTGCAGCAGCGCCACCAGGATCGCGGCGAATAAAGGCCTCATCAACGGATTGTTGCTCATGCCACGCTCCCTTCTACCGTGGTTTTGGACGAAAGCCGTTTTTCCAGCCGAATGACCAACCATGCGATCAGGGCAACGACGACACCGGCAATCAGGAAGAAGCCGGATGTGCCAAGGATACTACCGAGCGTCTCGGAGGCCAGATAAAGGGTCTCGGCCGCAAACACCGCATAACCAAGAAACCGGACAGCGCCATTCAGCCGGCCGGCGATGGCAATACCGCCAAGTGCCACCGCAAGCGTCGTTGCTCCGATCGCGATCTCCTGCCCAAGACCATCGACTTCCGTGTGCAAGGCGGCCACCCCCATCACGGCCAGCGCGAAGCTATAAAAGGCAGGTGCGGCTCCGGCATCGCGGGCAAAACGATAGAGTGGCGACAGGGGAAGGCTCGCCACCAGGAACGCCACGAGGCCGGCCCCGAACAGAAGACCAGCAACCCAAACCTCCGGCAGCTCGATGTAAAACCAGCCGAGCCAAGCCAAGGCGAGAAGGTATGCAAGATGCCGCGCGATGCCGGCATTGGTGTATCGCACCAAGGCAATAACGATGACGATCAACAGCGGTACGAGGTAGATATAGCCGTTGCCCTCGAACGACACATCATTATCGACCACCAGCTCGCCGAAAATGGCCCAGGCCAGGAAACCGCAGAACACCGCAAGCGCAGCGGAGCGAAAGGCCACCGCCGCCACGCAGGCCGCCGCGAACCAGACGAGCAGCGCATCGGTCGCATCGCCTGACAGGTGATACATCTGCCCGACCAGCGCGATCGCACCGCCGAACGTCATGGTCGCCAGAACCAACAGCGCAGCACCCATCGCCTTGAACCCACGGCCAAGGCAGGCGGCGGCTGCCAGATAAAATGCCCAAATCAGACCGACGATACCGGCGACGCGCAAAAGACGCGGGATGGCTTCCCAGTTGGCGGCGACGAGAAGAAGGATGGCGGCCGACAGCAAGATAGCAGCTAGAACCAAAAGGACCCTGCCCGCACTGAAAACGGTCCCGCGTGCATCATACTCCGCCAGCATCGCCTTTGCCGCTCCGGCATCCAGCATGCCCTTGGAAACCCAGGTATTAAAGTCTTTTTCGATCCGTCCCCGGTACATCGGCCGATCCCCCTGCATGCGCGTGTTGGGCAACACATATCATAGGAATCGGCAATTCCTAGATCAGCAGCGCTCGTGCGGGACCAGCCGCAGACGGGTAAATTCCTTTCGAATCAAAAGCACCCTCCCCCTCCGCGCTTCACCTCATCATTTTCAGCAACGCGCCGGCACGGTTGACTGACCGAATTTCGGAGGCCGGATCATCGTTAACGAAACATGAAGGTTTGCATGCGATCATGATGTCTTGGAAGCATTTGAGTTGAATCAGCAAGGCCATGCGGAATTCGCATATCATCCATGATGATATTGCACTGCACAAACAGCGATCGAATGGCTATATTCAACTCAAGAAGACGGAACGAGATCAGCGAAAGCGATCGGGGCCGTCAGCGGCAAGGCCAGCCGCTTCCGCTTAGAAGTGGAAAAGGCCAGCGGACTGAAAGGTTCGCTTTATAGAATTCGGAGTGGCGCACTCCTCCTCCCAGTTGCTCATCCCCTTAAATGACGCCCGCTGGATCTCCTCCCCCAGCGGGCGTTATTCGTTTCAGCCTCACCACAAAACCCTTGTTTGCTGGGGTTTGCTCCGCGCCGGGTGCGCGGCTGCTGAAAATCTGACCAGGCCAGCGCGATAAATTTTCGTCAGCTATGCGCGTTCCACATGGGTGCCATTCGGCATTGTCTCTACACATTCTCGCCGGCGACAATTATCTCAAATGCAGCTTCAGGGCAGCGCACTCCTCCTCCCAGCGCACCCTGATGGGATCGGCAACACTCCTCCTCCCAGTTGTCGATCAGAATAAGCAACGCCCGTCGGACCTCCTCCCCTGACGGGCGTTGTTTTTTGTTCAACCCCCCTCCTGAATATCAGCTTGCACTCTTATAATCCTGCAGCGTTCGCACAGAATTTGACCATGGTTTGGCCATCGAGGCTTTGAGGCTTGCAATAAGCGCATGGGTGCGATGCAGCATTGTCTCTGTAATTTCAGGCCAGAACGGCCTATATTCCAACCATCAGATGAGGGCCAGCGCGGTGCTGGCAAACCTAGAAAGGACCAGCATCATGAATATCGCTCGCTCGTTCAACAATTGGCGCAAGTATCGTCAGACCTGCAACGAACTCGGCCGCATGACGGACCGCGAACTGAACGACCTCGGCATCGGCCGTGGCGACATCCAGTACGTTGCACGTCAGGCAGTCAAGTAAGTCTCGCGACCGGCCGGCTCTTCCGGCCTGATGCGCAGCGACCAAACGTCCTCCGGCTCACACCGGCGGGCGTTTTTTTTCGTCCAGATTCCGCCTATAGGGTTTGAACGGCCTGACCGCCCATACCGGCGCCCGATCACAGATCAACCATAGCTTTAGACGCAATGCAGCATATCAGCGACTGCCTATTTTCGTTGCAACAGCATACTCGACACGCCTTGCCCTGCAATCTGGCTCGCAGTTCGCCCCGCAACACAATGTTGCCACAAAAAACGCACCTAAAAAACAAATGGTTAAATGGATTCCAGCTTCACGGACCGCACCGTTAACCTATGGCTTCTTTTTCATCATTCGCCCAAAATGCCCAGCGAAACAGCATCGCATTGCACAAACGCATAGCAGATGCATTTTCTTTGCACTCCATCTTTTCCCGCGAAAGGCGTACAAAGATCCCAACGAAGCAGGCAATCACTGCACTGCTCATTTGTATCTCTCAAGGAAAAGATCATGAACCCGATTCGTATCGCAAAAAGCTGGATCAACTATCGCCGTACCGTTGCTGAACTTGGCAACCTGTCCAACCACGCCCTGACGGACATCGGTATCACCCGCTTCGACATCCGCAACATCGCTTCGCGTTCCTTCCGTTAATCGGACCAGTCCGTTGACCGGACCGGGAATGTCGACTGACTAAAAACGGCACCACACGGTGCCGTTTTTGATTCCGGGCCTTGCGTCGATATCAACCGCACAGAACCGGTTTCCTTCCTGCCCGCCTTGCTCTAATAAACGGCGCATGACAGATACATCTTCGCACTCCCCTATCCACGTTATCGGCGGCGGCCTCGCCGGTTCTGAAGCTGCCTGGCAGATCGCCGAGGCAGGCATCCCGGTGATTCTCCACGAGATGCGTGGCGTCCGTGGCACGGATGCCCACAAGACTGACGGCCTTGCCGAACTGGTCTGTTCCAACTCCTTCCGCTCCGATGATGCCACCAGCAATGCCGTTGGCGTGCTGCACGCCGAGATGCGGCTTGCCGGTTCGCTGATCATGTCCTGCGCCGACAAGAACCAGGTTCCGGCCGGTGGAGCGCTTGCGGTTGACCGCGACGGTTTCTCTGATGCCGTGACGGCATCAATCGGCAGCCATCCGCTGATCACCGTCGTGCGTGAGGAAGTCAACGGCCTGCCGCCGAAGGACTGGGATCTCGCCATCATCGCCACCGGCCCGTTGACGGCGCCCTCGCTTGCAACAGCGATCCAGGCGGAAACCGGCGCCGATGCGCTGGCCTTCTTCGATGCCATCGCGCCGATCATCCATACCGAGAGCATCGATATGGATATCTGCTGGTTCCAATCCCGTTACGACAAGGTCGGGCCGGGCGGCACAGGCAAGGACTATATCAACTGCCCGATGGATGAGGCGCAGTACAATGCCTTTGTCGATGCACTGATTGCTGGCGACAAGACCGGCTTCAAGGAATGGGAAGGTACCCCCTATTTCGATGGCTGCCTGCCGATCGAGGTCATGGCCGAGCGCGGCCGCGAAACCCTGCGTCACGGTCCGATGAAACCAATGGGTCTCACCAATGCCCATAACCCGACCGTCAAGGCTTATGCCGTCGTGCAATTGCGCCAGGACAACGCACTTGGCACCCTCTACAACATGGTCGGCTTCCAGACGAAGCTGAAATATGGCGCGCAGGCGGAAGTGATCCGGATGATTCCCGGGCTTGAGAAAGCCGAATTCGCCCGCCTCGGCGGCCTGCACCGCAACACCTATATCAATTCGCCGGTGCTGCTCGACAGGTCGCTTACGCTGAAGTCACGGCCAGGCTTGCGATTCGCCGGCCAGATCACCGGCTGCGAAGGCTATGTCGAAAGCGCCAGCATCGGCCTGCTCGCCGGCCGTTTTGCGGCTGCGGAGCGCAAGGGCCAGCCACTGCCGCTACCGCCAGAAACCACGGCCTTCGGTTCGCTGCTCAACCACATCACCGGCGGCCATATCGTTTCGGATGACGAACCGGGCAAACGCTCGTTCCAGCCGATGAACATCAATTTCGGCCTGTTCCCGCTGCTGGAGCCGGGCGCGATCGTCAAACCCGAGGGCGTCAAGCGCTTTCGCGGCAAGGACAAGACGGTGATGAAGAAGCAACTGGTGGCGCAGCGGGCGCTGGACGATTGCGCTGCCTGGCTGAAGAAGGCCTAATTCTCCGGAAGAACGGCAAGTTCCGATTGCGGCTTGAAACTGCCGAGCAGCCAGAGGGAAACCTCGGCTGCTATTTCCGGGCTTGCAAACTCGTAGACGCCATCGAGATAGGAAAAGTCGGTGAAGTGCACCGTCAGGCCGCGCCCGCTATCAGCGTTGCCTACATTCACCTTGCCGGCTTCGATCAGATGGCAGCCGAAATGCGTGCCATGCGCTGCCATGAAACCGGCCTTGCCGTCGTGCAGGCGGACGAAATAGGCCTTTTCATCCGCCGTCGCATGAATGGCTCTTATGGCTTCCTCGGGAAAGGCACGGCCAAAATCGAGGATCGCTATCCCTGCATCCGGTTCGCGCCTGTCCTTGTCGGCGCGCGCCTTCATCCGCATGTAGAAAATACCTGCGAGCAGAATGCAGATGATGACAATCGGCCAACCCATGGCGCCGACTCCCTTTTTACACAGTTCATGACAATAACACCGTGCGACCCTAAAAGGTGAACCTTGCGCCAATGTGCCCGCTGGCATCGCGCAACAGTATTGACGAATATAAGAAACGCCGTCTGCGTTTTACCATCTGCCGCTAAGGGCGGCCTTCCACATCCACCATTGCCGGCGCCATTGCGGCGGCACGATCGAATGTTCGAACAGTTTCGATCCAGCCCGCTCAGCACGATCGAAAACCGGTTCCGCCAGCGCCAGTGCGGTGAACGCAGATCGATTCTCCGGTGAAATGGTACCGGTAGCCGCACGGGCCTTGGCAAGGTGCTCGCGGCCAAGACCGGCAAACGCGCGGATTGCCAGACTGACGGACTGTTCGTTCTCGCCAGAGAGGAAACTGTCGCGGTCAAGCCCGGTTGCCGCGAGGAGTTCGGCTGGAAAATAGACCTGGCCGCGCCGGCGATGCAGCGGCAGGAGCAGAAGGAGACCGGCAATCGCCTGGGCAACGCCGGCATGACCGGCCGCTGACGCCGAGTTCTGCGCCTGTGCGGGATCGAGAATCAGGCTTGCCAACTGAATGAGTGCCGACGCCGTTTCGCCCGCATAGCCTTCGAGCGACGCACGGCTTTCCATCGGATCGTCATAGAGATCGAAGATGCGGGCATCGATCATGTTCTGCAGCACCGGGACTGGCAGATTGTGGCTCTTCACGCAGGCAAGCAGCGCCTCGGCCAGCGGGTTGCCCTCGCCGCTCGTTCCAGTCGGATCGTCAAGCACATCGCGCCACCATTGCAGCCGGATTTCGCCGGGCAACGGCTCACGCACGAGATCGCGCACGCGGGCAATCTCCGCATGAAACGCATAGAGCGCCGAAAGCGGACCGCGTTTGTCCTGCGGCGACAGGAGACAGGCGAGATAGCGATCGCGGTCGCTGTCGCGCAATGCAGTCAGACTGAAGTCGTAGACGGGTTGCGGAACAAGGGCAGTATTTTCTGGCATGTGCATTGTTCAGACGACAATGAAGGCGGCGGCGACGGCGCGTTCTTCGGCAAGCATGATATTGTAGGTTCGGATGGCCGCACCTGTGCTCATCGGATCGGATGAGATCCCATGTTCCTTGAACGCCACCTTCAAGGCAGCTGGCAAAGGTTTGATGTCCTTGCCGGTTCCCACCAGAATAACCTCGATATCAGCCGCTTCCTCGAAAACCCGCTGGAAACTTTCCACGCTCAACGGATCGCCTTCCACCATGTCCCAGCCGTAGATGCCCGAGGGCAGCATCAGCAGCGAGCCGCGATGGGACATTTCGGCAAAACGGAAGCCGCCATTGCCGTAACTGTCGATCGGCGCGCGGCCCGGAAAATGGGCCTTACGGATTTCGATGGGTTTTCGCATGTTACTGCGCTCCCCGGGCCGGTTGGGCACCGATGCCGCCGCTTCTTTCGGCGTCATCTGGTGTGCCGTGCCTCAGCTTGAACAGGATAAGGACGGGACCTGCGACATAGATCGATGAGAACGTGCCGACAGCCACACCGAACAGCATGACGAATGCAAAGGACTGGATCGCCTCGCCGCCGAAGAAGCACAACGCTGCGAGCGCCAGCATCGTCGTGGCGCCGGTGAGTACGGTGCGGGATAAGGTCTGATTGATCGATGTGTCGATCAGGATCGGTAAGGGCATGCGGGGATATCGCCTCAGATTCTCGCGGACACGATCGTAGACGACCACGGTATCGTTGAGCGAATACCCAACGATGGTCAAAAGAGCCGCGATACTCGTCAGATTGAACTCCATGCCGGTGACGACAAACAGGCCGATGGTCAAAAGCACGTCATGCAGCGTGGCGACGATGGCGCCTGCAGCAAACTGCCATTCGAACCGCACCCAGATATAGATCAGGATCGCCAGGAGCGACGCCAGGACGCCGATGGTGGCCGCAGTCGTCAGATCGCCGGAAACCGACGGCCCGACGACTTCGACGCGGCGGAACTCGTATTGATCCTCAAGCTCGCCCCGGATCATGATCACCGATGTCTGCTCAGCATTCTCGCCGCCGTCACGCGAATGCACCCGAACCACCACATCCTGCGGCGAACCGAACGGTTTTACCGTGACGTCACCGATATTGAGTTCATACAGGCGGCCGCGAATATCCTCGATATCGGCATTGCCCTCGCGGGCTTTCAACTCGATCACCGAGCCGCCGGAAAAATCGATGCCAAGGTTGATGCCGAGCGCGCCAAACAACAGCATGCTGACGACGGACAAAAGCGCCGTCAGCGAGAAGACATAATTGCGGATCGCCATGAACCGCAGGGCGGCACTATCGAATATTCCGGTGCGAATGCCATCCGGCAGCGCCGTCGGACGGCGGCGATCGACCCAGATTTCGAGCATGACCCGTGTCAGGGTAAAGGCAGTGAACAGCGTGGTGACGATACCGATGGCAAGCGTCACGGCAAAGCCGCGCACCGAGCCCGTTCCAAGGAACAGCAGGATGATGGCGGCAATCAGCGTGGTGATGTTGGCATCAACGATAGCAGCAAAAGCGCGTGAAAAACCATATTGCAGAGCGTCCCGCACAGAGCGGCCCTGCCGTACCTCTTCGCGGATACGTTCATAGATCAGCACGTTCGAATCGACCGCCATACCGATGGTCAGCACAATGCCGGCAATACCCGGCAGCGTCAAAGGCAGTCCGGTGGCTGTCAGAACGGCGATGATCATCACCACGTTGAGAGCGACCGCGAGGCTCGCAACCGCGCCGAATAGCCCATAGAAACCGACCATGAAGGCGATGACGAGGACAGCACCGATTGCGCCGGCCGTGATGATCGAGTGGATGGAATCGGCGCCGCGTCCCGCCCCGATCGAACGCTCCTCGACAACGGTGAGCGGCGTCGGCAAGGCTCCGGCGCGCAACAGCAGCGCCAGATCGTCCGCCCCTTCCGGGCTCATGTCCGCGACCAGCTGGACTGTACCATCGGTGATCGCCTTGCGCACCAAGGGCGTGGCAATCACCGCGCCGTCCAGAACGATGGCGACCGTTGTGCCGGAATTGTCGGCAGTCGCCTGCGCAAACCGAGCGGTGCCGTCGACTCCGAGCCGCAGGTTGACAACGGGGTTGCCGGACTGGGCATTGACCGCTGATTGGGCGTCGATGATATCAGCGTTGTCGATAATGGGTTGGCGGCGCAGCAGGTAGCCGATCGGCGGGTCGTCGGCCGAATAGAGAACTTCCGAACTGACCGGCGGCTGACCGTTGACCGCATCCTGGACCGGCATCGACATATCGATGCTGCGAAACGACAATATTCCGGCCTGACCGAGGATGTATTTGACCTGCTCGGGATCATAACGCCCGGGGATCTGGACGATGATACGGTCGCCACCCTGCCTGCGGATCTTCGGCTGCAGGGAACCGAGTTCCGTCAGGCGCCGGTGCAGAACCGTGATCGCGCCATCGAGTGTGGCGGAGATCCTGTGATTGATGCCGTCATCGGTGACAGCGATCGACAAGGTTCCATCGGTAGAATTCTCGACGGTGACTTCGCTGAAGTCGGTCTTCGTCAGGCCGGAGGCCTTGACCAAATCGGTCAGAGGCTTCAATGCCGCCCGCGCGGCATCGGCCTGGGCCGGGTCGCGAAGACGAAGCTGGATCTCCTGCCCGGTTCCCGACAGTCCGGAATAACCGATGCCGGCAGCGCGCAGGCGCGCGCCGACATCGTTGATAACAGCCTCAAGCCGCGCCTTGACGACATCTTCCCGTTCGATCTTCAGCGTGATCTGTGATCCGCCCTGAAGGTCGAGGCCGAGCATCATCTGCTTCTTCGGAAGCCAGTCCGGCAGCGTATCCAGCGTAGCGGTCGATACCGCATTCGGAATGGCGACCAGGATGCTAAGCAGCACGACGAGCCAGACGATAATGGTTTTCCAGCGGGAAAAATACGGCATGAAGCTCTCAAAGACACGTCGTTACAGGGTGACCAGTGTACCCGGCCTCCCCTGCAAGCTTATTCCTTGACAGGTTCGCCCTTCACACGGACTTCGGATACACCACTGCGTACCACACGAATCTTCACCCCGTCAGCAATTTCGACTTCGAGTTCGCTGTCATCAACGACCTTCGTCACCTTGCCGAGAATTCCACCACCGGTGACCACCTGATCGCCGCGGCGGATGTTCTTCAGCAGTTCCTCGCGGCGCTTCATGTTGGCGCGCTGCGGACGGATGATCAGGAAGTACATCACGACGAAGATCAGCAGGAACGGCAGGATCGACATGAGAATATCAGCGCCGCCAGCGCTTGCGCCGGGTGCCGTCTGGGCGAATGCCTCGGTAATGAACATCAATCACTCCTTGAATGCAGTTTGGCGGACGGATGCCCGCGTTTCGGATCGCCGGAATATAGGAATTGCTGATTTCAATGCAACAACAGACCAACCGGCTTCTGCCTCCAGCCTCATACATGAAATCAGCCCGAGGAGAAGCTCTTTCTACTGGATTTCACGCCTTTTACCGTTAGATCAGCCATGCTACCGGACAGTTCGGCCCCACAGCCAAAAACCATAGTCATCATCGGGGAAGCTCTCATGCAGGACACAAAAATCGACCTTCTGATCGCCGAAATGCGCAAGCTATCGGCTGCCATCGAGCGGATCGCCGGTCCAGCCCCTGCCGTCAACGACTGGGACGCTGCAGAATGCTTCGTCTGGTCTCCCCAGCGCCTGCATCTCCAGCCGGTGACCAAACCAAACCGTGTCGAGCTCAAGCTGATCCAGAGCGTCGATCATGTCCGCGATATCCTGTTCGACAATACGCTGAGATTTGCACAAGGTTTTCCGGCCAACAACGTGCTGCTCTGGGGCGCGCGCGGCATGGGCAAATCCTCGCTGGTCAAGGCGGTTCACGCCAGCGTCGCTGCGGATGCCGGCATCCGCCTGAAGCTGGTCGAGGTGCATCGCGAAGATATCGCCACGCTGCCGACCCTGATGGAAATCCTGAAAACTGCGCCGGTCCCGGTCATCGTTTTCTGTGACGACCTGTCCTTCGATCACGATGATACATCCTACAAATCGCTGAAAGCCGTGCTCGACGGCGGCATCGAGGGCCGGCCGGCCAATGTGTTGCTCTATGCGACCTCCAATCGCCGGCATCTATTGCCCCGTCATATGATGGAAAATGAGCAATCGACGGCCATCAATCCCTCCGAAGCCGTCGAGGAAAAGGTCTCGCTATCCGACCGGTTCGGGCTCTGGCTCGGGTTCTACAAGTGCAGCCAGGACGATTATCTGGCGATGATCGATGGTTATGCCGCTCATTTCGGGTTGGAAACCGCCCCCCAACAGCTGCACGCCGACGCACTGGAATGGAGCACGACGCGCGGCGCCCGCTCCGGCCGTGTCGCCTGGCAGTTCATCCAGGATCTGGCCGGCCGTTCACAGAAGAAGATCGACCTGGCCTGAACGCAGAAAAGCCCCGAGAAGGGGCTTTTCTTTAGCTCGTTGAATGGCGGCCTCAGACTATTCGAGGAACGTCGCCGGGTTGACTGCGCTGGCGTTCTTGCGCACCTCGAAGTGAACCTGTGGCTGCGTGGCTGTGCCGCTCATGCCGGATGCGGCCAGCGTCTGGCCACGCTGGATCTTCTGGCCGCGCTGAACCTTCAGTTCCGACGCATTGCCGTAGACCGTGACCGTACCGTCGTCGTGGCGAACCAGAACGGCGTTGCCGAGTTCCTTCAGGCTGCTGCCGGAATAGATGACCACGCCATTTTCAGCGGCCTTGATCGGCGTACCCTCGGGAACCGAGATGTTGATGCCGTCGTTGCGGTTGCCTTCGACATTGGCGCCGTAGCCGGCAATAACCGCACCGCGAACCGGCCAGCGATACTTGCTGATGCCTGTGGCCTTCGGCGATGCCTCCGTCGTGTCCTCTTTCGAAGCGACTTCCGTCACCGACTGCTTGGCGACCGGAGCCGTGTATTCGGCCGGCTTTGTGCTGTCAGCTTTCGCAACCTTCGGGTCAGCCTTCTTCGGAACCGAAGCGGTGACGACCTGATCGGCACCCGAGGCATTGCTGCCCGGAATTTTCAGTGTCTGACCGATGCGGATTGCAGCACTTGTCAGGCCATTTTCCTTGCGCAGCGCATCGACCGACACGCCATTTGCCTTGGCGATCCGGTTGATGGAATCGCCCGCCTTGACCGTATAAGTGCCACCCTGGCCGTTGCCATCGCCGGAAACCGGCTGCTTGCCGGCGGCCATATCGGTGCGGTTGACGCCTTTTTCACGGGACTGGGACTGGCCGGGCAGGATTGCCACGTCGCGGCTGTCCGGCTGACCGGGGATGTTCTTCTGCTTGTCGACATCGAGGCTGGCGGCAGCGTCCGATGCAGACGCCTTGGCAGCACTGCCGGCAACACCGAAGGTCGGGATCAGAATACGCTGACCAGGTTCCGCCTGGGATGAAGACGTCAGGCCGTTAGCCTTGAGGATTTCCTTCTCCGGCACACCGAAGCGCTTGGAGAGCGTCGCGACCGTATCGCCCTGGCGCAGCAGGACAGCAGGCGCATTCGCCGCCGACCAGCCCCCCTTGGATGTCGTCGCCGTTGAGATCGGATCGGCATTGAGCTTCTGTTCGGCTTTTGCCGTTTCACGCGCCGCCGGGAATGGCTGGGAGAGCGAGTTGTCACGGGCCTTAGCCGTAGGATCAGCAAGAACCCCGCGCTGAACGTTGATGGGCGTCGAAGCTTCCCGAGCGCGCGAGACCGGCGCCGACGCAGTGTTCACCGGATCGGGGAATGGCTGACTGACCGCCTCTTGACGATTGACCTGCCCCACTGGGGCCGCTGCCAGACTTCCACCCTGCACATCGCTGCGCGGAATGGGAACATTGCTGCCGGCGATGGAGTTGGTCGTCAGGTTATCGGACTTGGAGAAGAGACCTCCGAAGCGTGACGCATCTGAGCTACAGCCCGCGGCAACACTTGCCAGCAACACCGCCGCAAGCAGGCGAACGACGGACTTTCCCACACTTGACGAAACTCTAATACGCATGACACTTTACCCACTTGGAACACAACTCGGTGTAAAATGATTAAAACGCATTAGAGTTACCGCCCGGTTAAAACCGATATTAGCTTCTACTTTTTTTGATGAATTGATAACCATGATCGCAAGCCACCGCCGCGCACGCTCGCGACTGGGCCTCGCGCCTTGGCATTGCATCGGCCGAGCCGATGTAAAATGCGGAATACGTTAAATGAAGAGCGGCGGCCTCGGGGTCA
This sequence comes from Hyphomicrobiales bacterium, assembly GCA_900468065.1. Lineage (GTDB taxonomy): Bacteria > Pseudomonadota > Alphaproteobacteria > Rhizobiales > Rhizobiaceae > Pararhizobium. Next base: position 110,747 of record UBTA01000063.1, on the reverse strand, counting down.
TCAAGGCAGATGTTTGTGGCCTTTGCCCGGCAGCCTGAACTGGCTGAGATAGAGAGCTCAAAAACTTTCCTGATAGAACTTCTCGATCTCGGAGAGCGCGCCGCGTGTCTGCGATACATCCTCATAACTGATCGTACCGGTATCCCAGCCGAACATGTCGCCGGTGATCATGCCGCCGGTATCCTGGACAACGGTCAATTCCGATTGCACCTTGTCGGCATCGAGCAGAACGCTGACGAGCGTCTGAAACGCCGAGCCGCCGTCGATGCCACTTTCGTCGCTGTATGCGACCGAACGCGCGCCGGCAATAGCCGCATCGCGCGTGCCGAAATAGCGCAGGCTGTTCTGGTCTTCCGGGCGAAGGTTGTCATAATATTCGATAAAAGCGCGATAATAGGCCTTGTGGTCACCTGTCTCGCTGTATTTGCCAAAGGCCTGGTATTCGCGAGCGGCCAATTGCGGCGACAGCTTGTTGCTCCATTCATCCTTGGTCAGCGCCGGGTATTTTTCCTGAACACGCTTTGTCCGCCCCAAAAACAGCAATGCCTCCGCTGAGAGCGAGACACGAGAGGAGGGATCGTAGCCGCCGGTCAGCGATGCGGATGCGCTGGGACCTTCCCGATTACCGGATGTACCTTGCACCGCCGCGCGGCCGGCAAGGTTGTTCATTCCATCTCCGGCGGTCGCCGAGGTCAATCTGTTCGCGATCTGCATCTGCCGCTCCTTGCGTTTCTACGCCTGGAATAGAACTGACAAAACACGCATCACTTCAGAGGTCAGCTCAAATATATGACTTTTGTGCGCAGAATTCGGTTAGGCCCCGAAGCTTGCTCCAAGCTGACCACCATTAACAAAAGGTTAACGCCCTGTTTTTGCATCAATAATTACTAATCAAGAAAAGACGACTGCAAAACAGTGCGCTGCGTTGCAGCAACAATCTCGGGAATCGACCTGCAAAAGCCGGGTTCTTTGACGTTTTTTTTGGATACAAACGCGGCGGAAGATCTATTCGCAATCAGAGATATGAAGCAACTTGCGGAACGAACGGCAGATAAGGCGCCTCGAACAGATCTTCACGATCAAAGCGGCTGCCGGTGCGCGTCAGCCGGACGATCTTGCATTCGGTTTCACTCATCATGATGGGCACAATGAGAATGCCACCCGAGACGAGGTGATCGGAAAAGACCCGCGGCAGGCTGGAAAATGCTGTGGTCACCAGGATGCGGTCAAAGGTCCCCTCGCCTGTCGGTCCGATGCTGCCATCCGCCTGGCGGACGATCACATTGCGGATACCGGCCTTTTCGAGGTTTCGCTGGGCGCCGGTTGCAAGCGTCTTGTAACGCTCGATGGTTAGCACCCGCTCGGCCATCCGTCCCATCACGCCGGCAGTGAACCCACTGCCGGTACCGACCTCAAGCACTCGGTGACCCGCCTTGACATTTAGGCAGTGCAAAAGCCGGACGGCGAAATCGAAGCCTTCCATGAAGGCGCCACACTCCAGGGGAACGAGCCGTGAGGAATAGGCATTTTCCTGATATTGCGGCGGGGTAAAAATCGACCGTGGCGTCTGCTCGACGGCGTTGAGCAGCTCCTTGTTGGATATGCCCTCAGCCCGCAGGCGCAGCACCAAGGCTGCAAACCCCTCCTGCTCGATGACGCGCGGGCTCAATCTGCCTCTCCGTCGAGAAGCGCGCGGGCAACCCGATCCTGTACGGCATAATCGGTCAGATCGAGCTTCAGTGGCGTCACGGATATCTTGTGCTCGCGGATCGCATGGATATCGGTTCCCGCCCGGAAGTCGCCGAAGCGCTCGCCGAAACGAAGCCAGTAATAAGGATGACCGCGTCCGTCAGAGCGCTCGTCGATCGACAGGCCGAAATCAAGCTTGCCCTGGCACGTCACCTCGGTACCGGTCACGGCATCAGCCGAACAGTTCGGAAAGTTCAGGTTCAAGAATGTTCCGTCCGGCAGATCGAGCGTCATCAGCTTCGTCAGAAGTTTTGGCGCATGGGTTTCCACGACTTCCCACGGAACGATGCCGCCATCCGCATGGCGATAGGCCTGGCTCAGCGCAAACGAACGGATGCCCTGCAGCGTGCCTTCGATGGCGCCGGCGATCGTGCCGGAATAGGTGACGTCATCGGCCATGTTGGCGCCGACATTGACCCCGGACAAGATGAGGTCCGGCTTGATATCGAGAACCTTGCGCACGCCCATGATGACGCAATCGGTCGGCGTACCGCGCAGCGCAAAGTGTTTTTCCGAAATCTGCCGCAGCCGCAACGGCTCCGACAGGGTCAGGGAATGCGCAAGGCCGCTCTGGTCCGTTTCCGGCGCCACCACCCAGACATCGTCGGAGATGGTCCGGGCGATCCGTTCGAGCACGGCAAGGCCTTCGGCGTGGATGCCATCGTCATTTGTCAGCAGAATTCGCATCTTAACCCCTGCCGCAAGACGCGGCTCAACCGGCCTTTTCGATCTTCGTGAGGCCGCCCATATAGGGCAACAATACGGCCGGGATGGTTACCGATCCGTCTTCATTCAGATAGTTTTCGATGACGGCGATCAAGGCGCGGCCGACCGCTGTGCCGGAGCCGTTCAGCGTATGAACGAATTTCAGGGCCTTGTCGTCCTTCACCCGGTAGCGGGTGTTCATCCGCCGCGCCTGGAAATCGCCGCAGACCGAGCAGGACGAAATCTCGCGATAGGCATCCTGCCCCGGCAGCCAGACTTCCAGATCGTAGGTCTTGCGCGCACCAAAGCCCATGTCGCCGGTGCACAGCGTCATGACGCGGTAATGCAGGCCGAGGCGCTTGAGCACCTCCTCGGCGCAGGCCGTCATGCGCTCATGTTCATTAATCGAATTGTCGGCGTCGGTAATCGAGACGAGTTCGACCTTGTTGAACTGATGCTGGCGCAGCATGCCGCGGGTGTCGCGGCCAGCTGAACCTGCCTCCGAGCGGAAACAAGGCGTCAGCGCTGTGAAGCGCAGCGGCAAAGCGTCTGCGTCAAGGATCTGTTCGCGCACCATATTGGTCAGCGGCACTTCTGCAGTTGGAATGAGCCAGCGGCCATCCGTGGTCTTGAACAGATCCTCGGAGAATTTCGGAAGCTGTCCGGTGCCGTACATGGCTTCGTCGCGCGTCATCAGCGGCGGCTGAACTTCGAGATAGCCGTGTTCGCTTGTGTGCAGGTCGAGCATGAACTGGCCGAGCGCCCGCTCGAGGCGCGCCAGCTGACCCTTGACGATGGTGAAGCGCGAACCGGCGATCTTGGCGGCGCCCTCGAAGTCGAGCCAGCCGAGCTCTTCGCCGATTTCGAAATGTTCCTTCGGCTTGTGATTCCAGCCTGGCTTTTGGCCATGGCTGTGCTTGACCAGGTTGCCGTGTTCATCACTGCCGACCGGAACGTCGTCGAGCGGAATATTCGGAATGCTGGACAGCGCTTCGATGAGAGCGGCATCGGTCAGCCGGTTTTCTTCTTCCAGTGCCGGCATCGTGGTCTTCAGCTCGGCCACTTCCGCCTTCAGCTTTTCGGCGAGATCGCTGTTCTTCTGCGCCATCGCAGCGCCGATCTCCTTGGAGGCGGCATTGCGGCGCGACTGCATGTCCTGCAGCGACTGAACGAGGGAACGGCGCTTTTCATCGAGTGAAATCAGTGTAGCCGACAGGGGCTCGGCGCCGCGCTTTGCGAGTGCGGCGTCCAGGGCTTCGGCATTGTCCCTAATCCATTTGATATCAAGCATGGTCGTTCAGGTCCTGATCGGTCTTGGTAAAAACTGAGACCCGAACGCATCGGCTGATACGGTGCGTATCAGCCGGCGTTTTCTTCCGCCTCGGCAACCTCGCGCGCGGCAGCGTCGCGCGCCCGTTGCCGCTCGATGAGTCGGGCCGTGTAGATGGAAATCTCGTAGAGAAGGATGGCTGGCAGGGCAAGGCCGATCTGGGAAACCGGATCCGGCGGCGTCAGGATCGCAGCTGCGATGAACGCTATGACGATTGCGTATTTGCGCTTTGCCTTCAGGCCATCCGCCGTCACGAAACCAACACGCGCCAAAAGCGTGGTGATGACCGGCAGTTGGAACACCAGGCCGAACGCGAAGATCAGCGACATGATCAGGCTGAGATATTCAGACACTTTGGGCAGAAGCTGGATCGATACCTGCCCCTCGCCGCCATCCTGCTGCATGGCCAGGAAGAACCACATGACCATCGGTGTGAAGAAGAAATAGACGAGGCAGCCGCCCAGGATGAACAGCAGCGGCGAGGCAATCAGGAACGGCAGGAAAGCCGCCCGCTCGTTCTTATAAAGCCCCGGCGCCACGAATTTGTAGACCTGCGAGGCAATCACCGGAAACGCGATGACCAGCGCGCTGAACATCGCCACCTTGATCTGGGTGAAGAAAAACTCCTGCGGCGCGGTATAGATCAGCTCGACCGAACCGTGATTGAGCCCAGCCCAGCCCACAGCCCATTTGAAGGGCTGGACAAGAATATTGAAGATACCCTTGGCAAAATAGAAGCAGACGAGGAACGCCACGAAGAACGCGCCGACGGCCCAGATCAGGCGCGCGCGCAATTCAATCAGGTGCGCCATCAGCGGCTGGGGCTTGTCTTCGATATCGCCGCTCATGCGTCACCTTTTTTCTTCGTCGTCTTGGCAGCTGGCTTGCTGACGGCCGGTTTCGCAACACTAGAAGCGACCACCTTCGCCTTTTTCACAGGCGCTTTCGCAACTGGCGCAACAGCGGCTTCGGCTACCACCGTCTTCGGCTTGGCCATGCGCTTGGCTTTCGGTTTTTCGGCCTCGGCGGCACGGTCAATCTGCTTGGCTGCGGATGCGATCGCGGCGGCGGCAACCGGATCGACCTTCGGCTGCTCCGATGGAACGACGGCATCAGCTGAAACTTCCGTGGGAGCCGGCACGTCCGGTTTCTTCGGCTTGTTCTCGACTGCCGTCGCCTTCTGCAAATCGGCCTTGATATCGTTGCCCATCTGCCTCAGCGGGTTCATCGCCTCGCGGATTGTGTTGGCCGGATTGAGCTTCTGTGCGTCGCTCAGCGTCTTTCGCACGTCGTCGAGGTCGGCTTCCTTCAGCGCTTCGTCGAATTGCTGGCGGAAATCGTTCGCCATGCCGCGCATCTTCGTCATCATCTTACCAAAGGTTCGCAGCATCGGCGGCAGGTCCTTCGGACCAACCACAATGATCAGAACGATGGCGATAACGACAAGCTCGGTCCAGCCGACATCAAGCATTCTCAGGAACTCCACAAAACCGAAGGCGGCAGAGCCTGACCCTTTGGGTCAGGCTCTGAACAAAATGCATGATCAGCGGACTTCGTCGGATTTGTGTTCGACCGTCTTGCCATCGACGCCCTTTTCGGCTGTCGCGGTCTCGTCTTCGGTCATGCCCTTCTTGAAGCTCTTGATGCCCTTGGCAACGTCACCCATCAGTTCCGGGATCTTGCCACGGCCGAACAGCAGCAGAACGACGACCAGAACGATCAGCCAATGCCAGATACTAAAGGAACCCATATTCTTACTCCCTTGAAGCCTGTAACCCCGATTTAAGATGTTCAGCCATCTTTTTCAAACAGCAATCCATTTCGCTGGTTAGCGGAAAGGTGCCCGTCGCGCAATCCTTACACCGAGACTGAGGCGGAGATACAGCCAACCGTCTGAATATCCGAACTTTCCAGCGCATTTTGACCGTAAGTTCACGAGGACGTGACCAGACAACCAATCGAAGGAATAGGATAAGGACGCGGCGCTATTCGCCGTCCCCGCCCGACGGCGGCAGCAGGCCGAGTTCTTCCAGGTCGAGCTGGGTGATCGGATCCTCGTCCTCGTCAAAACCGTCATCGCCGAGCGGTACCGGGATCTGGAAATTGGCAGGAATACGGCCGGACAGCAGTCCTGCCCCCTTCAACTCCTCAAGGCCGGGAAGGTCGCGCAGCTCCTCCAGCCCGAAGTGATCGAGGAAGTCCCGCGTGCTGCCGAATGTCACCGGCCTGCCGGGTGTGCGGCGGCGGCCGCGAAAGCGGATCCAGCCCGCCTCCATCAGCACATCGAGCGTGCCCTTGGACGTCTGAACACCGCGAATATCCTCGATTTCGGCCCGCGTCACCGGCTGGTGATAGGCAATGATTGCCAGCACCTCGAGGGCTGCCCGCGACAATTTTCGCACCTCGTTTTCATCGGCCTGCACGACGAAGGAAAGATCGGCAGCTGTGCGGAACGCCCAGTAATCGGCAACCTGCAACAGATTGACACCGCGGCCGGCATAGATGGATTTCAGCCGCATCATGATGCGCCGCACGTCTGCCCCTTGCGGCAGGCGCGCGGCGATATATCCTTCCGAGACCGGCTGGGCCGAGGCGAAAACCAATGCCTCGGCAATGCGTTCGGCTTCCAGCTCAATCCGAGGGTCAATCAGGAGGGTGGTTGCCTCTGCGCCGTCCTCTTCCTCGATCATGCCCGGCAGACGCTCTTGCGGCTCAATCACGCCCCGCCTCCATAGCCGCCAGCCCCTCTGGGGTCAGCGGGTTCGGTCCCTGGCGCAGGTAGATCGGTGCGAATGCTCCATCCTGGCGGATTTCGAGGCGCCCTTCGCGCACCATTTCCAGCGAAGCGGCAAAAGAACTGGCAATTGCCGTGGCGCGTTCCTTCGGGCTCGTCATGTAACGCAGCAGAAAATGATCAAGCGCCGTCCAGTCGACCATATCGCCGATCAACCGGGCGAGCAGAAGCCGCGCATCGGCAAGCGACCAGACCTGCCGCTTCTCGATCGTCACCTGCATCACCGCCTCGCGCTGGCGCAGCGACGCATAGGCATTGAGCAGATCGTAGAGCGAAGCCTCGAAGGCGGATTTCTTTTCGACCGGAATATGTTCGGGCGCGCCACGGGCAAACACGTCGCGACCAAGCCGGTTGCGGTTGATCAGCCGGGTCGCTGCCTCGCGCATGGCCTCGAGCCGCTTGAGGCGAAAAGCCAGGGCTGACGCCATCTCCTCGCCGGATGGTCCTTCGTCCTTGGCCTGCTGAGGAATCAACAGACGGGACTTGAGGAACGCCAGCCAGGCGGCCATCACCAGGTAATCTGCCGCCAGTTCAAGCCGGATGCTGCGGGCGCGCTCGATGAAGGCGATATACTGTTCGGCAAGCGCCAGCACTGAAATACGCGAGAGATCGACGCGCTGATTGCGAGCAAGATGCAGGAGAAGGTCGAGCGGACCTTCGAAACCGGCGATATCGACGACCAGCTCTTCTTCGTGCAGGCCGCGATCGGAGGGCTCATCCTGCCACAGCGGGTCCATCGGCGCCCGTGTCGCCGGTTTCTTCTGCATGTCGCCGGCGTTACTCACAATTGCCCTGCCCCTGAAATCAGCCCATGCTCCTCAAGCGATAGCCAGCATGCCGTTAAATTCTTCCCGCAGCGCTGCCTCGTCCGAGGCGTCGGGCTTGGCAAAACCAGCCTCAACCGCCTTCACACGGCGCAGCCTGTCTCCGGAAATGACCGGGACCACCCGCGCGACCTGATGCATTTCATCCATGATGCCATGGCAATGCAACACCAGATCGAGTCCTGCTGCAATAATGCCGCGTGCCCTCGCCTCGATATCGCCTGCAAGCGCATTCATCGAGACGTCGTCCGACATCAAAAGACCATCGAAACCGATATGGCCGCGAATGACGTCACGCACCACCTTGGCCGATGTCGTTGCCGGATTGTCCGGATCGATGGCGGTGAAAACGATATGGGCCGACATGCCCATCAGCTCATCCTTCATCGCCACGAAAGGCAGGAAGTCGCTCTTGGCCAGTTCGTCGAAGGAAACATCGACGACCGGCAGTTTGTGATGCGAATCGACAAAGGCCCGGCCATGGCCCGGCATATGCTTCATCACCGGCAGCATGCCGCCTGCCTTGAGGCCAGCAGCGGCGGCGGCGCCTATTTCCGCAACGGCGCGGGGATCATAGCCATAGGCGCGATTGCCGATCACCTCGCTGCTGCCTTCGATCGGAACGTCGAGCACTGGCAGGCAATCGATGGTGATGCCGAACCGCATCAGGTCAAAGGCATGCAGGCGCGACATCAGCCAGGCGGCACGCAGACCCTGGTCGCGATCGCGGCGATAGATTTCGCCGATCGCCGCACCATTCGGATACTGCGCGACGATCGGCGGGCGGATGCGCTGAACGCGGCCGCCTTCCTGGTCGATCAACACCGGTGCATCGGGATTGCCGATACTGTCGCGCAAGGAGGCCGTCAGATCGGCGATCTGGTTGGCTTCGCCAATATTGCGTCCGAACAGAATGAAGCCCCACGGACGTTCATCCGCAAAGAAGGCTTTTTCGTCAGACGTGATGGTCAGGCCTTTGCAGCCCGAAATGAATGCTTTTGATTCGGTCATTCCGCATGATAGCCGCAGCGCTCGGAAAGGCGAAAGCCGGTTTCTTGTCTTGCATCATCATTCACAGCTGCTGCGGCCAGGCCCCGACACGCAAAAGGCGCGGCCACTGGGGCCGCGCCTTCAAGAGCGTGTTTGCTGGATGAGACTATCGCGTCACAAGGCAGCTGCCGCCAGCACTCTTGTACTGCGCGCACATCGCGTTGGCTGCATCGCGGGAGCCTGCAGGAATACGAACCCGGTAATAAGTCCCCTTGCCTGCTATCTCGGCCTTCTTGATATCGACACCCTTGCCGCCGATGACGCTGCCGAACTTGCCGGAGAGCGTCTTGTAGGACGTCTGGGCTTCGGCTTCAGACGGCAGCGATGCGATCTGGATCACATAGGTACCGGGCGCAATCGAGGCAGTCTCGACCGGCTTTGCTTCAGCAGCAGGCTGCGCTTGCGCAGTGGGCTGCGTTGCAGCCGCATCGGACTTGAAGGTATCGACAACCTTCTGTTCTGCTGCCGGGCGCGTCTGGGGTACGGGATTGGCATTGGCAACATCCGTCGTCTTGACGGGGCGGACCGGTGCGGTTTCATCAACCGTTACGGCGGCTGCTTCGGCAAGCGCACTCTTCTGCCCCTGCTCGGCAAGCTGGTCCACCACTGGCTGCGACTTTGGTGTCGAAGCGGTCTCAATCGGCCTGGTCAAGGTCGTCGTCTTGACGACATTGACCTGCGGATCGCCGTTATTGGCAGTAACATTCGTCTGCGGCTGGGCGACCGGCTCCTCGCGGGCAACCAGCGTACCATCAGGCTTGACGATCATCGTGCGAACCTTGCGCGGCGACACAGCAGGTGACTGTTCCGCGTCGGCTGCCGTATTGTCCGCGGTCTGCCCATCCGGCAAAAGCCGGGCGCTGCCATCTTCGTCCACCGGCATCACACCGGGAAGGTCGTCATCGGCGCCTTCGTTTGGCAGATTTTCCGGCGTCAGCGTCCGCTGAACCACGTCCATCGGCTCCTCGGTGGAGGAGACAAGCGTACCCTGCTGCGGCGTGGTGTCCTGCGCACCGGCAACACGGTCGTAAACGGCCTTGTCCTGGTTCGGAACGGTCTTGCCGCCCTTCTCCACCGGCACCATCTTGACCGGCGACTTGTCCGCCAGGATGATTTTCGGCTCGCCGCCGGACAGCGCCGAACCGGTGCCGCCCATGAAGGCGTAGACGCCGACGCCACCGAAGATCGCCAAGCCAGCGACCGTTGCGGCAAGCAAGGCCAGACGGCGCTTGCCCGAGCCGCGGCGCTCGTCATCGTAATCGTAATCGTTGTTGGCAGCATAGCCGGAACCAACAGCCAAGCGATCAGAGGACGGATCCGTTTCCTGCCGCTGGCTCAGCGACAGGCGGAAGTCCTCTTCCATGGCTTTTTCGAATTCATCGAAATCGGTCTCGACAGGCGCGCCGGAAGCATGGACGGGGGCAGCAGCCTGCGTGACGGCAACGTGTTCACTATCCGCAACCCGGCTCGCGCCCGGCGCTGCACGGGGCGGCGTTCCGAAAAGTTGCGCCATCTCGGCATCGATGTCGAGATCGTAGTCCGTATGATGAACAGCCGGGCGCTCCTGCTCGACAACGGGTAATTGCGGAACGTTGAGATCCGCAATTGTCGTCAGGCTTTCTTCCGTTTCGGCAATCATCGATGGATCGAATGGCAGAACGCTTTCCGGCTCTTCGCTGGCAGGCTCATCGATTTCCGCAACAGTGGCAACTTCGGGAGCAGATGGATACGAGGCCACAACCGCAGCAGCGACCGGCTCTGCAGTAGCAGCCTTGACCGGCGCAAAAGCGGTTTCCTGAGCGGCAACCTCAAACTCGGATGGATCGATATCCAGATCGATGCCGGAAAGATCAATCTCGAACGTATCGAGGTCAAAATCGGGCTCGCGGTCGGCCGTCGGTTTCAGAGCCGGCGCCGCCTCGACGACAACTGGCTCAACAGGAGCCTGATAGGCCACTTCGGTGACAGCAGGCAGCACAGCCGCCGTTACAATTGCCGCCGGCAGCGGCGTTGCGAAAGCCTTCTGCGACGTGGAACCGCCATTCGAAGCAACAGGCGTCGCCCGGCTGAATGTCGGCGTGAAGGGGTAGTTGACCTTGCGCGCAGTTTCGATCGTGGGCGCGGCCTTCACAGGCGCTGTGGCCGGAACGGGAAACCGCTCGATATCCGCCAGCAAGGCATCGATGCCGTGTGAATCCCTCGACGAAATCACAACGTCGCCCGATGCGGCGGCGACTTCCGGCTGCCATCGCGGCAACGCCTGGGGCGCAACAGCTTCGGGCGCAGCAACGACAGGCTCGGCAAACTCCGGCAAAGCGGAGGCAACAACCGGCTGTGGCTCGACTGTGGTGATTTCCGCAGCGTAGTGCTGGTCAGGCTCGATATGCCGTGCCTCGATCAGAGGGCTTTCAACCGCCGGCGTGTCATCATAACCGATGGACAACTCAAGTTCGCGCTCAAGATCGGAGGCATCGAAAGCGGGCTCTTCCCACTGCTCCACCGCCCAGCCGCTATCGGCTTCAGGTGCAGCGGCTGCAGGCTCGACCCAGGAATGCGCTATCGAATCATCCTGCACAGCAGGCTCGACAGCATAAGCCTGCGCGAAAACCGACTCTTCTATTACAACAGGCTCGATCTCCGCCACAGGCTCCGCAGCGTCAACGGCGGGCTCTGCCTGCCATTGCTCGACGGGCGCAGGCTCGATGTAAGCTGCAGCTACCCGATCGTATTCATTTTCCACTGGCGCATGAAAAGCGGGCTCGACGACACCAACCGGCTCCGGTACGTGCACGGCCGGAACGGCCTGCGGCGCATCATAGACATCGAATTCGCGCAGGAGCTCGTCTTCGAGATCGAGAACCGGCTCAGCGAGCACAGGCTCCCTGCTCACCATCTCGCGATGCCGTTCGAGTTCCTGTAGCTGCTGGACCGCAGGCCGATTGTCATAGCCGACAATGCGGGCGAGTTCTGCCAAGGGATCATCGTCCGCCAAAACGCCGAAATCCGCAGTCCCGCTTCGTGCCAATTGTTTGTCTGCCATACGCTCCACTCACAACTACTAGCCAGTCATTGCCAGTGCATTGTGGGTAAATGGTGACAATACTATCGCATCTCATCCGGTGCAGCGGTACCTGTAATAGACAGGCCCGATTTCAACACCGAGGCGACAGCACGCACCAGCCCAAGTCTGGCAATAGTCAATTCTCCATTTTTATCGTTAACAAAACGTAATTCTGGAGACTCTTTACCTTTATTCCAGTGCGCGTGGAAGGCGCTGGCAAGATCATAAAGGTAAAATGCGATCCGATGAGGCTCCTGCGACAGTGCCGCAGCCTCGATAATACGCGGATATTCTGCCAGTTTGGCAACCAGCTGCAGCTCGTTCGAATCAGAGATGTTGCCATTGATGGCACCAGCGAGATCGATGGTGGCGAAATCGATATCGGGGAAGGCAGCACCTGCCTGCCGGAAAACCGACATGCAGCGTGCATGGGCATACTGCACGTAGAAGACCGGATTATCCTTCGACTGTTCCGTGACCTTGGCAAAGTCGAAGTCCAGCGGTTCGGAACTCTTGCGGTAGATCATCATGAACCGCACCGAATCGCGGCCGACTTCCTCGACGACATCCCGCAGCGTGACGAAATCACCCGACCGCTTCGACATCTTCACAGGTTCGCCGTCGCGGTAGAGCTTGACAAGCTGGCACAGCAATACCGTCAGCTTCGAAGCGCCGCCGGATACAGCCCGCGCCACGGCTTCCAGCCGCTTGACATAGCCGCCGTGGTCGGCGCCGAGAACATAGATCATCTCGTTGAAGCCACGATCGAACTTGTCCTTGAAATAGGCAACGTCGGCGGCGAAGTAAGTGTAGGAACCGTCCGACTTGATCAGCGGCCGGTCGATATCGTCGCCGACTTCGGTCGAACGGAACAGCGTCTGCTCGCGGTCTTCCCAGTCTTCCGGCAACTGCCCCTTCGGCGGCGGCAATGTGCCCTTATAGACATGTCCCTTGAAGGTCAGGTCGTTGATGGCGTTGCGAATGGGCGTTGCGCCGTCCGCATGCAGCGTACGCTCGGAGAAGAACACGTCGTGATGGACGTTGAGAGCCGCCAGATCCTCGCGGATCATCACCATCATCGCAGCCATGGTGCGTTCCTTGACGAGCGGCATCCACTTGTCTTCGGGCATGATCCGCAGGCTCGAGCCGTACTCAGCGACCAGCGCCTCGCCAACCGGCACGAGATAATCGCCGGGATAAAGCCCCGCCGGGATCTCGCCGATCTTTTCGCCCAGTGCCTCGCGGTAGCGCAGGAAAGCCGACCGGGCCAGCGTATCGATCTGCGAGCCGGCATCGTTGATGTAATATTCCTTGGTCACCTCGTAACCGGAAAACTTGAGCAGGTTGGCAAGGGTGTCGCCGACAACGGCGCCACGGCAATGGCCGACATGCATCGGACCTGTCGGATTGGCAGAGACATATTCGACATTGACCTTGCGGCCGGCCCCAACGGTGCTCCTGCCGTAATCCGTGCCCTCGGAGACCATTACGGTCAGCAGCTTCTGCCAATAGGCGATCGAAAGCTTGACGTTGATGAAGCCAGGGCCGGCGACCGAAACACCGATGACTTCCGGATCTTCCTGCAGCTTGGCGACGATCTGATCGGCCAGCGCGCGCGGATTGGTGCCGAGCGGCTTGGCGAGCACCATCGCGGCGTTGGTCGCGACATCACCATGGCTGGCATCGCGCGGCGATTCCACGCTGATTCGGCTAAAATCGAGCGATGATCGGTTTTCACGCACGATATCAAGCGCTTCCAGAACGTTTTTAATTCTTGATCCGAAGTCAGTGAAGAGATTCATAGCACCCATCCGCTCAGCTCCGCCCGAAGGCGCGAGGCCGCGTTCATATCGTTCACATCAACGGCAGCGCGATATGCTCGCTGCTGCCGCCAACCGGCGCGGTGACTACCGCAAATCGGGGGTATGGTCAAACAAACGCCTGTGCACGGAGATTGCATAGGTGTCGGTCATCCCGGCCAGGTAGTCACCGACATGTCGGGCCTTGGCAGGTTCTGCCATGCCGGGGATCTGGTCAATCCAGTAGTGTTTCAGCATCTCGCGGGGATCGGCCATGAAGGCCTTGTAGAGATCGGTAACGATCAGGGCCGCGTCCTTGCGCACCCGCATGACATCCGGATGGCGGTATATCCGCGTCATCAGCATTTTCTTGATCAGCCGGTCCGTCTCCGCCATGGCCGGGGAGAAGGTGGCAATCACCCTGCCCGCATTGCGCACGTCCGCAGCACTCTGCGGGCGGATGTCCTTCAAATTGTCCTGCGCAACCGTGATCACGTCCTCGACCATGGCGGTGATCTGCCGGCGCATGATTTCATGGGTGAAACGGCTGGCTTCCAGTCCTGGATAGCGGTCACCGACCTCGCGCATCAGTCCGGCCAGGAACGGTATTTCCTCCAGCATCTCGAATTTGAGGTAGCCGGAACGAAGGCCGTCATCAATATCATGGGTGTTATAGGCGATATCGTCGGCAATCGCGGCAACCTGGGCCTCGAGGCTGGCAAAACTTGCGAGCTCCAGATCATGGAGCGCGCAATAGTCGAGAATGGGCTGAGGCACGGGACCGCGCGTCCCCTCGCCGTTCGCTGCCACCAGCGGCCCATTATGCTTGACCAGTCCTTCCAGGCTCTCCCATGTCAGGTTGAGGCCGTCGAACTCGGCATAGCGGCGCTCGAGCTTGGTAACGATGCGTAGCGACTGCGCGTTGTGGTCGAACCCGCCATAGGGCGCGAGCATCTCGTGCAGCGCATCCTCGCCCGTATGACCAAACGGCGTGTGCCCGAAATCGTGAACCAGGGCGACGCCTTCGGCGAGATCTTCGTCCAGCCGCATTGCCCGGGCGAGCGCGCGGGCGATCTGCGCCACTTCGATCGTATGGGTCAGCCGGGTACGATAGTGATCGCCATCGGCGGCGATAAAGACCTGGGTCTTGTGCTTCAGCCGGCGGAAGGCCGTGGTGTGGACGATGCGGTCGCGGTCGCGCTGGAAATCGGATCGTGTCGGGCTGCCGGTTTCGGGATAAAGCCGGCCGCGGCTAGCCCACGGATCCGAGGCGAAAATCGCGCGTTCACCCGCACCGAAACCAAGCGCATGTCTGTCCAATGTCATTTCCCGTTCAGCATCCCATTGACGCGGTATTAAAGCCTTCATACCTATAGTGGGCGCTGCAGGAAAGCACCGAGTGGAAATCGCTCCTGACCTTGAACGAAAACAAGGATTTGCCGCGCAACTGACCCTTCCCGTCCGTCGGCACTATTTGGACAACGGGTGATGTAAACAGCGAATCTCTCCGGTTCTTGACCCCGGTAGGAGGTAGATATGACGATAGAAACCGTAACTCTCTCGGACTCGGCGGCAAAACGCATTGCCGTGATCCTGAAATCGGATGCAGAGAAAAAGGCCATGCGCGTTTCCGTCGAAGGCGGCGGATGCTCCGGCTTTTCCTACAAGTTCGATCTGGTCGGCGATGCCGATGACGACGACCTCATCCTGGAAAAGGGCGAGGCCAAAGTTCTGATCGACAGCATGTCACTGGTCTATATGAGCGGCTCCGAAATCGATTTCGTCGATAACCTGCTCGGTCAGTCCTTCCAGATCAAGAACCCGAATGCTGTCGCAAGCTGCGGCTGCGGTACGAGTTTCTCCGTCTGACCACAGCCTATTGTCCTAGAGATAGGGTGATCCCAGCCAGAATATCTTGTTGAGCAGGCGCGTCGTAAACGGCTTGGCGCGCAGATCGGCCAGTGTCACGGGCTCGGCACTGCTCAACACGGCCTGGAGCCTATGCCCAACGGCGACGGCAAAGCCGGCGTCCAGAACCTCCAGATCGATCTCGAAATTGAGCCGCAGCGAGCGTGGGTCGAGATTGGACGAGCCGACATAGGCCCAGCGGTCATCGACAGTCATCAGCTTGGAGTGATTGAACGCGCCTGTGGAACGCCAGATACGGCATCCCCCCTTCAAGGTCTGGTCGAACTGCGCCGTCATCGCGCGGTCCACCAGCACCAGGTTGTTGACGGCAGGCACGATGATATCGACCTCGACGCCGCGCATCGCCGCTGTGACAAGCGCGCTGATCAGCTCCCGATCGGGCAGGAAATAGGGCGACATGATGCGGATGTTGCGTCTGGCGACGGAAAAAGCCCCCATCATCATCTTGTGGTTGGATTCGTTGGCGCGGTCCGGTCCGGAGGGCACGGCCCGCATCAGCATGGTGGGCTTCTGCAGAGGCGGCGCCACCGAGATTTTCCATGCCTCACCGTCCAGCGCTTTGCCGCTGGCAAACTGCCAGTCTTCGGACGCCACCTGGAAGAGATCGGCAACGACCGGACCCGATACGCGAAAATGCGTGTCCCTCGCCTGCCCTTCGCCAGCAAACTCGCCCGTAAAGCCCGAGCGGATATTCATGCCGCCGGTAAAGGCGACCGAGCCATCGACGATGAGGATTTTCCGGTGGGTGCGCAGGTTGGCATAGGGAAGCCGCAGACCCATGATGATGTTGCCATTGAAGACTTTGACGGTGACGCCGCCCTGCTGCAGGTAACCGACAATGCTTGGCACCGAATAGCGCGCGCCAACGGCATCGATGAGCACCCGCACGGCAACACCGCGTTTGGCAGCGGCGATCAAGGCATCGGCGAATCGCAACCCGATTGGGTCGCGATCGAAAATATAGGTTTCGAGAAGCACAGAGCGCGTTGCGCCACCGATCTGCTCCAGCATCATCGCGTAGGCGGCATCGCCACCCTCCAGCATCGTGATGCCGTTTCCACCGCACATGCGATGCCGGCTGACACGATCCCCGAGCAGCTTCATCGCGCCGAATCGCTGGCCAAACCGCTCGGCAACCACCGTGCTGGAAATGTCGAACTTGCCCATCGCATCCGGCCCACGCTCGCGCAACAGCGACCGCTGCTGCCCAATCGACGAGCGGCGGATGCGGTTGATGCCGGCAATCGCATAGATCAGCGCACCGATGATCGGCGACAGCAGGATGACACCAACCCAGCCAAGGGCCGAGCGCACCTCGTCCTTGGTCATCGTCGCGTGAATGGCGGCCGGAACACCAAGGATGATGGAGAGTACCGCCAGGATATGCGGCCAATAGGTTGTCAGCAGATCGATCATGCTGCGACTATAACGGGCCGGGATCAGGAAGCAATTCAGCCGCATCTTCAACGGCTTTCGGCCGCATCGGGTTTGTCAAAAAAATCCTCCGGCGCTAAAAGGGATGCAGGCTTTGCGCCACCAGACAAAAGGACGTCATCCGCATGAAAATCGTTACCTGGAACATCAACGGCGTTCGGGCCCGCATCGACGTTCTCGTGGCCTGGCTGAAGGAATCGCAACCCGATATCGTTTGCCTCCAGGAAATCAAAACGATGGACGAAGGCTTTCCGCGTGCCGAGATCGAGGCGCTTGGTTACCATGTCGAGACGCATGGCCAAAAAGGCTTCAACGGCGTCGCCATCCTGTCAAAGCTTAAGCCGGACGAAATCAATCGCGGCTTGCCGGGCGACGATTCTGACGAGCAGTCGCGGTTCATCGAGGGGGTATTTTCCGTCAAAGGCGGTGCAATCCGGGTCTGCTCGCTCTATCTGCCCAACGGCAATCCGGTCGAAACGGAGAAATTTCCCTATAAGCTCTCCTGGATGGAGCGCCTGAACGCCTTTGCGCAAAGCCGGCTTGCACTGGAAGAGCCATTGATTCTTGCAGGCGACTACAATGTCATTGCCGAACCGCATGATTGCTGGGATGTCAAGGTCTGGCAGAACGACGCCCTGTACCAGCCACGCACCCGCCAGGCGTTTCGCCGGCTGGAAAATCTCGGTTTTACGGATGCCGTGCGTTCAACGACGGATGCCGCGCCGCTCTATACGTTCTGGGATTATCAGGCCGGTTGCTGGCCGAAGAATTTTGGTATCCGCATCGATCACCTGATGCTGTCGCCGGAAGCGGCCGATAGACTGATCTCGACGGATATCGAGAAGCATGTGCGTGCCTGGGAAAAGCCGTCCGACCATGTGCCGGTGGCGGCGGAGTTCAATTTCGCGGCGTAAGGCGTTTGCCGCCTCAGTCGCTGTCACTGTCGAGGTGAATGTTGTGTGCCATGGCGACGGCCTTGCGGCGGTCGTCTTCATTGGCAATCGAGAAGGCCTGTTCCTGCAGGGATTGCAGCCACGGCCGTTCCTTCGGGGTACACTGGTCAAGGGCTGCGGTCATATAGGCCAGCCCCCGTGCCGTCTGGCCTTCCTGGAAGATCACGTTGCCGAACACACCCATGGCACCGGCATGGCCATTCTTGCGGGCGCGATTGAGCCATTTCTTCGCTTGCTGAACATTGACGCTGCCGCCATCGCCAGAGAGCAGCATTTTCGCCAACTGGAACTGCGCTTCGGAAACGCCAAAGGTGGATGCGGCCTGGAAATACAGCTGCCGGGCCTGGCTGAGATCGCTTTTCACCGGGCTGTCCGGAATGCCACGGCGATAGTAGCCGGCCAGAGAGATCAGCGCATTGACGAAATAGCCGGTATCCTCGGAACCGGGCTCGACGCCCTTCTCGGCAATCTCGCTGTAAATCTTGAAGGCTTCCAGATCGTTTTCGGCGACGCCATCACCATAGGCATACATATTGGCCAGCGCCCAGCGGGAGCCCGTATGGCCCTTTTCAGCGGCATAGCGATACGCTTCGACGGCCTCGTCCTTGCGGCCGTTCTTGTAGGCGGAGAAACCGAACTTGAAGAGAGCGAAAGGGCCTGATTCCTTGGTGACGCCAGCATCCGGATCAAATGCATAGGCTGTGCGCCCCTGCGCAGCCACAGCGAGCGCAACCCCCAGAACAAGAAACGTCAAAGACCGGTAACCACGTATCAGCATGATAGTCTATTTCTTCCGTTCAAACCCAAAAGCCAGTCTGTGCCAGTCCAAATGAGCCTTCTGCGGTCAACACCGTTCACCGGGTCAGCTTCCCAACAATAGTCAGCGTTTCCGGCAAGAGTACGGCCCGCCCCGGCCGCACCATCCACAACGCACCCCTGCGGCCATCCAAGCAACTTGCGAAAGCTGCAGCAGAGCCACGTAACATCAGGGGAAACATGGATTTTTTTCGAAAATGCAATGACTCATCTTACCTCAAACGCCGCATGCTCAAAACTTACTGGCACGTTTGTCAAGACCATCGGTGCTCCTAGTTTGTGGCGGGAAATGGACATAATCGCCTCCCCGCTGCCCGTCACAGACTATAGAAAGAATGTGTTGCTGAATCGTCACAAAACGTGACGCCGGAAACACGAAAAAACCGGGTCCGGCCATTGAAATTCCCGGTCGCGAAACTATGGACGGCGAGCATCACCCCGGGCCGCCCCGCAGACGCGATCAGTCGCAAACAAAGGCACAAAAAAAGCCCGATGCGAACACCGGGCTTTCTGGATTGACTTCCAATGATCAGAACTTGACCTTCAGCGACGTCGAGATAGCGCTGACGATATCGGTGCCGAAGTCGTATTTGACTTCTTCTCCGACCGAACTGCCGCTCGTCAAAATGCCAATGGCACCTGCGAGCCTTAGCTCCACATTTTCGGTCGGCGAATAGGATACGCCGGTTCCAAGCGTCCAGGTGTCGGTTTGATTGCCGTAGCCATGGCTGGTGCCACGGTCCCAGGTCACGCTTGCCGCCCCGCTCCATTGATCATTGAATTTATGACCAACGCCACCCGTGACGGTCCAACCATCCCGATAGAGAAGAGTAAGGCTCGTGGGAAGATTACGTGGATCGAGAGTGCTGTTCGGTGCGATCTGAATGACCTGCAACTGGCTCCAGTCCGTCCACTTGACCGATCCGAAGACAAGCCAACCGGGTGCAATCCCGGACTGAACCTTCAGCTCCAGAGAGTCCGGCATTGAGGCGAAGCTGGATACGTCGTACTTGGTGCCCGGAACAAAACCGCCAGCGCCATTCGGAAGGAGAACCTTGGTCAGGTCGATCGTTCCCCCCAGATTGTCGAGATCCACGGCACTGTTGTAGACGAGGCTCGCACGAAACGCATATTCGGGAATTTCGTACGCCGCGCCCGCGCGCCAACCCCAGCCGCTGCCATCCAGATCGAGACGGCCAACGCCGTTAAAACCTGGAGCGAAGACTGGGGTCACAAGGCGCTCCTTGAAACCGCCGACTTCCTGGTAAAAGCCACCACCGATGACGCGGAACTGGCCCTTACCCACATCCCACTTGTAGGAGCAGGTCGCAGCGTAGTTGTCGCTTTCGATCTTTGTTTCAATATTGTCGTTGGCGCCCATCCAGTTCGCACCAGGCTTGGTATGCGCACCCCAAGGCTGCGAATAATCGGCCATGCAATCGACGCTATCGCCGAAACCTGCCTTGACGCCGATGCGCGGCACCCAATACCCCTCAGTTTCACCAACGCCATTGGTTTGACCGGCTCCGCCCCCATTCGAACCAAAACCATTGGCCGGATTGACGTCCACAACATTATCCAGCTCGCGCTGCGGATTGACGTATGTTGCCGCAGCTTCCGCAGCATAGGTCGACGGATCGAACAGCAGGTCGATATTGTAGCCGCCGCGCTCGAGACCACCGGCGTTGGCCGCCGTGGTGCTGAGCAAGACAGCAATTGCCGCCGTCATCGCAGCCTTCATTTTGTTGTAAACCATCCGTTCCTCCCCTGAACACAGATCTTTGGCCGACGCACACGCCAGCCGCTGAAACGAAAGTATCGGCTGCGAACAGTTAATGGCAAATACCCAAATCTAGCGGCCAGTGGCGCGAGATCACTAAAAATTTACGTAAGAAAACCTTGAACAACCAAATTATTGGCAAAACCGGAATTAAATTCCGTAGGAACCATCAAGGGCTCAATGGAATGGAATATTCTTCCATTGAAACATCAAAGTGTAACTTCGACACAACAATGCCGCTTTTTGACGTCTAGGCGCTTTGGAGTTGAAATATGGGGCGCCAAGGGCGCAACTGGCGCGCATGCCGGCGCAAAAAGCATGCAATTCCGCAAAATGGAATCGTATTCAAGAAAAAAGGGGCGCCCGCAGCCACCCCTTTTTCTTCATTTCGGCACCACACTTGATGACAACGAGGTTAAAACTGCCTCGTAAATCCCGGTCTCTGCTAGTGGCCGTCAACCAGCATCAGCGACCCTTGCCAATGCCACACCGAGCGAAACTTTCTGGCCGTCAAGTTCGGCCAGACGTTCACGCTCGGCATCGACAACATCGGGACGCGCATTGGCGACGAACTTTTCGTTCGATAGCTTGCCGAGAATGCGCTCGCGCTCCTGGTCAACCTTGCCGATGGCCTTTTCAAGCCGGAGCTTCTCGGCGGCAAGATCGATCAGGCTGCCAAGCGGCAGGCAAACGGTCGCCTCGCCGACGACGATCTGAGCGCTTCCCTTCGGCGCCGTAGCAGCAAGGTCGATCGCATCGACGCGTGCCAACCGGCGGATGGCCGCTGCATGGCGCTCCAGACGTTCCCTGGTCAGCATGCTCGCCTCAACCACCACCAGCGGCGCAATGGCAGCAGCCGGAACGTTCATCTCGGAGCGGACCGAGCGGATGCCCGATACGAGATCGATCAGCCAGTTGGTCTCATCGGCCGCCGCATTATCGGCATAGGAAGCAAACGGCCAATCCGCGTGGCAAAGAAGGCTGTGACGTGCCTTGCCCTCGCCCGCCGTCTGGGCCCAGAGCTCTTCCGTCATGAACGGCATGAATGGATGCAAGAGCTTATAGGTCTCATCGAGGACATAGGCGACGCAGGCCCGCGATTCTGCCTTTCCAGCCTCATCATCACCGCCGAAGACAGGCTTCAACAGTTCGAGATACCAGTCGCAGACCTGATTCCAGACAAACCGGTACAGGCTGCCGGCGGCTTCGTTGAACCGGTAGTTCTCGATTGCTTCGGTGACATCACGGATGGTGCGCGACAGCTCGGTCAGGATCCAGCGGTTGATCGTCAGCGAGCAGGTTTCCGGAACGAAATGCGGATCATTGGCAACGCCGTTCATGCCGGCAAAACGCGTGGCGTTCCACAGCTTGGTACCGAAATTGCGATAGCCGGCAATGCGTGCCGGGTCGAGCTTCACGTCACGGCCCTGCGCCGCCATGATCGCCAGCGTGAACCGCAGCGAGTCGGCGCCATATTCGTCGATCAGGTCGAGCGGATCGATGACGTTGCCCTTGGACTTCGACATCTTCGCGCCGTTCTTGTCGCGAACCAGGGCATGCACATAGACCGTATGGAACGGCTCGACGGGGGTACCGTCGCTGTCCTTCATGAAATGCAGCCCCATCATCATCATCCGGGCGACCCAGAAGAAGATGATGTCAAAGCCCGTCACCAGAACATCGGTCTGATAGTACTTGTCCAGTTCCGGGGTCTTGTCCGGCCAGCCGAGCGTCGAGAACGGCCATAGTGCCGAGGAAAACCACGTGTCGAGCACGTCTTCGTCGCGAACGAGGATTTCTCCAGGCCGGAAATTCTCCAGCAGATCCTCGACATAGGCCTTCATTGGCCCTTCATGCGAAAGATAGTGCTGGATCGCAGCGTGAAGCGCCTCTTCCTCGGTCTTTTCAACGAAGACCTGACCATCCGGGCCGTACCAGGCCGGGATCTGGTGACCCCACCACAATTGCCGGGAAACGCACCAGGGCTGGATGTTTTCCATCCATTCGAAGTAGGTCTTTTCCCAGTTCTTCGGAACAAAGTTGGTCCGGCCCTCGCGTACGGACGCGATTGCAGGCTTGGCGAGCGTCTTGGCATCGACATACCACTGTTCGGTCAAACGGGGTTCGATCGGAACGCCGCCGCGGTCGCCGTGCGGAACGGTGTGCTTGTGGGGCTCAATCTTGGCGAGCAGGCCACGCTCCTCGAACATCGTGACGATCGCCTTGCGGGCCGCAAAACGCTCGACGCCGTCGAGTGCCGAGACCAGGGCTTCCAGTTCATCGGACGCCGGCAAGCCTTCGAGAAAGTCCTCGTTGCCGGCAAGTGTGATGTGGCCATCGATCGTCAGGATGTTGACCTGGCGCAGGTGGCGGCGCTTGCCGACCTCGAAGTCGTTGAAGTCATGCGCCGGCGTCATCTTGACAGCGCCGGTTCCGGCCGTCGGGTCCGGATATTCGTCGGCGACGATCGGGATGAGGCGGCCAACCAGCGGCAGCACAACATGCTTGCCGACGATTGCCTTGTAGCGCTCGTCATCCGGATGAACGGCAACGCCTGTATCGCCCAGCATGGTTTCCGGGCGGGTGGTGGCAACGACCAGATAGTCGCGTGTCTCCCATTCCATCGCCTTGCCGTCCTCATCGAAAGCAATCGGGTGCTGATAGGTGACACCCTCTTCCAGCGGATAGCGCAGATGCCAGAGGCTGCCGGTCATCTCGATCTGCTCGACTTCCAGGTCCGAGATCGCCGTCAACAGCTTCGGGTCCCAGTTGACCAGCCGCTTGTCCTTGTAGATCAGGCCGTCTTTGTAGAGCGACACGAAGACTTCCAGAACGGCCTTCGACAGGCCCTCGTCCATGGTGAAGCGCTCGCGCGACCAGTCGCAGGAGGCGCCGAGACGTTTGAGCTGATTGAAGATCAGACCACCGGATTCGGCCTTCCATTCCCAGACCTTGTCGATGAAGGCGTCGCGGCCCATCTCACGGCGATGCTGCTGACGCTCCATCAGCTTGCGCTCGACGACCATCTGTGTGGCGATGCCGGCATGGTCCATGCCGGGCTGCCAGAGCACATCCTTGCCGCGCATGCGCTCGAAGCGGACCATGATGTCCTGCAGCGTATTGTTCAGCGCGTGGCCCATGTGCAGGGAGCCTGTCACGTTTGGCGGCGGGATGACCACGCAGAAGCTCTCGGCACCCGGTTTTGCCCCTGCACCTGCGCGGAAGGCGTCCTCGTCATCCCAAATCTTGGCGATGCGTGGTTCGACAGCGGCGGAATCATAGGTTTTTTCAAGCATTTTGGGGCCAAACTTGCTGATTGATATCGGTGGTTTGTAAATCGGAACGGGGCATTGCTGTCAACAATAACAGCAAAAAAGCCGCCAGTGTGGTTGCTGGCGGCTTTGTGAGAAAGAAATGCGTGGTCTAGCGCCTCGGACCGCGCGCAACGCGCTCGATTTCCTCGCGCACAAGCCTTTCGACCAGGGTCGGCAAATTGTCGTCCAGCCATTCCTGCAGCATCGGCCTCAGCATGTCCTCGGCAATCTCGTCAAAAGAACGGCGCGGGCTGCTGTCCAGTGCCAAAGCCAGATCCCCGAAGGACCGTGCAACCTGTTCACCGACAGCCGGAGATACAATGGTCGCTATATCCCGTTCAGGATCAGCCACCTTGTCAGTAATAACGGCAAACCGCTGCTGCTCAGCCGGGCGCTCAGTGGCAACCACCAACTGGAAGGGTTCATTCTTCTCTTCGGCTGCTGCGGCCTGCGGCGACACGGAAATTGGTGTTGCAGGTACCGGCGCTTGCACGGCCTCTTGCGGCGGCAAGAACGGCGATGCTGGTGCCATGCGTGCGGTTACCGTCGGATTGTCGGACCGGGCCGCAATGTCAGACTTGTTGCGGACAGTTGCGGTTTCAGCCTCCCGCAGTGGTGCCGAATGTCTCTCCGAAGCTGCGCGCACGCGGGCTGCGACATCGGCAAGCGAGAGCGGCGGCGTCGCTGCGGGGGCGGCCGGTTTGGCGTTCGCCTCGTGCTGCTCCTGCGGCTGGTGGTGTTCGACGGACGGCGCATGCTTCTGCTCCTCCGCTTCGAATTCAGCGGCAAGCACGTCGTCGTCGATCGTCAAGTGAATATCGTCGATACCGTCATCGTCATAGGAACGATAGGCATCAGATGGAGCCGGACCAAGATCGTTTGCAGGGAACCCCGGAATGCCGGGTTCGTTGCTTTCGATAATCTTGCGGATTGACGCTAGAATTTCGTCCATCGACGGTTCGCGCGCTACATTGGGCTGTGCCATAGTTATCCCCGTTTCTGCGGTCGCGTTCGATCGAGACATTGCCGCGCAGTGATCGGCCGGACTGTATGCGAGTTCAGCGCCGAACAAAACGCTCCGAATCACCAAGATGGAATCATGCACAGATTTGTTCGGCGCGTCACCTACGCCCTGCCCTCAGTCAAAAGCGGCGCGCCCTCCATGGGCACGCGGCTTTTGTTACACGGTCAAATGATCGACATCCGTCGACGGCCCGTAATCCGAACCATATGGAGGGAAATTAAAACACGAACTCGCGGGCGAGCCGGAAGCCAGGCAGCGGCTTGACGGCAGTGTTGAACGCCAGCCGCTCCGATGTCTTGCCGTTTTCACGCAGAAAAAGCTGTGCCCGCGAAGCATTGCCGGAGCCAACCACCGCGACAAGGCGGGCGCCATCGTTCAATTGGGACAGAATGGCGACAGGAACGGCTTCAACCGAACCATTGACGAAAATCACGTCATACGGTGCGTCCGCCGCGTGACCCTTCTCAAGATCGCCAGTCACAACCTTGACATTCGAATAGCCCAGGCGGGCCAAGGTTGCCGTTGCTTCGGCAGCAAGTGCCGGGTCGCATTCCAGCGCCACGACCGATGCCGCAAGCTCCGACAGGATGGCCGAGGCATAACCGGTGCTGCAGCCGATTTCGAGCACCTTCTCGTCCTTGGAAACGCCGGCCAGCTGGAGAAGCTTTGCCAAAGGCGACGGTTCCATCAGATAGCGGCGTTCTGCGGCTGGACCTGTAGTCAGCTCGATATCGCTGTCGATATAAGCAAGCGGCTTCATGCCAGCGGGCACAAATTCTTCTCGCGGAACCGACAGGAATGCCGCCAGAACAGCGTGCGATGTCACATCCGTCGTCCGGATCTGATTATCGACCATCTTGATGCGTGCTGCTTCGAAATTCATCTTGCCTGCCCTCGTGATCCGGATCGTTTTCCGGCGTTTGTGCGCTTTTGGCTTGCGCATGTAAAACCACCGGCAGCAATTGCGCTGTCCGGCCCCCTCAAGCTCTTAAATCCGCGCATCTGCCGTTTCAAGCTATGGAATGCAGTTCGCGCAAAAAAGCAAGCTTAGCATAAGAACAATTGAATATTCATGCCTCTTCCCGGCGATGGAAAATTTAGGCAGATTTACGGCACGGATTGAGATGATTCGCGGAAATCACGAGGTCGACAATGCCACTGCGCTTTATGCTGTCATCCCGGTTTTGTCTGCTGTCTTCCGTTTTATTCTTGTTCTCCGCGTTCCATCAAAGTGCAGCCGCAGCCGATCAAGTCTTCGATGAACTGCGTTTTGGAACGAGCGCTTCGATCAATGGCGGCGGGGCGCACGAATCTGGTATCTTTCCCTCCGCCACGATCTATTTCGACCCTTTGTCGAGCGGTGATGCGGCGACGTGGAAAGAGGCGATCCTTGAGCCCCGCATCTATCTCGGTGCCTCTGTGGGTGTTGGCGACGGAGTGGATCAGATTTATGGCGGCTTCAGCTGGACGGCCGATATCACCGACCGGCTGTTCGTTGAACTTGGCCTCGGAGGCACTGTTCACAATGGTGACGTGGCTCAAAACGGCGGAAACGGGCCGAATCTCGGATGCCGTCTTCTCTTTCGCGAACAGGTCGCTATCGGCTACCGGGTGACCGGCAATTGGCAGATCTTGGCGACCGCCGATCATTCATCGCATGCCAATCTCTGCGACGGGCCGAATGACGGCCTCACTCACGCCGGACTTGCCGTCGGCTACAAATTCTAAAGCGCGCCGCGATCCTTCCGGTTCGCCAACGCGCTTTAAGTTTTGAATGCTGTTTCGCAAAACGGCTGCATGCCCTTGCGAATATATCCCAGCAAGCCGTTTGCCCTCAACCGCCAGGCGCCGCCTCAAGGCCAACCAGCCCGATTTTCGTATAGCCTGCTCTCTGGATGAGGTTCATCACCGTCATCAATTCACCATAGTCCACCGCTTTGTCGGCCCGCAACAGGATGCGTGTCTGCGTATCGCCCTCGGTAATGCGGTTCAAATCGGTAACAAAATTGTCGCGGCCGGTTTCGTCATTGCCCAGGGCCAGAGAAAGATCAGCCTTCAGGGTCACGAAAACAGGCTTGTCATCACGCTTTGCAGGCGTTGCCGCCGATTGCGGCAGGTCTACCTTCATGTCGACCGTGGCAAGCGGTGCTGCGACCATGAAAATGATAAGCAGAACGAGCATGACGTCGATAAAGGGGGTGACGTTGATTTCGCTGTTTTCTTCGAGGTCGCCGCCACCTTCGCTAATCTTGCTGGCCATGTCTTATCCGATCCGTGCGATGCCGGCTTCCGAATGCACATGGCTTTCAGCCTTGCGCGGCGCTACACGGCGCGCCTGGCGGAAATCCAGGTCACGGCTGACCAAACGCTCGACCGCAGCGGAGGCATCGGCCAGAATCAGGCGGTAACCACCGATCGAACGGGCGAAATAGTTGTAGATGACAACGGCCGGGATAGCCGCGACGAGGCCGATGGCCGTTGCCAACAGCGCTTCAGCGATGCCCGGTGCAACGATCGCGAGATTGGTCGTCTGCGCCTTGCTGATGCCGATGAACGAATTCATGATGCCCCAGACGGTACCGAAGAGGCCGACGAACGGTGATATGGAACCGATCGTTGCGAGAATACCGGTGCCACCGGCGATCCTTTTGCCTGCTCCGGCTTCGATACGGGAGAGTTGCGAGGCAACCCGTTCCTTGACGCCTTGCGTGGAGACAAGATCGAGCACGGCTTCGGACTTGGAAAGTTCGCCGGTTGCAGCAGCGATCATCTGCGCTGCCGGCCCCTTCCTTTCCAGATGAGCCTCGCGGACATCGCGCAGGACAACCGCGTCCGACAAGGCACGAACGGCACCCTTGGCGCTGCTCTTCGCCGAAGCAAGCTCGAAAGTCTTGAAGACCAGAATGGCCCAGGTCGCAACCGATGCCAGTATCAGCGCGCCCATAACGCCCTTTACGACGATATCGGCTGCCATGAACATGCCCATCGGCGACAGGTCATGCGGCAAAACAGGATTGGATGCGGAGACCTCTGCCTCGGCTGGCAGAACGCCATCGACTGGAGCGGCCGGCGTTGCATCATTGGTCGCGGTGACTGGAACCGTACCATCCGTCGCCACTGCTGCAGGAAGAGCAGCGTCAGCAGGCACCGAAGGCGTAGTGTCGTTGACGGTCGCGGACGGTTGCACTTCGCCTGCAGGCGCTGCATTAACAGGTTGCTGCGTTTGCCTGGTGGCCGGTGCTGGTGTTTCCTGCGCATAAAGTGCGCCTGCATTCGTGAATGCCAGTACGACTGCCAGCATCATCCATTTCGACATTGCCCGGTTCGGCATGACCTATCCTTACCTTGTAATCGCCCGCCGATCCCCTGGAAACTGGGACGCGGGAGCTCGCAAATCCATTGTCCTGACAGTCAGCACCGAACGCGCACATGTCATTGGCGGCTTCATATGACATACTATGGCTGAAAGACAAGGATTTGTGGAGTGCTTTAATCAAGAATAAACAGACTGAACGGTGTTTGCCCAAAAACACGTGAGTGATGACCGTTATGGACTGTTATTGTTCTGTTTCGGGCGCATCGAACCTGCCGCTTCGCCAATCATAGGTTCTGTGCCGCGCCCAGGGGCGATGCAATTGCTCAAGCGCATAAGACACCCGCATACCGGCCTTGCCGGCGGTTCCCTCCGAAACCCTGTAAATCTCGACAGCACCCGAGCGCCGCAGGCTCTGGCCGCTGAGCAACAGGGCGCCGGAGCGGCAGGTTCGAAACCGCAACATAACCGGCGTCACGACGATATCCGCCTTTTCGCAAGCGATCCCGACAAAACGGGCATCATCGACGGTGACAATGCGCCAGTTCTGCGGGCTGACCGCGGCGCACCACTGCTTGGCAATGCAGGAAAAACGGTCGGGCGGCGCCTCGGCCAGCAGATGGCGGATGGCGGCGCGTGCCGCATCCCTGTCTATGGGCGGCCGGATCTTGTGATTGCCTGCAGACCCATTCTCATGGATGGCTGGCGGTATGTCGCCGTCCTTGACGGTCAGGTCCAGCCTTTGCTGCGGCTTGAGATGATCCTTGAGCCTTAAGGCCCGCTGCCACTGGGAATAGACGAAATCGGGCTGATTGCTTCGATTGGTGGCGGCCATACCCTCTCCGATCATAGCAACCAGCCGTCCATCTTCGGAAATGACGATGTCCGGCCGTGCCGTAACACTGGTCCACCCCACGAGCAGACCGGCGGCAACAACGACGAGTCCGGACGCTGCAAGCCATGTTCGAAACAGACAGGCGAGAACCCGCAGCAATCAACAGGAAGCTGTGATCGGGGATACGGCCGGTCGTCACCTCGCCCTCCCAGGACGCGACCATCGTTGCAATGGAAATCATCCAGTCCAGCCCCTGCCCCATGACCAGCAGCGGATAGCGATCGAGACCGAACGGCATGAGGAGCATGGCAAGCAGGGCAAATGGCATAACCAGGATGCTGATGACCGGCATGGCGAGCACATTGCCGATCAGCCCGTATGCGGCCAGCCTGTGAAAATGTCCTGCCGAATAGATCATCGTCGATAATCCGCCGATGAAGGAACTGAGCAGCAGGCCGGCGAAGAAACCGCCGATCGCCACCAGCGGCCCCGTTCTGCGATTGCCTGCCGGCACATCGCGGCCCGGCCGTTCGCGCCAATGGGCATAGCCGGCAACCAGCGCCAGAGTTGCCGCAAACGACATCTGGAACCCCGGGCCGGTCACGGCGGATGGCGTGATGACCAGAATGACGATTGCTGACAGCGCCACATTACGCAGGCTGATCGAGGGCCTGTCGAAAAATACGGCGACAAGCATGATCGAAATCATGATCCACGACCGCACCGCCGAAACAGCGCCACCGGAGATAAGGATATAGGAGAACACCATGATCAAGGCGCCCGCCGCTGCCAGCTTCTTGATCGGAAACCGGTGAGCCAACCCGGGAATGAGGCTCAGCATTGTCCGTGCGCCGATGAGGAAGGTCCCGGCCGCCAGAACCATATTCAGTCCTGATATTGCCAGGACATGCGCGAGCCCCGCCTCACGGAGCGCCTCGATGGCCGGACGGCTGATAGCGCGCTCTTCTGCCGTCACCAGGGCGGCGGCAATCGCACCCGCATCGCCGCCGATGGTGCCGCGAATACGTGCACCGATGGTTTCGCGCCACCGCGCAACGGTTTCTCCGGCCCGAACCCACCACGTTGCGATGCCATCGGAGGCGGAACCTTGCGGGTTTGCGATCGCCGCGGGCGCGCCGTAGAAATAGCCGACAGCGCCGATACCTTTGAAATAGCTATCGAAAGCGAAATCGTTCAAGCCCGGCAAAGCAGCACCCGACGGTGGCGACAAGCGCGCCTTTCCCTCGATGCCGCCGCCGATCGCAACTGGTGCTTCGCGGCTGCGCGACAGCAACGTGACCCTGGCAGGCGGACGCTTCAATTCCGGTTCCGCAGTCTGCACTACCGCAACCGTATACCGCCAATATCCGCGGTCCGTGGTTTCACGGGCGGTGACCGTGCCGCGCACCAGTGTGGTCACCGGCGTGTCAAGCAGCACGGTGTCCATCCGGGCCGCTTCAAAGGCGGCAAGCACCATTCCACCAGTGAACAGCGCGGCTGCGGTGATGACCAGACGCCAAACGCTTTCGGCATAGCGAAGACCGAGAGTTGCCATGCCAAAAACGCAAAGCAGCAGTGCAAGTTTGACAAGACCCGGCGTGTGAGAGAGCGAAAACCAGGTTAGCGAGCCCGACCCAACGAACACCGGAACGAACAGGAAGCCATGACCGTACGCTCGCTCCTGCACCACGGCGCGCGACAAACCGGAACGCCAACGGTTCGCCGATAGCTTCCAGCTCCACGGCTGGAGAATGACAATGGGGGATTTCCCTACAGCTCTTTGCGGCGGTTTTGCGGTGATTTCAGGGATTTCCGGCACGGAGTGAAGGGCATAATCCGACACGCCGCCCGCTGGCGGGCGCGCCGCCAATTCTGGCTCCTGCCCCTTTGTCATGGATGCCGTTCCGCCCAGTCCCGCCCACCGGCACTCTGCAACCAGAAGACAGGAAATGCAACCAATGAGATTGCCGCCTAAAAGTTAGGCAATAGTTTCGGCAGCTGTGGCGGACCACCCATGCAGGCCTGATTATCTCGTTGGATATACGGGCAGAACGTGCAATTATTGCGTTGCCATATGCCTATTTTTGCATCGCACAATTTGCCCTTGGTCCAACTTGGCAGCCGTGATTAAATCGGGTAGCACATGGTCGGCGTTAATATCTGCGGCATAATTGTGTGCCAATTTGCTGCAAACGGAGGATCCCCATGACAGGAAAAAGCGCAGTCGTCACCGTGGACAACAAAACGGTGGAATTGCCGGTACGATCGGGGTCGATCGGTCCGGATGTTGTCGATATCGGTACGCTCTACAAGCAGACCGGCCAGTTCACCTACGATCCGGGCTTTACGTCGACCGCATCTTGCGAGTCCAAGATCACCTATATTGACGGCGACCAGGGTATCCTGCTGCATCGCGGCTATCCGATCGAGCAATTGGCCGAGCACGGCGATTTTCTGGAAGTCTGCTACTTGCTGCTGTACGGCGAACTGCCGAGCGCCGCGCAGAAAAAGGATTTCGACTATCGCGTCACGCACCACACGATGGTGCACGAGCAGATGTCGCGCTTCTTCACCGGCTTTCGCCGCGACGCCCACCCGATGGCAGTCATGTGCGGCTGCGTCGGCGCGCTTTCGGCCTTCTATCACGACTCGACCGACATCACAGATCCGCATCAGCGCATGGTCGCAAGCCTCCGCATGATCGCCAAGATGCCAACGCTTGCCGCCATGGCCTACAAGTACCATATCGGCCAGCCCTTCGTTTATCCGAAGAACGACCTCGACTATGCGTCGAACTTCCTGCGCATGTGCTTTGCCGTTCCGTGCGAGGAATATACGGTCAATCCGGTGCTTGCACGCGCCATGGATCGCATCTTCATCCTGCACGCCGACCACGAGCAAAACGCATCGACCTCAACCGTTCGCCTCGCCGGCTCCTCGGGCGCCAATCCGTTTGCCTGTATCGCCGCTGGTATTGCCTGCCTCTGGGGCCCAGCCCATGGCGGCGCCAACGAAGCTGCGCTCAACATGCTTGCTGAAATCGGTACCGTCGATCGTATTCCGGAATTCGTTGCCCGCGCCAAGGACAAGAACGATCCCTTCCGCCTGATGGGCTTTGGTCACCGCGTCTACAAGAACTACGATCCTCGCGCCAAGATCATGCAGAAGACGACGCATGAAGTGCTGGCCGAACTCGGCCATAAGGACGACCCGCTGCTCGAAGTGGCGATGGAACTCGAGCGCATCGCGCTGACGGACAGCTACTTCATCGAGAAGAAGCTCTATCCGAATATCGACTTCTATTCCGGTATCACGCTGAAGGCACTCGGCTTCCCCACGACCATGTTCACTGTTCTGTTCGCGCTTGCCCGTACCGTCGGCTGGATCGCCCAGTGGAACGAGATGATTGAGGATCCGGAACAGCGCATCGGCCGCCCACGCCAGCTGTATGTCGGCGAACCAGAACGCGATTACGTCCCGGTTTCCAAGCGTTAAGTCCAGGAAACTCCAATTGAAAAGCCCGGTCAGCGATGACCGGGCTTTTTTTCATTGAGAACGTCGAGAACGATGCGAGCGGCTGTCTCGCCCGGCGGTTTCTCCGTCGCCATGCGTTGCCAGACGGTGCTGTATCCGGCGAGCATGGCCTGGCGTTCCGGGGTATTTCCGGTCAGGCGCTCCATCCAGCGAGACAGCGCGCCCGCGCGTATGGCTTCGTTCAGATATTCCGGCACGATGGCATAGTCAGCCACCAGATTGGGAATCGCTGCCGTCCAGATCTTGATGCGCTTGTGCATCAGGCGAATGATCCAGTCGGCCTTGTAGGCCGACACAACCGGAATTCCGGCTAAAGCAAGCTCCAGGATAACCGTACCGGACGCAGCAACAGCTGCATCGGCCTCAGCAAAAGCCTGCCATTTGGCTGTGGCACCAACCGAGATTTCCGGCTGGACGGGCCACGACGCCGTAATCTGGCGCACGAGGTTTTCCTGCCGGGGAACTGTTGGAAGCAGGAACCGCATCTCCGGATGCCGGCTGCGCAATTCCTCCGCAGTCGCCCCGAATTCGGGCAGCAGCCGGCTGATTTCGCTGCCGCGAGAGCCCGGCAGGAGCAGGCATGTTGCCGAAGCTTGGATCGCGCGTGCAGCGCGTCTTTCAATCTGCCGCGCCCGCACCGCCAGGACATTGGCGTCGCTTGCCAGCCGATGGCCGACATAGGTCGTCGGCGGGCCACCCAGACGTTGCATCACCTCTGGCTCGAAGGGAAGCACGGCCAGCACATGATCGACATAGGGGCGCATCTTGACGGCGCGCTCCGACTTCCACGCCCAGACGCTGGGGCAAACATAGTTGACGATCGGTAGATCCGGCAAAGCCTTGCGCACACGACGCGCGACACGGTGGGTGAAATCAGGGCTGTCGATGATGACAAGGATATCCGGCTTGGCCGCGATAATCGCATTGGCCGTCTGGCGGATGCGCAGGATCAGTTTCGGCAACCGGGCGAGAACCTGCGAGATCCCCATGATCGAAAGCTCGGAATAGTCGAACAGGGAATTCAGGCCTTCAGCCTCCAGTCCCTCGCCGCCCACGCCAATCAGGGAAAAGTCGCCCTTGACCAGCGGGCGCAATGCCTTGACGAGATCGGCGCCAAGCAGGTCACCGGACACTTCGCCAGCGATCACAGCGAGCTTGAGATCGTTCGGATTCATTGCCCACCTCGCAAAAGGGCGCGATCAACTCCCGTGACGAAGAGACCAGCCTCGTTGGCAAGCGCGATCATCTCTTCCCGATCGAGAACCAGCGCCCGGCCGGCTTCAACGGCGATACCGGCAAGTCCGGCCGCCTGCGCACCCTTGATGGTCGATGGGCCTATAGAGGGAAGGTCGGCGCGCAGATCCTGCTGCGGCTTGCAGAGTTTGACGAGAACGCCGCGACGGCGGCTGGAAATGCGTCCGTCAGCCTTCAGCCGCGCCACACGGTCGAGCATCGCATCGGTACCTTCCGGCCCCTCAAGGGCCACGACGCGTCCGCCGACGGCGACGGCCCCCTGCCCGACATCCAGATGCCCAAGCGCGATGGCAGCGGCTTCCGCAGCTTCGATATCTGCCTGATCGTCCGCACCCGGCGTTCGCGCACCCAGAGTGCCGATCTCGGCCAGAAGTTCAGGAACAATGTCCTGCACGCCGATCACGCGCGCGCCATTGGTCTCGATAAGCTCGATCGCCATTTTCAAAACGGCGTCATCGCCACCGGACAAAAGCGTGCGCAGAACGCTGGGTATCTTCACCAGGCTTTTCAGCGTCGGCTTGATGTCGCGCCAGTCCGGCCGGCGGCGCACGGCGCCCGACATGACCACACGGCCAATGCCAACGTCGCGGAAGACGCCGCTAATCGCCTTGAAATTACCGATGCCCAATGTCGTGTGATCGAAGGACGACCAGTCCCGATCCGACTCGTTGGCAAGCGCTATGATAAAGGGGTTTTCGCCGTGTGTCCGTGCAGCCTCCGCCACATGCAACGGCAGCAAGCCGCTGCCGGCGATGATAGCCAGCCGGTCTTTGATTTCGGGCCGGCTGTCCAAGCTCATCTGCCTCAGCCCTTGCTGCCCCGCGTCGGGGACGACAGCGCGCGATCGCTTTCAGCCGCGATGAAATCGAGGATTTCGAGCGCCGGCGGGCAATCGGCATAGTCGGCACGGATCGCCGCAGCATTTGCACGGATCGATTCCGGGCCTTCAAAAATCTGCT
Organism: Hyphomicrobiales bacterium; assembly: GCA_900468065.1. Lineage (GTDB taxonomy): Bacteria > Pseudomonadota > Alphaproteobacteria > Rhizobiales > Rhizobiaceae > Pararhizobium. The sequence continues at coordinate 76,290 of UBTA01000063.1, read as the reverse complement.
TGTAGGCGCGCCGCACGGCATGAATGACGGGTTTCTCGATGCCGGAACGGCTCATGCCGACAACGTTCAGGCCACCGAGCAGACCCGGATTGCCATTGAGCATACCGTAGGGAATGACATCATAGGCCACGGCGGAAAGACCGCCGACAAACGCATGGCGTCCGATGCGGGTAAACTGGTGAACGGCCGAGCCGCCGCCGAGAATGGCGCGATCACCGACAGTAACGTGCCCCGCCAGCATGACGTTGTTCGACAGAATGATATTGTTGCCGAGGTGGCAGTCGTGGGCGACATGCGCATAGGCAAGGAACAGATTGTTGTCGCCAACGATGGTGGCGCCGCCATGCTCGACGGTGCCGGTGTTCATCGTCACACCTTCGCGGATGGTGCAGTTTTCACCGATCACCAAGGTCGTATCGACCGCACTGTGATGTACGCTCTGCGAATCGCCGCCGATCACGGCTGACGGAAAAATCTTCGAGCCTTTGCCGACCGTCGTGCGTCCGAGCACGACGACATGACTGATCAGTTCGACATTGTCTGCGAGCGTCACCTTCGGGCCAACGTGACAGAACGGCCCGACAATAACGTTGTCACCGATCACCGCTCCGTCTTCGATAACCGAGAGCGGATGGATCTTCGCAGTAGAAGCAATCATGTTCAGGCGTCTTCCTTGCTGATAATCATCGCGCCGATATCAGCTTCCGCGACAAGTTGCCCGTCAACTTTTGCGTCACAGTGAAACTTCCAGATATTGCCGCGCTGCTTGTGCTTGACGACATGGAATTCGACCCTGTCGCCCGGCACGACCGGTTTGCGGAAGCGGGCATTATCGATCGTCATGAAATAGACGAGGTTGCTGCCAGTACCATTCTTGCGGGCGCAGATCGCGCCAGCCGTCTGGGCCATGCCTTCGATCAAAAGAACGCCCGGCATGATCGGTTGCTCGGGGAAGTGTCCAGTGAAATGCGGCTCGTTGGCCGTGACGTTCTTGATGCCGATCGCCGAATTGTCGCCGTCGATCTCGATGATCTTGTCGACCAGCAGGAACGGATAACGATGGGGAAGAAGCTTCAAGATTTCCCTGATGTCAGCCGTACCCAGAACGGTGGTTGCAGCTTCACTCATCTTTGCCTCCTGATTTCTTCTGCCTGTTGTGCGCGCGCGCCGTGACCTCGGCAATTTCGCGCAGGAAGTCGCGCATGGGACGCGCTGGAATGCCGCCGTAGCGTTCACCGGCCGGCACATCCGAAGCGACGCCACTCATGGCGCCGATCTGAGCTCTGTCGCCAATGGTGATATGTCCGTTGATCGCCGCGGCTCCGCCAATCAGGACACCGTCGCCAATGCGCGTGCTGCCGGCAATACCGACCTGGGCGGCGATACCACAGTGACGGCCAACGCGAACATTATGGCCGAGCTGGACAAGATTATCGATCTTGGTGCCCTCGCCGACCACCGTATCGTCCATTGCACCGCGGTCGATCGTCGTGTTGGCACCGATCTCGACCCTGTCCTGCAGAATGACACGGCCAATCTGGACGATCTTGATCATGCCGCCCTTTGGTCCCGGTGCATTGCCGAAACCATCCTGGCCGATCCGGGCGCCCGGATGGATGATCACCTCGTTGCCGACAAGCGAATACATCACGCTTGCTCCGGCCGAAATCGTGCAGTCACGGCCGATACGGACACCGGGGCCGATGACGGCGCCTGCGGCAATCCGCGTACCCGAGCCGATATGGGCGCCCGCGCCGATCACGGCCGTCGCCTCGATATCGACATTGTCCTCGATCTGAGCTGTTGGGTCGACAAAGGCAGCGGGCGATATGCCACCCGGTCCCGACAGGTTCTGCTCGGGGCGCGCTGCCTGCGGATGCAAAATCGCACCGGCAAGCGCGAAAGCCGTGTGAGGATAGCGTGTCAGAAGAACGGGGATATGCGACGGCACGATCGCGGCGATCGTATCATCGCAAATGATGGCGCCTGCTTTCGATGTGTCAAACTCATCGCGAAAGCGCCGCTGCAGCATATAGCAGACATCGAACTCGCCAGCGCGATAGGTCGGCGCCACCGACCGGACGAGCCGGTCGCTGAGTTCCGGCGCCTGTAGCACCGCACCGATTTGATCCGCCAGATCGCTCAGGCGGATCCCGTCATGCGGTGGGAAGAACCAGTTGTTTTCCATGGCCAACACTCCAGAACAGTTTTGGCAGGCAGTTCTGGACTGCAAGGATCAGAAGGACGACGAGATACCGAACTTGAGGTTCTGTACGCGGTCGAAATCTTCCTTGGCGATCGGGAACGCATAGTCGACGCGCAGCGGCCCAAACGGGGACGCCCAGATCAGACCGAGACCGACGGATGCACGAAGCGAGCTTCCTGTACCCTTGATGTCATCGTCGGCTGTCGTATCGACTTCATTGCCATACAATGTGCCGGCATCTGCGAAGATCGCACCGCGGAAACCAGCGTCGCGTGACACGAAGGGCAGCGGGAACGTCGCTTCAGCAGAAGCGGTGAAGTAGGTCGTTCCACCAATGGCGTCGCCATACTTGCCGCTGCGCGGACCGACACCGTTACGCTCAAAGCCGCGAATATCGTTCTGGCCCAGCTGGAACTGGTCGAAGACTTCCATCTTGCCGCCGGTGTTGAACACATGGCCGGCGCCAGCTGCGAGCGATGCGATGATGTCCGCATCGTCGTTCACGGTGTAGTACCACTTGGCCTTACCGGTCAGCTTGTAGAAATCGGATGTTCCGCCAAGACCAGCATATTCCTGCGTGGCCGACGCCAGGATACCTTCGTGCGGCAACGTCGCATCGTCGAGCGAGTTGTAGGTCAGCGTCTGGGAGATCGAAGACCGTGTCCACGTGCTGCCATTGATCGCGTTGATGTATGGCGACGAAAGATCCTGTCCTGGCCCCACGGACGTATTCCCGTGATAGTCCATCTGCGTGTAGTTATAACGGAATGTCGTCGAAATCCGCTCCGTGATCGGCGCGGTTACGCGCAGGCTGAAGCCCTGATCTTCGTAGCTATAGTTGTCGTCGTTATAGTCGTTTTCGTTCTTGAAGATATCGAAACCGGCAGCGAGACGATAACCGAGGAAATAGGGTTCGGTGAACGATACATTGTACGTACGGCTATCCTGACCACGGCCAGCTGCAAGACGGATATACTGACCACGGCCGAGGAAGTTCTTTTCCTCGATCGAGGCTTCCAGAAGGAAGCCGCCGCCGCTGCCTGCAGAGTAACCTGCGCCGATACCGAACGAACCGGTCGACTGATCCTGCACATCGACGATCACGACGACGCGGTCGGACGCGCTGCCCGGCTGTGTCGAGATATTGACCGTCGAGAAATAACCGAGAGCATCAAGGCGGCGCTTAGCCGTCGTGATCATTTCCTGGTTGAACGCATCGCCTTCACTCATGTCGAACTCGCGACGGATGACATAGTCACGCGTGCGGGTGTTGCCACGAATTTCAATGCGCTCGATATAGGCGCGCTCGCCCTGATCGACGAGGTAGTCGACAGCGATCGTGCGATTGCCGAAATCGCGATTGCCACGCGGCGTCACGCGGGCAAACGGATAGCCCTGCGATGCGACGCGCTTGGAAATCGCCGAGATGCTGTCCTGAACGTCCTTGGCCTTGTAGATCGTGCCTTCGGAGGTACGAACCAGGCCCTTCAGCTCTTCCGCATCCACGCCTTCGACCGTGGATTCAACATTGACAGTTCCGAAGTCGTAGCGCTCGCCCTCTTCGACGGTGATCGTCACCGTGTATTCATTGGTGGCTTCATCCAGAACTGCGTCCGACGAAACGACACGGAAGTCTGCATAGCCGCGGTTGTAGTAGAACTGGCGCAGCAACTCTTCGTCGGCGCGCAGCTTGTCGGCGTTGTAAACGTCCTTGCGGTTCAGGAAGGAGAAGATCCCCGATTCCTTCGTCGAGATGACTGCCTGGAGGCGGCCATTGCTGTAGGCGTTGTTGCCGACAAAATTGATGGCGGTGATCTTGGTGCGATCGCCTTCGTTGACCACAAAGGCCAGATTGACACGGCCTTCCGCGATCGGAACGACCTGCGTGGTGACAGTCACATCTTCGCGACCGATGGCTGCGTAGGCATCCTTGATCGCCTGAATATCGGATTCAGCTGTCGCTTCGCTGTACGGACCAAGCGAACGCGTGCGGACAACAGCCTGAAGCTTATCGTCCTTGATCTTGCGGTTGCCGTTGAAAACAACCTGGTTGACCAGCTGGTTCTCGCTCACGGTGACGACAAGCGTACCGCCGGCGACATTGATGCTGACATCGGAAAAATAGCCGGTGGAATAGAGGCGCTTGACGGAAGAATCGATATCCGCGTTGCTGAAGCTCTTGCCGGGAACAATGGTGATGTTTGCCCGAACCGTTTCGGGGCTGACGCGAGTAGCACCACGCACTTCGACGCGGCTGATCGTTGCAGCCTCAGCGACAGACGCACTTGCAAGCGTTACAATGCCAGTCCCCGTTGCGACCATACTAGCAGACAGCGCAACCGCCGACACCGCGTTCAAAAATTTTGAACCAGCTTTCATAAATCTTACCTTCTTCCCAATGCCCCGCAGCGAACTCGTACCGACTCCGGTCACGGCTGCCGTTTTAACCGCTTTTTATATACAAGCAAGCCAGCTCGTTAATTTCTGTTTACTTCAAATGAAACCGTGTCCTAACGGCCACTACAGAATTGCTTTATCGTAAACAATTCCTTTCAATCAACTCATTGAATTTTCAATAGAGCCGACCTCCCCCAACAAGACCTTACACCACCGCGCAAGGCCCAAATCCCTAGCCAAGGAGCGAACTGATGTCGTTCCATGTGGCAAAAACCATCAGCATCAACACCATGGCAAAACCGATGCGGAATGCGATGTCCTGCGCCCCTGGTCCGACCGGTTTTCCGCGAATAGCTTCTACCGCATAAAACATCAGATGGCCGCCATCAAGTACGGGGACCGGCATTAGATTGAGAAGTCCAATGGAAACCGACAGGACGGCTGCCAATTGCAGAACGGCAGCGATACCGATCGTCGCCATCTGTCCGGATGCCTGGGCGACCCGGATCGGCCCGCCCAGCTGATCGGCCTTCATCCGGCCGGTCACCAGGTTGGCAAGATAGTTGAACGTGCCGGTCACGATGTGCCAGCTCTCGACGGCACCCTGCCCCACGGCTTCAATCGGACTAAAAGTCTCCAGGCGGAAATTGCCGGTTTCCTGGTTTGTCAGGATGCCGATGATGCCAAGTTCCATCTTGTTGCCGAACTGGTCGGTGATTTCGGTGCGCTGCGGTATCATCGGCAGATCGAGCAGTTCGCCCTTGCGCTTGATCTGTATGGTGATCGGCGTTTCCGGCCGGATGCTGACATAGCGGCGCACATCATCGAAGGTGGTGACATGCGTACCATCGATCGCCACCAGCAGATCGCCCGGCAGAACACCGGCTTTAGCGGCCGCGCTGTGTTCCTTGACTTCGGCAACAACCGGATCTGCGACAGGCTTGCCATAGATCGAAAAAATCACCGCAAAGATGAAGATAGCAAGGATAAAATTGGCGATAGGTCCGGCAGCTACCGTGGCAGCCCGCTTCCAAAGCTTGGCCCCCAAAAACGTACGGTCACGATCCTCGGGCGAATATTGCTCCAGCCGGCTGTAATCGGGAACACTGGCGGCATCCTCGTCACCGAAAAATTTCACATAGCCGCCAAGCGGGATAGCGCAGAACTTCCAACGTGTTCCGTGCTTGTCGGTATAGCCGAACAACTCCGGCCCAAAACCGACGGAAAAGGCGAGGATGCGGATGCCAGACCAGCGGCCGACCAGATAGTGGCCCATCTCGTGCACGAAGACGAGCAGCGTCAGAACGAGCAGAAACGGCACGATGTAGCCGATAATCAGGTGAAATGTATCGGCCAGGTAAGCCATGTGGTCCTCGATCAGGTATGTGGCGCCCGTTACGGCGCCAGCAGGATTGCCCCCAGGGGCACATTCTGTCCACCGGTGGACATGACTTGCACCAAAGCAATCAGAAGCGCGGCAAAGCAGGCAAAAACAAGTCCGTCCACACGGTCCATGACCCCCCCATGACCGGGAATGAGCTTGCTCGAATCCTTCACACCGAATCGGCGCTTGATGTAGGATTCGAACAGGTCACCGATCTGGCTCGAAACCGACAGCGCAAGCGCAAGCAATGGTATGCGCGCATCATTAAGCGAAAAATGGCTCATGAACACAGCGACACCGGCCAATACCCCAAAGATGGTGCCGCCGATCGCCCCAGACCATGTCTTGCCGGGTGAAATACGTGGCGCGAGTTTCGGGCCGCCAATCGCCCGTCCGGTGAAATAGGCAAGAATGTCGGTCGCCCAGACAACGGCAAACACGAAGAAAACCGCGATCAGACCGATATCGCTCTCGCCGCGGATGGCCGAAAGCGAGATGCCCGTCAGGCCAGCATAGACGATGCCGCCAGGCAACCACCAGCTTCCGCCCCGGAAGAACACCCAGAGCGCAGCAATCGCGGCAAATGCTGTAAGAACCAGCAATGTGACGTGAGCGCCATCAAAGAGGATCAGTGCCGCGATGACTGCCTGCGACAGCCAGCCAATGGCATTGCCTTGGAAATCGCGTTCGGCAAGTTTGGTGATGGTCGACCATTCGTAATAGACGAGCACGGCAATGGCGACGGAGAGGATTTCAAAAACGGTTCCCCCGGCCCAGGTCGCACCGAGAGCGATAGCGGCAAGCACGATGCCGGAGATGATACGCAGCCGCAATTCTGTCTGCATCAGGAACCAACCGCGAGCGTCGGTTGCGACAGCCCACCAAAACGGCGTTCACGCCCGGCATAGGTTTTCAGCGCACCGAGAAAAACCTCGCGGTTGAAATCCGGCCACAGTTCCGGAACAAACAGCAATTCGGAATAGGCCGCCTGCCAGAGCAGGAAATTGGACAGCCGCTCTTCACCGCTGGTGCGCAAGACAAGGTCCGGGTCGGGAATTCCAGCGGTATCGAGCTTGCTGGCAATCCGCTCCGGCGTAATCTGGTCGGCCGTCAATCGACCTTGGGCGACGTCAACCGCCAGGGCCTGCATGGCGCGGGTCATTTCATCGCGGGAGCCATAGTTGAAGGCGATAACCAGTGTGATACCCGTATTGTTGCGCGTCGTATCCTCTGCCTCCAGCAGCAGAGGCAGGATATCGCCGCGAAGGTTGGTCTTGTCACCGATCACCCGTATGCGGACGTTCTCACGGTGCAGGTCGGCGAGATCGCGGCGGATGAAAGCTTTCAAAAGCCCCATCAGATCGGAGACCTCCGCTTCTGGCCTACTCCAGTTCTCCGAAGAAAACGCAAAGAGCGTCAGGTAGCGGATGCCGACTTCGCCGGCAGTGCGAACCGCCTCGCGTACGGCTTCCACCCCCTTGCGATGGCCCATTGTCCTTGGAAGTCCGCGCGAATTGGCCCAGCGTCCGTTGCCATCCATGATGATGGCGACGTGCGTGGGGACATTTCTAAGCAATGGGTTTGACATCGGTGGCCCGAAAAACAGAGACTCGGAAAAAGGCAGACTAGACCTGCATGATTTCCTTTTCCTTATCGCCGAGCAAGCGGTCGATGTCGGAAATCATCTCATCTGTCATTTTCTGGACCCTTTCGGACTGGCTTCGGCTGACATCCTGACCGATATCGCCATCCTTTTCGGCTTTTTTCAGACTGTCCATGCCATCGCGGCGCACGTTGCGCACAGCGACCTTGGCTTTTTCGCTATAATCATGCGCGACCTTCACCAGTGACTTGCGGCGTTCTTCGTTGAGTTCCGGCAGTGGAATGCGCAGATTCTGGCCGTCCATGATCGGATTAAGGCCGAGATTCGATTCACGGATGGCGCGATCGACGGCATTGACCATCGACTTGTCCCAGATGGAAACACCGAGCATGCGCGATTCCGGAACGGTGATGTTGGCAACCTGGTTCAGCGGCACGCGCGAACCATATGCCTCTACCATAACCGGATCGAGCACGTTGGCCGAAGCCCGGCCGGTGCGCAGCGATGCGATATCGCTCTTGAACGCGGCAATGGCGCCATCCATGCGGCGCTTCAGGTCACTCAGGTCAATACCTTCACTCATGGATCAAACTCCCGTTTATCGCGGCGGCCTAGCGACCGCCCTTTAACTGCTCAATTGTCTGTTACGATGGTCGCCCGGCCGCCGCCAGTCAAGATTTCCGCAAACCCGCCCTTCTCGTGGATCGAGAAGACGATGATCGGAATGCTGTTTTCGCGCGCCAGTGCAACGGCGGCGATATCCATGACGGCCAGGCCCTTCTGCAGGACTTCGCTGTGCGTCAGGCGGTCGAAGCGGGTGGCCGTCGGATCCTTCTTCGGATCAGCGGTATAGATGCCGTCAACCTGCGTGCCCTTGAAGATCGCTTCCGCGCCCATTTCGGCGGCGCGCAGGGCTGCTGCCGAATCGGTGGTAAAGAACGGATTGCCGGTACCACCGGCAAAGATTACCACGCGCCCTTGGGAGAGGTGAAACAGCGTGGCGCGCTGCGAGAAACTCTCACAGATTTCCGGCATGGCGATGGCCGATAGCACGACCGTATCGACGTCGAGCTTGCGCAGCGAGGTCGCCAGCGCCAGTGCGTTGATGATGGTCGCCAGCATGCCCATATGGTCACCGGTGACCCGGTCGCCGCCCTTGGAGGCAACTGCGACGCCGCGAAAAATGTTTCCGCCGCCAACGACGACGCCGACTTCAACACCCATGGCGCGGGCTTCGGCAATGTCAGAGGCAATCCGGTCAGCCACCGCGACATCGATCCCGAACCCCTGGTTGCCCATAAGCGCTTCGCCTGAAGCTTTCAGCAGCACACGTTTGTAGAGAGGTTCGGCCGACATCGTCACTCCTGTCCAAGAAGGCACACATGCGAGATGGTGCATAAAACTGGTCTGTTCATCCCAGCGCGGCCGATATCATCCGGATGATCCCCGAAGGAGCCTGCGCCAATGTGATGATGATGCCGGATACACGAAGGGCACCGCGTTGTCACGCGATGCCCCGGATGTTTCCCAACAAGGATGGCGGTTTTCCCAATCAGGATGAAGAAATCAGCCCTTGGCGACAGCTGCAACTTCAGCTGCGAAGTCGGTTTCTTCCTTTTCGACGCCTTCGCCGAGAAGCAGGCGGGCCATGCCGACAACTTCGATCGGAGCGCCAACGGTCTTTTCAGCTTCCTTGACGGCAGCTTCGACGGTCAGGTCAGGGTTCATGACGAAAGCCTGCGACAGCAGGGCGACTTCTTCGAAGAACTTGCGCATGCGGCCATCAACCATCTTTTCGATGATCGCGTCCGGCTTGCCGGATTCGCGGGCCTGTTCGATGAAGATGTTGCGTTCGCGTTCTGCGACAGCTGCATCAACTTCCGTCGAGCGGATGGCCAGCGGGTTGGTTGCTGCAATGTGCATGGCAACCTGGCGGCCGATGGCATTCAGGGCATCCTTGTCGCCGGTCGACTTCAGCGCGACGAGAACGCCGAGCTTGCCGAGGCCGTCAGCAACGGAATTGTGGATGTAGGTGGCAACAACACCCTCTTCGACCGACAAAAGGGCCGAACGGCGCAGAGCCATATTCTCGCCGATGGTTGCGATCGCGTCGGTGATGCTTTCAGCGACCGACTTGCCGGTTGCCGGATAGGTGGCTGCGCTGATCGTTTCAACAGAACCGTCGGTGCCGACAGCAACGGCTGCGACGCCACGAACGAGGTCCTGGAAGGCATCGTTGCGGGCAACGAAGTCGGTTTCGGAGTTCAGCTCGATGACGACGGCCTTGGTGCCGCTGCTGGCGATGCCGATGAGGCCTTCAGCTGCTGCGCGGCCCGACTTCTTGTCGGCCTTGGCGATGCCCTTGGCACGCAGCCAGTCGATCGCGGCTTCCATGTCGCCATTGGTTTCGCCGAGTGCCTTCTTACAATCCATCATGCCTGCGCCGGTCTTTTCGCGCAGTTCCTTCACCATTGCTGCAGTAATAGTGCTCATCTTTTTTGCCTCTTCGTTTGTTCGGCTGGCGCGCTGCCAGAAAGCCGGCGCGATACCAGGAGGATGTGGCAGGGCATGACCCCTGAATGTGACATCGTGATGAAAGGATCATCCCGACGATTGGCATCGTGGCGACCCGCGCTCGATGGGCAGGTCCGATGCAAAAGAACAAGGCCGTTCACTTTTTCAGTCGTAAACGGCCTTGTCCTGATCGTGTCTAAAGGAACGGCGGGATGAACCGCCGCCCCGCCTTATCAGGCTTCAGCAACTTCTTCGAGAGCCGGCTCAAGCGGCAGATCGGAGGAAGCGCCGAGGTCGCGGCCCGACGAGCTCTGCTGCCGGGCAATGCCGTCAAGCGCTGCACGGGAGATCAGATCGCAATAGAGCGAGATCGCACGCGAAGCGTCGTCGTTGCCGGGGATCGGGAAGTCGATACGGTCCGGATCGCAGTTCGAATCGATGATCGCAACAACCGGGATGCCGAGACGCTTTGCTTCGTCGATGGCAATCGATTCCTTGTTGGTGTCGATGATGAACATCAGGTCCGGAACGCCGCCCATATCGCGGATACCGCCGAGTGCGCGGTTCAGCTTTTCGCGTTCGCGCTCGAGGTTGAGGCGTTCCTTCTTGGTGAAGCCGGATGCTTCCGAGTTCAGGATTTCGTCGAGCTTGCGCAGGCGCTGGATCGAGTTCGAAATCGTCTTCCAGTTGGTCATCATGCCGCCGAGCCAGCGGGCATTGACGTAGTACTGGGCCGAACGCTTGGCAGCGTCAGCGATGATTTCGGATGCCTGGCGCTTGGTGCCGACGAACAGAACGCGGCCGCCCTTGGCAACCGTGTCGCTGACAACCTGCAGGGCGCGCGACAGCAACGGAACGGTCTGCGCGAGGTCGATGATGTGAACGTTCGAACGATCGCCGAAGATGTACGGCTTCATTTTCGGGTTCCAGCGGTGAGTCTGGTGACCGAAGTGAACGCCAGCTTCCAGAAGCTGACGCATGCTAAAATCGGGCAATGCCATGCCTTTTTCTCCTTTTCCGGTTGAACCTCCGCAAGGCAAACAGCACTCTCTTCGAGAGTACCACCGGGTGGAACAGCCCGGATTTCTCCCGGACGGTCCCAAACCTTACGTGTGGAATGCGCTGCCCTTACCCCGTGGCGCCCGATAAATCAAGGGCGAACGCAGAAAATAGCAGCAGGCGGGTGTTGGTGCCTATTTGCACTTTTCCTGCTTGAAGACTTCCAGATCGGCGAGTTTGCCCGTGAGGACGAAATCGCCATAGTCCATGGTGAGGTCGCGGGTGATGCCGTTTTCATAGAGCTTGAACTCCATGCGGTAGATCGGCACAGCGTCACCGGTCGCATTGTCGTTGAAATAGGAAATAGTCACCGGCCAATAGGGTTTTTCCGCCATGGCGGCCGCCTTGTCGGCGTCGGCATCGCCGGCAGTAGCCGTCTGCGGCTTGCCGATCATCGTGGTGGTGATCAGCGTCTTGTCGCCAGCGTCGGAGCCATCGAAGATACGTGATTCAAACAGCGTCTCGCCCTTCTTTGCCCGATCGATGACATCCAGCATGTGCTCGGTCGGAAACAGCCCCTGCGCGAGATCGACCTTGCGCTTGTCCGGCGAGGTCAGGTCGACGGTCAGCCCCTGCTTGGCCTCATGGGCCGAGCCACGCACTTCCTTGTCGAGTTTTTCGTCTGTGAAGGAGCGCGTCAAAAAGCGGAAGTTTCCGCTCTTCAGGTCCTCGTAGGTTGTCGTCTGCTGGTCGGTCAGCTTGACCTCGTCGCCGGTATCGACCTTGGTGACAAACCGGAAACTGACGGTATAGCCCTCGCAGGCCGAGCCATTGAATTCATAGACCATGCGGCCATACATTCCGGAAATCCCGGAGCGCTCTGACGCATCTTTCAGCTCAAGATCATAGACAGCGCGGTGAGGCACCAGGATGTTGGCTGACGCAGCGGAAGCGCCGCCGACCGTCACACCCGATAAACACGCCCATGTCAGAATGACAGAGGCAAAGCCTGAACGAAACATCCGTTTCCTCCTGTTGGATTCGCTGATGATGCTATAAGAACACATCGGGCAAAAGCGAGGCATCACTGTTCGAGATGCGGTATTTTACCACTTCATGAAACATGCTGTGCATGCAGCATTTGATGACAAAACACAACAATGACCGGAGTTATCCATGTCTGCAGATATCGAAGCACGCATCAAGGAACTGGGAATCACTCTGCCGCAAGCTGCGGCACCTGCTGCCAATTATGTTCCCTTTGTCATCAGCGGATCGCACCTTTATATTTCCGGCCAGCTCCCAATGGAAAACGGTAAGGTCGCAGTCACCGGGCATCTCGGCGACGGCATCGATGTTGCCACCGGCCAGCGTGCTGCAGAACTCTGCGCCATCAATATTCTCGCCCAGGCAAAGGCGGCGTTGGGCGGCGATCTCTCCCGCATTCGCCGCATCGTCAAGCTCAATGGCTTCATCGCATCCAAGCCAACCTTTATCGAACAGCATCTGGTCATGAACGGCGCCTCCAACCTGATCGCCAAGGTTCTGGGTGACGCCGGCATTCACGCGCGCGCTGCAGTCGGCATGGCCGCCCTGCCCTTCAATGCCGCCGTCGAAATCGACGCCGTGATCGAAATCGCCTGAGCGGAACGATATCCATGAAAGATCTTTCCTGGCTGACGGCGCAACCGGTCGCTCATCGCGGCTATCACGACATGAACCATGCAATCTGGGAAAATACGCTTTCCGCGTTTTCCCGCGCGGCCGAAAACGGCTTCGCCATCGAGTGCGACCTGCAATATACCGCCGATAGCGTGCCAGTAGTTTTCCACGATGACGACATGCAGCGGCTTTGCGGCATCAAGGGCGATATCCGCGAAAAGACAGCCGGCGAGCTTGGCCTGATCACAATCGGCGGCACAGCCGACAAGATCCCAACGCTCGGACAGCTTCTGAGGCTGGTCAAAGGCCGGGTGCCGATCGTGCTCGAACTGAAGGGCCGCATGGGCGACGACGAAGGCTTTGCCGACGCCGTGCTTGAGGCTCTTGAAAGCTATGACGGCCCTGTTGCCCTGATGAGTTTCGACCATTGGCTGCTGAAGGACCTCAAGGCTCAAAACCCATCCTACCCGGTCGGCCTGACCGCCGGCGGCAACCAGCCGGAACAGTTCGCCGTTCACGAAGAAGCGATGCAGCTCGGGCTTGATTTCATTTCCTATTTCTATGGGGATTTGCCAAACTCGTTCATCACCAAGGAACGCTCCCTCGGCCGGTCGATCCTGACCTGGACCGTGCGCGATCAGGCGGGTGTCGATCACACCTATGCTCATGCCGATCAGATGACATTCGAGGGTTTCGATCCCAAGGAAAGGCTAATCGCTTAAAGAATGACCGGCGAAGTCAAAATCCGCGTCGAGACATCCTTTCAGGATATTTCGAAGGACAGCTGGGACGGATTGTCAGGCGCCGCCAAGGGTCAACCCGGCGGCCTCTACAATCCGTTCATTTCGCATGCCTATCTGTCATCGCTAGAGGAATCAGGCTCTGCGACGGCCGATAGCGGCTGGCTCGGCCAGCATCTGCTGATGGAAGATGGCAAGGGCGGCCTTGCGGGTGGACTGATCTGCTATCTGAAAAACCACAGCCAGGGCGAATATGTCTTCGACCACGGCTGGGCCGACGCCCTGGAGCGGGCGGGCGGGCGCTATTATCCGAAACTGCAATGCTCGGTCCCCTTCACTCCCGCCACCGGGCCGCGGCTACTGACCGCCCCCAGGGCCGACACCGCTGCCGTTCGCGGTTCGCTTGCCGCCGGCCTGCAGGAGCTCGCCCGGCGCCACAATGTGTCGTCGGCGCATGTGACATTCCTGCCGGAAGAGGAGGTTCCGACCTTCCAACATGCCGGCTTCCTGCACCGGACCGACCAGCAGTTCCATTTTCTCAATGACAGTTACACATCGCACAACGATTTCCTCGAGACGCTCGCATCGCGCAAACGCAAGGCTCTGAAGAAGGAACGCCGCGCCGCGCTCGAAGGCGGCATCAGCATCGATTGGCTGACCGGCAAGGACCTGACGGAAAGCGTCTGGGATCAGTTCTTCGCCTTCTACATGGACACCGGCAGCCGCAAATGGGGCCGCCCCTATCTGACGCGTAAATTCTATTCGCTGATTGGCGAACGCATGGCCGACGACATCCTGCTCGTCATGGCCAGGCGCAACGGCAAATATATTGCCGGCGCCATCAATTTCATCGGCAGCGATGCGCTCTATGGCCGCCACTGGGGCGCAGTCGAAGACCACCCTTTCCTGCATTTCGAGGTCTGCTACCATCAGGCTATCGACTTCGCCATCGCCAAGGGATTGCAGCGCGTCGAAGCCGGCGCTCAAGGGGAACACAAGCTGGCGCGCGGCTATCTGCCGGCGACCACGCATTCGGCCCATTTCATCGCCCATCCCGGATTGAAACGCGCCGTTGCCGATTATCTCGAACGCGAACGGCAGGAGGTCGAGCAAATGAGTGATATCCTGGCCGAGCACAGCCCCTTCCGCAAAGGCGAACGGCAAGAGACCGACGACTGAACGAAAGACACAAGCATTTTTGAGGAGAGACGCCGATGACCAGCGCCGCCTATGACACCAACAATATCTTCGCCAAGATCCTGCGCGGCGAAATTCCCGCCCACAAGGTCTACGAGGATGATCACACCCTGGCGTTCATGGATGTGATGCCGCAGGCGGACGGCCATGTTCTGGTCGTTCCAAAGGCCGGTTCACGTAATATTCTGGACGCCGACCCGGCCGTTATCGGCCCGCTGATCTCTGTCGTGCAGAAGGTGGCGATTGCCGCCCAGGAGGCTTTCGACGCCGATGGCGTGACGATCATGCAGTTCAACGAGGCGCCCGCAGGCCAGTCAGTCTTCCATCTGCATTTCCACGTCATCCCCCGCCGCGAAGGCGTGCCGCTGCGGCCGCATTCCGGCAAGATGGAAGATGGGGCTGTGCTTGCTTCGAATGCGGCGAAGATCAGAGATTCCTTCTGACCATTGCTAAATTACTTTGGATTCATCCACCATCGCGTAGCCTTCGCTTAAGCGCCGCATGGTAGCCCCCGAGAGCAGATAGGCTATTGCGAACACACCGATGCCGCCAATCATATCGATTAAATGATGGCCGCCTTGTACAAGAATGGCCAATACCATGAAAGCATTGAGGCCGAAGATCGCTGGCATCAAAACACGATGGCGCGGCACAAAGAAAACCGACATGCAAGCCATTACAGTATGGAATGACGGAAAACCTATCAATCCGAGAACATCTTTCGGCGACAAATAATCCACGCCATCACGGCTGAGGGTTAGCAACATGTCGCCATATGCAGGATTAACAGCGATCGGAAATGCGTCCAGCACCGATTGCGGCAGATCATAAAAACTCTCCGCACCAAAATTCGGAAACAGAACCCAAGTCACAATGGCCAGAAGCGCGCCTATGACACCCGTAAGCAAAAACCGATGCAACTGTTGTGCTTCACCCATGAAGCCTAAAACGAGAATAATCACTAAAAGCTGAGGCAAAGATGTGGAGTAAACATGGAACAAAAACGTGCCAAACCGCGGATAATTCGAAACCCAAATCATCAACGACGGCCAATGGTATCCCATCGCTTCATCAATTTTTATTAGGAAATCGCTAATCGGCGTGAAAGTATTGGGCAGAAACATATAATTAAAGACAGAGCCGCCGACGGTGAACAGAACGAAAAGCCCAGCCGCGATCAAAGCCAAAGCCAGGCGGCTTTCGTGGCGGATGACACGATAGTATTGTCCCATCACAACTAAGAGCGATCCGATCGCAATAATACTTGCATAGACGACAACATCTACCCTTATTCCCTTGGAAAAGAGCAAGATAACATCCAACACCGCCAGTGCTATGAGAATTCGGAGAACGAACCACTCCCCGGGCAAAAAGCGCATCTGTTACTCCTGTGAATTTAGGCAACAACTACAACATGGCATTTAAGATTCGGATAAGTGCACCCGATGTTGGTTGATGCTCCCTAAAATCCCAATACCCACAAACCAATCGCCAGCACAGCGATGGCCGTTGCAATACCGATCACCGGTTTCTGCCGGCCGACAAAGAAGGCGGCCGCGCCAGCGGCGATTGATCCCAGCCGCAGCCACAGCGGTGATTGCTCGAGAATACCGGTCGGATAGAGGATCAGCTTGGCGATGACGGCTGCCACCAGTGCGGTTGCTACCGCCCTCACCCAATTGAGAACTTCGGAATCCTCGCGCAGCCGATTACCGGCGAGAACGCCGAGCCAGCGCCAGAGATCGGTTGCCAGCCATCCGGCAATTGCGATGAACACATAGGCCCACCAGCCTTCAAGCACAGTCATGCCCGGACCTCCCCGCGCTTGCGCCACTGGCGTTCCGCCAGCCATGCCAACGTTCCCCCACCAACACCAGCCAGCAGAATATCGAACTCCGGTGCGAGCCAGTAGAAGAATGGTCCAGCCACGAGACCGATGACCATTGCCATGTAGATCACCGGATGACGCGCGGAACTCCAGATCGATGCCAGGAAATAGACCGGCGTCAGGAAGAACAGGCAACCGGACACAATCGGCGGAAATTCTGTGACGAATTGATAGACGACAGCGACCAGAAGCATATTGACGACAACAAGCGTTACGCCGAAACCGGCGAAAAACGTGACGCGATAGTCGCGCGGCACCGCCTGCACCCGCTCTATCGCAAACACCCAGGCCGTGATCGCCACAAAATGCGACAGGAACAGCAGCAGCCAGGTGGGCGTTTTTTCGGTGCGGATTTCAGGGATTAGCGCTGCAACCATCGGCATCAGCCGGATGGAAGACAGCGTGACTGCGATAAAGGTGGCGAGCAGATTGGCACCGCCGAGGATCGAGCTGACAAGGATGACATTGGCTGGCAGGGCCCAGACGGCACCGACCATGAACACCACGTGCTCGACGGGAATTCCAGCCTGAGCGGTAAAGGCACAAAAGCCGACGAAAGAGAGCATCAGCATCATTGCCGGCAGGCTGAAAATGCCCCGCATGCCCGCCACGAACCATGTTCGCCCCGAGCCGGCCGTCTGACTATCGTCCATCGAAACATCCGTCTAATCATTGCCACAAAAAAACGGTGCCGGACAATCAAGTCCGGCACCGTGTTTCTATTCGGGATACATTACTTCTTGCGCGGCACCTTGGGTACCGTGCTTCCCTTGCGGGGCGGCTCGGCCGCTTTGGCGCTCACCGGTTCGTCAGCCTTGGCGGCCTTGGCTGCCTTCTTCGGCTTGGCGGGCGCCTCGGGCTCAGCGCCGACGCTTTCCAGTTCCTTCGGCTTTGCAGCCTTCGACGCCTTCTTTACCGGGGTCACCACCTCCGCCTTCGGCTTGATCCGCGCCGTCTCCGGCACGTAGTCAAGCAGTAGGCCCTTGGCGCCATCCGGCTTGGTTCCGACGGTCACCTTGACGACGCCACCCTTCTTCAGCTTGCCGAAAAGGATTTCATCGGCCAACGGCTTCTTGATGTGTTCTTGGATGACACGCGCCAGCGGCCGCGCACCCATCTTTTCATCATAGCCCTTGTCGGACAGCCAGGCGATGGCTTCCGGCTGGAGGTCGAAGGTGACGTTGCGTTCGGCAAGCTGGGTTTCCAGCTGCATGACGAACTTCTGTACAACCTGGTGGATCACCAGCGTCGGCAGCGAGGCGAACGGAATGACCGCATCAAGACGGTTGCGGAATTCCGGCGTGAACAGGCGGTTCAGCGCCTCCACATCGTCACCTTCACGTTTTGCCGAACCGAAGCCGAACGCGGCCTTGGCCATCTCGGATGCACCCGCATTGGTCGTCATGATCAGGATGACGTTGCGGAAGTCGATCTTCTTGCCGTTATGGTCGGTCAAGGAGCCGTGATCCATGACCTGCAACAGAATATTGAACAGGTCCGGATGCGCTTTTTCGATTTCATCGAGCAGCAGAACCGAATGCGGATGCTGGTCGATGCCATCGGTCAGCAGACCGCCCTGATCGAAGCCGACATAGCCGGGAGGTGCACCGAGCAGACGCGAGACGGTGTGGCGCTCCATGTACTCCGACATGTCGAAGCGGATGAGTTCAACGCCGAGCGAGGCCGCCAGCTGCTTGGCAACTTCCGTCTTACCGACACCGGTCGGGCCGGAGAAGACGTAGGAGCCGATCGGCTTGTTCGGTTCGCGCAGGCCGGCACGGGCCAGCTTGATCGCCGACGCAAGCGCCTCGATTGCCAGGTCCTGGCCATAGACGACCGAGCGCAGTTCCTTTTCCAGATTGGCGAGGACGGCCTCATCGTCCTTGGAAACGGATTTCGGCGGAATGCGGGCCATCGTTGCGATCGTCGCCTCGATTTCCTTTTCGGTGATCAGCTTGCGCCGCTTGCTGACGGGCAGCAGCATCTGAGCCGCACCGGTTTCGTCGATCACGTCGATCGCCTTATCCGGCAGCTTGCGGTCGTTGATATAGCGAGCCGAGAGCTCGACAGCCGACTTGATCGCCTCGTTCGAGTATTTCAGCTTGTGATAGTCCTCGAAATAAGGCTTCAGGCCCTTCATGATCTCGATGGCATCATCGATCGTCGGTTCGCTGACATCGATCTTCTGGAACCGGCGCACCAGCGCACGGTCCTTTTCGAAGAACTGGCGGTATTCCTTGTAGGTGGTCGAACCGATGCAGCGGATCGCGCCCGAAGACAGAGCCGGCTTCAACAGGTTGGACGCATCCATGGCACCGCCGGACGTAGCACCAGCACCGATGACGGTATGGATTTCGTCGATGAACAGCACGGCACCCGGATATTCCTCGAGTTCCTTGACCACCTGTTTCAGGCGCTCTTCGAAATCACCACGGTAACGAGTGCCAGCGAGCAGCGTGCCCATATCGAGCGAGAAGATCGTCGCGTCCTGCAACGCTTCGGGAACCTTCTTCTCGACGATGCGCTTGGCCAAGCCTTCGGCGATCGCCGTCTTGCCGACGCCGGGGTCGCCCACGTAAAGCGGGTTGTTCTTGGAACGGCGGCAGAGAATCTGGATCGTCCGGTTGACCTCGGCATGGCGGCCGATCAGCGGATCGATCTTGCCGACCTTGGCTTTCTCGTTGAGATTGACGCAATAGGCCGTCAGCGCATCCTGCTGCTTCTTCGGGCTGCTTTCATCCTGCTCGCGCGATGCCTTCT
Source organism: Hyphomicrobiales bacterium (assembly GCA_900468065.1). Classification (GTDB taxonomy): domain Bacteria; phylum Pseudomonadota; class Alphaproteobacteria; order Rhizobiales; family Rhizobiaceae; genus Pararhizobium. The sequence goes on along the minus strand of UBTA01000063.1, from coordinate 56,940 downwards.
GCTCGGATTCCGGCTCATCGGCCCCACGCGGCGCACGCGCCTCGGACGCACCGGGCCGCTTGCCGATGCCATGAGATATGAAGTTGACGGCGTCGTAGCGCGTCATTTCCTGTTCCTGCAGAAAGTAGGCTGCATGGCTCTCGCGTTCGGCAAAGATCGCGACAAGCACGTTGGCGCCGGTCACTTCCTCGCGACCGGACGATTGGACATGGATGACCGCACGCTGGATGACGCGCTGGAAACCTGCCGTCGGCTTGGAATCCTCATCGTAACCGGTGACCAAATTGCCAAGTTCATTATCGACATAGTCGGATACGGTCTTGCGCAGTGCGTCGAGATTGACGTTGCACGCGCCCATGACAGCTGCCGCATCGGCATCGTCGATCAACGCCAACAGGAGGTGCTCCAGGGTCGCATATTCGTGATGGCGCTCATTGGCCAGCGTCAGAGCCTGGTGCAGGGCTTTTTCAAGGCTTGTTGAAAATGTTGGCACGTCAGTTCCTCATTTCTTTTCCATGACGCATTGCAGCGGATGCTGATGCTCGCGGGCAAAATCCATCACCTGCGTCACTTTGGTTTCGGCAACTTCGTAGGTGAAAACACCGCATTCACCCACGCCGTGATTGTGAACATGCAGCATGATCAGAGTTGCCGCTTCGCGGTCCTTCTGGAAAAAACGCTCCAGAATATGGATCACGAATTCCATAGGCGTATAGTCGTCGTTCAGAAGCAGGACGCGATAAAGGCTCGGCTTCTTGGTCTTCGGCTGTGTCCGAGTGATGACGGACGTGCCACGGTTGGCGTTGCCCCCATCCCCGTCGCTGTCGTTTTGCATCCGGACCGGCATGGCGATCATTCTACTTCATTCCCTTGTCCAGCCGCAAATGCTTGGGAGAAATTTGCGACCTGTTCGTGACACTTAATCTAGTGGTTCTTTTTTAGATTTTAAGGCTGTTCGGCTGCACTGCAATCATATTTGCGTCGCGAGGCACAAGATTGACCAACTTTCTTCACGCCGCCTATCGCCAATGTCGCGCATAGACAACAAAAAACCGGCCGCGGGATGCGCAACCGGTTTTTCAGGGATGGAGATGCGTGCTCGTGGCCTTAAGCGGCGACGGCGGCCTTCACAGCGGCCGTTGCCTTGGCAACCGGCGCTTCGTAAGGCTTGTAGGTGTCCTTGGCCAGATCGGCATACATTTCGCCGATCTTGGTGGCTTCTGCGACATAGCCTTCGTAAGCGGTCTTCACGTAGCTGGTCTGCAGCTCGAAAGCGGCTTCGACGCTCTTGACGGTGCTGATCTTCTCGATGTGGGCAACGCTGTCTTCAAAGGCCTTCTTGGAGTAGTCGGCGGCTTCGGTGGCGATTGCCTGAAAGGCCTTCGTCAACGACGCATAGCTCTTCAACAACGTATCCATGTTCTCTTTGCTTTTTTTATTCGCATCTTCGAAATTGAACATCAGGCTGCTCCTTTTGTGACGCTCGCAATGGCAATATTTTATGTGCACTGCACAATAAAGTCAATGTATACGTGCACTGCGATAAAATCCTTTCATTGCAACAGCTTGATGAAAAAGCACGGAATCGGGTCGATTCTTCGCGAAAAAATAATCGGAAAAGTATGATTTTAACAAAAACCCGGCCTGAAGGTCAGGGCCGGGTCAAATCATTCGCACAACCAGAAAGAGCGATCAGAGATCGATATCGAGGATCGCCATCGAGAAGCTGTAGGACAGTTCGCCGTCTTCCTCGTCGCGGAAGATCACACCCAGAAACTCGTCGCCCAGGTAAACCTCGGCGGATTCATCTTTTTTCGGCCGCGCCTTGATGACCATTGCCTGGTTGAACGTGCGCTTGAAATAGGCTTCGAGCTTTTTGATTTCTTCGGGCTTCAAGTCTTTTCTCCGTGGCAGTTTGATTTGCGCCGCTTCTCGCACAGCGGCTCAATCGGTGTAAACCCCCTGGGCTGGTCGCCAAGCGGCAAATCACCGGTTCAGATCTCGAAGGAAACCAGCAACTGATCCATTGAACGGGACGGTTCAGAGCAGCCGGCCTCACCGACAACACGGGCAGGAACCCCGGCGACGGTGGTCTTGGGCGGGACCTCCTTGAGCACGACGGAGCCAGCCGCGACACGCGAGCAATGGCCGATGTGGATATTGCCGAGAATTTTTGCGCCAGCGCCGATCAACACGCCGTTGCCGATCTTCGGGTGACGGTCGCTCCCCTCCTTGCCGGTGCCGCCGAGCGTCACCCCATGCAGAATGGAGACGTTGTCGCCGATAACAGCGGTTTCACCGACGACAAGCCCGGTCGCGTGATCAAGGAAAATCCCCTTGCCGATACGCGCCGCCGGGTTGATGTCGGTCTGGAAAACGGAGGAAGAACGGCTCTGAAGATAGAGTGCGAAATCGCGGCGTCCGCGATTCATCAGCCAGTGCGCCAGGCGGTGGGTCTGGATGGCGTGAAACCCCTTGAAATAAAGGATTGCCTCGAGAAAACGCGTGCAGGCCGGATCGCGGTCGTAGACGGCCTGGATATCAACCCGCAGGATGCTGCCCCATTCCGGCCAGTCGTCGAGCATTTCGGAAAAGGTCTGGCGCAGGAGGTTGGCTTGAAGATCGGGATGATCGAGCCGCTCGCAGATCCGGTAGATGACGCTATCTTCCAGCGACCGCTGATTGATGATGACGGAATACAGGAATGCCGCGAGCAAAGGATCCTGCTGGGCAGCGATCCGCGCCTCTTCCTGCAGACTATCCCAGATCGGATCCATGATCTTCACGGTTTCGGTCGGGCGTATGTCAGTCCTGGCGACCATCGCCACTCTCCTTCGTAGTCCGTCTTCCATCAGATATAGGCCAAATAGCACTGGATATAAATGGCCGTCCCGAAATAGACGCTCAAAACGCTTATCAGGCTTTACGCTTGCCCGACCTTGGCCCAAAACTCAAGCGCGGCCTTCTTGAAGACCCTGTCGCCAACGGCAAGCATGTGATCGCGGCCGGGAATATCCAGCGCCACGGCATGCGGAATGAGTGCGGCCAGCTCCTGCGGCGAGCCGGCAATGTCATCCTTCGTCCCGACCGCGATCAAGACCGGTACATCGATGCGGCCCATATCGTCGACAGACAGCAAGTCGCGCGAGGTGGAGATACAGGCGGCCAGCGCCTTGCGGTCGCTTTTTGTCTGATCTGCAAAGGCGCGAAACATCCGCCCCCGCTCATGGGTGACCACATCGAGAGATGGTGCATTCAGCGCATCGGCAATTGGGTCCCAATCGCCGACACCAGTCACCATGCCGATACCAAGCCCACCGAGAACGAGAGACCGAACGCGGTTCGGATGCGCCAGCGTCAGGAATGTCGAAATGCGCGCGCCCATCGAATAGCCCATCACATGGGTTTCGGCGATGCCCAGGTGATCCAGCAGCGCCACGGCATCGCCAGCCATCGCCGGCGGATGATAGACGTTCGGATCATGCGGCTTGTCGCTTGCACCGTGGCCGCGATTGTCGAGCGCGATTACCCGGTACCCGGCATCACCCAGCGTCTTCAGCCAACCGGGATAGACCCAGTTCACATTAGCGCTGGAGGCAAACCCATGGATCAGCAGGATCGGATCGCCGGATGGATCGCCCTCGTCGAAATAGGCGATCGACAGGCCATCATGGGTGAAGGTCGAAAAGGCGGGCGGGTTCAGATCCATGGCATGCGTCCTGTTTTAAGCGAACCTATGACAGCGGCAGCGCCGGGAAAACCCCGGCACGCCAAAAAAACCCGCGGGCGCGGCGTCTTTGCCGCTACACTTTTGACGCAAAGCTTTCTATGGTGCGGCCAAATTCGACTATTCTTCTACACGACGGAGCATGACATGGCCGGGCACGGTATTCCCCACTTTCAAAACGATGGCGGCCACGCGGTCATCGAGGTCGGCGTCAAGGAATTCATGTGCACAGGTGCATCCGTGCCCTTCGATCATCCGCACATCTATATCGACATGGGCGACGACAACGAAAAAGTCTGTTCCTACTGCTCGACGCTCTACCGGTACAACGCCAAGCTCCATGCGGACCAGACGGTGCCGGACGGCTGCACGTTCAATGCAAAGGCGGCCTGAGCGGCAAACGCTGCGGACATGAACAGGCACCAGCCCGTTGCGATCGCCGGCGCCGGCATAGCCGGCCTGACGGCGGCCCTCAGTTTTGCCCGCAAGGGTATCCAAACTGAGATCTTCGAGCGGACGACCGTGCTCAGCGAGACCGGCGCCGGATTACAGCTATCCCCCAATGCAACACGTATCCTGACGAAGCTCGGGCTTCTCCTGCAGCTGGAAAAAGTATGGAGCGAACCGCAGGCGATCACTCTCGTCAGCGGAGTATCGCTGAAAACGATAGCATCCGTCCCATCCGGCGAATTCGCGCGCAGTCGTTGGAAATCACCTTATGGTGTTCTCCACAGAGCGGACCTCCAGAAGACGTTGTTAGATGCCGTAAATGCCAATCCACTGTGCCACCTTCATCTCGGCATGGAGATCGGTGATACCGCGCAACACGGTATTGCAGGGATGATCGGCAGCGAACCGCGCCTTGTGGTCGGAGCCGATGGGGTCTGGTCAAACCTCAGAAAGCGGGTCGAAGGTGCTGGAAAAGCAAGCTTTTCCGGCAATGTAGCCTGGCGCTTCACGCTCGGTGAGGCTGAGGCTCCGGCTTTTTTCGACACAACCAAAGTCACCGCCTTTCTTGGCAGCGGTTCGCACCTCGTCGTCTACCCGCTGCAGCGCGCACGCAGTTTCAATGTGGTTGCCATTACCAGCGGTGCCGATCCCGGGAAATCATGGGACAGCACCCTGCCCCCGGAGATAAGCCGCCAGCGGTTGCTGGAGGCCTTTTCCGGATGGCATGCTCAGATCATCGATCTGCTGCGGCATGCGGTCGAGCCAACAGTGTGGCCACTTTATCACGTGAATGACGGCGCCTGGAACCAGGGCGACGATGTGGTCCTGATCGGCGACGCAGCCCATGCGATGATGCCGTTTGCGGCGCAGGGGGCTGCGATGGCGATCGAGGATGCGTTCGAGCTTGCATCCTTCGTGGCCGGTGGAAAGCCGCTTGCCGCCTTTGCCGATCACCGCCAAAGCCGGGTCGCGCGCGTCCGCTCCCGCGGAGCCTTCAATCGTTTTGCCTATCACGCCCGCGGCCCGGTGCGACTCGGGCGTGATCTGGTTCTATCCCTGCGGCGGCCGGAAAGTCTGGCCGCAGATTTCGACTGGCTCTATGGATACGAGCCGAAGGACTGACGATCAGACGGCCTTTGCCGCCGTGAAACCAGCCTCGATATCCTTGCGCAGGTCCACAACATCCTCAAGCCCGATCTGCAGCCGGATGACGGGACCTTCGCTCGGTGCCTTGCAGATTGTGCGGTCGGAAAGACCGACATGCACGGCCAGGCTCTCAAAACCACCCCAGGACCAGCCGAGCCCGAAGATCGACAGGGCATCAAGGAAGGCATGCGCCTTCGGCTTGAACCGATCCGCGCTTTCAGCCTTGAGGACAAAGGAAAAGATACCGCTCGATCCGGTGAAATCCCGCTTCCACAGGTCATGACCGGGAAAGCTCGGCAAGGCCGGATGTAGGACACGGGCAACGTCGTCACGTTCTTCCAGCCATCGGGCGACGTTGAGCGTGCTTTCCTGATGGCGCTCCAGCCGGATGCCCATCGTGCGAAGGCCACGCAAAATCTGGTAGCTGTCATCGGGTGCCCCACAGAGGCCAAGAGCACCATGCGCGTCCAGCAATTGCTCCCAATGGGCCGCATTGGCAGAGACCGTGCCCATCAGAATATCGGAATGACCGGACGGATATTTGGTCGCCGCGTGGATCGATATGTCGACACCATGATCCAGTGGCTTGAAATAGAGTGGCGTTGCCCAGGTATTGTCCATCGTCACCACGCAGCCATGGCGATGCGCGACGGCGGAAATCGCGCGGATATCCTGCATCTCAAACGTGTTGGAGCCCGGCGCTTCGGTGTGAACGAGCTTGGTGTTCGGCTTGATCAGGCTTTCGATACCGGCGCCGACCATCGGGTCGTAGTACTCGACAATGACACCAAGCCTTTTCAACATCGTGTCGCAAAAATGCCGGGTCGGGAAATAGACCGAATCGACGATCAGAGCATGATCGCCGGCCGACAGGAAGGCCAGGAACGGCACTGTGACAGCGGCCAGCCCCGACGGCACGAGGACCGTGCCTGCCGAACCTTCCAGCGCATCGATCGCCTCGCACAAAGCATCGGTGGTGGGCGTTCCGCGCGTCCCGTACGTGTATTTCTGTGACTTTGTTTCCATGGCTTTTGCGTTTGGAAACAATACCGTAGACGCATGAACCACAGGCGGATTGACGAAGCCATGGAAGTCAAAGGGTGAGTTGCCGATATGCGACAGCCGGGTGTTCACGCCGGCGCCGGCGAGGAAATCATTCTTTTCAGTCATGGGGATAACGTCCGCTTGTGAAATTGCATGTCCGAACACTTTTCCGCCCGCAGAACCGGGGGGTCAAGGGACTTCCGCTGCGGCACTCCGGCACAAGGGTGGAAAACTCAAGTTCTGGCGAATTTTTGAACAAAAAAGTGCACCAAAGCATCCAAAACTGCCTAAACATCCGGCGCAATCAACGATTTTGGTAGCCCAGCCCGGAAAATCGGCAACGTGTCTTGACCCTGCGCGGTTTTGAGCATGAGATAGACGGTACTCGCGCCAGGAGGGTGGCGGGGGCCGTAGCTGCATCCAAGTGCAGCTGTGCGGGACAAGAACAAAGACAACAGAAAAAGGTTCTAAAAATGGCAAAAAGAATTCTGACAGCGCTCATCGGCGCTGCCGTCATGGGGATTGGCGCTCAGGCTGCATCGGCAACGACGCTCAGCGACGTAAAGGCGAAGGGTTTCCTTCAATGCGGCGTCAATACCGGCCTGACAGGCTTTGCCTCCCCGGACGCATCAGGTAACTGGAGCGGCTTCGACGTCGATTATTGCAAGGCGATTGCCGCGGCCATCTTCGGCGACGCGACCAAGGTCAAATACACCCCGACATCTGCCAAGGACCGTTTCCCGGCGCTGCAGTCCGGCGAAGTGGACGTGTTGGCCCGTAACACCACCTGGACGATCAACCGCGATACAGCACTCGGCTTCAACTTCCGAGCCGTCAACTATTATGACGGCCAGGGTTTCATGGTGCGCAAGTCGCTGAACGTGAAGTCGGCACTTGAACTGTCCGGCGCTGCCGTTTGCGTCCAGACCGGCACGACGACCGAACTCAACCTCGCCGACTATTTCAAGGCCAACAACCTGCAGTACAACCCGGTCGTCTTCGAAAAGCTCGAAGAAGTCAACGCTGCCTATGACGCCGGCCGTTGCGACGTCTACACGACCGACCAGTCGGGCCTTTACTCGCTGCGTCTGACGCTGGCTGCTCCGGACGATCACATCATCCTGCCGGAAATCATTTCCAAGGAGCCGCTTGGACCGGCCGTCCGCCAGGGCGACGACCAGTGGTTTGACATTGTCAGCTGGGTTCACTACGCGCTTGTCGGTGCGGAAGACTTCGGCATCACTTCGGCCAATGTCGAGGAAATGAAGAAGTCGACAAACCCGGACATCCAGCGCTTCCTCGGCGTTGAGGCGGACACCAAGATCGGTACCGACCTCGGCCTTGAAAACGATTGGGCTGTGAAGATCATCAAGGCCGTCGGTAACTACGGCGAAGTGTTCGACCGCAACATCGGTACGGGCAGCCCCTTGAAGATCGAACGCGGCCTCAACGCGCTGTGGAGCAAGGGCGGCATCCAGTACGCACCGCCGGTGCGCTAAGACCATACGACAATTGGGAAAGCGGCTCCGGCCGCTTTCCTTCCCAAAAATAAGAATCGCTCGAAACAGGGTGATCAGGGGATTAAGAGGCTCTGAATGACAATTGACGCCACGACTCCGCGCGGCAAGGACAAGCCGACCGGCTCAATTTTGAACGATCCCAAGGTCCGCGGTATCATCTACCAGGCCGTCACGCTGCTCTTGCTCGTCATTTTCATCTATTGGGTGGCGACGAACACCATGGAGAATCTGAAGCGCGCCAACATTGCTTCCGGTTACGGCTTCCTCAACGGCCGCGCCGGCTTCGACGTCGGGCAATCGCTGATCCCGTTTTCCAGTGATTCGACCTACGGCCGGGCCCTTGTGGTCGGGTTCCTCAACACCATTCTTGTTGCCGTTGCAGGCATTATCACAGCAACCATCATCGGCTTTCTGGTCGGTATCGGCCGCCTGTCGAAGAACTGGCTGATCGCCAAGCTGTCGATGGTCTATGTCGAGATTTTCCGCAACATACCGCCGCTGCTGGTGATTTTCTTCTGGTATTCCGGCGTTCTGGCGGTTCTGCCGCAGCCCAAGGAATCGCTGGCACTGCCGCTGGATATGTACATCAATAATCGTGGCCTCGCCTTCCCGCGGCCGGTCTTCGATAGCGGCTCGCAGTTCATCCTTCTTGCCTTTGTCATCGCGGTGGTCGGCAGCATTCTGTTTTACCGGTATGCGAACAAGAAGCAGATGGAGACAGGCCAACGCCTGCCCGTGCTTTGGACGGTGCTTGGCCTGCTGATCGGCCTGCCTCTGCTTACCTATTTCGCGACCGGCATGCCGATTTCCTTCGATATTCCGGTTGCCGGCAAGTTCAACCTGACCGGCGGATCCGTCATCGGCCCGGAATTCCTGTCACTGTTTCTGGCGCTGTCGTTCTACACGGCATCCTTCATTGCCGAAATCGTCCGCGCCGGCATTCGCGGCGTCAGCCATGGCCAATCGGAAGCAGCGCATGCGCTCGGCATCCGGCCCGGCCTTACCACCCGCCTCGTCGTCGTGCCCCAGGCCATGCGGATCATCATCCCGCCTTTGACCAGCCAGTATCTCAACCTGACGAAAAACTCGTCGCTCGCCATCGCCATTGGCTATTCGGACCTGGTATCGACCGGCGGCACCATCCTCAACCAGACCGGCCAAGCCATCGAAATCGTCAGCATCTGGATTGTCGTCTATCTGACACTCAGCCTGTCGACATCGCTGATCATGAACTGGTTCAACGCCAAGATGGCACTGGTGGAGAGATAAGATCATGAATACACATCAGACCAACTTCGTCCGAACCAGCATGCTGGACCAATCGACGCCGCCCGTGTTGGAGAAAGGCTATATCGCCTGGATCCGGAAAAACCTCCTGGCCACACCGCTGGACGCGGTACTGACCATCATCGCGCTGCTGGTTCTCGCCTGGTTCCTGCCGCCGGCGATCAAATGGCTGTTCATCGACGCTTCCTGGACAGGCGGCGGACGTGGCGTTTGCGCAACGGCTGCTCAAGGCGGCTCGCAGCCGGAAGGCTGGAGTGGGGCCTGCTGGGCCTTTGTCGGCGCAAAATTCGACGTGTTCATGTTCGGACGGTATCCGATCGATGAACGCTGGCGGCCGATGCTGGTCGGCGCCCTGTTCATTGCGCTTCTGGTCCCCATCCTGATCCCGCGGATTCCGTACAAGGGTCTCAACGCCATTCTGCTTTTCGGCGTTCTGCCAATCCTGTCGTTCTTTATCCTGATCGGTGGCGTTCTTGGCCTACCCTACGTGGAAACTCCCCTCTGGGGCGGCCTGATGGTTACGCTGATCCTGTCCTTCGTCGGTATCGCTGTGTCTTTGCCGCTTGGCATCGTTTTGGCGCTCGGCCGGCGATCGACGATGCCGGTCATCCGCCTGCTCTGCACCACCTTCATCGAGATCGTCCGCGGCATTCCGCTGATCACGGTGCTGTTCATGGCCAGCGTCATGCTGCCCTTGTTCCTGCCGCAGGGCATGACGGTCGACAAATTTCTGAGGGCCGTAATCGGCGTTTCGCTCTTTGCCTCCGCCTACATGGCCGAAGTGGTGCGCGGCGGCCTGCAGGCCATTCCAAAGGGACAGGCGGAAGGCGCCGATTCGCTGGGCTTGAGCTACTGGCAGAAAATGCGGCTGATCATCCTGCCGCAGGCGTTGAAGCTGGTCATTCCCGGCATCGTCAACACCTTCATCGGCCTGTTCAAGGATACGTCGCTGGTGTCGATCATCGGTATGTTCGATCTGCTCGGCATCGTCCGCCAGAACTTCTCGGACGCCAACTGGGCATCGCCGGTGACGCCGCTGTCCGGTCTTGTGTTTGCCGGATTCACTTTCTGGCTTTTCTGCTTCGGCATGTCGCGCTATTCAGGGTTCATGGAACGAAAGCTCGACAAGGGCCATAAACGATAACGAGTGAGGGGAAATACAATGGCAGCTGAAGCCAAACCGCTGAAAATCGAAGTGTCGTCCACCGACGTCGCCGTCGAAATCGTCGGCATGAACAAGTGGTACGGAGACTTCCACGTTCTGCGTGACATCAATCTCAAGGTTATGCGCGGCGAGCGCATCGTTGTTGCCGGCCCGTCGGGTTCCGGCAAATCGACGATGATCCGCTGCATCAACCGGCTGGAAGAACACCAGAAGGGCAAGATCGCCGTTGACGGCATCGAGCTCACCAACGACCTGAAGAAGATCGACGAAGTGCGCCGCGAAGTCGGCATGGTGTTCCAGCACTTCAACCTCTTTCCGCATTTGACCATCCTGGAGAACTGCACGCTCGCACCGATCTGGGTTCGCAAGATGCCGAAGAAGCAGGCCGAAGAAGTCGCCATGCACTTCCTCAAGCGCGTCAAGATCCCCGAGCAGGCCCACAAATATCCGGGCCAGCTCTCCGGCGGTCAGCAGCAGCGTGTGGCGATTGCCCGCTCGCTCTGCATGAACCCGCGCGTCATGCTGTTCGATGAGCCGACATCGGCGCTTGATCCGGAAATGATCAAGGAAGTGCTCGACACCATGGTCGGTCTTGCCGAAGAAGGCATGACGATGATCTGCGTCACCCATGAAATGGGCTTTGCCCGCCAGGTCGCCAACCGCGTGATCTTCATGGACCAGGGCCAGATCGTCGAACAGAACGAGCCGGCTGCATTCTTCGACAACCCGCAGCACGAGCGTACCAAACTGTTCCTCAGCCAGATTCTGCACTGAGACCGAGCGGTCTTTATCATCGAATCAGAAAGGCCCGCGGCGTTCGTCGCGGGCCTTTCTACTTTCCAATCCCGCTCGCGCGGCGATTATTCGACGGTATATTTCAGCGTCCCCAGCGACCAACGGACGCCGCGGTTTTCGGTATCGCCGGTCCAGGTCTTCTGAAGCCGGGCGACGATCTCGCTGAGAGACTGCCGGGCGTCGAGTTCAGCTGTCAGGCCCTGCGCCGACGGTACAACATCCTTCAAGTCCACTGCATCGCCAACAACGATGGCGACGAGCATATTCTCGCCACTGCCATCCGCCTCGAAATCGAAGCCGTAATAGTCGTCCGGTATCGTCAGCGTTGAGCCGGCCGACAGCGGCGTGATTTTCTGCGCCATATCGTTCGGGAAAATCTGCGTCGCGAGGCCTTTGCCGTTCACATCGAGAAGGACGAGATTTCCGTCATATTGGCTGGTGATCGAAATCTTGAAGGCCTGGCCCTTTTTTAGGAGCGGGCCAGTGTCCAGTGAAACCGTCACCTCGCCGGTATTCGCCTTACCGACGATATCTTCCATCGCGGCGACCGGATTGGCATCGACATAGGCCGGTGCAATACCAGCCTCGACATTCACCTCCTGATAAACAGGCTCCGGCTTGTCCTTGGGTTGATCCGCCGCCGTCTGTTCCGCCTTGTCTGGCTCCGGCTTGGCGACACTGGTGCCCAGCGCCTCCGGCACGCTTTCCAGCTGCGGATCGAGATCGTCGCAGCCTTCCAGCGTCGAACAATACTCTTTCGATTTCCGGGTCACATATTCAAAGAGCTCGGCATTGCTGACGAGACCGTTGCCGTTCGCATCAGATTCAAGCGGTGCGTAGCCGGCTATGTAAGCCGAGGTAAAAACACCGTGCCGCTCCTCGATCGGCAGGCGGACATCATCCCACGCTACCTGGTAAGCAGCAGCGGCACTCCAGGCGGTCAGCCCGCCGGCCGTCAACTGCGCCGGTTTATCGACGACACCCAGATCGATACGCAATCCGCGGGTTACCGGCTTTATGCCAGCGCGAGCAAACGGACGCGGCAAATAGCGCGCTCCTTGCAAGCCTGACACGGCCTGTGGCGACAATGACCGTGAAATCGTGCCGGAATGACAGGCATCGATCACCAGCGTCACCGCCCTGCCCTTCAACTTCGTGAGCACCGCCTCAAGGTCGTCATCGAGGATGACATTCGTCCAATCATCGTCACCGGCCTTGATGTCATAGGTCGAAATGGCTTCGTCCATTCCGTCCTCCTCATCGCCACTGACATCCTTGACCTGCAAACCATGCCCGGAGAAATAGAGATAGACCCGGTCTCCTGGCGCGGTTCCGGCAACCAGCCATTCGTCCATCGAGGACAGCATCGCCTGCCTTGTGGCCCTTTCATCCGTCAGAACCCGGATTGCCTCCGGCTTGAAATGCAGCGTCCCCGTCAGAAGCGCCTCGATTGCCTTCACATCGTTCTTCGGCCCATGCAGAAACATGTCCTGCGGCAGGTTTTCGTAAGTGCCGATACCGATCACCAGCGCCCGGTCTTCCGCTCTTGCCGGGCCGAGCGATGCCAGGCACCCGAGCGCGGTGATGACAGCCGTTCGCGAAATGGTCATCACAATTTTTCCCGGGTGTAGAGCGGCTGGATTGCTACGCTCGTATCGGTGCCGTCGATGCGGGTAGAGAGAAGTTGTAACACGGTCGCCGCATCGACATTCTTGCTCGCCAGCGCTGCGCCGATCGCATCGATGGGTTCATCGGTGGCAATGACGATCAGATGGTCGGCGCCGAAGGGTTCGACGACCTGCAGATTGCTGAGCTTGAACGCCACACTCTCCGTGCCTTCTGACTGGACGTCGAGCAGTTGAACCTGCCCGGTATTGGCAAGATTGAACACCACCATGTTCTTGTAGTTCGACGCCGGGGCGTCGAAAGAAATCTTGTCGCCAGCGGCATAGATGTCCTTCTGCGGCGTCAAGGATACAGCGCCTGGGTTCTGGCTTGCCATCACTTTCAGAAAATCGAGCAGAATGAACTTGTTCACCACCGACTGGATCATGCCGGCATCGATATGCTCGCCTGCAACGTCGCCATTCGGTGTGTAGAAGATGCCGCTGGCGGCATCCCAGCGATAAGGCACGCCCGTTCCACCGGTATTGTCCGGCACGGTATCAGAGCCCTCGACCGACAGCGCCAGCTTGCCATCCCAGCCGGTTTCGCGAACGGATTGATAGGTCTTTTTCGCGCCGGGTTCGGCGGCGACAGCGGCACTCCGGGTCAAGGGCATGACCACTTCATCCTCGGACCGCGGCAGTTGCGGGGTAAAATTCGGGACCTGCAGCGCCTCGGACTGGTTCTTCACATTGGCAAAGACATAATCCTCCAGCTCCACCCGGGAAAGTCGGCCGTCGCCATTGCGATCCGCCAATCCTTCCACGGCCCGGGCAAAGCTCCAGCTCAAGGCGCCGCGCGGTTCGCCGTCGATAATGACCTCAGGTGACGGCTGGCTCTCCAGCGAGGCGGCAAGCACCGTTACATTGCGGAACTGCGCCTCCTTCACCTCGGCACCCGACACAGCCTCCTTAGACGGCGGCGGCAGCTTGACCGTGACAGCATGGGCAAGACGCGTCTTGCCGGAAAAAGACCGGCTCATGCCGCCGGAATGGCAGCTGTCTGAGACAAACAGAACCTGCACGCCCTTGGCCTCGGCTTCGGAAAACCAGGCGTTCAGTTCATTATCGACAATGATCTCGTGATCGGTTTCTTCCGCGCGGCTGCGGTCGAATCCTGGCAGTTGTAAGAACTCGTCAAGCCCATCGGCCTCATCACCGGCAACAAGCTCCGGCATCTGCGCGCCGTGCCCGGCATAGGTGAAAATGATCGTATCGCCCTTGAGCGCACTGCCGACAAGGGCGGTCCAGGCGGCGCGGATATCGTCCTTGCGGGCGGCGGCGTCAAAAAACGTCGCCATCTGATCAACGCCCGCCCGCTGTAAGGCGCTTTGCACGTCCTTGGCGTCCTTGACCGCGCCATCCAAGCTCACCTCGTAGGGATAGGCATCGACGCCGACGACCAGAGCATAGGTCTTGGCCGATGCGACACCGAATGGCACTACGGAAATCAGCAGAGCAAGAGCCAGGCGGCGCAGCATCATTCAATTCTCCACATCGACTTCGACGCGCCGGTTCATCTGGTTCAGCGTTTTTTCGTCATAGGCGCTGGCGTTATCCGCCTTGAACGGCTCGTCCTCGCCTTTGCCCAGCGTGGTCCATTGGCCGGTATAACCTTCTGCAATCAGATACTGAGCGAGAGCATCGGCGCGCTCCAGAGAAAGCACCCGGTTAGCCTCGGCCGTGCCGACCGGATCCGTATGGCCGATCAGGGTAATCGTCTTGGGTTTGACCGACTTCAGGCACTCGGACAGGTCCTTGGCCGAATCCAACCCCTCCGGGGTGAACTCGGCGGTACCGAAGACGTAGCGTACCGGCGTCGATTTTTTCTTCAGCGACACGCCGCGATAACTGATCTTGCAGGCACCGCGCACGGTGAGCTTCACGGGCTTGGGTGCGGCAAGGCGCATCTCGGTCGCCATATGATCGAGCCGGACGATATAGGCCTCGTCCGGTGCCATCCATTGAGGCGTCAGCACCTCGTTGGCGGCATCCTCCAGCGCCAGCTGATAGTAGCGCGCCGCAGTCTCATAATCCCGGCGGTCACGATTGATATCGCCGAGCGCGTCAAAAACCTGCCAGGGTGCCGAATTGCTGGTACGGATCGTCTCAAGCTCCTGCTCGAAATCCGCCAGATTGGCACCCTGCCCGACGGCGCCGACAATCCGGTTGAAGGATGAGAGTGCCGCGACGCGGTCGATCATTGCCTTGTCGTCCGCCGTGCAGCCGGGCTTTGGCCTGCCGGCAATCTGTTTCGCCAGCGCCTCGTTACCGGCATTGGTGGCCTCAGCGACCCGCGCCAGTGCATCGCACGCAGCCGAAGCCGTCCCCGCAAGGAAAAATGCCAGCAGCGATGCCCCGACCAAAACCTTCAATGCCATCACCCAGCCTTCCCATGCCATTCCAAAATAATGCTCAAACAGGCCGGACGACACTTGGCCGCCGGCCTCTTCCCTATTGCTTGATCTCGAACGTCACCACCTGCAGGCCGCTGGCACCCTTATCGTCCTCGGCCTTCTTGGCCAGGTTGATCGCCAGTCCGCGCGTCGGCGGCAAATGCGACTGCGCCACCAGCTGGCGCGCCCGCTCAACCGAGAGTTTCTGGTCGCCGAGCCCGCCCTCGCGGCAATAGGCGATCATCGTTTCGGCCGGTGCCGGCGTATCGAAGGTCAGGTTGCCGGTGCCCGGTTGCGGAATCTCCCGCTTTTCCCCCGCCTGCAGTGTCGTGTTGCCAATCATTTCATCCGGGATGACCTCGACATTGCCGGTTTCCTCGACATAGAGGATCTGCAGCTCGCAGGCCTTGTTGGAGCTCAGCTCGAAAGACAGTTGGTCACCAACCTTCGCAGTCGTCGTCGCGACATGCAGCGCCAGTTCAAGCTTGTTGGAGCCGGCGGGCTGTTCCTGGCGGTAGGCAGGTGTTGCCGCAGCGACCGTCTCGGCCTTGATATAATCCTGTTGCGCCGTTTGACCCGCCACATCCTGGCTCTGGCTGGCCGCGGCTACATGGACTGTGGTCGTATCCAGCGGCTTCAACTGCATCAAAGGATGCAGCAGCAGCGGAAACTGCTGCTCGACTTCGGCGCGCGGGATGGTTGCGCCGGCTTCTAATGTCGTCACCCAATCGATGCCAAGACGCAACGTATCGACGTCTTCGACCCTCTTGATCGCCGAGGACAGCTCGGCTGGCGTCATGTCGAATTCCGCCGCCAGCGCATCGAAATCGAGTTCGTCCTCATACTTGTCACCAAAATAAGTGACGAGTTCAGCATTGCCCGGCGCCTGCATGCTCTGGGCGCTGCCGTCCGGCGTCGGTTCGGTCACGCCGAGCTTGACCAGCGCCTCGACGAACCGCTGCCGGTCCTTGTTATAGGCAGCGTCAAGCTCTTCCTGCGGCACATACATATCCAGCAGAATGGCCTGCTGATCCTTGTTGAACAACGTCGATGTCTGGATGTGCTCGCGCAATTGGTCCCTTTTCGACAGGATGCCGTTGGCATGGCAGTCGAAGCACGAGCGGGCATTGATGATCTCGACGCCCTTGCCGATCGGCCGCTTGCGGAAGGACACGATCGTTGTCGGCCCGACATCAAGCTGCTTGCCTGCCGATGTCGACAGGTAATAGCCCTGCNNCTGCAGCCCGTTCGGCAGCGAGAAGATCATTTCTCCGCCATCATGTTCGAAGGCGGTCAGCCCGCCATCCAGCGGCTCCAGCTCCTTCGGTCCATGCGGGAAGCGCTTCAGCACCTGCCGACCGACATCGCCGCCGAAATCATAGGATTTCCAGTAATAACCGCCGAACGGCATCTCATGACGCTCCAGCATGCGGTTATGATCGGAAACACCGGACGAGCCGTCAGCAAAACCCGCACGCAGCACTTGGCGGCGGCGAATATTGTCGTCGACGTTGATCTGAAAGCGCTGTTCCAGTTCGCGGATATGGGTCGGCAGCTTCATCAACTGATTGTAGATCTTCGGCTTGGCGGCATTGGCCATGAACCAGTCGATGCGCATGATCGGCAGAACGGTATCGGTCTCCTTGGTCAGCGCCAGGAGCGAGGCGTCGCTGCCGGGATCGACACCATAGAAATATTGCGAAATCAGGAAATTATAGTCGTCCGCCGACCATTGCAGGTCGCGCAGATCGACCCGGACCATCAGTCCGTTGGTACCCTCCACTTCCTGCGGCAAGACCAATTTCGGACCGTAGGAGAGCGAGTTCAAAAGCTTCTTGAAGCCGCCGGCCAAAACGTCCATGCGCTTCATGAAGGTCTTGTCCTCCTCGCAACCCATCATGCCGTTGTACTGGTTGCGATAGGAGAAGTAGCGCATATATTGCCGGTCGAGATCGTTGACCTTGGAAATGTCTTTCAGCCCGGCCTCGACGAAATCCCGGTAGGACAGCATGGGACGCGTGCGTTCGGGTTTGCTGGCCGCTGTCTGCGGCAAATCCGATTGCTTGAGCGAATTGATCCAGTCCTCAAGGCTCTTCACCTCCTCCTCGGTCGGACGCTTGCCAAGCGGCATGCGGCCGCTGGTGACGGAGGTGAACAGACGGGATTTAGCTGCATCGCCTGGAACCACGAAGGCGGCGTCAGCTGCAATCGTGGTGAGGTCACCGGCCGGATAGGAGCCTTGCGAGCTTTCGCCCGGACCATGGCAGTTGCGGCAATATTTGCCGATGAAGGCGTCGGCCTGTGTGGCCAGACCCGCATTGTCACCGGCAAGCGCGGAAGCCGGTGTACTCTCCTTGCAGACGGCCGTTGCCGATTGCGCCACAGGTTGCGGCGGCTTGACCTCACGGTCGGACAGGAAGGCATAGATCGCCGTACGGTCCTTCTCGGTCAAAGCCGACAGCCCGTGAGCGATTTCGCGCATCACCGGATCGGTCAACGGTGCGCCTGAGAGCTTCTTGCCTTCATCAATCAGGCCGATGGTAAACACGTCCGGCGAAGCAAGACCCGCCATCCGCGCCTTGGAAATATCGGGGGCAACCGCCCCGGTCAGGCCCTTTTCGCCGGTATAGGCGTTTTCCATGTCGAGGCCGTAGGTCGTGGTGCGCGGGGTGTGGCAATCGCCGCAGCCGCCGACGTTTTCGACGAGATAGCGGCCCCGTTCCATCTGCGTTTCTTCGCGCGACTGATATTCCGGCACGTTGAAATGGCTGCGCTTCCAGAGCGTAATCGTCGTCTGACGGCTATAGGGAAAAGCGATCTCGTGTTCCTGCGACACAGCATCCGACGCAATCAACGTGTCGATATAGGCCTTGATATCGAGCACATCCTCCGGCTTCATACCGCCATAGGCGGTGTAGGGCATGACCGGATAGAGGTTGTTGCCCTCCCGGTCGATCCCCTGCATCACCGCATTGAGAAACTGCGCATTGGTCCAGCCGCCGATGCCATTGGCATGGGGCGAGATGTTCGGCGCATAGAACTTACCGATCGCCGTATCCATCTCCAGTCCGCCGGACAAGACCTCGGTATTCCTGGCCGATCCGTGGCAGGCGCCGCATCCGGATGCATTGAACAGATATTTGCCGTTGTCGGTATTCGCCTTGTAGGTCGCATAGGCATCGTCTGCAAAGGCATCACGGGCCGATGCGGCACCCGGACACTGGGTCAACGCCAGCACGGTGGCCGCTATCACCAAAGCCTGCCGTGGCAGGCCGCGGATCAATTTACCGGACAGTCGATCGAACATGCGCATGGCTTGTTCCCCTTGCTTTCTCACACGACACAAATATGCGATGCGCGTCTATCGGAACTCGAACTGCTCGAACTCGACCCGTCTGGGTTTCTTGCCGAGGTCCCTCAGTCCCTTTTCAATGGCTTTTCGTAACAATGGCGGCCCGCAGAACCAGAGGTCTGCCCCTGCCGGATCGACAACGCTCGATGCCGTAAGTTTTGCCGCGTCGAGCCGACCGTCGGTTTTGGAATCATGCAAAGTAAAACTGAAATTCGAAAGTTTCTCCGCCTGCGTTTCAAACGTATCGAGGCCGATCGCCTCGCTCCGGTCGCGCACACAATAGACCATGTGAATATCCTGGCCTTCATCACCCTTCAGGCGCCCCGCCATCGCCAGGAACGGCGTAACACCAATGCCGCCGGCGAGCCATATCTGTTTCTTGCCGCCACGGCGATGGTTGAAATGACCATAGCCACCCTCCAGCTTCAGGCGATCGCCGACGGCGATGCCTTCGCGCAAGGCCTTGGTATAATCCCCCAGCGGCTTGATGGCGAAACGGACGACGCCATCATCATCCATGCCCGCAATCGTGAAGGGATGCGGCTCACGCAGGCCCGGCTTGTTGACCCGGAAAAACCCGAACTGGCCGGGCTTTGCGCGCAGCGGCCGCCGCGTCGGCCGGGCCAAAATGATCGTCGCGCCCTCATGGCGCGTCACATCGAAGACCTCGTAGGTCCGGGTGCGCAGCCAGGGGAAAAGCTGGGTGTAGATATAGCTCAGCGTGCCGACCATTGCGAAGATGTTGAGATAAGTCGCCAGCATGGCGGTGCCATCATAGGGCCGCTTGATGAACGTCTGATGGAAGGCAACCATGATGAACAGCAGGCCGATGAAACGGTGTGTCAGGCGCCAGAAATGGTAGGGTATCTCGACCTTCGTCTTCGGGATGATCTTGACAATGCTGAGCACTAGCAGCACCACGAGGGCATAGAAAGCGTATTTCCCCGCCTGTGCCGCCAGCTTGTTCAGCCCGCCGGTCAACGACAGGCCCTTGAAATCCGGCGTTATGAAATAGTGCACGAGAATCAGTACCAGCACCGTGATGCCGACGCGGCGGTGCGTCTGGTAAATCCGGTCAAGACCACCGAAAAGGCGCTCCACGAACGGCGGACGGGTTGCCATGAATAGCGCCAGCGCCATGCCGGTAAAGGCCATGGAGGATGCCATCAGCGAAAACGTGGTGCCCGCATTGGTGTGACTGACCGCGGGGATGGCCAGCAGCCCCGCAAATCCTATCAATGACCAGACAAGAACAGCACCCGCACTCACACACTACCCCCCACAATTCCGCAGCAGCGGAGCCCCAAGGCAAGACTGGCAAGCCCCTCAAGCTTCGTCAACTGCTATTGTAGAACATACGATTTTGCGGTGATCTTTATTCGCGAGAACCCAAGCTTTTGTGTTTACGGGCACATTCGACTTTACTCACAGATGAGACAACGCAACAACGTGGAGCCACCCCGACCGCCTCCCGCAATTGCTGCGCATCGCGTCTGCCAGTGCAAGGCTTGGGGCAAGGCTTGAGCCGAAACGAAAAAGGCGACCCGAAGGCCGCCTCTGATTATCCGGATCAGCGAAAATGTCAGCCGACGAACGCCCGTTCGATAACGAACTCGCCCGGCTTGTTGTTGGCGCCTTCGTGCAAACCGGCGGCCTCGAGAATTTCCTTGGTTTCCTTGAGCATTTCGGTCGAGCCGCAGATCATGCCGCGATCGACGGCCGGGTCGAAGGCCGGCAGGCCAAGGTCCGAGAACATCTTGCCATCGCGCATCAGGTTGGTGATGCGGCCCTTGAACGGATAGTCCTCGCGGGTGACCGTCGCATAGTGGCGCAGCTTGTCGCCGACCAGTTCGGCCAAGAATTCGTGGTTGCGGATTTCCTCGATCAGATCGAAGCCGTATTTCAGCTCGGCCACGTCACGGGTCGTGTGGGTGAGGATGACTTCCTCGAACTTCTCGAAGGTTTCCGGATCGCGGATCAGGCTTGCAAACGGTGCGATGCCGGTTCCGGTCGAAAACATATAGAGGCGCTTGCCGGGCGTCAGGGCGTCGAGCACCAGCGTGCCTGTCGGCTTCTTGCGCATCAGCACCTGATCGCCGGGCTTGATACCCTGCAGATGCGACGTCAGCGGGCCGTCCGGCACCTTGATCGAGAAGAATTCAAGCTCTTCGTCCCAGGCGGGGCTGGCGATCGAATAGGCGCGGTAGATCGGTTTGCCATCGACCATCAGGCCGATCATGGCGAATTCTCCCGAGCGGAAGCGAAACTCGGTCGGACGCGTCATGCGGAAGCTGAACAGCCGGTCCGTATAATGCGTGACCTTCGTCACCGTTTCAGCGAACACGCCGGCAGGGACGGTTACGGCAAATTCTTCGATCTTGGCAGGAGCATTCATTTCGGCGTCAGGTCCTGTAATGATGAGCAATTCTTTCAGGTATCAGCGGATATTCCAAAAGGCGCTGGTTTGGAAGCAATTCCGTTCCAATTATAGCGCCTTTTGCAAATTCATGCGTGCTTCAGTGTGTCGCGGGCTCAGGAAACCCGCCGCCAGCTGTAGGATTTCGCATCCGCCGACGGTTTTGCCGTCGGCTGGTAGTGATTGTCGATGCCCGGCAGCCGCCCTTCGGAGAGGCGCTTCAGGGCCGTTTCGTTGCTGACGGCGAAACTGTCGATGCCACAGCGCAGCATCAGCGGCACCTGGTCGATCAGCACGTCACCGACAGCGCGGATTTCCTTGCCGTAATGAAGACGAACGCGCAGCAGCGATGCATGGCTGAACGCCCGGCCGTCATTGAAAGCCGGAAAGGCGACCGCAATCAGCGACACCTGCTCCAGAAACGGCTGCAGCCGCGTGATATCGTCGGCCGGGTTGACCAAAACGCCAAGCCCGCTATCGCCGGACGATGCCTTTTCAACAAAGGCATCGATCCCGAGAATGGCTTTTTCGTTCGAGCCGGCCTTGGTCTCTTCCGTCTCGACGACCCATGGGTCGTCTGTCACGAAACCGGTTTCTTTCCAGATCTGTGTCATATGCTTGTCCTTGAACCTCAGGCCGCTTCCTGGGCATTGCCGCCGTAGAGCGCATCCTTGAAGGGCTGCGGCCCGACCCGGCGATAGGCCGCGAGGAAGATTTCCGACGGATCCGTGCGCAAGGACAGATAGGTGTTGACGATCGTCTCGATCGCATCGGTGACCTTTTCAGGCTCAAAGCCGCGGCCGATGATCTCGCCGATCGAGGTGTTCTCGTCGCCGGAACCGCCCAGCGTGATCTGGTAGAGTTCGGCACCCTTCTTTTCCACACCCAACAGGCCGATGTGACCGACATGGTGATGGCCACAGGCATTGATGCAGCCGGAGATCTTGATCTTCAGCTCGCCGATCTCGGCCTGCCGGTCCGGGTCACCGAAACGGCTGGAGATTTCCTGAGACAGCGGGATCGAGCGCGCATTGGCGAGCGCGCAATAGTCCAAGCCGGGACAGGCAATGATATCCGTGATCAGACCGGCATTGGCCGTTGCCAGACCAATCGAAACGAGACCGCGATAGAGCGCTTCCAGATCGGCCAGCGCCACATGTGGCAGGATGATGTTCTGCTCGTGGCTGATGCGGATTTCATCGAAGGCGTATTCCTGCGCCAGATCGGCAATCGCATCCATCTGGCTATCGCTGGCATCGCCGGGAATACCCCCGATCGGCTTCAGCGAAACCGTCACCATGCCATAATCCGGATGTTTGTGCGGCTGGACGTTCTGCTGGACCCAGCGGCCAAACTCCGGATCGGCTTTCTTCCAACCGGCCAGATTGGCCCAGCCCTCGGGACGATCGGTCAGTGGCGGCGGCGAAAAATACTCGGTAATGGCCTGGATATCGGCCTCCGGCAGCTTCAATTCGGTGTTCTTCAGCTGCAGGAATTCCTGCTCGACCTGACCGGCAAGCTGCTCGACACCGGTTTCGTGCACGAGGATCTTGATGCGCGCCTTGTACTTATTATCGCGGCGGCCATGCAGGTTATACACGCGCATGATCGCCGTCGTGTACGACAACAGGTCTTCTTCCGGCAGGAAATCGCGGATTTTCTTGGCGATCATCGGTGTGCGCCCCTGCCCGCCACCGAC
Source organism: Hyphomicrobiales bacterium (assembly GCA_900468065.1). Lineage (GTDB taxonomy): Bacteria > Pseudomonadota > Alphaproteobacteria > Rhizobiales > Rhizobiaceae > Pararhizobium. Next base: position 34,279 of record UBTA01000063.1, on the reverse strand, counting down.
ATAGACGGCAAAGCCGATCTCGCCCTTGTCGTTCTTCTTCAAGTGCAGGCCGATATCGTGGACCTGGATGGCGGCGCGGTCGCGCTCAGCGCCGGTGACGGCGATCTTGAACTTGCGTGGCAGGAAGGAGAATTCCGGGTGAACCGACGACCACTGGCGCAGGATTTCGGCGTAAGGGCGCGGATCGGCGGCTTCGTCGGCAGCGGCACCGGCAAAATGGTCGGCGGTGACGTTGCGAATACAGTTGCCCGACGTCTGGATGGCGTGCATCTCGACCGAGGCGAGATCGGCCAGGATATCCGGCGTGTCCGAGAGTTTAGGCCAGTTATACTGGATGTTCTGGCGCGTGGTAAAATGGCCATAACCGCGGTCGTATTTGCGGGCGATATGGGCGAGCATGCGCATCTGGTTGCTGTTCAGCGTGCCATACGGGATCGCAACACGCAGCATATAGGCGTGAAGCTGCAGGTAAACACCATTCATCAGCCGGAGCGGCTTGAAGGCATCTTCGGCAAGCTCGCCGGACAGGCGGCGGGTGACCTGGTCGCGAAACTGGGCAACACGGTCAGCAACAAAGGCATGGTCGAATTCGTCGTAACGGTACATCGGTCTTCTTTTCCTTAAGCCGCGTGCACGGGGCCGGTCAGGCCCTTGTATCCAGGCGCATAGTCGATCGTCGGGCCTTCGGCGCGAACGCGCTCGCGCATGCGCAAGGGCCGCAACACGCCTTCCACTTCTTCAATATCAATGACATTCACGTCAACCACCTTGTTATCGGCAAAGGCGGCCTTGCCGGTTGCTTCCAGCGCGGTGACCGCTTCGGCATGGCGGGCGACAAACGCATCCTGCAGCGATTCCACCCAGTTGCCCGACGCATCGAGCCAGACGGAAATGCCGTCGGACAGGCGGTTTGCGGTCAATACCTTGTCGGCCATGTCAGTTCCTCACTTCATCAGTCTGTTTGTGCGGCATGTCCGCGCGGGCGGTGGCGCCGATCGTCTTGCCTTTGACCAGCGGCTGGGAACGCTCGAAATTCGCGCCTGCGACCGCGTCGCCGATGATCACCATGACGGGGCCATCCAGCTCGTCGCGATACTGCAGGTCCGGCAGATCCTTGAGCGTACCGTGCAGCAACTTGCGCTCGGCACGGCTGGCATTTTCCACCACTGCAACCGTGGTCTCCGCCGGCAGGCCGGCCTCCATGAGGCGTGCGGCAACGGACGCGGCAACGGTGCGGCCCATATAGACGGCAATCGTCGCACCGGAAATCGCAAGACGGGCCCAATCCGGCAGGACGTCACCGGTCAAATCATGACCGGTGGTAAAGATCAGCGACGAGGCGACACCACGCAACGTCAGCGGCAGTTCGAAATCAGCGGCTGCCGCAAAGGCAGAGGTGATGCCGGGCACGATCTCATAGGTGATACCGGCTTCGCGCAGCGCGGCCATTTCTTCACCAGCCCGGCCATAGACCAGCGGATCGCCCGACTTCAGCCGCACGACGCGCTTGCCATCCTGGCCGAGGCGCACCAGCAACTGGTTGATCTCGTCCTGCGACTTCGAATGGCAGCCCTTGCGTTTGCCGACCGGCTGACGTTCGGCGTCGCGGCGGCCCATATCGACAATCACCTGCGGCACCAGCGCATCGTAGACGATCACATCGGCTTCCATCATCACGCGCTGGGCACGCAAAGTTAGCAGGTCTTCGGCACCCGGACCTGCGCCGACCAACCAGACGTGACCTGGAACACGATCGACCGACTGGAGCAGGCGGCCCGCTTCGCGGCGCGCTTCGGCGATATTTCCGAGCGATACCTGATCGGCGACCGGGCCGGAGAAGAAGCGGCGCCAGAACACCCGGCGGGAAACGCCGCGCGGCAGGACGCGATCGGCGGCATCACGATAGGCCTGCGCCAGCGACGCAAGCGCACCAAGAGACGGAGAGAGGAGTTGATCGATCTGGGCGCGGATCATCTGCGCCAGAACAGGGCCTGCCCCTTCGGTGCCGATGGCCACGGCCACAGGTGCACGATTAACCAGAGCGGGCGTCAAGAAATCGCAGAATTCCGGTTGATCGACCGCATTGGCAGGAATTTTCTGGGCGCGCGCAGCCGCAACGATCAGGCGATCCTGCGCGGCATCACCGGTGGCGGCAAATACCAGCGTCGCGCCTTCGACCTGACTTGCCTCGAAGGGCTTTTGCACGAGTTCGACGGCATTTCTTGACAGGAAAACCGCAAGGCCGGCTTCCGGCTCATCCGCATAGGCAACGATCCTGGCCTGCGTGTTCAACAGCAGCCGAACCTTGGCACATGCCTCGTCGCCATTGCCAAAAACCGCCACGCATTTCTGCGCAACGCGGAAGAAGGCCGGAAAGACGGTCAGTTGCTCGGTCATAGCGTGGGAATCTGATCCTGTTACAGGTTAAGGGGAATATCCCCTTTATACCGTGAAAATTGAAGAAACAGAAATTCCGATGCCTTTGCAGGCGGATATTCTTTTGCTCGACTCCAGCATAATTTGAGCAAATATCTCCGAAGACGAGACCATTGAGGGCGGCAGGATCGGGTTTCCAAGCATTGCCTATGCCACTTAAAATCCGCTAAATGCCTTTAATCCAAGTGTCCGGAGCCATGACCTGATGAACAATTCCAAGCTTGCAGAACGCCTGCTCACCGTCATCGAAACCGATGTCCTGCCCCTGACTGAAAAGGGGGTCGCGGTCGGCAACAAGGTTTTTGGCGCGGCGATCCTGCGCAAATCGGATCTGTCCCTAGTGATTGCCGAAACCAACAACGAGACGGAAAATCCGCTCTGGCATGGCGAGGTGCATACGCTGAAGCGCTTTTACGAGCGCGCGGAAAAGCCGGACACCAAAGAGCTGATCTTCCTCTCCACCCATGAGCCCTGCTCGATGTGCCTTTCGGCGATTACCTGGGCCGGCTTCGACAATTTCTATTATCTGTTCAGCCACGAGGATTCGCGCGACGCGTTCTCGATCCCGCACGACCTGAAAATCCTCAAAGAGGTTTTCCGGCTCGATCCCGGCGGTTATGCCAAGACCAACGCCTTCTGGCGGTCGTCCTCGATCGCCGATCTGATGGCGACGTCGGATGAAGCCGGCAAAGCAGCACTCCGCGCACAGGACCAGCGCATTCGGGCAAAATACCAGTCGCTGTCGGATGCCTATCAGTCCGGCAAGGACGACAACGCCATTCCGTTGAATTGAGCCCCATGCAGCCCTCCAAGGATATCCACCGCCTGCTCGACATTATGGAAGCCCTGCGCCAGCCGGAAACGGGTTGCCCATGGGACATCGTCCAGACCTTCGAGACCGTCAAGCCCTATACGCTGGAAGAAGCCTACGAGGTTGCCGACGCCATCGAGCGCGCCGATATGGACGATCTCTGCGACGAGCTCGGCGATCTGCTGCTGCAGGTGGTTTTTCACGCCCGCATGGCCGAAGAAGCCGGCGATTTCGCCTTCGGCGATGTCGTAGAAGCGATCACCAGAAAAATGATCCGGCGCCATCCGCATGTGTTTGCCCGGGCCGATGCCGATACGCCCCAGGCGGTCAAACTGCAATGGGACGAGATCAAGCAGGCGGAAAAGGCTGAACGCAGCGAGCGGCGGGCAAAACGCGGCCTGCCGGACGATGTCAACAAAGGACATCTCGGCTCCGTCCAGCGCAGCTTTCCGGCACTGGTCGAGGCATTGAAACTGCAGGAACGTGCAGCCAAGGTCGGCTTCGACTGGTCCTCGCCCGAACCGATCCTCGACAAGATCGAGGAAGAGATAGCCGAACTACGCGAGGCCCTGGCATCCAATGACAAGGCAAAGGTAGCGGACGAACTCGGCGACCTGATCTTCGCCGTTGTCAATATCGGTCGCCATGTCGGCGCCGATCCCGAGATGGCGCTGCGCGGCACAAACACCAAATTCCGCCGCCGTTTCGAGCATATTGAGACGGAGCTGGAGGCGGCTGGAGAGACGCTGGAAGCGGCAACGCTGGAGCGAATGGAAAGTCTGTGGCAGGCCGCCAAGGCAATCGAGCGGCAACTGACTTAGGGAGATGACGCTACGTCAGGCATGCCGTACGGAGCCACGTCCGGTCTAGCAAAACGGCGGCGACGGCGCTTCCCCCGTTTTTACTATTCATCATCCAACCCTGTCCAAGTGGTAGAATCATAATGCGAACCGCCTTTCAGTGGCGGGCTGTGGACCAAACTTCCCGTGGTAGGTCCTCACTGTATCGAATACGTGCCTTGCCGAAAAACCAGCGATGTAACTTACATCGATCATTTCTGTGCCGCCTCTGGCCATATGAAAGGCGATCATCTTGGTTTGGCGGAATCGGCCGCTTTCGTGGAATTTGACTTTCGATACCGAGGCCCAATGCAGCATCTTGATACGATGCTGCAAGACAGTACCGCCAGCCGGCTCGATGATGAACACCGGCGTCTCAAAATCCATCTTCGAAAGGAGCTTCATCAAAACGACGAGACACCCGGTCGCCATCAAGAACCATGCGACCCATGCAACGACGGGACTGACCTCGAGACTGGCTGGCAAAACCGCATAGACCGCTTTGATGGCAAGCCCTGGCAAAACCGCGCTGGCGGCATATACGGCCAGCCGATATGGCAGTTTCGAACGTTTGAACTCCAGTCGAGGAAAATCTACTGAAGCGTCCGTCTTCATTTGGCGCATTGCTCCGCAGAGATTTCAATATTCAACTCTGCCGGAAGGTAGCCTACCAATCCTGAGCAGCAGCCTTCGGGCTATTCCCGAGACGCCGATCGAGCTCTTCCGATTCGCTTGGCGTCATCCGCAGATCCAGGCTGACGGAACCGTCTTCTAGGTCTTCCCGGCCATCGACCATCGTGTGTTCGTAGACCCACGAGAGCAGCTGCAGCTTGTTGGCCGGCAGGACGACATTGCATTCCATCAGGACGCCGGACAGGCGCTTGTTGATCTCGTCGAGAAGATGATCGACGCCCTCGCCTGTGACAGCTGACACGGCGACGGTGTTTTCGCTGTTTACCGCCTTCTGGACGAGACTTTCATGCGCGTCGGCATCCAGCAGATCGATCTTGTTCCAGATCTCGATGATGCGTTCCGAACGCGCCTTCTCGTCGATGCCGAGGTCGTCAAGAATACGCACGACATCCTGCGCCTGAACCTGATTGTCCGGATCGGCGAGATCGCGCACATGCAGGATGAGATCAGCTTCCAGCACTTCTTCCAGCGTCGCACGGAAGGCGGCGACCAGATGGGTCGGCAGGTCGGAGATGAAGCCCACGGTATCGGACAGCATGACCATGCGGCCATGCGGCAGCTTCATCCGGCGCAGCGTCGGATCGAGCGTCGCAAACAACATGTCTTCGGCCAGAACGCCGGCGCCGGTGATGCGGTTGAACAGCGTCGATTTTCCGGCATTGGTATAGCCGACCAGCGCCACGATCGGATGCGGCACCTTCTTGCGTTTGGCGCGATGAAGCTGGCGGGTGCGGCGCACCTGCTCCAACTCCTTCTCGAGCTTGACGATCTTTTCCTGCAAAAGCCGGCGGTCGGCTTCGATCTGGGTTTCACCCGGACCACCCATGAAGCCCGCACCACCGCGCTGGCGTTCCAAGTGGGTCCAGCTGCGAACCAGACGGCCCTTCTGATAGTTCAGATGCGCAAGCTCGACCTGCAGCGTGCCTTCCTTGGTGGAAGCGCGGCGGCCGAAGATTTCGAGGATGAGACCGGTCCGGTCGATGACCTTGCAGTTCCATTCCTTTTCAAGATTGCGCTGTTGAACCGGGGTCAGCGGATGATCGATGATGACGAGTCCGGCATTGTGCTCGCTGAGCAGATGCCCGATCTCCTCGATCTTGCCGCTGCCGAGCAGCGTTCCCGGCTTTGGCTGGGCGACGGGCACGATCATGCCGTGCACGACTTCGAGATCGATGGCGAGCGCAAGCCCGATCGTCTCTTCCAGCCGGCTCTCGTCGCTGCGCGTCGAAGTCGCGGCGATAATCTCAGCGTTCTGTCTGCCCGTCTTTTTCAGGACTGGGACGATGACAACGGCGCGCATGTCATCACGAAGCTTTTCAAGCTCCGGGATGATCGACGCCGATTTGGTATCACGTTTGGTAATGTGTCTTGTATCCCGTCAGGATGCGGATTCTTCGCTCTCGAACATCTGCATCGGCTGGCCCGGCATGATTGTCGAGATTGCGTGCTTGTATACGAGCTGGGAATGCCCGTCACGCCGCAAAAGCACACAGAAGTTGTCAAAAGACGTGACAACGCCGGTCAGTTTCACACCATTGATAAGAAAAATTGTCAGAGATATCTTCTGCTTGCGGACGGTATTGAGAAAAAGATCCTGCAAGTTCTGAGAACGTTCCGCCATAGCGCCGCTTCTTTCTTATTTTCCGGTACGATTTAACCGGTTGATTATACAATCTGAATAGCCCGAACGCTGAAAAAACTCGTCTTTAAAGCGTCCCCCCGGATTTGGTATCAAATCGCGGTCTTTTCCGCAATGTCGAAAAAGGCTTCACGAATTTTCTGTGACACGCTGCCCGGATGGCCGTTGGCGATGGTTTTACCGTTAACAGCTACGACCGGAAAACAGATGCTGGTGGCAGCCGTAATGAAAACCTCGCGCGCTTCCAGCATGTCCTCGACGGAAAAAGCCTCTTCGACAATCTCCAGACCGATCGCAGCGGTAACATCCTTCAGCGTCGTCCGGGTGATCCCGCGCAGGATGCCGTATTCGGCGTGACGCGTCCGCAGACGGCCTTCCTTGTCGACGATCCAGACATTGGTCGCCGCCCCTTCCTTCACCGTACCGTCCCGATCAACGAAGATCGCTTCCTGGGCGCCCTCTTCCTTGGCGGCCTGGCGGGCCAGCACATTCGGCAGCAATCCGACGGACTTGATGTCGACACGATCCCAGCGGTTTTCGGGAACAGTGATGGCTCTGATGCCGGCTGCATTCTTCTTGGCAATCGCCGATGCGTCGATACGCTTGGCCGTTACCACGATAGTCGATGGCGTATCGGCTGCCGGAAAGACATGGTCCCGCCGCGCCGCGCCGCGCGTCACCTGCAGATAGAACATCCCGTTCCTCACCCGATTTCGGCGCACGACCTCGCGGATGACGAGAATGAGCGCCGAGCGTGTCATTGGCCAGGCCATGCGGAGTTCCCGCAACGACCGGTCCAGCCGGTCGAGATGGCGGGTCAGATCGACGATGAAGCCGTGGCGGATCTCGCAGACCTCATAGACACCGTCGGCGAGCTGAAAGCCGCGATCCTCGATATGAACAGCAGCTTCGGTATGGCGCTGGTAGGCACCGTTGACATAGGCAATGCGCGACATGGATGACCTGTCTCAGAACGATAAAAACCGGGTTTCAGACGCCGAGCGACTTCAGTTTGCGGTGCAGCGCCGAGCGCTCCATGCCGACAAACTCCGCCGTGCGGGAAATATTGCCGCCGAACCGGTTGATCTGGGCGATCAGGTAGTCCCGTTCGAACATTTCACGGGCCTCACGCAGAGGCAGCGTCATGATGTGATGGTCCCCTTGCGTCGAAATCTTCGGCAGGCTGTCGCCGACTTCGCTCGGCAGCATGTCGGCGGAGATCGCCGTATCGGGACCATCGCTGCGGGCGAGAATCATCAAGCGCTCGATATTGTTGCGCAGCTGCCGGATATTGCCCGGCCAGTCGTGCGATTGCAGCACGGCAAGCGCGTCATCGCCGATCTTGCGGGTGCGGATACCCGCCTGCTCGCTGATCTGGCGCATGAACATATCGACCAGAAACGGAATATCCTCGCGCCGTTCCGCCAGCGGCGGCACACGAACGGGAATGACGGCTAGCCGGTGGTAAAGATCCTCGCGAAACGCGCCTTCGGCAATCTGGCTTTCAAGATTGTATGCGGTCGAGGAAATGATGCGGACATCGACCTTTACGCGTTTTGATCCGCCCACCCGCTCGAATTGCTGATCGACCAGCACGCGCAGGATTTTGTTTTGCGTCTCGCGCGGCATTTCACCGACTTCATCGAGATAGAGAATGCCGCCATGGGCCTCTTCAAGCGCGCCGGTCTTGCGCGGCTGGCCTGGTGTTCCCTCCGTGCCGAACAGTGCCATTTCCATACGATCGGGCGTGATCGCCGCCGCATTCAGCGCCACGAAGGGTCCACCTGCCCGCGAGGACTTCCGGTGGATCATCCGGGCGACCAGTTCCTTGCCAGAGCCGGATGGACCGTGGATCATGATGCGGCTGTTGGTCGGCGCAACCTTTTCGATCGTCTGGCGTAGCTGCGACACGGCAACAGAGGTTCCGATCAGCTCGACGGGATCGCCCGAGCGCTTCTTCAGCTCGGAGACTTCCTTCTTCAGCTTGGAGTTTTCCAGTGCCCGTTCAGCAATGAGAATCAGCCGGTCCGCCTTGAACGGCTTTTCGATGAAGTCATAGGCACCACGGCGGATCGCCGAAACGGCGGTCTCGATATTGCCGTGGCCTGAAATCATCACCACCGGTAGGTCCGGATAGCGGCTCTTGATCTCGTCGAGCAGCGCCAGACCATCAAGGCGGCTGCCCTGCATCCAGATGTCGAGGAAAACGAGGCGCGGCACGCGATCGCTGATGGCGGCAAGCGCGCTGTCGCTGTCGAAAGCGGTGCGGGTTTCGTGCCCCTCGTCGGACAGGATGCCGGAGACGATCTCGCGAATGTCTTCTTCGTCGTCCACAACCAGAATGTCAGCCGCCATAGGAAGTATCCTTGTCTTGTCTGTCTTCAGTGCCGCTGCTTTGTCCAGCCGGCGGCAAGATGATGCGAATCATCGCGCCCTGGCCACGATCGAAATCGGCGGGTGCGTCATGCAGTTCCAATTGTCCGCCATGATCCTCGATGATCTTCTTGACGATCGCGAGACCAAGGCCGGTGCCCTTTTCGCGCATCGTCATATAGGGCTCGAGAATGCGATGGCGATTTTCGGTCGGCAGTCCCCGGCCGTTGTCGATAATATCAACAACGAACTGGCCGCTCGTTTCATTCAAGCGTGACCGCACCATCACCTTGCGATCGCCGCGAACGGCGTCCGCAGGCAGGGCCTCGATCGCCTCGACGGCGTTCTTGATGATGTTGCCGAAGGCTTGCCCCAGCATGCGGCTGTCGAACGTACCGTCGAGTGGTTCCTCGCCAAGGTCGCGAATAAAGGTCACATGGGTGTTGCCCATCTCGCGCAGGAAGATCGCATCCTTGAGGATATTGCGCAGATCGGCCTTTTCCTTGGTCGGCTTCGGCATGCGGGCGAAACCGGAGAACTCATCGACCATGCGGCCGATGTCCTCAACCTGGCGAACGATCGTATCGGTACACTGGTCGAACACCGCCCGGTCGTCCTGATTGATCTGTTTGCCGTACCGGCGCTTCAGCCGCTCGGCCGACAGCTGGATCGGTGTCAGCGGGTTCTTGATCTCATGGGCGATGCGGCGCGCGACATCGGCCCAGGCAGTCGAGCGCTGGGCGATGACGAGGTCAGTAATGTCATCGACGGTGATGACATAGGAATCCTTGGCATCGTGCGATTCCTCGCGCGTCACCTGAACGTTCAGCGTCCGCTCCGTGCCGCCCCGCATGATGTTGATCTGCTTGCGGTAGTCATTGCGGTGACGGCTGGCGGCCTCGTTGAGGACCTGCTCGATCTCGGGCGCCACATCGGCAAGCCTTTCGCCAACCAGTTCCAGCGTGGTGCGCGACAGGAAATGCTCGGACGAAGGGTTGGCGATGGTGATGCGCCGGTCGTCCTCGACACCGATCACGGCCGCCGTCACACCGGAAAGCACCGCCTCGATGAAGCGGCGCCGATCATCCATCTCATCCTTTGCCTCAAGGATCTGGTCGCGCTGCGTGCGGATTTCGGCGATCATCTTGTTGAAGGTACGTGACAGGCTGCCAACATCGCCATCCACCGCATGCACCGGCACGATGACATTCAGATTGCCGCTGGCGACGCTGTCGGCTGCGCCGATCAAAAGCCGGATCGGCCGGACGATCCGGTCGGCAACCGCGATCGCGGTCCAGATCGCCGCCAGAAGCACGATCAGTGCGAAGCCGAGATAAAGCACCCCGAATGCAACCTGCAGCGATGTGCGGCCCGCCTCGAGATTCTTGTATTCGGCGGTGTTTTCCTCCATCAGCCGCATCGAGCGCATGACCTTCGGGTCGACGCTGCGCACGGTGTAGAGATAGGCACCCTCGATATTGTCGATCGGGATGATCGCTCCGACGAGATTGGTCACGCCAGGCGGAATAAGCGTCGGCTGGCCGGAGACCGTGCTCATCAGCGCGTCCCTCGGAATGGCGGGCAGCGGCCGCTCGGTCGGGATATTGGCCTGAAGGATCGGCGAACCATCGCCACGCACCAGAAAGGCGCCGAGCATGCCACGTCCACGAGCCTGCCGCGTCATCAGTTCGATGAAGCCCGTCCGGTCGAGGCTGTAGAGCTGGCGGTTGCGCTCCAGGTCGTTGGCCATGGAGACCGTCTGACCCTGCAGATAGCTGGCATTTTCCAGCACATAGGCCTGCGCCACATCGAGCGAGGAGCTGACGATCGACTGCGTGCGCAGCGAAAACCAGCGATCGAGGCCAACATCGAGCGTGATGCTGGCGAAGATCGCCACCAGGATGGCAGGTGTGATCGCGACGATCGAAAACAGCGCGACGATGCGCACATGCAGACGGGCAGCCGCCCTGCCCCGGCTACGTGCCTTCAACAGGCGCAGGATCTCCCGGCCGATCAGAAACAGCAGTCCGATGACGAACAGCGCGTTGATCGCCGCCGAGCCGATGATGATATTGGTTTCGGGCTTGATCGGCGTGAGGCCAAGCAGAACCAGCAGCGATATGATCGCGCAGACCAGCGCACCGGTCGCCAGCAACAGCCCCGGCAGCGCAAAAGATGCGCGCCGGTCATGGCCGATCACGGCAACGTCTTCTTTCGCCAGTGGCACAATCAGCCCTTCGGCCATCAGAAATGCATCCCCCGTCCCGCCTCGCCTTCCATGGGAAGGCAGCGGGCATTTTACGCGCCGTGGTCAAGAGATGACCGCCATGACCCGATCGACTCTCTGCTTTCAAACGCAGAGAGGCCAGATCCGGCGGATGACGAGCGGAAAGACTCAGCTGTCACCCGTGTGCTTTCTAAGCAACATATTGTGGCGAAAATGCAACGCTTATGGGCGCCAAGTCAAGCGCTGCGAGAGCTACGGTAAACCGAAACCCCAAGCTCACGGATTTTCTTGCGCAGGGTGTTCCGGTTGAGGCCAAGCAGGTCGGCCGCCTTGATCTGGTTGCCGCGCGTTGCCGTCAAGGCAGCCAGAATCAGCGGATATTCCATTTCGGCCAGCACACGGTCATAAAGGCCCGCTGGCGGCAGCCCCTCGCCAAAGCCGGCAAAATACTGCCGCATGTTCTCTTCCACGGCCTGCGAAATCGACATCGACCCGGAGCGGCTCGATGCCTTCTCGATCGGACTGTCGGGAATGTCGGAGCGCAATTCGCTTTCGATGATTTCACGGGTGATGACATCCTGCGGATACAGTGCCGTCAGGCGGCGCACGACGTTTTCCAGCTCGCGGACGTTACCGGGCCACGGATGCGCCTTCATCAGCTCCAGCGCCTCCTGATCGAAGCGCTTGACATCGAGCCCTTCTTTTTCGGCCTGCTGGACGAAATGGCGGACGAGATCGGGAATATCTTCGGCACGGTCGCGCAGCGGCGGCAGCCGGAGCGGGACGACGTTCAGACGGTAATAGAGGTCCTCGCGGAACAGGCCCTGATTGATCGACTGTTTCAGATCCTTGTTGGTCGCCGCGACGATGCGAACATCCGAGCGGATCGGCGTGCGGCCGCCGACGGTGGTGTATTCGCCCTGTTGCAGCACGCGCAGCAGGCGCGTCTGCGCATCCATCGGCATGTCGCCGATTTCGTCGAGAAACAGCGTGCCGCCTTCGGCCTGTTCGAAACGGCCCGTCGAGCGATTCTGCGCGCCGGTAAAGGCGCCCTTCTCGTGACCGAACAGTTCCGATTCGATCAGATCGCGCGGGATCGCCGCCATGTTGATGGCGACAAACGGGCCGTTGCGGCGCTTGCCGTAATCGTGCAGTGCCTTGGCGACGAGTTCCTTGCCGGTGCCGGATTCGCCGGTGATCATCAGCGTCAGGTCGGTCTGCATCAGACGGGCGAGAACCCGGTAGATTTCCTGCATGGCGGCCGATCTGCCGACCAGCGGCATGCCGTCCTGCGGATCGTCTTCCAGTTTCACCGGCTTGCGTCTGGGCTCCGCCAGCGCCCGGCCGATGATGGCGATCAGTTCGGTGAGGTCGAAGGGTTTCGGCAGGTAATCATAGGCGCCTTTTTCCGAGGCCTTGATCGCGGTCATGAAGGTGTTCTGGGCGCTCATCACCAGCACCGGCAGATCCGGCCGCGCCTTCTTGATCCGCGGCAAAAGATCGAAAGCGTTCTCGTCGGGCATCACCACGTCGGTAACGACGAGATCGCCGTCACCTGCCGAGATCCACCGCCAGAGCGTCGCCGCGTTCGAGGTGATGCGGACATCGTAACCGGCGCGGCTCAGCGCCTGGTTCAACACGGTACGGATGGCAGCGTCGTCGTCAGCGACGAGAATGGTGGCGCCAGTCATCGGGATTGTCCTTTTATGATGGTCAGTGGCTCGCTGTCTTCGGCCGTCGGCCCTTTGGAAGCGGGCATCAGAACGCGAAAGGTCGTGCGGCTCGACTGGCTGTCGCATTCGACGATGCCGCCATGGCCGCCGATGATCTTGGCGACCAAAGCAAGGCCGAGGCCGGAGCCGTTGGTCTTGGTGGTAATGAACGGATCGAACAGATGCGGCACCAGATCAGACGGCACACCCGGCCCGTTGTCATGAACGCAGAATTCGAGAGGCAGCGAAATCTTTTCCCGAGTTCCGGCAACAGACAGGCGGATACCCGGCCGGTAAGCCGTCGTCAGCATGATCTCGCCGTCCGGCTTATCGGCAACAGCCTCGGCCGCGTTCTTGATCAGGTTGAGAAACACCTGGATCAGCTGGTCACGATTGGCGTAGACCGGCGGCAAGGACGGGTCGTAATTCTCGGTGATCCGGATTTTCCGGGCAAAACCCGCCTTGGCGATGGCCTTCACATGATCGAGCACCGAATGGATATTGACCGGATGACGGTCGACCGGCCGCTCGTCGGAAAACACTTCCATGCGATCGACCAGCGACACGATCCGGTCGGTTTCGTCGCAGATCAGACGCGTCAGCGCCCGGTCTTCGTCGTTGACAGATGTTTCGAGAAGCTGCGCTGCACCGCGGATGCCCGATAGCGGGTTCTTAATCTCGTGGGCCAGCATCGAGGCCAGCCCCGTGACAGACCGTGCCGCTGCCCTGTGGGTCAGCTGCCGGTCGATCTTGTCGGCCATCGAGCGTTCCTGGAAGACGATCACGACGGAGCCCGGCTCAGACAGGACCGGCGCCACATAGAGATCGACAAGCTTGTCGGCACCCAGCCGCGGCGAGCTCAGATCGACCCGGTATTCGTTGACGGCGGCGCGGCGTTCGCGAACCTGCTCGATCAGCGTCAAAAGCGGGCTGCCAAACGGAATGAAGGCGCTGATGTCGTGGCGGGCGAGATGATTGGCGCTGGCGCCAAAGAATGCCTCCGCCTCCCAGTTGGCAAAGGCCACGAGACCATTCTCATCGACGAGGATCACCGGATTCTGGATGGCATTCAGAACCGCCATCGGCAGCGAATTGACCGCCTTCCGTTCCTCGTCGCCCATTTTCTCGGTCATGCCGCATCCTTTTGTTCGACGAGGCCAGCCCCGGCCGCAATGGCGGCCACCGCGCCGGACAGGGCGGTGGCGGGCTCCGTGGAGGTCATGATTGCCGCTTTCTCCTGCGCTGCCAGTTGTGGCGCAAACCGGCCCAGATACCAGCCAAGATGTTTTCGCGCATGGCGAAGGCCGATATCGGTACCGTAAAATTCCAGCATCATGCCGTAATGCTCGGCAACGATATCAGCGATTTCCGCGGCATCCGGATGCTCGACCGCGCCGGCAAGCACGCCGGCATGCCAGGGCCGTCCCTGGCTGGAGCGCCCGATCATCACTGCATCGGCGCCGGAGCGCCTGAGAATTTCGTTGGCGTCGTCGCGCGTCGCCACATCGCCATTGGCGACCAGCGGTACGGAAATCACATCGCGCACGGCGCGGATCGCATCCCAATCGGCAATGCCGTTGTAGAATTGCATGCGGGTGCGGCCGTGAATGGTGATCATCTGGACGCCAGCCTCTTGCGCCCGCTTGGCAATAAAAGGTGCGTTGATGGAGTTTTCGTCCCAGCCAAGCCGCATCTTCAGCGTTACGGGCACATCAACCGCCTTCACGGTCGCCTCGATCAACGACAGCGCATGATCCGGATCGCGCATCAGGGCGGAGCCGGAATATCCACCCGTCACCTTCTTGGCCGGGCAGCCCATATTGATATCGATGACATCGGCGCCGTTGTCGGCAGCGATCCTTGCCGCCTCGCCCATCCAGTACGCCTCGCGTCCGGCCAGCTGAACCATATGCGGATCGATGCCGGAACTCTTCAACCGCGACCAGCTTTCCGACGCGTTGCCGACCAGTTCGCGGCTTGCTACCATTTCGGTGACGACGAGGCCGGCACCAAACCGCCAGGCCAATTGTCGGAACGGCAAGTCCGTCACGCCCGACATCGGCGCAAGCACGACGCGGTTCCTAAAGGAGAGCCGGCCAACCCGGAACGGGGATGACAAATCCGGTATTTGCAAATGATTATCTTTCGGGCACATCTTTATTCTGCACTATTTTTAGACATACTTGGCGGGCTTGCCAAGCGATTTCAGAGCTCTACGACAAAATTCTCAGGACAACTGGTAAAGCCCACCCCTTCGCGGTAAATCACCACCACGATTTGAAGCACCGCGTGCCGAACCGGCATGCGCCTGGTGTTTGACGAAGACTGGAGCGAAAGACCTGTCCGTACACTCGGTGGCGGGGCCGGGCAGCGACCTATTTGCAGGAACCCATATAGAAGATGCGCGCAAAAGAACAGTTTTCCTGTGGTGTCGTCATTGTCGCTGCCGGCCGGGGTGAACGCGCTGGCTCGCCGCAGGATGGACCGAAGCAATACCGCTCCATCGGTGGGCGGCCGGTTATGACCCATACGCTTGACGTTTTTGCGACATGGGCGAGGGAAAAGACGATCGTCGTCGTCATTCATCCCGATGATCAAGCCCTTTTCATTCAGGCATGCAGCCGTGTTTCCGGCGATACTTCGACCATTACATTCGTCCATGGTGGGCCGACGCGGCAGCTTTCGGTACTGGCGGGACTGAAGGCGCTGGAACAGTCCGGCATTACCCATGTGATGATCCATGATGCCGTGCGGCCGTTCATCGACCATGCCCTGCTCGACCGCTGCGTCTCAACGCTTGCAGAGGGTGCCGAGGCCCTCCTGCCCGCAGTCGCGGTTGCCGACACGTTGAAGCGGGCGTCTGCGGACGGAAAGGTCCTGGAGACGGTGCCAAGGGCGGGCCTTTACGGCGCCCAGACACCCCAGTGCTTTCGCTTCGCGCCGATCCTTGAAGCGCATACCAAAGCCGCCGCCTCCGGCCGCTCCGATTTTACCGACGATGCCTCGATCGCCGAATGGGCCGGAATGCCGGTGACGCTGATCGAAGGGTCGGTGGACAATGTGAAACTGACAATTAAACGGGATATAGCCATGGCCGATGAAAAACTGAACCGGAACGCGCTTCCGGATGTGCGAACCGGCAACGGCTATGACGTGCATCAGCTGATCGATGGCGACGGCGTGACGCTCTGCGGTATCTTCATGCCGCATGACCAGACGCTGCTTGGCCACTCCGACGCCGACGTCGCCCTGCATGCCTTGACCGACGCCCTGCTCGCCACCTGTGGCGCCGGCGATATCGGCGATCATTTCCCGCCGTCCGATCCACAGTGGAAGGATGCCGCCTCGCGCATCTTTCTCGAGCACGCGGCCAAGATCGTTCGTGACAATGGCGGTACGATCATGAATGCCGATGTGTCTCTCATTGCCGAGGCGCCGAAGATCGGCCCGCACCGGCTGGCGATGCGCGAAAACCTTGCGGATATGCTCGGCATCTCGCTGGATCGCTGCTCGGTCAAGGCGACGACAAACGAGAAGATCGGCTTCATCGGCCGCCGCGAGGGCATCGCCGCAATCGCGACGGCCACAGTAGTCTATGCTGGAGAGAGCACATGAGCGGCTGGCCCGAGGATATCGAAGCCAAGGCAGGCCTGCTGATCGCCGCGTTTTCGAAACGCGGCCTGATGGTGGCCACGGCCGAATCCTGCACCGGCGGCCTGATTACCGGTATCCTGACGGAGATTCCGGGCTCCTCGTCGGTGGTCGATCGCGGCTTCGTCACCTATTCCAACGACGCGAAGATCCAGATGCTCGGCGTCCATACCGCAACACTTGAAACGCACGGCGCCGTGTCGCGCCAGACGGCGATCGAAATGGTACGCGGTGCGCTCAGTCACTCGAAGGCGGATATGGCGGTTGCCGTTACCGGCGTCGCCGGTCCGGGCGGCGGATCGGACGAAAAGCCGGTCGGACTGGTGCATCTGGCGGCGGCCAGCCGGAACGGCACGGTGCATCATCGCGAGATGCGCTATGGCGATATCGGCCGCGACGCCGTCCGGATGGCAACGGTGCGCACGGCACTTCATATGCTGGAAGAGACGGCGGGAAACTGACGTTGCGTTATGCCGTCGCGTAGATCGTGTCGGCACGCTTCTCGAAGGCTTCGGAAAACATCCGGAATGCCCGGTCGAACATCGAGCCCATGACGGCGCCGAGAATGCGGCTCTTGAATTCGTAGTCGATGAAGAAGTTGACCGAACAGCCGCCCTCGCCCATCGCTTCGAAACTCCAGCGGTTGTCGAGATATTTGAACGGCCCGTCGATATATTTGACGTCGATGATGCGCTCTGCCTTGTTCAGCAGAACCTGCGTCGTGAACGTCTCGCGGATCGCCTTGTAGCCGACGGTCATATCCGCAACGAGCAACTCTTTTCCGTCGCGCTCCTTGCGCGAACGCACCGTCAGCCCCTCGCAAAGCGGCAGGAATTGAGGGTATTTTTCAACATCGGCGATCAGGTCGAACATCTGGTCGGGCGTATGCTTGACGGGCCGGCGGGTCTCGAATTGTGGCATGGCGTTCAGATATTCAATGATGTGCGGAAAAACAAGATGCCGAGCGCGTCATGCCTGCACGGCAGGCCCTTGTTGCGTCAGCTTCTCCAACAGGCTGCGCGTCTGCGCACGCGACTTCAGGATCAGCACCGGAACATCGTGGCCGTAATCAGCCAGTTTCTGTTCGATTTCCGGGCTTTCGGTCTTTTCGAAATTCCAGATATAGGACAGGAATTCGAGCGTTAAGCGTTCGGGGCAGTTTTCAGCCATTTCCGGGCGTGTCCTTCCCCGAAATCGCAGCCAGCGGCTGATGACGCCTGAGAGCGAAACCAGACGGTGCGGGCGCATCCAGATGACAAGATCGGTGCGCGGCAGGCGCAGCGGCAAGGTGCCGGGGCTTGTGCCGTCCATGATCCATCGCGGCTCATCCACCGCCTGCTCGACAATCGCAAGCGCCTCGGCCCTTGGCCGCTGCGTCCAGCCGGACATCCAGAAGACATCGCGATCCATGGAGACGTAGGGAAGTCCAAGCATGCCGGAAAGGGCCTGCGCCAATGTGCTCTTGCCGCTGCCGGAACAGCCGATCACGAGGATGCGGCTTGCCTGCCGCAGGATCGGCAAGGCATCCTCGATTTGCGTGGGCTTGGACGGCATGGCGGCTCCGGACGTTTGAGCCGCGCACCATAGAGTTCAAAATCGAATTGGCAACCGGCAGATGATTAACCTGCGGCTGCGGCCAGCTTCTTCTCGCGGGCTGCGCGCAGCTGCGCGAAATCGTCACCGGCATGGTGGGACGAGCGGGTGAGCGGGCTGGAGGCGACCATCAGGAAGCCTTTGGTATAGGCGACCGTTTCGTAGGACTTGAACTCTTCCGGCGTGACGAAGCTCATCACCTGATGGTGCTTGCGAGTCGGCTGCAGGTACTGGCCGATAGTCATGAAGTCGACATCGGCCGTGCGCAGGTCATCCATCAGCTGCAGCACTTCGTTGCGCTCTTCACCCAGACCGACCATGATGCCGGACTTGGTGAACATCGTCGGATCGAGTTCCTTGACCCGCTGCAAGAGCCGGATCGAGTGGAAATAGCGCGCACCCGGGCGCACCGTCAGATAATTGCCGGGCACAGTTTCCATATTGTGGTTGAAGACGTCGGGCTTGGCGGCAACGACGCGCTCCAGCGCACCGGGCTTCTTCAGGAAGTCGGGCGTCAGGATTTCGATGGTCGTCAGCGGTGATGCCGCGCGAATGGCCCAGATCACCTTTTCGAAATGCTCGGCGCCGCCATCGGCCAGGTCGTCACGGTCAACCGAGGTGATGACGACGTGGGAGAGGCCCATCTGCTTGACGGCCTTGGCAACGTTTTCCGGCTCGGCCATATCCAGCGCATTCGGCTTGCCCGTCGAGACATTGCAGAAGGCGCAGGCGCGGGTACAGATCTCGCCCATGACCATGAAGGTCGCGTGCTTCTTGTCCCAGCACTCGCCGATATTCGGGCAGCCCGCCTCTTCGCAAACGGTGACGAGCTTGTGCTCCTTCACGATGGACTTGGTTTCGGCATAGCCCTTCGATGTCGGCGCGCGGACGCGGATCCATTCCGGCTTGCGCAGCATCTCGGTATCCGGCTTGTGGGCCTTTTCCGGATGGCGGATGCGTTTGGCATCGAGATCAATGGTTGTGCGGTCGAGAATGGTGACCATCGTGACTTCAACTTTCCTTCAGGCCGGAAATGCGGGCCGCCTTCAGATGGAGGCGAGCCCTAACACAATCAAGCGTTCAGCGCACGTCCATAGGCGTCGAGCACGCTTTCCTTCAACGTTTCCGAAATCGTCGGATGCGGGAAGATCGTGTGCATCAGGTCTTCTTCGGTCGTCTCAAGGTTCATGGCGACAACAAAACCCTGGATCAACTCTGTAACTTCGGCACCAACCAGATGCGCACCGAGCAATTCGCCGGTCTTCTTGTCGAAGATGGTCTTGACCAGGCCCTGGTCTTCACCAAGAGCGATTGCCTTGCCATTGGCAACGAAGGGGAAGCGGCCGACGCGGATATCGCGGCCTTCGGCCTTCGCCCTGGCTTCCGTCAGGCCAACCGAGGCGACCTGCGGGTTGCAATAGGTGCAGCCCGGGATCTTCAGCTTGTCCATCGGATGCACATTCGGCAGGCCGGCGATCTTTTCGACGCAGATGACGGCTTCATGCTCGGCCTTGTGGGCGAGCATCGGCGGACCGGCAACGTCGCCGATCGCATAGACGCCCGGCACATTGGTCTTGCCGTAACCGTCGATGACGATGCAGCCGCGATCAGTCTTGACGCCGAGCGCCTCGAGGCCGAGGTTTTCGATATTGCCCTGCACGCCGACGGCCGAAATCATCCGGTCAGCGGTGATCTTCTCGACCGAACCGTCCTTTTTCTCGACATGGGCGGTGACAGAGTTCGCGGCCTTTTCGACCTTCGTCACCTTGGCATCGAGGATGATCTTCATGCCCTGCTTGTCGAACTGCTTCTTGGCGAAGGCGGAGATTTCCGCGTCCTCGACCGGCATGACCTGGCTCATCAGCTCGACCACGGTCACATCGACGCCCATGGTGCGGTAGAACGAGGCGAACTCGATGCCGATGGCGCCCGACCCCATCACCAGCAGCGATTTCGGCATCTCTTCCGGCTTCATCGCCTCGAAATAGGTCCAGATCAGCTTGCCGTCCGGCTCGATGCCAGGCAGTGCGCGCGGACGGGCGCCGGTGGCGACGATGATGTGCTTGGCGGTATAGGTGCCCTCGCCCAGCGTGTTCTTCGGGATCGGCCCCTGCGGCTGGACGATTGCCTTGGTGGTCTTGGCAACGACGATCTCGTTCGGCTTGGTGAGCTTCGCCTCGCCCCAGATGATATCGACCTTGTTCTTCTTCATCAGGAAGGCGACGCCGCCATTCATGCGCTCGGCAATGCCGCGCGACCGCTTGACGATCGCTGCCAAGTCCGGCGAAATCTTGCCTTCGAGCATCAGGCCGTAATTCTTGGCATGCTCGGCAAGGTGCAGCACTTCGGCGGACCGCAGCAGCGCCTTGGTCGGAATGCAGCCCCAGTTGGAGCAGATGCCGGCCAGATGCTCGCGCTCGACCACGGCGACCTTCAGGCCCAGCTGGGCTGCGCGGATGGCCGCGATATAGCCGCCCGGGCCGGAACCGATGACGATGACGTCGTAGGAATTTGCCATTCTTGTTTCCTGCCTCTTCCTCAGGTCATGTTCCGGGCCAAGAGGACCCATTCATGCCTTTTGCTATCCTCAAAGAGCGGCACGGCCTGAAGCCTCGCCTTCTCCGCAAATCCGTTGGCCGCATAGAGCGCCAGCGCCGTGTCATTGTGGCTTTCGGTGATCAGGCTGACCTGCCTGCCGTTTGCCTTGTCGATCTCATGGGCAAGCAGCGCCCGCCCGATACCCTTGCCGCGATGGTGCCGGTAGACCCCCAGACTGTCGATGAACCGGCTACCGATCACCATGACCTGCAGGTCCAAGAGCGGCTTGATCACCGGATGGGGTGCCACGATATCGCGAACATTTTCATCCAGACCATAGCCAATCGATACACCGGCAATCTCACCGTCCCATTCGGCCAGCGTCGCATCTTTCCAGGCGCCGGGCTCGTCGTCCATCCGCAACCGCGACCGCCCCTGCTCCATGGCGGTATCCTTGCTTCCGCGCATCACAGCGCCGTGCCAGAGCCATGTCGCAAAACCATGGGAGGCGATATCAACCAGTATGGCCAGATCCGCCGCATCCCGCCGTTCAGCTGCACGTAGATACAAAGCCGCAGTCATTCAGAGCCCGAGCATCATCCGGACCATCGGCTCAAGGCCGCGTCCGATGGCGCGTGTATTTTCCATATCCAGATGCACGCCATCGAGCGGCGTCGTTCGCGCCACCGAACCGGCATCGAAGAATCCGCAGCCGAGTTCATCGGCAAGGTCGGCATAAAGCGAGGCCATCATCGACGACTGGTCGATGGCACCGGCATACATCGCCGCGAAATTGGCATTCGCCGTCTCGCTGATCACCGGCGGTGCGACGATCAGAATTTCCGGCGCTTCGGCCTGCACGCCTGGCCAGCTGTGATGCCAGACCAGTTTGACCAGCCTCTCGATGCCCTTGACCGCGCCGAAGGCGGTTCCGTGCACCACCGGCTTCATGTCGTTGGCGCCGAGCAGCAATATAACCAGATCGACCGGCGCATGGGTCTGCAGAACGGTCGGCAGGATGCGGGCGCCATTGCGGTCGCAGTCGGCCAGATGATCATCATAGGCGGTGGTGCGGCCGTTCAGACCTTCGGCGATCACCTGAACGCCACTGCCCAGCGCCTTCTGCAGCACAGTTGGCCAGCGGTCGTCCAACGCATGCCGTCCGCCGGTCTCCGCGTCATATCCCCAGGTCAGACTGTCACCGTAGCAGAGGACTGTTTTCATGGCGTCATTCCCGTCCCAACAACCGGTCAATATCGGCCAAACCGTCGATGTCCTGCGGCAGTTCCACCTTCATGCGCGTCGCTCCAATCAGGCCATAAGGGTCGCCATCGCGGGCGTCGCGAATGCCGGCATCGACAACGTCCAAGCCGTCACACAGCCGGAGGTTCTCGGCCGTACCAATATCCGCGCCTTTGAACAGCAGACAGAGAGAGCCCTTGCCGTCATCGCCGTTGTTCGCCGTCCAGACGACCGGCACCACCTTATCGCCCAATGCCGCCGACCAGACGACACCGGTGCCGTCGGGGCCAAGATATTCGAGCTGAGGGATCCGGTCGCTATCGTTGCGAAACAACAGCGTCCTGCCGGTCATCTGTTCGATACGCTGGGCAACCTGCTGGTTCAGTTCATCAGCCTGCGCCGACGTCGCCAGGAACAAGGAAAGGACGGCAACGGCAGATGCGGCGCAGAAGCGCCGCATTGTCAGTGTCTTTTCAGTTGCGTTTCCCACCTTGTAAGACATTGTCGCGGCGCTCTCTCCGGGTCAGACCAGCATGCCCATCGGGTTTTCGATGTAGCGCTTGAAGGCGCCGAGCAGTTCGGCTCCGAGCGCGCCATCAACGGCGCGATGGTCGGTCGACAGCGTCACGGTCATGACGTTGGCAATGACCATCTGGCCCTTCTTGACGATCACCCGCTCCTCGCCGGCACCGATCGCAAGGATCGTCGCATGCGGAGGATTGACGACGGCGGCGAAGTTCTTGACGCCCATCATGCCCATGTTCGACACAGCCGTGGTGCCACCCTGGAATTCCTCGGGCTTCAGCTTGCGGCTCTTGGCGCGAGCGCCGAGATCCTTCATCTCGTTAGAGATGGCCGACAGACTCTTCAGCTCGGCGCGGCGGACGATCGGCGTGATCAGGCCGCCCGGGATCGACACGGCAACACCGACATCGGCGTGCTTGTGCTTGACCATGTTGGTTTCGGTCCAGGAGACGTTGGCATCCGGAACGTCACGCAGGGCGAGTGCCAGCGCCTTGATGACCATGTCATTGACCGAGAGCTTGTAGGCCGGCTTGCCGTCCCGTTCCGGGCTCGCAGCATTGAGCTGGGCACGAAGGGCAAGCAGCGCGTCCAGTTCGCAATCGACGGAAACGTAGAAATGCGGAATGGTCTGCTTGGATTCCTGCAGGCGCTTGGCAATCACCTTGCGCATGCCGTCATGCGGCACGAGTTCGTAGGAGCCCTCGGCGAAGTTCTTCAAGACAGCTTCGTCGGAAGCGCCCTTGGCAAGCGGAGCCGGAGCAACTGCTGCTGCCGGAGCAGCGGCGGTTGAAGCAGCCTTTGCGCCGCCGCCAGCAACTGCGGTTTCCACGTCCTTCTTGATCACGCGGCCATGCGGGCCGGTGCCGGAAACTGCCGAGATATCGATCCCGGCATCCTTGGCCAAACGACGGGCCAGCGGCGACGAGAAGGTCCGCGTGCCCGACGACACTGGAGCAGATGCCTGCGCGGCAACCGGAGCCGGAGCAGCGGCAGCAGGTTCGGCAACCTTCTTATCAGTAGCGGCCGGAGCAACAGCAGCGGCTCCTGCGGCNNAGACCTTGTCGCCTTCCTTGACCAGCCACTTGGAAAGGTTGCCCTCTTCCATGGTCGGCGAAAGGGCTGGCATGGTGATGTTGATAGGCATCTCTTCACCCTCCCTTATTTGTAGCAGACGGTCTTTACCGCCTGGACGACTTCGCCGACATTCGGCAGGGCCAGCTTTTCAAGGTTGGCGGCATAAGGCATCGGAACGTCCTTGCCGGCGATCGTCAGGATCGGCGCATCGAGATAATCGAAGGCCTGCTGCATGACGCGGGCGGCAATTTCGGTGCCGACGGAGGACTGCGGATAGCCTTCCTCGACGGTCACCAGGCGGCCGGTCTTCTTGACGGATTCGATCACGGCCGGCAGATCCATCGGACGGATGGTTCTGAGGTCGATGATTTCGACATCGATGCCTTCCTTCTCCAGTTCAGCCGCAGCCTTGACCGCATAGGTCATGCCGATGCCGAAGGAAACGATGGTCGCATCCTTGCCGACGCGATGAATACGCGCCTTGCCGATCGGCAGGACGAAATCGTCCATCTTCGGCACGTCGAAAGAGTGACCGTAGAGGATTTCGTTTTCGAGGAAGATCACTGGGTTCGGATCGCGGATGGCGGCCTTGAGCAGACCCTTCGCGTCAGCGGCCGTGTACGGCATGACGACTTTGAGACCCGGAATATGGCTGTACCAGGCGGCATAGCACTGCGAGTGCTGCGCGCCGACGCGGGCAGCAGCACCCGACGGACCACGGAACACCATCGGAGCACCCATCTGCCCACCGGACATATAAAGGGTCTTTGCCGCCGAGTTGATGATCTGGTCGATCGCCTGCATGGCGAAGTTGAAGGTCATGAATTCGACGATCGGGCGCAGGCCCGTCATCGCAGCACCGACGCCGATACCGGCAAAGCCGTGTTCAGTGATCGGCGTATCGACGACACGGCGCGGGCCAAACTCCTGCAGCAGGCCTTGCGTGATCTTGTAGGCGCCCTGATATTCGGCAACTTCCTCGCCCATGACGAAGACGTCTTCGCTACGGCGCATTTCTTCGGCCATCGCATCGCGAAGCGCTTCGCGCACGGTGGTGGAAACCATTTCGGTACCGGCCGGAATATCCGGATCGGAGGGAATGTTCGCCTTCGGCTGAGCCGGAACGGTTGCCGGCGCTTCCGGCTTTGCCGGTGTTTCCGTCTTGGCGGGCTCTGCAGCAACAGGTGCCGCAGCTTTCGGGGCCGCAACGTCGCCGGCGCTCTCACCGTCCTGAAGCAGGACCGCGATCGCGGTGTTGACCTTGACGCCTTCAGTACCGGCCGCGATCAGGATCTTACCGATAACGCCTTCGTCAACGGCTTCCACTTCCATGGTCGCCTTGTCGGTTTCGATTTCGGCGATCACGTCGCCGGAGGCAACCTTGTCACCCTCGTTTTTCAGCCACTTGCTGAGCGTGCCTTCTTCCATCGTCGGGGACAGAGCGGGCATCAGAATTTCGATAGGCATGATGTTTTCCTCGTCCCGGTCTTAAAGCAGAATATCGGTGTAGAGCTCGGATACATCCGGCTCCGGATCGGCCTGGGCAAAATCGGCGCTGTCGGCGACGATGTCGCGAACGTCCTTGTCGATTGCCTTCAGCTCGTCTTCGCTCGCCCAGCCGTTTTCCAGCAGGCGCACCCTTACTTTTTCGATCGGGTCGTTCTCGGAGCGCATCTTCTGCACTTCGTCCTTCGAACGGTATTTCGCCGGGTCCGACATCGAGTGACCGCGGTAGCGGTAAGTCTGCATCTCGAGGATCATCGGGCCCTTGCCCGCACGGCAATGCTCGACAGCCTCGTCGCCTGCAGCCTTGACGGCACGGACGTCCATGCCGTCAACCTGGTAGCCGGGGATACCGAGTGCCACGCCGCGCTGCGAGAAATCATGACCGGCAGAGGCACGCGACACCGAGGTGCCCATGGCATAGCGGTTGTTCTCGACGATATAGATCACCGGCAGGTTCCACAGAGCAGCCATGTTGAAGCTCTCATAGACCTGGCCCTGGTTGGCAGCGCCGTCGCCGAAATAGGCGAGCGATACATTGTCATTGCCGCGGTAGCGGTTGGCAAATGCCAGACCTGTTCCAAGAGAAACCTGCGCACCAACAATGCCGTGGCCGCCGTAAAAGTTCTTTTCCTTGGAGAACATGTGCATCGAGCCACCCTTGCCGCGGGAAAGCCCGCTGCGGCGGCCGGTCAGTTCAGCCATGACGCCACGCGCACTCATGCCGCAGGCGAGCATATGGCCGTGGTCACGGTAAGCCGTGATAACCTGGTCGCCTTCCTTCAGCGCCATCTGCATGCCGACGACGACAGCTTCCTGACCGATGTAGAGATGACAGAAACCGCCGATGAAACCCATGCCATAGAGCTGGCCGGCCTTTTCCTCAAAACGGCGGATGAGGAGCATTTCGCGATAGGCCTTCAGATCGGTATCGCGATCGAACTCGGCGATCGTGCCCTTTGTGAAGTCTTTTTTCGCTGGCTTTGCAGCGGCCTTGCGACTGGAAACGGACGCGGATTTTCGCGGTGCCATTCAATCCTCCCTATGGTTGGCTTTTGCGGTACCATAGGGAAAGAATGCCATCACAGCAATGCCATATTTGCATGGCTTATATTCCTATCAAGCCATTGATAAGAATAACATATTTCACATTAACCTGTTTTCGGTTAATGTGGCAACTCAGTGAAAAATAACGATTTCGTCGCTGCGGGACATATTCAGCCCAAACCGCGCCTTTTCGTCCAGCATGTCGCGTTCAAGCGAACCGTCGCTCAACAGCGCCACTTCCTTTTCCAGCACCTGGCGCTTGGTCGTCAACTCGTCCAGCCGCGCCTGACGCTCCAAGCGCTGCCGATCGAATGTCTCGGTTGCCTTCAGCCCAAAGTCACCATGGATGGAATGATAACCGAAATAGGTGAGGAACGCGATAGTGATGAGCGGCATGACAAACCGCCCCAGCTGCCGTTTTTTATGGTGTTTGGTCCACATAGATCATGCCCTGATACGCAATACCTAAACACGCTACCAGCCATTGATTAACCGACCGTTGACCATAACCCGGGCAACGAAAAACCCGCGTCCGTTTCCAGACGCGGGTTTCATCATTTCAGTGCTTGTGCGTATCAGCCGCGCAGGATCGAGCGGCCGGCATACTTTGCCTGCGGACCCAGCTGTTCCTCGATGCGGATCAGCTGGTTGTACTTGGCAAGCCGGTCGGAACGCGACAGCGAGCCGGTCTTGATCTGTCCGCAATTGGTAGCAACGGCGAGATCGGCGATCGTCGAATCCTCGGTTTCGCCCGAGCGGTGCGACATGACGGCGGTGTAGCCAGCCTTGTGTGCGGTCTCGACAGCGTCGAGCGTTTCCGATAGCGAGCCGATCTGGTTGACCTTGACGAGGATCGAGTTGGCGACGCCCATCTTGATGCCGTCGCGCAGACGCGAGGAATTGGTGACAAACAGATCGTCGCCGACCAGCTGGCACTTTTTGCCGGCGAGATCGGTCAGCGTCTTCCAGCCTTCCCAATCGTCTTCAGCCATGCCGTCTTCGATCGAAGCGATCGGGTATTTGGCGGCCAGTTCGGCCAGGTATTCGGCCATGGCGCCCGGCTCGAGCGTGCGGCCCTCGCCTTCCATGACGTACTTGCCGTCCTTGAAGAATTCGGTCGAGGCGCAATCGAGGCCGAGGAACATGTCTTCGCCCGGCTTGTAGCCAGCCTTTTCGATCGACTTCATGATGAAATCGAGGGCTTCCGATGCGCTGTTCAGGCCCGGAGCAAAGCCGCCTTCATCGCCGACATTGGTGTTGTGACCCTTGGCCGACAGTTCCTTCTTGAGAACGTGGAAGACTTCCGCGCCCATGCGAACGGCGTCGCGCAGACTGTCGGCGCCGACTGGCAGGATCATGAATTCCTGGAAGTCGATCGGGTTGTCGGCATGGGCACCGCCATTGATGATGTTCATCATCGGAACCGGCAGCAGGCGGGCGTTCGGGCCACCAACGTAGCGGAACAGCGGCAGGTTGGAGGCTTCAGCGGCAGCCTTGGCCACGGCGAGCGAAACGCCGAGAATGGCGTTGGCACCAAGGCGCGACTTGTTGGCCGTGCCGTCCAGTTCGATCATCGTTGCGTCGATGTGGAGCTGGTCTTCGGCATCCATGCCGCCGATGGCTTCGAATATCTCGCCGTTGACGGCTTCGACTGCCTTTTCGACACCCTTGCCATGATAGCGCTTGCCGCCGTCGCGCAGTTCGACGGCTTCGTGTGCGCCTGTCGAAGCGCCCGAGGGAACAGCGGCGCGGCCAAAGCTGCCGTCTTCGAGATGGACGTCGACTTCGACGGTCGGGTTACCCCGGCTGTCGAGAATTTCGCGGCCGATGATGTCGATGATTGCAGTCATGATCTCTTCCCTGCTTCAAACATGGTGGTGGAGGATGGCCCTGTCATAATTCATGGACCGGAAATTACAATGGCGGGGTCTGAGCAATTGCAGCCCGGCACCCGGCGTTCAAGAAAAATTCACAAAGCCCGCATCAGCGTTTCGCGACGGCGTCGAATGCCAGAAGCGTCTCCAAAAGGCGCGGCATGTCCTTCAGGTAGACCATGTTCGGACCATCGGACGGGGAGTTGTCGGGATCCTCATGCGTTTCGATGAACACACCGGCGACACCGACGGCAACAGCTGCGCGCGCGAGCGTCTCGACGAATTCGCGCTGACCGCCCGACGATGCACCCTGCCCGCCCGGCTGCTGCACGGAATGGGTGGCGTCAAAGATAACCGGTGCGCCGAGGCTTGCCATGATCGGCAGCGAACGCATGTCGGAAACCAGTGTGTTGTAGCCGAAGGAGGCACCGCGTTCGCAGAGAAGCACGTTCGGATTGCCGCTTTCGGTGAACTTGGCAAGCACGTTCTTCATGTCCCAGGGGGCGAGGAACTGGCCCTTCTTGACGTTGATGACGCGGCCGGTGTTGGCAGCGGCAACCAGAAGATCTGTCTGGCGCGAGAGGAAGGCCGGGATCTGCAGAATATCGACGGTCGGGGCGACCAGCGCACACTGCTCTTCCGTATGGATGTCGGTGATGACCGGAAAACCGTATTCCTTCTTCAGGTCGGCAAAGATTTCCATCGCCTTTTCCAGCCCAATGCCGCGCTTGCCGGAGATCGACGTGCGGTTGGCCTTGTCGAAAGAGGATTTGTAGACATAGCCAAGGCCCAGCGACTTGCAGAGCTCAACCATCGTGCCGGCGATCATGAAGGCGTGATCACGGCTTTCCATCTGGCAGGGACCGGCGATCAGCGACAGTTTTTGGGTATTGGAAAACACCACCTGATTGGCGCCGGTGCCGGCCACTACGTTTGCATTGGTCTGCATGATTATTCTCCGAATGCGAAGATGACACCCTGCCCCGGTACTTCCGGAACGAGCAGGCGATTGTCTTTTCTGGTGAAGGGCACCGCGTTGGCAGTGAAAAGATGTTCGGTCACGGCTAGATCGGCAACCTTGAAGACGACGGCCCGGCCGCGCAGGCCGCGCGAATGGCCGGTGGTCTTCCTGTCGAAAAATCCGGACATGCCGGCCTGATTGAGCACCGAAATTTTTACGCCGTTGCGCGTTTCGATATCCATGCCGAAGGAATGCGCCGAGACTTCGCGCTCATCCACCACTTCCTGCAGGATATACTGGAAATCGGTCGGGTTTGGCTCCGACAGAACCACCTCGGCTAGACCCGTGACACCATTGGCATGGGTTTCCAGCACGGAGCGGTCCGATGGCAGCGGCATGATGCGCTGACAGCTGAAAAAGAAGAAATCCGGTGCACGCAGGTCGGCGGCAAACGACAGACGAAAGCTGCCGACAGCCTCGGAACCATCGGGCAGCTTCATCGGCCGCGAAAATTCCAGCATATCGCCGGCCGAGATGCCTTTTTCGCGAAAACGGGCAAGGTCGACAGTTGCATCGTCCGTGCTCAGGACGATCGCCGAAAAGCCATCCTGTCCGCGACGAAACCGGTAAGCCTGATCGCGGGCAACGAAGACATTGCCAGCAAGCGCCGCCGCTTCGCATTCCTCGCGCTGAGCGATGCCGAGAGGCTCAAGATAGGTCTTGTCGGAAAAGAAGACGCAGGCGTTTTCCGTTCCAAAAGGATGGCGGGCATCCGCAGCGACGGTAAAACCCAGCTGTTGCAGCCGGTTTCGGGCAGTTGCGAGTTCACCGACCGGCAGGACCAGATGGTCAAGCTGGCGGGACGTGCGAGGAGCAACGGTCATAGATTTCCTTGAGGCTCAGCGTTGGCAGGTGCTTTGCCCTTTTTATACGACATTTTCAAGGAAATTTGGACCGGTGGGGAAAATGGAGAACGCACCCGACACGATCAAAAACCCGGTGAAAAGCGCCGGGCCTTGGCTTCGAGAGGGGACTGAAGTTGCTCGCCCCCTGAAGCGCCAGCGCGATCAGGCGCGGGTGATCGAGGCGCCGCCGTCCACCAACGAAGCCGTTCCGGTGACAAAGGTGGAATCATCCGACGCGAGATAGAGTACCGAGCGGGCAAGCTCTTCCGCTGTAGCAACCCGCTTCAGGGCATGCAGATTGGTGATGAAGGACTGAGATTCCGGCGTGTTGTTCATCTCGCGGTACATGTCCGTATCGACGGCACCGGGCAGGATGGCATTGACACGCACGCCCTGCGGGCCGAATTCGGCGGCCAGTGCCTGGGTCAGGCCGATCAGGCCAGCTTTTGAGGCAGCGTAGGCAGCAACACCCGGGAATGCGAAGCTGTAGCCGACGAAGGTCGAGGTGAAGATCACCGAGCCTGCGCCATGCTTGACCATCTCGGTGATCTGATGCTTGGCGCCGAGAAACGATCCGGTGAGGTTGATGGCGATGGCATCGTTCCAGCCTTGTTCGGAGACACCGGTGGACGGACCGGCTTCGCCGAGCGTTCCTGCATTGTTGAAGGCCACGTCGAGGCGGCCGTATTGTTCGACGGCAAGGGCGACAAGCGCCTTGGCATAGTCTTCCGAGCGGACGTCACCGGCAAGGGCGACAGCGTCGCCGCCCTCTGCCTTGATCTCGGCAACAAGCGCGTCAAGCTCGCTCTGGCGGCGGGCGCCGACGACGAGTTTTGCGCCTTCGGCGGCGAACAGTTTTGCGGTGGCGCGGCCGATACCGGCGCTGGCACCGGTGACAATTGCAACTTTGTTGGACAGGCGTTCCATGATCTTTTCCTCTTCTGGCAGAGCGGTTGAGACGCCGTGTGGCTGTCCCTTGATGCCGTTTGCTTGAGGCGAATATGGCTTTATTCCAACGTTCGGATTAGTCTGCAAATTGGGGAACTCGTATCCGGAAAAACCGAACGATGATGAAGCTTGAAGGTATAAGCAGTTTTGTCACTGTTGCCGAAAGCGGCTCGATCAGCGAGGCGGCACGCAGGCTTCGGCTGTCGAAGTCGGTGGTCAGTGAGCGGCTTGCCGAACTTGAGCGCAGCCTTGGCGCCGGCCTGCTACATCGCACCACCCGCAAACTCACTTTGACGGAGGACGGGATCGCTTTTCTTGAGCGCGCCAACCGCATTGTCCAAGAGATCGAGGACGCGACATCGGACATGGCCGAACGGCGCGGCACGATCTCCGGCCCCTTGCGCATTTCCGCACCGGTTACCTTCGGCCGCATGCATCTCGGGCCAGCACTCTATCCGTTCCTCGCCGAACATCCCAATCTGCAACTGACGCTCGATCTCGACGACCGGCGTGTCGATGCGGCAGCCGACGGATATGATGCCGTGGTGCGCAACGGCCCGATCGCCGATTCACGGCTGATGGCCTGGCGCCTGGCGCCGAGCCGTCGCGTGCTGGTCGCCTCGCCCGCCTATCTCAGGGAAAACGGCAAGCCGGCATCCATCGAGGAGCTCGAACAGCATCGTGGCATCTTCTACACCAACCGCGGCGTTGCCGATTGGCGCTTTCCCAGCATCGGCGGCACGGTGATCGTGCGCGGCAAGATGGGCCTTGGCCTCAACAATGGCGACATGCTGCGCGACGCGGCCATCGCGGGCCTCGGCATTGCACTCATTCCGATGTTCATCGTTGGTGCTGAGGTTGCAGCGGGGGAACTCGAGACGGTCGATATCGGCGTGCAGCCGGAGCTTGAATATATCCACATCGCCCATCCGGACGGACGGCGGCCATCGGTGAAACTGCGGGCGCTGGCGGATCATCTGCGGGGCACGTTCGGCAGCCCGCCCTATTGGGATCCGGCATTTTCACAATGAGGAATTGGCGTCAGTTGCAGGAGCGCAGCTGCTTGGCATAGGCATTGGCGATGTTGGCCGAACGCTGGGCGGCTTTCTGCAGTTGGGTATTGCCGCGCCAACCGCCCTTTCTGTAGCCGGCATCCCCCAGGTAGTAAGCCAGATAGAGATTGTAGGCGTCATTGCGGGCGATGCCGTTCTTCCTGCTGTTTTTATTGTGATACCAGGCGATGAAGTGGATCGCGTCGGAAAACTTCGTTCGTCGCGCGAGCAGATGACCGGTCGACTCCTTGTATTCCGACCAGGTCCCGTTCAGCGCCTGAGAGAAACCGTAGGCGGTCGATTGGCGTTTCCAGGGAATGAAACCGAACAGTTTTGTGCGAGGCGGCCGGGCATTCGGCCGGAAACCGGACTCGGTGTAGATCGTCGCCATCAGGATTGGTACAGGGATGCCGTATTGACGCTCGGCATGGTTTGCCGCGCGCTGCCAGTTGTCCAGCCAGCCATCGCGCTGATCAAAAATCGCGCATGCATTCCGGATATCCCGGGGTGCACTCGCACAGCCGGCCAGCAGCAGAAGGGCGACGATAAACGCAATACGCATCGCTTGAGATCTCTCACTTTCAGAGAGATTACTAACCGGTAAACGTTAAAGAGACGTTTTTAGATAAATCCGGACGGCCCTTTCACCCCCTTTTCGGCTGATCGCCAGTGGAAAACTCTACAGTTTCAGCGCAAAGATGCGGCCTGACGTTACGTAACCCTCAGCCGCCTCCAGCCGCACCGAACGGACCGGCTCAAACCCTTCGATACGCTTTGTCCCCGCCCAGCGGCCGTGATCGGCAAAGACCTCGATCGAGCCTGCATCGAGGAAAATCCGCAGGCTGACGGGACGCGCGCCGCGGGCGATGTAGCGCGGCTCGGTCACCACACCCGGCAGCGCATAGAGGATGGACAAGCCTTCGGCGTCGAGTTGCAGCGCCAGACCGGCATCCGGGTGATCGAAATGGAGGATGAAGGATGCGCCGGGCCATGACAGATCCAAGAGTATCTCCACCGCCCCGGTTTCGAGCGGGACGGTTTCGCCGGCAGCAAGCCTTGTATCGTCGATGATGCCATTGCGCAGACTCTCGACGGCTGCAACCGGGGGCGTCAGGATGGCACCGTCCTCAAGACGCAAATTGCGCGGCAGGGTCATGGCGGTCGGAAAATCGATCGTGTGGGACACATCCGCCCAATTGGCAAGCCAGCCGATGCCGACAGGCACTCCGTCATCGACGAAGGCCTGGAAGGCATAATTGTCGGTGCCAAAATCGAGTTCCTGTTCGAAATCCGTCAAGAAGCGAACCCCATCGAAATGTCCAACCGCAATCAATGTCAGGTTCTTGCGGCCGGTATCGGCATGGGTGCTGTTCATCAGACCGTAGATCAGCGCCCAATGGGTATCTGGATCATCGGCGGGGCCATCGAGCGGCAGGAGGCACGGGCACTCGATCACGGCGGTGCCGAACCGTTCCTCCAACAGCAGCGTTCCGGCAAAGCGCCAGCCGGTGGCCGCGGTCGGATCGTCGGTCTCGTAGAGCAGGATGACACCGCCCTGCTGGCTGAGGCTGCCCAGCACCATTTTCCACAGCCCGTCCGGCCCCTTGATCACGTAGGGATCGCGGAAATCGAGGGTCAGGCCGAGACCCACCGGGCGGTTTGCCAGGATGACCTCGGCCTGGCTGGCGGTGATGATGTTGTGCGAGGTGGCGGTCAGTTGCACCTGGGTTTCGGGTGTACGGTCGATGACCTGTTCGGTGAAGAAGACGCGGATGCCGCCGTCGTTTTCAATCGGGATCGCCGAGCCGGAAAAGGCGCCGCCCCGCCGGTCCGGCCGGGCCGTCAGGTCTTCGGAGGGAAACAAAAAGATCGGCATATGATGCCAGTGGATGTAATCCTCCGACACCGCATGGCCCCAGTGCATGGTGTTCCAGCGAAGGCCGTGGGAATAATGCTGGTAGAACAGGTGCGGCCGTCCGGCGAAACGGCCAAAGCCGTTGGGATCGTTCATCCAGCCGAAGGGCGGACGGAAATGGTAGCCGTGCGGCGCGGGGGCCGGCGCATTGGCGGCGCTCGTGTGCATCACGGTGATACCCTTTTCCACCACTTCCGCGGCGTTGAAAAAATAGGCGACGGAGACTGCTGTTGTCGCAGTATCATAGACGCAGGATAGCGCGCCGCCGCTGGTGGCGACGAAAGTGCGGAAGACATATTCCTCGGCATTGCTGACCGAAACCTCGCCGATCTTGTCGCCGCCGAGCATGAACGCCAGCGTCCCCGGCACCTGCGGCGTCACCGCTTTCAGCCAGACATGCAGCGTCGCGCTGAGCGGCACCTCCGCCTGCAAGACCTTAAGCGTTTCCGTGGTGATTGCATCCGCCATTCCCGCGTTCCTTCCTTCAGCGCACAGCCGCCTTCCAATCGAGGAAACGATGCGCGCCTTTCTCAAAGCCATTCCTGCGACCTAGCGCCGAAGGGCTGGATGTAAAGACAACGATGCGGCGCGGCAGTCAGCAGAAAGCATCCCCGCGCGGTGTCCGCCGTGGTTTTGAAAACATGCACTCAATCGGACGGGGCACTGGAAAACCGCCTCTAATGAGTAAATATAATTGACGCCTTCCAGCGCCCCGTTTGGC